>NZ_JBNTKB010000002.1:0-378114 GCF_051195155.1 Halobaculum sp. P14
GCTCCCGGCGTTCCAGCGTGGGAGCGGTATTCGAGATTAGCCTCAGTTTCCCGAGGTTATCTCGATCCGTAGGGTAGTTTGGCCACGTGTTACGGAGCTTTCCGCTACGAGTCTAAACTCGTACAACTAGCATGGCTAAATCGGACCCCGATAGCAATGACCTCCGGCAGGATCAACCGGAATGTTCCTGTCCTGACGGACAGGGGGTGGCGGGAATCACGTCAAAGACGTGATCACCTATTGCGTGGTCCGAGCTCAGTGACACCAACCAGGTGTCACCGAACTATCGAGGCTAACATCAGATACCGTCTTGCGGCGGACCGCAGGGGCGGAATCCTCATTTCTTGCGGATTTCAACCAACTCCTGGCAAGGGCATAAACCCTTCGGAGTGGGTCGAACGTCGGCGAACTCGACCGGATGTGAACCGGACGGAATTCGCACGGTGTCTTTCGCATTCCAACCGAATCGCCGTTCACACTTAAGGTCGTCGGAACGGACCCGGCGAGACCCGGATTGGGTCTGCCGGTTTCGTCCGGACCCGACTGCCTGTCCGTGTGATAAGCGTCGGCGTGAATTTGCGACATCGCCCCAGAGGGGCGTGCCGTGTCACCCGGGTTCGGCCCGGGCGACCTTCGCATTCGTTCGGATGGCAGGGCAGCATAAAAGGCCGTCGTTTCAACCGCTCCCAGTCATGCGGTTTCACGGGGACGTGACTCACGGGCACAGTCGAACGATAGGGACCGACACCGGCTGGACGCATCCTGGTCTTCGCGTGGATACGCATACGATTACATGGAGACACGCGTGGGCGGCTCCGTCAGAAGAACGCAGTCGCTCTCGGCGTGGCGGCGCAAAGAACGTCCAGAACTCCGGCGTCAGCTCTCGAGGTGCTCGATGCCCTGCTTCGAGACGTTCGCTTCGGTGATCTCGTCGGGCATCCAGTCGGGCTTGTTGTCGGGCGCCTCTTCGCGCCACGACCAGCCTTCGTAGATGTGGACCTTGTCGGTCCCCTTCTCACGAAGACGGAGCTCGACGCGGTCGGCCGCGTCCTCCGAGCTGGCTGGTTCCAGCCGACGGGCCGCTTTCAGTGCGGCCTGTCGGGGAGTGTTTCCGGAGTAGACGCTCTCCTCGGTTCCGTCCGATTCGCGCAGCGCGAAGTTTCGCTTACCGTCTTCACGTACCATGGTTTTTCGCCTCCGTGTGACGGCAGCACACACGGTATGATAAACGTATCGGGGAAGTGACCCCTACTCGAAGAAAGACTTTTGTATGATAGCGGCTGGTTCCGCCGGTTTCTCGCTACAGACCCGGGCGAAACCGGGCGCGCGTCGGCTCACGGCCCGCGGTACTGCTCGCGCGCGCCGGATTTGCCGACCGCAAGGGGGTAAACCAACACTTATGTATCCCGTGCGGCGAATCACCGGGTACCACAAGGCGATGGTCCGGAAAAAGACGCTCAGTCCGAGTGGCGCCAAGGACGAGAACGGCGAGTACCACAACGTACACGTGAACCTCCACGAGGACGAGCTGGAAGTGGCCGGCATGGACATCGGCGACGAGGTGTTCGTCAGGGTCCGTGACGGCAAGATAATCATCCAGAAAGCCGACGCCGACGACGTCGAACACGACTTCTAATCGGTCCGTACCCCCTGCGTTCAAGCACCCGCGAGCCGAGGCGCTACTCGATGAGGGCGTACGACCTCGCCAAGCCCGCGCTGTTCGCGCTGCCGCCGGAGACCGCCCACGGGGCGACCCACCGGCTGATGCGCGCCGTTCAGGGAACACCCGTCGAGTCGCTCGTGCGTGACCGCTACGCCGTCGACGACCCGCGGCTCCGCACCGAGGCGTTCGGACTGCAGTTCCCGACGCCGGTCGGCGTCGCCGCCGGATTCGACAAGAACGCTCACGTCCCGCGGTTCCTCGCCTCGCTCGGGTTCGGCCACGTCGAGGTCGGCGGCGTCACCGCGGAGCGGCAGCCCGGGAACCGTCGCCCGCGCATGTTCCGGCTTCGCGAGGACGAAGCGCTCGTGAACCGGATGGGGTTCAACAACGACGGCGCCGACGCGGTCGGCGAGCGACTCGAAGCCGTCCCGGACCCGGACGTCCCGGTCGGCGTCAACGTCGGCAAGTCGAAGTCGACGCCGCTGGCGGAGGCCGCGGAGGATTATCTCTACACGTACGAGCGCGTGGGCGCCCACGCGGACTACGTCGCCGTCAACGTCTCCTCGCCGAACACGCCCGGCCTCAGGTCGCTGCAGAACCGCGACGCCCTCGAGTCCATCCTGGGGGCGCTCGTCGACGCCGGCGCGTCGCCGCTGCTCGTGAAACTGTCGCCCGACCTCCCCGACCCCGCCGTCGAGGAGGCGCTGTCGGTCGTCGACGACCTCGGCCTCGACGGCGTCATCGCGACGAACACGACCACGGACCGCCCCGCGTCGCTGCGGAGCCCGAACGCCGCCGAGCGGGGCGGCCTCTCCGGGAAGCCGATAGAGGAGCGCGCCACCGACCAGATCCGGTTCATCGCCGAGCGGACGGACGTCCCGGTCGTCGGCGTCGGCGGCGTCTCGGACGCCGAGGGCGCCTACCGGAAGATCCGCGCCGGCGCGAGCCTCGTCCAACTGTACACCGGCCTCGTCTACGAGGGGCCGAGCCTCGCACGCGACATCAACGAGGGGCTGCTCGACGTACTGGAGCGCGACGGCTTCGACTCCGTCGCGGACGCGGTCGGCGCGGACCTGTAATCGAACCGGCGAGCGGCGGGCGCCGAAAGGAGAACCAGTCGCGGCGACGCGGTCAGGCGCACCGAATCCGGGAGCGGCGCGTCCGGCGGCGTGGGCGGTGAAGATGACGAGGGAGGCGGTGATGAGGCCGGCGGTGAGAGCGGCGGTGACTGTGCCGGCGGGTCAGTCGTGGACGATGACGACGGCGTCCTCGGGTTCGAGCAGTTCGCCGTCGCCGGTGTAGCGGCGTTCGCGTTCCACGTCGAACAGCGACTCGTCGAGCGTCTCGCCGGCGACGTGGAGTTCGCCGTCCTCGATGGTGTAGTCGCCGGCGTCGATGCCGGCGTCGATGTCGCCGACCTTCTCGCCGTACTTCGGGCCGACCTCGGCGTAGTCGAGGTCGATGCCGGTGACGACCGACTCGATTTCGGGTTCGGCGGCGAGCACGTCGAGGTCGTCGACGTTCATGACGCCGCGGATGTCGTCGGCGAACGCCTCGACGTCGCCTTCGCCGTACACTTCGACGCGGTCGAGTTCGGCGTTCAGCGGGAGCTGGCGTTCGCTCTTGTACCGGCGGAGCGCGCCGATGACGGCGGTGGCGGTGCGGCCGGCGGCGTGGTCGGCGTCGACGCCGAGCGGCGCCGGCCAGTCCTGCAGGTGGACCGAGTCGACCGCGTCGTCGCCGGCGGCGTCCGCGGCGTCGGGGTCGGCCGCGGCGTCGGCGTACATGTCGTGCCACAGTTCCTCGGTGACGTGCGCGAGGAACGGCGCGAACAGCTTCAGGAAGCGCCGGTGGGCGACGCGGAGCGCGTACTGCGCGGCCGGGTCGTCGTCGTCGGCCTCGCGGACCCGGGTCTTCGCGACTTCGAGGTAGTCGTCACAGAAGGTGTGCCAGAAGAAGCCGCGGAGGCCGTCGCGGGCCTTCGAGAACTCGCGCTGTTCGAGCTGGTCGGTGAGCGTCTCGGTGAGGTCGTCGAGTTCGGCGAGCAGCCAGCGGTCGAGTTCGCGGAGGTCGTCGTGGGCGACGTCCGGGTCGTCGTCGGGGGTGAGCGAGTCGACGAGCTTCGAGGCGTTCCAGAGCTTCTGCAGCAGCTTCTCGCCGGCGCGCAGCCCCTTCTCGTTGTACGGCAGGTCGTCGCCGACGGCGGAGCCGGCGGCCCAGTACCGGGCGGCGTCGACGGGGAACTGCGCGAGCACCTCCTCGGGGGCGACGACGTTCCCGACGGACTTGCTCATCTTCTCGCGGTTCTCGTCGAGCACCATCCCGTTGATCATCACGGAGTCGAACGGCACCTCGCCGGTGTGCTCGTAGCACTTGACGACGGTGTGGAACAGCCAGAAGCTGATGATGTCGTGGCCCTGCGGCCGCAGGTCGAACGGGAACAGCTCCGGGCGCTCCATGGTGAACTCCTCCGCGTCGGCGTCCCAGTCCCAGCCGGCGTTGACGAGCGGCGTCAGGCTGGACGTCGCCCACGTGTCGAGCACGTCGCTCTCCGGTTCGAACTCGTCGTGGCCGCAGGCGGGGCAGGCGTCCACCGGCGGGTCGTCCGACAGCGGGTCGACCGGCAGGTCTTCCTTGTCGGCGACGACGACCTCGTCGCAGTCGTCGCAGTACCACACCGGGAACGGGATGCCCGAGGAGCGCTGCCGGGAGATGAGCCAGTCCCACTGCAGCCCCTCGATCCAGTGTTCGTACCGCGTGAACATCTTCTCGGGGAACCAGTCCATCTCGCGGCCGGCCTGCAGGTACTCGTCGGCGCGGTCGAGCATCCGGATGTACCACTGCTCGGTGACGAGGAACTCGACGCTGACGCCACAGCGCTCGTGGACGTTGACGGTGTGCGTGATGGCCCAGCGGTCGAGCAGGTACCCTTCGTCGTCGAGGTCGGAGACGATGGCTTCCCGCGCCTCCGAGGAGTGCAGCCCCTCGTAGGCGCCGGCGACGTCGGTCATGTGGCCTGACTCGTCGATGGCGACGCGGAGGTCCAGGTCGTGCGCCTGGTACCACTCGATGTCGTTCTGGTCGCCGAACGTACAGCACATCACGATGCCGGAGCCGGTGTCCATGTCGACGCGGTCGTCGGCGATGACCGGGACGGTCTGGCCGAACAGCGGCACCTCCGCCTCCGCGCCGACGAGGTGCTGGTTGTCGTCGTCGTCCGGGTGGACGAAGACGGCGACGCACGCCGGCAGCAGTTCGGGTCGCGTCGTCGAAATCGTGAACTGCTCGTCCTCGCCGGCGACGTCGAAGGCGATGTCGTGGAAGTGGCTGTCCTGCTCGTCGTCTTCGGTCTCCACCTGCGAAATCGCGGTTTCGCACTCCGGACACCAGATGGCCGGCGCCTTCTCGCGGTACTCGCGGCCCTGCTCGTACAGGTCGAGGAACGACAGCTGGGAGATGCGCTGGACGCGCGGCTCGATGGTCTGGTACGTCTGGTCCCAGTCGACCGAGATGCCGAGCCCCTGGACGTTCTCGGTGAACTGCGACTCGTAGTCGGCGCAGACGTCCCGGCACTTCGCCTGGAACTCCCGGCGCTCGAAGTCCTGGTGGCGAATCCCGAGTTCCTCCTCCGTGAGCCGCTCGGAGGCGATGCCGTTGTCGTCGAACCCGAACGGGAAGTAGACGGTGTCGTCGTGCATCCGGTGGAACCGGGCGACGATGTCCTGCAGCGTGAACCCGTACAGGTGGCCCATGTGGAGACTCCCGGAGACGGTGGGCGGCGGCGTGTCGATGGAGAAGACGGTGTTGGGGTCGGTCGCGGCCTCCTCGTCGTAGGCGTACGTGTCCGCCTCGACCCACCGGCGCTGCCACTTCGACTCGGCGGCCTCGGGGTCGTAGTCTCCGCTGGGCATTTCCGTCCGTCACTACCCCGGAACGCCTGTTAAACGACTCGATTGTCCCGGGACGCCTGCCACGACCGCTCACGGGACCGTTCTCGGGACGCACCGCGGAGCCGTAGACGAGGAAGTTCAGCGACGACCCCCGAGCGGCGGAGATGAGCGACGGTGAACTGTTCTTGTCTCCGGCGCGTGGCGGCCGCGCTACGTCGCGGCCGGGAGCGCGCGAGGGGCGGCGGCACGGCCGAGCGACAGCGAGGCCGCGCCGGCGTCGGCTGGGGAGGGTGAGGCCGGTCGCTGAACCGTTCCCGGAGCCGTGACAGCCGCGACCGCACCGTGGACGCGGCGGCGGCGCGGCGCCGGCCGCCGCCGGCGCGGAACGCCGAGAAGGAAACACCTATCCGCGAAAGCGTCCCGACGTACTCGTAGCTACCGGCGCGGGCCGCGTCGCCGCCGCGGCCCCGCCACCTGCCCTACACTCAACAGATGAAAGTCGCAGACGCAGTCCCAGAGTTCGCCGACGCGTTCGGGTTCGAGGAGTTCAACCGGATGCAGCGCGAGGCGCTGCCGGCGATTCTGGAGCGCGACGACAACATCGTCGCGGCCGCGCCGACCGCCTCCGGGAAGACGGCGCTCGCGGAGCTCGCCATCTGCGAGACGCTGCGCGAGGACGGCACCGCGCTGTTCGTCGCGCCGATGCGCGCGCTCACCAACGAGAAGGAGTCCGAGTGGGAGCGGTTCGAGGAGCTGGGCTACTCGGTGTACGTCGTCACCGGCGAACGCGACCTGAATCCGCGGCGCGCCGAGCGCGCCGACATCCTCGTGATGACGCCGGAGAAGGCCGACTCCGCCACTCGGAAACACGAGTCCGCCCGCTACGGCTTCATCGCCGACGTCGACTGCTGTGTCATCGACGAGGTCCACCTGCTCGACTCCGAGAAGCGCGGCGCCGTCCTCGAAGTCACGATTTCGCGGCTCCGCCGCATCTGCGACCCGCGCGTCGTCGCGCTCTCGGCGACGATGCCGAACGTCGGCGACGTCGCCGAGTGGCTCGACGCGCCGCCGGAGACGACGTTCCAGTTCGGCGACGAGTACCGCCCGGTCGACCTCGAAACCGGCGTGAAGACGTACACGCACGGCGAAAACGGGTTCGCGGACAAGTACCGCCGGCTGTACCGCGCGCTCGACCTCGCCGAGCCGCACATCCGCGAGGACGGCCAGTCGCTCGTGTTCGTCTCCTCGCGGCAGGACACCGTGATGGCGGCGAAGAAGGCCCGGGACGAACTCGCCGAGCGCGACGTCCCGATGGGCGCCCGCGGCGACTACGACTTCCACACCGAGGCGAAGGAGCTGAACAACGAGACGCTGCGCCACTCCGTCCCGGACGGCGTCGCGTTCCACCACGCCGGCCTGTCGAAGTTCGACCGCGACAAGGTCGAAGCGTGGTTCAAGGAGGGGAAGATTCAGCTGCTGTTCTCCACGTCGACGCTCGCGTGGGGCGTGAACCTCCCGGCGCGCTGCGTCGTCATCCGCGACACGAAACACCACGACCCGCTGGAGGGCGACGTCGACATCAGCCCGCTGGACGTCCTGCAGATGCTCGGCCGCGCCGGCCGCCCCGGCTACGACGACGTCGGCTACGGCTGGGTCGTCTGTGACCGCTCGGACGCCGACAAGTACCGCGCGCTGCTCCGAGACGGCAAGGAGATCGAGTCGCGGCTCGCCGCCGAAGTCGAGTCGCACCTGAACGCCGAAATCGCGCTCGGCACCATCACCGGCCTCGACGACGTGATGGACTGGCTGGAGACGACGTTCTACTACGTCCGCGCGAAGTCGAAGCCGGACGAGTACGACTTCGAGGGCATCCGCGACCGCGTCCGCGACACCCTGAACTCGCTGGTCGACAAGGGGTTCGTGGAGACCGACGACTCCCTCGGCGTCGAGGCGACGACGCTCGGCCGGCTCACCTCGAAGTACTACCTGCGGCTCGAAACCGCAGAGCGGTTCAAGCGGCTCGCCGACCGCGACGACGTCGACGAGGCCGGGGTTCTGCGGACCGTCGCGGCGGCCGCCGAGTTCGACTCCGTGTCCGCGCGCGCCTCCGAGACCGACGCCGTCGACCGCGTCCTCTCGGACACGTCGACCGACCTGGAGGACGGCCACCGGAAGGTGTACGCCATCCTGCGCGCCGCCGTCCGCGGGAAGACGCCGTCGGACCTCCGGTCGGACGCGTGGGTGATTCGGCAGAACGCGCTGCGGCTGCTCGCGGCGCTCCGGGAGTTCCTCGACGACTTCGCGGGCGCCCGCGCGGCGAACCTCGCGCGGCGCGTCGAGGCCCGCGTCGAACACGGCGTCCCGGCGGAGGCGGCGGGGCTCACCGCCGTCGACGGCATCGGGTCGAGCCGCGCCGAGAACCTCGCCGCCGGCGGCCTGACGTCGCCCGCTGCCCTCGTCGCCGGCGGTGCGTCCGAACTCGCCGCGGCGGGGCTCTCGGAGGGCGTCGCCGAGCGCGTCCTGAAGCAGGCGAAGCGGCTTCCGCGCGCCGAAGTCGAGTGGGCGGACTTCCCGGACAGCATCGGTGTCGGCGAGAACGACGTCCGGGAGTTGACGGTGCGGAACCGCGGCGGCGGCGCCCGCGCCGGGATTCGCGTCACCGCGAACGGCGTCGAGATGCACGAGAAGACGCTGTACTTCTCCGACGAGACCACGGTCCCGGTCGGCGTGTTCGGCGCGGCCGGCGAATCGGAGATGCGCTACGAGGTCGAGGTCGTCTACCCCGAACTCCCGCTGCTCCCCGAGACCGACGCCCGAACCGTCTCCATCGACTGACCGCGGCACGGCGAACGGGGCTGGTTCCCCGGGCCGTCCCGGCGAAACCGCTCGACCGGGACGGCGTCGCGGACGCCGAGCCGGCCGTGCGAGGTCGGAACGACTAACCGACGACACGCCGCACACTCACCCAACGAAATGCGACGTCCACACGCCCAGGTCGCGCTGCTGGAGGCAGCGAGCGCGACCGACGCAAAGACCGTCGAACAGCTCGCAGACGAGACGGACCTGAAGCCGGCGACCGTCACCCGCGCCGCCTTCGACCTCCGCGACGACGGCCTCGTCGCGGTGACGGAGTCCGTCGAGGAGTCCGCCGAACTCACCGAGGAGGGCCGGCGGTACGCCGAGGCGGGGCTGCCGGAGATTCGGCTGTACCGCGCCGCCGTCGACGCCGGCGCCGACGAGGACCCGGTGTCGATGGGCGAGGTCATCGGCGCCGCCGACCTCGACGGCCCGGCCGTCGACATCGCGCTGTCGAACTTCGCGCGGAAGGGGTACGGCAGCATGGACAGCGGCGAACTCAGCGCCGACCCGGACGCCGCACCCGGCGAGGACGAAGAGGCCGCCGCGCTCGCGGCGCTCGCCGCCGGCGACGACGTGGCCGACGGCGACGTGCTCGACGAACTGGACCGGCGCGGCCTCGTCGAGCTGTCCGAGCGCACCGTCCGGTCGGTGACGCTGACCGACGAGGGTGTGACGGCGCTGATGGAGGGCGTCGAGACGGCGGAGACCGCAGACCGGCTCACGCCGGAGCTGCTGACGTCCGGCGAGTGGGCGGACGTCGAGTTCACCGAGTACAACGTCGAGGCAGACGCCCCCGACGTCGACGGCGGCCGGACGCACGTCCTGCGGAACATGGCCGACCGCGTGAAGGACGTCCTCGTCGGCATGGGCTTTCAGGAGATGGAGGGGCCGCACGCCGACGCGGACTTCTGGATCAACGACTGCCTGTTCATGCCGCAGGACCACCCGGCGCGGACGCACTGGGACCGGTTCGCGCTCGACGTGCCGCCGGTCGACGACCTCCCCGCCGACCTCGTCGACCGCGTCGAGGACGCCCACCGGAACGGCGTCGGCGACGACGGCGACGGCTACCACTCGCCGTGGAGCGAGGACTTCGCGCGCGCCGTCGCGCTGCGCGGCCACACGACGTCGCTGTCGATGCGGTACCTCTCCGGGTACGCCGGCGCCGACGTCGACCCGCCGAAGCGGTACTTCTCCGTCGAGAAGGCGTACCGGAACGACACGCTCGACGCCACGCACCTGCTGGAGTTCTTCCAGATCGAGGGCTGGGTGATGGCCGAGGACCTGTCGGTGCGCGACCTGATGGGGACGTTCGAGGAGTTCTACCGCCAGTTCGGCATCGAGGAGATACGGTTCAAGCCGCACTACAATCCGTACACGGAGCCGAGCTTCGAGCTGTTCGGCGAACACCCGGAGACGGGCGAGGAGATCGAAATCGGGAACTCCGGGCTGTTCCGGGAGGAGGTGCTGTCGCCGCTCGGCGTCGACTGCGACGTGATGGCGTGGGGGCTCGCGCTCGAACGGCTCGCGATGCTCACGACCGGCGCCGAGGACATCCGCGACCTGCACGGGACGCTCGCGGACCTCGAGTTCCTGCGGAACGCAGAGGTGACCTACTGATGCCAGTCGTCGACATCGACACGGACGAGCTACGCGAACTGACCGGCCACGACGAAAAGAGCGACGACGAGTTCAAAGACGACCTGTTCGCGCTCGGCCTCGAGTACGAGGGCGACACGGACGAGGGCGAACTCCAGTTCGAGTTCGGCCCGGACCGGCTCGACCGGCTGTCCGTCGAGGGCGTCGCGCGGTCGCTGCGCTACCAGTACGGCGACGCGCGCGGCGTCCACGTCCCCGACACGAACGACCCGGACTGGACCATCGAGGTGGACGAGTCCGTCCCGGACGAGCGGCCGTACGTGACGGGCGCCGTCGTCCGCGGCGTCGACCTCGACGAGTCCGCGCTCGACTCGCTCATCCAGCTGCAAGAGAAGCTGCACGCGACGATGGGGCGGGGGCGCGCGAAGGGCGCCATCGGCATCCACGACCTCACGATGCTGAAAGGCGCCGGGCTCGGCACCGCCGGCGGCAGCCTCGACCTCGGCGGCGGCCTCGCCGGCGGGAGCAGCGACCTCGACGACGCCGGCGACGACGCCGAACCGGACGTGGACGCCGACCTCGGCGCGGACCTCGACGGCTCCGAGGCGCCCGAGGACGTCGGCGACGGCCGGTCCGCGGCGGAGGCGTCCGCGAACAGCATCACGTACCGCGGCGTCGACCCGGACGGCGACCGGTTCGTGCCGCTCGATTCGGACGCCGCGATGACGCCCGGCGACGTCCTGACGGACCACCCGACCGGCGAGACGTACGCCGACCTCGTCGAGGACCTGGAGCGCTACCCGGCCATCTACGACGAAATCGGGCTGTTCTCGTTCCCGCCGGTCATCAACGGGTCGCGCACCGAGGTGTCGACCGACTCGCGGGACCTGTTCGTCGAACTCACCGGGACCGACCAGTGGACCATCGACAAGATGTGCGTCATCATCTGCTACGCGCTCGCCGCCCGCGGCGGCACCGTCGAGGAGGTGGAGGTCGTCTACGCCGACGGCGCCACGACGCCCGACGAGTACGGCGCGGAACTGGTCCGGCCGGACCTCGACACCGACGAGAAGTCCGTCTCGCACGACCGCATCGAGACGATGCTCGGCGTCGACCTCGACGCCGACGACGTCGTCGACCTGTTCGAGCGCAGCGGCCTGGACGCGACGTACTCGCTCGGCGAGGAGACCGTGTACGACGTGACGATTCCGCCGTACCGCGTCGACGTCCTCCACCCGCTCGACCTCGTCGACGACGTCGGCCGCGCGTACGGCTTCAACGAACTGGAGCCGACGTACCCCGACATCGGCACCATCGGCGGCCGACACGAACACAGCCGGCTCGAAGACGCCGTCCGCACAAGCCTCGTCGGCCTCGGCTTCGAGGACATGCTGAACTTCCACATGACGTCGGCCGCCGAGAACTACGACCGGATGCGGCTCTCGGAGGGCGACGACGACTTCGGGGCGGCGCCGCGCGCGGAAATCACGAGCCCGTACAGCGAGGAGTACACGCAGCTCCGGACGTGGGCGCTGCCGTCGCTGACGCAGGTGCTGGAGAACAACACCCACCGGGCGTACCCACAGGACCTCGCCGAGGTCGGCTTCGTCGCGCACCGCGACGACGACGTCAACACCCGGGTCGCAGAGTCCCGGCACGTCGCCGCCGTCGTCGCCCGCACCGACGCGACCTACGAGGACGCGAAGGCGCGGCTCCAGGCGCTCTGTGACGACTTCGACGCGGAACTGGAGACGCCGGCGACCGCACACCCGAGTTTCATCCCGGGCCGCGTCGCCGACGTCGTCGTCGACGGCGAGCGCGTCGGCGTCATCGGCGAACTCCACCCCGAAGTGCTGGTGGAGCGCGACCTCGAAGTGCCGGTCGCGGCGTTCGAGTTCGACGTGTCCGCGCTCGAATAGGCCGCCACTGAACGGTCGCCCGACGCCCGATTTTTGCGGGGGCGCTTCCACAGCCCACAGCCGCGCACCCAGTGGCGACGAAACCCGACGACACCGGAGGGATTCCGCTTCGGATTCCACCGGAAGCGAGGGGGTTCAGACGCCGCCGGAATCGGCACCCGAAACGCCCCTTCGATGCGGCCGCCGGAACGCGGCAACCCCGGCGACCGCGGCGGCAGCACCGGGAGCCGGCCGGCGACGCCGCCGGAGCGACCACTTCCACCGTGCCTCCGACAGTTTAAACCGCCGAACGGGGCTAGAGACGGCAATGAAGCCATCCGACGTCTCGACCCTCCCGCCGGGCGTCGCCGACGCGCTCGAAGGGGAGGGCATCGAGGAGTTCTATCCGCCGCAGGCGGCCGCGGTGGAGGCCGGCGTCGCCGACGGCGAGTCGGTCGTCGCGTCCGTCCCGACGGCGTCCGGGAAGACGCTGATCGCGGAGCTCGCGATGCTGTCGGCGGTGCAGCGCGGCGGGAAGGCGCTCTACATCGTGCCGCTGCGGGCGCTGGCCTCCGAGAAGAAAGCGGAGTTCGAGCGGTGGGAGGAGTTCGGCGTCGACGTCGGCGTCTCCACCGGGAACTACCAGTCCGACGGCGAGTGGCTGGCCAGCCGGGACGTCATCGTCGCGACCTCCGAGAAGGTGGACTCGCTGATACGGAACGGCGCGCCGTGGGTGGACGACCTCACCTGCGTCGTCTCCGACGAGGTCCACCTCGTCGACGACAGCCACCGCGGCCCGACGCTGGAAGTGACGCTCGCGAAGCTCCGCCGCATCAACGCGGGGCTGCAGGTCGTCGCGCTCTCGGCGACCGTCGGGAACGCCGACGAGGTGGCGTCGTGGCTGGACGCGACGCTCGTCGAGTCCGACTGGCGCCCCATCGACCTGAAGATGGGGGTGCATTACGGCAACGCCGTCTCGTTCGACGACGGGAGCAAGCGCGAAGTCCCGGTCGAGGCGGGGGAGAAGCCGACGTCGGCGCTGGTCGCGGACGCGCTCGACGAGACCGTCGACGGCCAGCGCGGCTCGTCGCTGGTGTTCGTGAACTCCCGCCGGAACGCCGAGGGCGCCGCGAAGCGGCTCGCGGGCGTGACCGCGAAGCGGCTCGAACAGGGCGAACGCCGCGAACTGGAGGAGCTCGCGGCCGACATCCGGGACGTCTCGGACACCGACACGGCCGACGACCTGGCCGACTGCGTCGTCGACGGCGCCGCGTTCCACCACGCCGGGCTGGCGAGCGAACACCGCAGCCTCGTCGAGGACGCGTTCCGCGACCGGCTCATCAAGTGCATCTGCGCGACGCCGACGCTCGCCGCCGGCGTCAACACGCCCGCGCGCCGCGTCGTCGTCCGCGACTGGAAGCGCTACGACGGCGAGTTCGGCGGCATGAAGCCGCTCGACACGCTCGAAGTCCAGCAGATGATGGGCCGCGCCGGCCGCCCCGGCCTCGACCCGTACGGCGAAGCCGTGCTGCTCGCGAACGACCACGACACCCAAGAGGAGCTGTTCGAGCGGTACATCTGGGCCGACCCGGAGCCGGTCCGGTCGAAGCTCGCCGCCGAGCCGGCGCTCCGCACCCACCTGCTCGCCACCGTCGCCTCCGGCTTCGCCAACAGCCGCGACGGCCTGCTCGAGTTCCTCGGCCGGACGCTGTACGCGAGCCAGACCGACGACGACCAGCGGCTCGAATCCGTCACCGACCGCGTCCTCGACTACCTCGACGCGAACGGCTTCGTCGACCGCGAGGACGGCACCGTCACCGCGACCGGCATCGGCCACACCGTCTCGCGGCTCTACCTCGACCCGATGAGCGCCGCCGAAATCATCGACGGCCTCCGGGACGCGCTGGACACCGGCGACACGCGGACGAGCACGCGGACGCGCCGGTCCGCCGGCACCGACGAGAACGCCGACGCCGCAGACGCCGACGACGTCGACGCCGCAGACGCCGAGTTCGTCACGGGCTCGGACCTCCTCGACGCCGCCGGCGACGCTGACAGCGACGACGCTGCCGGCGAGGCCGACGGTACCGGCGAGACCGACGCCGGCAACGACGGTCCTGACGCGGAATCCGACCCGGAGCTGACGCCGCTCGGCCTGTACCACCTCGTCGCCCGGACGCCGGACATGTACCAGCTCTACCTGAAATCCGGGGACCGCGAGACGTACGAGGAGGAGTTCTACGAGCGCGAACCGGAGTTCCTCGGCGGCGCGCCCTCGGAGTTCGAAGACGTCGCGTGGGAGGACTGGCTCGCGGCGCTGAAGACCGCGCGGCTGCTTGAGGACTGGGCGAGCGAACTGGACGAGGACCGCATCGCCGAGCGGTACGGCGTCGGCCCCGGCGACATCCGCGGGAAAGTGGAGACCGCGGAGTGGCTGCTCGGCGCCGCCGAACAGCTCGCCGGCGAACTCGACCTCGGCGTCAGCGTCCAGATTCGCGAGGCGAAAAAGCGGGTCGAGTACGGCGTCCGCGACGAACTGCTCGACCTCGCCGGGGTTCGCGGCGTCGGCCGGAAGCGCGCCCGTCGGCTGTTCGAGGCCGGCATCGAGAGCCGCGCCGACCTCCGCGACGCCGACAAGTCGGTGGTGCTCGCGGCGCTCCGCGGCCGCCGGAAGACCGCCGAGAACGTCCTCGAAGCCGTCGGCCGCCCGGACTCGTCGATGGACGACGTGACCAAGGACGCCTCCGTGTCGGCGGCGACCACCGCGGCCGCGAACGGCGACGACGACGGCGGACAGGCCACGTTCGGTGATTTCTCGTGAGGCTCGTCGACGGCCGCGCGGTCATCGACGACCTCGACGCCTTCCTCGGCGACCTCGACGCCGTCGCCGACGACGCGGGCTGCACCGTGCAAGCGTTCGACGCGCGCTACGTCGTCGGCCGCGACCACCTCGCTCGCGCCGTCGAACTGGCCGACCGGGCGTTCACCCGCGGCGAGAACGTCGCCCGCGACCGCGGCATCGAAATCACGCTGTACGCCGCCGGCCGCCGGCAGATAAACGAGGCGCTCGACCTCGGCGTCGCCGAGGGGGAGCTGCCGGTCGTCGTGCTCTGTGACGGCGGCGACGAGGCGGAAGCCGCCGCAGAGGACCGCGTCCGCGACCTCCTCGACGACTCCGTGGACGCGCTCGGCGACTACGACGAGGCGCTCGTCCGGGAGTTCTTCGACGTCACCGCCACCGAACTGGCGGCGACCGACGGCGACCTCGGCGACGTCGTCCTCGAGCGAGTGGCGCTGCTCGACGTCAGGAAGTAGTTTGGAGCGTCCCGAAGGCCGGGGACGCCCGGAGCGCGCAGAGCGGACAGAGCCACCATCTGACGCGCGTCAGACACACCCCATCATTTCGACTGGAAACAGCGTGACTGCGCAGGGAATCGTCTCGACACGAAACGAGCGGAAGGATAGTCCATACTGGATTCGAACCAGTGTCGTTGCCCCCAGAAGGCAACAGGATTGGCCACTACCCCAATGGACTGCGTGCATTCGCCGACGGCGCCTCCGTCAGCATCACTCCGTAGTCGGTTGGAACATATGAGTGTTGCGAACCCGGTTCGGGCGGCGACCCGCGGCCGTCACGGGTGTCTCAGCCGCCGCCCCCGCCGCGCTCGTCCGTGCATACACCGCCACCTATTTGCCGAGTCGATGGGCAGTATCGTGTATGTACCTCGGCCGTTTCGTCGTCGTCGGCCCGAAAGTCGGCGCCTACCGCGTCTCCTCGCGCAGCTTCCCGAACCGCGAAATCGTGCGCCGCGGCGACGACACCCTGACCGTCGGCCCGACCGCCGAGGCGGAGCCGACCGACAACCCCTACGTGTCGTACAACTGCGTCCGCGTCGCCGGCGACGACCGCGACCCGTCCGCCGTCGTCGGAAACGGCTCGCACGTCGACCCCGTCGCCGAGAAGGTCGACCGGGGCTACCCGGCGCGGGACGCGCTCGTCGAGGCGCTGCACGCGCTCGACTACGAGAAGGACGACTACGACACGCCGCGGGTCGCCGGCGTCGTCGACGACGACACCGCCCACGTCGGCATCGTCCGCCGCGACGCGCTGCTCGTCCGCGAGGTCGACGAGCCGCACCTGGTCGCGACGTACGAGGAGGACGAGCCGCGGCCGTTCGACTTCGAGCCGACCACCGCCGTGTCGGCCGCCCGCACCGCCTACGGCCTCGACTACGAACACGCCGTCTGCGCCGCCGGCGTCCACGTCGGCGACGACAGCGTCGGGCTGGCGGTCGAAAACGGGGAACGCGAGGCGGAGTGAGGGAGCGGAGCGACCGAACGACGCCTCGACTCACGGCGGCGAGGTCCGCAGGGCCGAGCCGCCACGTACTGCTGTAAAACACCGAATAAGCGAGCGAAGCGACCGAACGACGCCTCGACCCACGGCGGCGAAGTCCGCAGAGCCGAGCCGCCACCTACGGTTTTGCGAACGCGGAGCGAGAGAGCGGCGTCGCTGGAGGTAACAGGCGTGACGCCGTACGGTGTCCCGTGCAACTGGGAGTCATCTCAGACGTCCACGGCAACAGGGTCGCGCTGGAGGCGGTGCTCGACGACATGCCGCCGGTGGACGGCGTGGTGTGCGCCGGCGACGTCGTCGGCTACGGCCCGTGGCCGGGCGACTGCGTCGCGGCGCTGCGGGAGCGCGGCGTCCCGACGGTGAGCGGGAACCACGACCGCGCCGTCGTCGCCGGGTCGGCGCCGGGGTTCAACGGGATGGCGAGAGCCGGCGTCGAGTACGCGCGGGAGACGCTCGACGAGGCGGCGGTGGAGTGGCTCGGCGGCCTGCCGCACCGCCGCGTCGTCGGCGGGAACCGTGTCGCGGTCGCGCACGGCCACCCGGCGGAGCCGGACCGCTACACGTACCCGAAGGAGTTCACCGGCGGCCTCGTCGACACCGCGGCCGACCAACTGGCGGTCGACCCGGGCGGGCTGGACGCGCTGATTCTCGGCCACACCCACGTCCAGGGCCACGAGACGTTCCCGGAGGGCGTCGTGTTGAACCCCGGGAGCGTCGGGCAGCCGCGCGACCGCGACCCGCGGGCGGCGTACGCCGTCCTCGACGTCGAAGACCGGTCGGTGACGGAACACCGCGTGGAGTACGACGTCGACGCGGTCGCCGAGGCGGTCGACGACGCCGGCCTCCCGTCAGCAATCGGGGAGCGGCTGTTCGACGGGAAATAGAGGCAGGCGAGGCGGAGAAGAGCAGTGAGGAGCGGAGCGGAGAAAAGCGAAGAAGAGCGGAGCGGCGCGGCGGAAGCCCGACCGCGGCTCAGAACTCCTCTTGGACGATTTCGAGCGCGTCCTCGGCGTCGGCCCAGTCGACGAAGAGGGCGACGGAGGTGGCGGAGGTGATGATGTCGTGGACGTTGATGCCGGCGGCGGCGATGGGGCCGACGATGTCCGAGATGACGCCGGGACGGTTCGGGAGTTCGCCGCCCATGACGCGAACGACCGCGAACTCCTCTTTGACGGTGACCGACGACAGCGACTCGTCGGTGACGACCTCGTCGTGCAGCGCGGTCTCGGCGCGCTCGGCGAGCGCCGTGTCGACGTAGAACGTCACGGAGTCCATGCCGGAGGCGACCGCGTCGATGTTGACGTCGGCGTCGCGGAGCGCCGTCGAGAGGTCCGCGAGGATGCCGGGCCGGTTCCGGATGGCGCGGCCGGCGACCGTGATGCAGGCGAGCGACCCCTCCCGCATGTCGATGAGGTTCTCGAAGCTCCCCTCGATGGTGGTGCCGCCGGCGAGCAGATCGCCGTGCTGGTAGTGGACGACGCGGACGTCGAGGTCTTCGTCCTTGTAGCTGAGCGCCGACGGCGCGACGACTTCGGCGCCGCGGAACGAGAGGTTCCTGAGTTCGTCGACCGTGATGCGCGCGACGTTCCGGGCGCCCTCGACGACGTGCGGGTCGCCGGTCATGACGCCCTCGACGTCGGTGACGATGACGACCTCGTCGGCGTCCATGAACCGGCCGAGCATCACGGCGGTCGTGTCCGAGCCGCCGCGTCCGAGCGTCGTCACCTTCCCGTCGAGCGTCTGCGCGAGGAACCCGGTGATGATGGGGACGACGCCGTCCATCTGCGCGGCGAGTTTCTCCGCGCGCTCGCGCGTTGCCTCGGCGTCGACCTCGCCGTGTTCGTTCGTGATGACCGGCCAGTCGTCGCTCCCCGGTTCGAGGAAGACGGCGTCGACGCCGCGGGCCGACAGCGCCGCCTTCAGCATCCGGACCGAGGTGCGTTCGCCCATCGAGACGATTTCGGCGCGGTCGTCCGGCTCCACCTCGAACTGTATCTCCTCGAGCAGGTCGTCGGTCGTCGACCCCATCGCGGAGGCGACGACGGCGATCTCGTGGCCCTCCTCGACGGCCTTCGCGACGGTGTCGGCGGCGCGGTCGATTCGGTCGCCCGACCCGAGCGACGTGCCGCCGAACTTCGCGACGACCCGCATCAGCACGCCACCTCTCGGCGGCGGAATCGGCAGACTCGACGGTGACAAGCGGCGTCAGGGTTCATGACCGCCCGTAGCACGGGTCGGCGTTTAACGCTGTCCTCCGTCCCGAGGATTGCCGCAGCCGCGCGGACCCGAGTCGTCGGTGCGGGGTCGACCCCCGCGGCGTCGGCCGCGCGGGGCGCCGCCCGCATCGCTTTTGTGTCGGAGGAGTGACTGGGACGTATGGTCGGACGCAGCCGCCGGTACGCGCTCGCGGACACCGCCCAGCAGGTCGTCGGCGGCTTCCTGCTCGCCGGCCCGTTCGTCGTGACCGACGAGGTGTGGGGGCTCGCCGCCAGCATGAGCTGGCTGCAGACCGCCGCGACGGTGTGTCTGGTGTTCGCCATCGGCTACGGCGCGCTGTACAAAGCCGACGACGACCGCGACCCCGACCGGGAAGCGGAGGTCGCCGGCGTCCCGGTTCGGTTCCTGTCGCTCGTCACCGTCTCGTACCTCTCCGTGCTCATCCTGGCGCTGTCGTTCGACGCGCCGGCGACGCTCATCCCGAACCACGTCGAGCCGCCGGTGCCGCTCCGGACGACGGTGCTCGTGACGATGAAGGCCGTCTCCGTCGGCGCCGTGTTCTCCGTCGTCGGCGCCGCCACCGCCGACTCCGTGTTCTGACGGCGGCCGCCGGACTCCGGGCGCCGGACGACGGACGCGGAAGCGGATGCTGAACGCCGAGCGCCCGACGTCACGGCTCGGCGGTCCGAGACTCCAAATAGGAAGCCGAGGGCATCGTCGCCATGCCAGCGACCCTCCGCGTCCTCGCCGGCGACTGCACCACCCGGTTCGACTCGCCCGGCGACGGCCTCCTCCAGCGCGGCCACGTCGTCGTGGTCGTGAAGCCCGACAAGACCGTCCTGGTCCACGACCGCGGCGGCTACCAGCCGGTGACGTGGCTCACGCGGCCCGACTCGGTGACCGTCGAGGCGGACGACGACGGCTTCGCCGTGACCGCCCGCGACGGCGAGCGGACGCTCCGCGTGCAGTCGCACGACGTCGGGCGACGCGTCGCGTTCCCGGTGACGGACGCCGGAACGCCGGTCGGAGACTGCCCGGACTGCGGCGCCGCGCTGGTCCGCGCCGGCGGCGACGTCGTCTGTCTCGGCTGTGACGACCGCTACGGTCTCCCCGCGGGCGCGACGGTCACCGACGAGGCCTGCCCGGACTGCGGGCTGCCGACGATGCGGGTCGCCCGCGGCGACGTGTTCGAACTGTGTGTCGACGTCGCCTGCGAGTCGCTGAACGACGCCGTCCGCGACGCGCTCGACCGCCGGTTCGACTGCCCGGACTGCGGCCGCGACCTCCGCGTCCGCCGGCACCGCGGCCGGCTGTTTCTCGGCTGTGACGGCTACCCGGACTGCAAGACGGCGTTCTCGATTCCGGCCGGCGAGTTCGCTGGCACCTGCGAGTGCGGCCTCCCGCTGTTCGAGACGGCGTCCGGCGTCCGCTGTCTCGACGGCACCTGCGAGCGCCACCCGCCCGGCACCGCCGGCCCGTGACCACCGGGAGATAATCACCGAGGTTAAATATTATCGAGTGCGACCACCCAGTAATGACACGGAGCAGGCGACAGTTCCTGACGGCGGCGGGCGCGACGGGCGCCGCGCTGCTCGCCGGCTGTCAGGCCCAGAAAGTCGACACAGAGACGCCGACGAGCGACACGCCCGGCGGTGCCGGAACCACCACCGGCGAGCCGACGCCCGCGACGGCGAACACGCTCGTCGTCACGTCGTACCCGGCGTTCACGAACGCGCCGAGTTCTAGCCCCGGCGCGTGGCTGAAACGGCGGTTCGAAGACGAGTTCGACGCGACGCTCGTGTACAAGACGCCGCAGAACGAGCTGAACTACTACATCGAACGCGCCGCGCAGGGCGTCGACTTCGAGGCGGACGTCTACATCGGCCTGGACGTGAACGCGCTCATCCGGGCGGACGAGAAGCGCGGCACGGGCCAGTTCACGAAGCCGCTGTTCACCGAGTACCCCGAACTCGACGGCGCGAGCCGAATCAAGGACAACCTCTGGTTCGACCCGAAAGACCGGGCCGTCCCGTTCGACACGAGCTACGTCAGCCTCGTCTGGAACGCCACCAAGGAGGGCGGCGAGTTCGTCGCGCCAGAGACGTTCGACGAACTGACGAAGCCGGCGTTCGAAGGCGACCTCATCACGCAGAACCCGACGTCGGCGGTCACCGGGAAGCGGTTCATGCTGCACACCGTCAAGCGGTACGGCGAGGACGGCTACCTCGACTACTGGGAGCAGTTGAAGCAGAACGGCGTGCAGGTGCTCGGCAACTGGTCGGACAGCTACTCCGCGTACACCAGCGGCGAAGCGCCGATGGTGACGTCGTACTCCACCGACCAGGTGTACGCGAACCGGTACGACCAGAACATGCAGAAACACCAGATTCGGTTCTTGAACGACCAGGCGTACGGGAGCTCCGAGGGGATGGCGCGGTTCCGCAGCAGCGACGCCCCGGAGCTCGCTCGGAAGTTCATGGAGTTCGTGCTGCGCCCCGAAATCCAGGTCGGCATCGCCAAACGCAACGTCTCCATCCCGGCCATCACGGACGCGCCGCTCCCGGAGGACTACAGCAAGTACGCGAAGGTGCCGCCGGAGCCCGTGGAGTTCTCCTACCAGGAGCTGAAAGGGAACGTCACGCGATGGACGGACCAGTGGGCGAAACAGTTCGCCTCGAACTGACCGGCGCGCCCGCCCGACGTGTCGCCTGCGCCGGCTGCGTCGCCTCCGCCGGCGAGGCACGGCGATGAGTCGCGGGCTCGGCAGTCGACTCCGCAGCCGGGCGCTGCCGTTGCTCGCCGCGGCGACGGCGCTGCTGCTGGTGGCGCTGTTCTACTACCCGGTCGCGACGGTGCTCGTCGACGCCGTCGTCGTGGACGGCGAGCTCACGGCGGCGCCGCTCGCGGCGGTGCTGACCAGCGAGTTCTACCTGGGCTGGGTCGGCCGGCTGCTCGCCGACCCCGTCGGCTTCGCCGGCTACCTCGCCGGGACGATGCTCGCGGACCCGCTCGCGGCGCTGTGGACGCTGCAGACGCTCGGCCTGTTCGGGTTCACGGCGTGGCAGGCGCTGCTGTCGACGGTCGCCTCGGTGGCGCTCGGACTGCCGGGCGCGTGGGTGCTGGCCCGGTTCGAGTTCCGCGGCCGCCGGACGCTGCGGTCGCTCACCATCCTCCCGTTCATCCTCCCGTCGGTGATGGTCGCCGTCGGCTTCTACGCGACGTTCGGCGCGTCCGGGACGCTGAACGCGGCGCTCGCGGCGGTCGGCCTGCCGCGGCTGAACCTGCTGCCGTCGCTCACTGCCATCGTCGTCGCGCACGCCTTCTACAACGCGCCGCTCGTCACCCGCGTCGTCGCGGCGTCGTGGGAGCAGGTGGACGCCTCCGCCGTCGAGACCGCGCGGGCGCTCGGCGCGTCGCCGCGGCGGGCGTTCCGCGACGTGGTCGCCCCGCAACTGCTGCCGGCGGTGCTGATGGGGGCGACGCTGACGTTCGTGTTCACGTTCGCCTCGTTCCCCATCGTGCTCGCGCTCGGCGGCGCCCGGTACGCGACGGTCGAGGTGTTCGTCTACGCCGCGGTCCAGCAGCTCGACTACCACGAGGCGGCCGCGCTGGCGACGCTGGAGTCCGGAGTGTCGCTGACGCTGACGGCGCTGTATCTGCGGTACGAGCAGGCGACGACCAGCCAGCACCGGAACGCCCGGAAGCAGCCCCGTCGCCCGCTGCTTCCGGCGTCGTGGACGCCGAAGCGGACCGCGGTTCGGGTCGCCGTCGCCGGCTACGCGGTCGTCGTCGCCGCGGTGTTCCTCGCGCCGCTCGCCAGCATGGTGTACGGCAGCCTCACCGTCGACGGGCAGGTGACGCTGGACGCCTACCGGTTCCTGCTGCAGCGGCAGGTGTCCGGCGGCCAGTTCCAGGTGAAGCCGCTGCCGGCGGTGAAGAACTCGCTGCTGTTCGGCGCCGGGACGCTGGTGGTGGCGCTGCCGACCGGCGTCGCGATGGCCGTCGTGACGACCCGGCGGTTCCGCGGACGGTGGGCCGTCGACGCGCTGTCGATGGCGCCGCTCGCGGTGTCCGGCATCGTCGTCGGCCTCGGGCTGCTCCGCGGGCTCGTGTTCGGCGTCACGCTGTTCGGCTACCGAATCTCAGTCGCCGGCCCCGTCGCCATCGTCGCCGCGCACGGCGTCGCCGCCTACCCGTTCGTCGTCCGGAACGTCGCGCCGCAGCTCGGCCGGCTCGACCGGTCGCTCGTCGAGTCCGCGCGCGCACTCGGCGCCTCGCGGCTCCGCGCGGTCGTCGACGTCGAACTGCCGCTCGTCTGGCCGGGCGTCGTCGCCGGCGCCGCCTTCGCGTTCGCCATCAGCATCGGCGAGTTCGACGCGACCGTCGTGCTCGCGGAGGGCGGCGGCGCCTACACGATGCCCGTCGCCGTCGAGCGGTTCATCGGCCGGCGGCTCGGCCCGGCGACCGCGATGGGGACGGTGCTGCTCGTCGTCACCGCCGCGTCGTTCCTCGTCATCGAACGCGTCGGCGGCGGACTGGGGGGCGACGGGGACGGCGGAGGCGGCGGCGGGGGCGGGGCGCTCTGAAACGTTCGGCGGTCCGTCGTCCGTCGCCGCCGGTCAGGGGGCGACGCCGACGGTGAGCAGCGTCCCGTACGTCCGGTAGCGCTCCACCATCTCCTCGCGGGAGTCCCAGCCGTCGGTCGGGAACGCCGACGCCGGCGGGACGTCGACGTCGCGGTCCGGGATGTTGTCCTGCTCGGCGACGTGGAGGCCGGCGTCGCGGAACGCCTCGCGGTACCGGTCGGCGTCCCACCGCGTCATCTCGACGGAGATGTCGTCCTGCCAGCCGTGGCTGTGGACGTTCTCCTCGTAGTAGTTCACGGCGCAGTAGAACGTCCCGCCGGGGCGGAGGACGCGGGCGACTTCCGCGAGCGTCTCCGCGGGGTCGTCGCTGTAGTAGAACGCCTCCATCGAGAAGACGTGGTCGACGGCGTCGGCGGCGAACGGCAGCGACCCGAAGTCGCCGACGACGAAGCCGACGTCCGCGTCCGGGTCGGCGTCGAGCGTGTACTGACGGGCGTTCCGCGCCATCTCCGGGGCGCCGTCGAGGCCGTAGCCGCGGCCGATTCCTTTCGTCTCGGCGAGCGCGCGGAGCGCGTAGCCGCTTCCGGTGCCGAGGTCGACGACAGTGTCGCCGGCCTCGACGGGCATCCGGGCGAGCGCGTGCTTGGCGGTGTGCCAGTGGCGCTCCTCCATCCCTCTGTCGCGGCCCTGCGCGGCCCAGGCGTCGAACTCCTCGCGGACGCTCATGGTCGTCGGTCCGCGGCGCGGCACGTAAGCGTCGCGGCTCCGACCGTCCGCGACGCCATCGCTGTCGCCGTTTCGGTCCGCGCCACCCGGGCTGTCCGCGGGTTTTACGTCGTCTCGGCCGCAGACCGAGGTATGCACGTCCGTGACGCGGTCGAGGCGGACGCCGACCACATCGCCGCCATCGCCGACGCCCCGGCCGAAGCGATGCGTGACGTCGTCCACGACCGAACGGTCCGCGTCGCCGCCGTCGACGAGCCGCCGACCGACCCGAACGAGGACAACGACGCCGACCCGGCCGACCTCCGCGGGTTCGTCGCGTTCGACGTCCGCGACGGCGTCGTCCACGTCACCGGGCTCGGCGGCACCGCCGACGCCTGCAAACGCCTGCTCGAAGAGCCGATGCGGTTCGCCGCCGCCGAGGACATGCCGGTGGAGCTGTTGCTCGTCGACGACGAGTCGACGCTGCGGGACGCCGCGGCGGAAGCGGGGTTCGACGCGGTCGGCGACGGCCCGCGGTTCGAGGGGAAGCCGACGACTCGGTACCGAATCGAGCGGGACTGACGGCCGACCGGACCGGCAGCGTCGCGTCCGGCACTGCGAACCCTCTTGGGTCCGGGCTCAGGCTCCGTCGCCCCGCCCGGGTCAGCTGAACTTCCGGACCGTCATGTCGAGCGTGTCGAGGTCGAGAATCGGGGCGTAGCCGGCGTCCGGGTCGATGTTGACGGACTTCTGGAACGCGGTCTGCTCCTGCCAGCAGCCGGAGTTGACCGCGAGGACGTTGTGGTACTTCCCCCAGCCGAGCTTGTGGACGTGGCCGGTGTGGAACACGTCCGGCACCTCGTCCATCACGAGGTAGTCCTTCTCCTCGGGGGCGACGCGTGTGTGGCCGCCGAACTGCGGCGCGACGTGCCGCTTTTTCAGGAGCTGATACATCGCCTTGTGCGGCTCGTCGTAGCTCGCCTTCTCCTCGGGGAGTTCGGCGATGACCTCGTCGAGCGAGACGCCGTGGTACATCAGGACCTTGACGCCCTCGACCGTGACGAGCGACGGGTTCCCCGTGATCTGCGGGTCGTGCACCGACATGATGTCCCGGAGCTCCTCGTCGAAGCCGGGCTGTGGCTCCGCGAGCCTGACGGCGTCGTGGTTCCCCGGAATCATCACGATTTCAAGGTCGCCCGGCACCTCCTTCAGGTACTCCGCGAACGCCTCGTACTGGTCGTAGATGTCGATGATGTCGAGCTCCTCGTCCTGGTCGGGGTAGACGCCGACGCCCTCCACCATGTCGCCGGCGATGAGCAGGTACTCGACGGCTTCGGCCTCCTCGGTGTACAGCCAGTCGGCGAACGACGACCACGCGTCGGCCATGAACTCCTGTGACCCGACGTGGACGTCCGAGATGAGCGCCGCCTGGACGTGGCGGTCGGCGGTCGACGGCCGGTGGGTCCGCGGGACGTCCGGGAAGTGGATGGCGTCGACGAACACGATGCCGGCGTCGTCGGCGAGCGTCCCGGACACCGCGATGCACTCGTCGAGCAGCAGTTCGTCGACGAGGTCGGCGATGTCGCGGTCTTTCATCACGAGACACGGGAACGTCCCGGTGGTGTCTTCGAGTTCGACGAGCCAGTGGCCCGACGCGGTCGACCGGATGTCGTTGACGAGCCCGATGAGTTCGACGTCGGCGCCGCCGCCCATCGCCTCGATGGTGTCGGCGGGCCGGTGGTTCACGCGGCCGCGGAGCTGGGAGGCGAGCCGTTCGTACCGGTCGCGGAACACCTCCACGAACTCGTCGTACTCGCCTGTCCCCGTGGACTGGCCGGTGACGTCGTTCGCGACGTCCGCCGGCGGCGGCGACCGTGACCCGACGCGGGACGACCCCCCTGTTTCACGTGGAGCGTCGTCAGCGGCGCTCGCGTCGGTACTTCCCGAAGTCTCGCCGCCTGTTCCAGTCGAAACGGAGGGGGTCGGGTCGCCCTGTCCGCCGGGGACTGCAGACGGCGTCTCCGCCGTCGTCGGCGCCGGTTCGGCCGCCGCGGCGTCGTCCGGCGTGACCGCGTCCGGGTCCGGGACGGGCGCGGTTTCGAGCGCCTCGCGGACGTGCTCGGTGGTGAGAACGAGCGTGTCGTCCGGGGCGGCCTCGACGGCCGCCTCCAGCGCGAGCGCGGGCGCCTCCGCCTCCGAGATGAGCGTGACGGCCTCCCGTTCGGCGTTGTAGCCGCGGCCCGCGAGCGCCTGCACGACCCGGGAGGGCGTCTCCAGTGGCACGGCGCGACGTGGGGCGGCAGCGCGGAAAAGCGTAGCGAACCCGGGGTTCGCCGGACGCCGTCTCGACGTCACCGGCGACCCGGTATCGTCGACGGCACCGGTATCGCCGTCGATGTCGGCGTCGGTGTCGGTGTCGGCGGGGCCCCCGTAGCAGAAGGTTCAACACCGGCGCCCGGGTACGACGGTGCAATGAGCGACGACAGCCCTCCGTCGCCGGGGCCGCTGAGGCGGTTTCTCACGGCGAAGTCGGGGCCGCTGATGTTCGTTCGCGAGGTGCTCTCCTCCGCGCTCGCCGTCGTCCTCGTCGGCATGCTCCTGTTCGCGGTTTCCGGCGTGTGGCCGCCGATGGTCGCCGTCGAATCCGGCAGTATGCAGCCGCACATGCAGAAAGGCGACCTCGTGTTCATCACCCAGCCCGACCGGTTCTCGCCGGAGTACGCCTACGACGAGACCGGCGTCGTCCCGTACGACATCGCAGCGGAGCACAACTACACCACGTTCGGGTCGTACGGCTCCGTCGTCGTCTACATGCCGCCCGACCGGGTCGGGGCGCCCATCATCCACCGCGCCCGGCTCCACGTCGACCGGGGTGAGAACTGGTACGACCGCGCGAACCCGGCCTACCTCGCCGGCGACTCCTGTGCGGAAATCGCGTACTGCCCGGCGCCGCACGCGGGCTTCATCACGAAAGGCGACCACAACGACATGTACGACCAGGCGAACGGCCTCGCGCCGCCCGTGAAGACCGAGTGGATTCGCGGCGTCGCCCGCGTCCGCATCCCGTACCTCGGCTGGGTGCGGCTGCTGTTCTCGGGCGCCGCCTCCACGCCGACGATTCCGACGGGCGTAGCCCCGTCGGTTCCGGTGGAGGTAGCCGCAGGCGCCACCGCCGGCCCGGTGTCGACGGAGTCCGCGAACGCCACCGTTTCACCTGGAACCAGTTCTGGCGGAAAAGCAACAGCAATAGCCGGGTAGTCCAGGAGAAATAGAGGGGTGTCGTCCGGTCGGTTGCGGTCAGCCGTAGTTCAGTTGTCGAACCGAGCCTGGACGAACGGCTGTGCGTCCTCGATGTCGCCGAGCCGGGAGTCCGAAAGCAGGACGGCCTCGGTCTCGTCGATGGGGACGGAGAGGCTGATCTCCTTGGTGCGGCCGTAGCGGCCCTTCGAGACGACGACGGCGTTGACGATGCCGAGCATGTCGAGTTCGGAGATGAGGTCGGTGACGCGCCGCTGAGTGAGGACGTCCGCGTCGATCTCCTCACAGAGCCGCTTGTAGATGTTGAACACCTCGCCGGTGTTGACGTTGTGGACGCCGTTCTTCTCCAGCAGGATGATGCTGAACAGCACGATTTTGCTCTGCGTCGGGAGCGTCCGGACGACCTCCACGACGCGGTCCAGTTCGATCTTGTCCTGCGCCTGCCGGACGTGTGACTCCTCGACGAGGTCGGCCTGTGACCGCTCGGCGAGTTCGCCGGCCGTCCGCAGCAGGTCCAGCGCGCGGCGGGCGTCGCCGTGCTCCTGCGCGGCGAAGGCGGCGCACAGCGGGATGACGTCCTCGGTGAGCGCGTCCGCCTTGAACGCCGTGTCCGAGCGGTGCTGGAGGATGTCGCGGAGCTGGTTCGCGTCGTACGGCGGGAAGACGATCTCCTCCTCGCCGAGGCTCGACTTGACGCGGGGGTCGAGGAAGTCGGTGAACTTCAGGTCGTTCGAGATGCCCATGATGGAGATGCGGGAGTTCTCCAGCTCCGAGTTCATCCGCGAGAGGTTGTACAGCGTGTCGTCACCGGACTTCTCGACGAGCTTGTCGATCTCGTCGAGCATGATGACGACGACGCGCTCGTGGTAGTCGACGGCGTCGAAGAACGTCGAGTAGACGCGGTCGGTCGGCCACCCGGTCATCGGCACCTCCTCCATCTCCTCGCGGTCGTCTTCGAGGTCGGCGATGCGGTCGTCGAGGGCGGCGACGGCGTCGAACTCGGTGCCGGCGATGGCGGCCGGGTCCTCGGTCGCTCGCGACCGGAGGTCGCGGAGTTCGTCGAGCCGGTCGTCGATGAGGGTCTGGTTCTTCTCGATGAACTTGTTCGCGAGCTGTGCGAGCACGCGGTACTGCGTGTCGGTCACCTCGCAGTTGATGTACTCGACCTCGCAGGGAACGTCGTACTTCTGGGAGGTGGATTCGAGCTCCTGGGAGACGAACTTCGCGGAGGCGGTCTTCCCGGTCCCGGTCTTCCCGTAGATGAGGATGTTCGACGGCGTCTCGCCGCGCAGCGCGGAGACGAGGATTGTCGCCATCTTGTTGATCTGGTCGTTCCGGTGCGGGAGTTCGTGCGGCGTGTAACTCGGCCGCAACACCTCCTTGTTCTCGAAGATGGGTTCGCCCGAGAGCAGGTCGTCGAACAGCCCGGTGCTGTCCTCGTCGTCGTCGTCCTCGCCGAGCACCTCGTCGACGTCGAGGTCGACCTCCGTCTCCGTGCGTGCGCGAGAGCCGAACTCGAAGCTCCCGGCGGCGTCGTCGCCGCCGACGGCGTCGCCGTCAACCGAGGTGTCGGCTGAGCTGCCGGTCGACGTGTCGGCCGAGGTTTCGGCCGGGGTCCCGGCCGGGTCGGCCTCGTCGACCGCCCCGTCGTCCGCCTCCACTTCAGGTGGAGCGTCGTCACGGACGTCCGCACCGCCGGTTTCCCCGTCGCTCCCCGGGTCCGTGACCGGCGCCGATTCGGCGTCACTGGCGGCGGTAGCGCCGTCGGCGGTGTCGGCGGCGGCGGGGCCACGGCGGTCTGTGCCGTCGCTGGTGTCGCCGGCCATTCCCTCGCTGGCCGGCGGTTCGTTCGATTCCGCGTCCGTCCCGGACGTGGCGCGCTGTCGGTCGCGAGCGGCGTCGTCGACGGTGTCGCTGTCGGCGGGGACGGCGTCGACGGCGTCGTCCGCGTCGCCGTCGTCGTCGCCGTCAGCCGCGTCGTCGACCGCGCGGGCGTCGTCCGATGGTTGGTTTCTCGTCACGTACAGTCACCCCTCCATTTCAACTGGAACGCGCCCGGGATACCCCGGAGAATTCGGCGTCAGCCGGGGATATACGGAAGAATCCGGCGTGAAGCCGTTGCGTGCGGCGTCCAGGTGATGCAGACGAACCGGACGAAGAGGGGGAACAAAAACCTTGCTCTTCGCCGGATGATTCACCTCGCGTCTGACCGAATCGAACGACGTCGAGCACGGTGAGGCGGCTCCGACGTCCGCTGAGTCGGCGTCCCGACCGATTCCGGCTGGCCTCGGTGTCGTGGTAGGAGGTGGCCACTACCGGACTGCTGACACCGTGCTCGACAAGACCTTAGTTTCAACTGCATAGCTCGGATTTTCGCCCGTTCAGACTAATGGTCTACTAGTACGAATTCTGATCTTCTAGGCCACCTAGCGGACGTCTGTCGCCCGGACCGCCACGTATCGAGCTGGCTGATCTGCTGGGCGAACTGACCAGTCCGTAGTCGCGGTTATATCAGCCACATACAGTAATCGCAGTGATTCACGAGAAAATAGATGAGAGAGGCTTCGAGGCGGCTATCGAGTCGGTTTA
Organism: Halobaculum sp. P14; assembly: GCF_051195155.1. Classification (NCBI taxonomy): domain Archaea; kingdom Methanobacteriati; phylum Methanobacteriota; class Halobacteria; order Halobacteriales; family Haloferacaceae; genus Halobaculum; species Halobaculum sp. P14. Next base: position 29,622 of record NZ_JBNTKB010000002.1, read on the forward strand.
ACTCGTGCGAGAGGGATGACGATGGAGGCACGTGGAGCCGGGCGTCGCCGCTAGACTGGAAGTCAGGGTCGGGGGTCCTAGACGGGAAACGAAGGGTGAACGGATCGAATCGATGGCGGTGCCGTCGGCGTGTGGAACGTCTAGTCGACTAGAAACGAGGGGGAGGTACCCGATCGCGGTTCGGGGGACGGCCGTCGGTTTCTCCTAACCGCCGAAACCCCCCCACCCCTTCGTTTCGGGTGCAACAGTCAACACGGGTGGGTGGGGGACAGCCCCCATCTAGTCAGCGGCACCTTTATGTCCCAACCAACACAACCATACCCGAACGACTAGCGAAAACGGTTGTTTTCTGGTGTTGTGCTGTGAGGTAATGGTGTCAGCTGGCTCGACCGCCCACAACCGAGGACCGTTCCACCTGAAACGAGGGGGTGTGGGGGCGGGTTCCCATCCACGACACCCGACGATGGAGGACGTCACCACCCTCCTCGTCAGCCGCACCTCCCGCCTATCGGCCAACCTTCCCGGCCGACGCCACTGACTCACTCCAGAATCCCCCGACTTCCCGAGTTCTCTCGACTGCTCCAACACTCACCGACGAATCCGTGAACTCTCAAGCGTTCCACCGAGGTCGTTCCACTAGGCTCACCGGACGGCTTGCTGTCGGTCGATCGGGTCGCTTGCTGCCGATTTTGGCTCGGTCGACCGGCGCTGTGTAGGGCCCGTCACCGCCGCCGTCCAGACGCCGAGTTCCCGCGATATCGGTCCGTACAGCGACCAACGAGCCGTCCAGTGCCCGTCTGACGTAGTCCTTAAGTGTCGCGCCCGGCTTGGTGCGGTAACGCCCTCGCGCGGAACAAGGGGGAGGAGGTCAGAATGGGTCTACTCACAAATCTCAGAGACAGCATCTCACGGGCGACGGATCGGCTGTTCGCCGACGACGAGCCCAAACGAATCGGCATCTACGGTCCGCCGAACGCCGGGAAGACGACGCTCGCCAACCGCATCGCTCGCGACTGGACCGGCGACGCCGTCGGTCCGGAGAGTCACATCCCGCACGAGACGCGGCGCGCCCGCAGGAAGGAGAACGTCACCATCGAGCGGAACGGGAAGACCGTCACCATCGACATCGTCGACACGCCCGGCGTGACGACGAAGGTCGACTACAAGGAGTTCCTCGACCACGACATGGACAAAGACGACGCCGTCAAGCGGTCCCGCGAGGCGACCGAAGGCGTCGCCGAGGCCATGCACTGGCTCCGCGAGGACGTCGACGGCGTCATCTACGTCCTCGACTCCACCGAGGACCCGTTCACGCAGGTGAACACGATGCTCATCGGCATCATCGAGAGCCAGGACCTGCCGGTGCTCATCTTCGCGAACAAGACCGACCTGGACGACTCCGACGTGAAACGCATCTCGGACGCCTTCCCGCAGCACGAAACCGTCCCGCTGTCCGCCCTCGAGGGCAACAACATGGACGAGGTGTACGAGAAGATCGCGGAGTACTTCGCCTAACCATGCCCGAAGCAACCACACCAGACGGCGACGACGGCGTCCGTATCGACCTGATCAGCGGCGCCCGCATGGACGGGCTCACGTCGATGGAGAAGATTCGGCTCATCCTCGACTCCGTCCGCGACGGCGACATCGTCGTCCTGGAGGAGGGGCTCAGCCCCGAGGAGGAGTCGAAGCTCATCGAGGTCACGATGACCGAGATCAGCCCGGACGACTTCTCCGGCATCGAAATCGAGACGTACCCGAAAAACGAGTCCGGCGGCAGCGGCGGGCTCGTCGGCCGCATCCTCGGCAAAGAGCAGACCGCGAAGAAGCTCACCGTCATCGGCCCGGCGAACCAGATCGAGACGCTCCACAAAGACGAGAACCTCATCAGCGCGCTCGTCTCGCGCAAGTAGCATGCCCCACCAGTGTACAAACTGCGGCCGGACGTTCGCCGACGGCTCCAAGGAGATGCTGTCGGGCTGCCCGGAGTGCGGCGGCAACAAGTTCCAGTTCCGGCCGGAGGGCGCCGTCGACGGCGACGCCGCTGCCGGCGCTGACGCCGCTGGCGACCCGGACCTCGGCGGCGGAGCGCCCGCCGGCGCGGCCGACCAGGTCGGCGCCGGCTCCGAGAACGGCGCGCAAGCCGAGGCGCGGTCGGAAGTCGTCTCCGAGGACGAACTCGCCGACGCCGCCGCCGACGCCGCCGCCGACGCGGACGCCGACCGCGCCGCAGCGGCCGACGCGGCGGACGACGCCGCGGCCGAGGAGTCGTCCGACCCGAACCTCGACGCGCTTCGACAGAAGCTCAACGACCAGTTCGAGTCCATCCGCATCGTCAACCCCGGCCAGTACGAACTGAACCTCATGGAGCTGTACGACCGCGAAGAGTACATCATCTCGCTCCGCGAGGACGGCCGGTACGTCATCGAGATGCCCGAGTCCTGGGGCCCGCACGACGACTGACGCGGTCGACGACCCGCCTCCCGAACCCCCACTCTCGACTCTCCAGCACCCGACATCTGGTCTCCGGCTTCCCGGTTTCTGACTCCTCAGCACCCCGGTTTCTGACTCCCTTCCTCCTCGGTTCGCCTTGGTCGGTTTCGGTTCGCGTACCAAGTCCACCGGTTCCGACACGCCCTTGAAAGCGACGCACGCAGTTCCGGTGAATGCTGTCCTCGTTGCGGGCGCGGATTCGCGAGACGCTCCTCCTGTTCCCGGCGGTGCTGGCCTCGCTCGGCCTCGTCGACCGCGAGAAGGGGCGGGACGCGTTCGACCTCGCGATTCCCGTCATGATCACCGGCGGGATGCGGACGCTGCTCCGGGTCGCCGACTTCCTGATGGTCGGCGTCTACGCCGGCAGCGCCGCGGTCGCCGGGCTGGAATTCGGCTTCCAGTACTACTTCATCCCGTTCGGGCTGGCGCTCGCGCTCACCTCCGGCACCATCAGCGTCGTCTCCCGGCTGAAGGGCGCCGGCGACGACGCGGAGGCGAACTTCGCCATCAAGCAGTCGCTGTGGCTCGCGCTGCTCGTCTCCGTCCCCATCACGGTGTTCACGTTCTTCTTCGCGGAGGAACTCGTCGGCGTGCTCACGAACGACGCGGTGACCCGGCGGTACGGCGGGACGTACCTCCGAATCGTGATGTACTCGGTGGCGTTCCGGTTCTGGTCGATGATCGCGGCGCGGGCGCTCGCCGGCTCCGGCGACACCCGGACGCCGATGTACGTCCGGCTGTTGACGCTCCCCACCAACATCGGGCTGAACGCCGTGCTCATCTTCGGGGTCGGCCCGTTCCCGGAGCTCGGCATCGCCGGCGCCGCCTGGGGGACGACCGCCGCGAACACGCTCGCCGCCGCGATATTCGCGTGGGCGCTGCTCTCCGGTGACTACTCGGTCCGGTTCCCGGTCGGCGGGAAGCAGTGGGACACGTCGCTGGCGCGCGAACTGGTCAGGGTGAGTCTGCCGCTCGCCGGGACGCGGCTGTCGCGGACGTTCGGCCGGTTCCCGTTCCTGTTCATCCTCGGCGTCCTCGGGACGAACGTCGTCGCGTCGTACGCCATCGCCCGCCGCATCATGCTGCTGGCGCTGATGCCGGCGTGGGGGTACGCGACGGCGTCGTCGACGCTGGTCGGCCAGTCAATCGGCGCCGGCGACGACGAGACGGCGGACGAGTACGGCTGGCAGACGCTGCGGCTCGCGCTCGTCACGCAGCTGCTCATCGGCGCGGCGCTGTTCGTCGTCGCGCGGCCCGTGGCCGCCGCGTTCAACCCGGACGACGTCGGGATGACGGTCGTGTTCGTCCGCGTGTTCGGGCTCGGCGTCGCCGGCTTCGCCGTCTCGCGGACGATGCGCGGCGCGCTGCGGGGCGCCGGCGACACCCGGTGGCCGCTGTACGGCGCGCTGGTCGCGACGTACGTGGTCAGGCTCCCAATCGCGGTGTTGGCGCTGCCGGCCGGCTACGCCCTCACGCTGTTCGCCGGCCCCGCCTCGCAGTTCGTCGGGCTGTCGCCGGTGTCGGTGCCGCTCCCCGGGATGGGGCTCGGGCTGCTCGCCGTGTTCGCCGCCATCGTCGGCGACTTCTACACCCGTGCCGGCGTCAACCTCGCGCGGTACTGGAGCGACGCCTGGAAGCGCGTGGCACGCGAAGCCGACGTCGGCACCGAGCCGGCGAGCGACTGAACGCTCCGTTTCGGGTGGAACCGTCCGTCCTCCGTGCTGGGAACCGTCGGTTCTCCGTGCCAAGTGGGCCCGCGGTCTGTGAACCGGCCGGCCGCGTCGCCGTCGGGGCGCGGCGCACGCCGCCGAACTGAAGGCTTTATGCCGGACGCCTCGCCACGTGTTCGCATGAGTAAGGCGACGAAGATCGTCCTCAGCGTTGTCGGCGTGTCCGGGCTCCTCGCGGTCGGCATGGTGCTGGCGCTCGCGCTCGGATAGGGGATGTTCGAGCGACGGGACCTGCCGTCGCGGCTCCGGGACGTCCGCGCCGCGTACGCCCCCGACTGCGTCGTCCTCGACGCGGAGTCGGACTTCGAGACGCTTCCCCCGGCCGCCGCCGAGGACCTCGGGCTGCTCGTCGACTCGCTCGACCCCGCGGCGTACCCCACGGAGTGGCTGCCGGACGACGCGCCGCAGGCGCTCCGGCGGTACGCCGGCAGCGACTTCACCGTCGGGATGCCCGGCGACGGCACCGTCGTCTGGACCGACCAGACCGCACCGCCGACCGTCATCGCGAAGAAGCGCGCCGAAACCACGCCGGCCGACTTCCTCGAGTTCCTGCTCGCGGAGGCGTTCGTCGAAATCGGCGTCGGCGTCCCCGAGCACTTCCTGCCGTTCTTCGGCGACCAGTACCGCGAACTCGACGCCGTCGTCCCGCTCGGCCCCGCCGACGTCTACCAGCTCGCGGCGGCGCTGTTCGACGCCTGGGTCGGCCTCCACACCCGCGAGGAGTTCGCGGCGTGGGCGGAGCCGCACCCCGACCTGTACGACGCCTGGGTCGACGCCGGCGACCGCCTGACCGGCCGGCTCGACGACCTGCCGCGGGACGTCGCGCGCGGCCGCACCGACTTCGCGGCCGCCACCGAGTACGCCTGCGCCGCCGTGAAACACGACCTTGACCTGCCGGCGCCGTTCGCGGCGCTCGACACCGCGGCCTACCGCGAACACGGCGCGCCGTACGCCGTCCAGTGGGCGGAGAAGACGTTCGCGGCGCTCACGGAAGACTGACGAAACGGACGAAACCGACGCAGGACCACGATACTGACGGGGATTGGCCGCTGAGCGACGAAGAGTGATGAAGAGCAACGAAGAGCGACGAGGACCGACAACAAAGACTGACCGCTGACTGACTGGCGTCGACGACGCTACACCAGGTCGACGGTGGCTTCGCCGTCCTCGTCGAGGTCGATGACGTTCCCGAACAGGTCGCGGAACCGCTGAATCGTCTCGTCGTCGTGGACCTCCTTCGACAGGTGGAACAGGCCGACGGCGTCGTGCTCGTCGAGCAGCGCCAGGATGGCTTCGGCGGCGTCGTACGTCCCGTCGACGTCGGCGTAGTACGCCATTTCGGTGAGCGAGTCGACGCTGACGCGGCGCTTCCCCTCGTGGCCGGCGAGGAACGACTCGACCTGCGCCACGATGCCGTCGAGGTCGTCGGGGGCGGCGACGTAGTGGAGGTGGTCCGACGAGCGCCGGGAGTAGCCGCGCTCGACGGAGATGGTGTCGAGGATGTCAGCGCGCGACTCGTCGACGTCGTAGTGCTCCAGTTTCTGCTCGACTTCGCGGGCCGTCGTTCGCGTGGAGACGACGAGGAAGTTGTCGGTGTCCGTCTTCAGGAAGTCCGTGTCGATGCGGTCCGTCTCGCCGATGCTGGGGTGGAGAAGAAGCAGGCCGGTCCCGCCCGGAATCGTCGTGTCGACCCCGTCGATGGCGAGTGTGTAATCCATATCCGTGGCTCCGGCCGCGCCGACTTAATTCTGCGGGGACGCCGAGCCGCCGGGTCCGACTGCCGAGTCGAGTCGGCACTGGCCGGACAGCCGAGCGGAGTCGAAACAGGGTCAGACTGCCGGGTCGAACGGCCGGCCCGACCCGCCGCCGCGCCGTTTATCCCCGCAGCGGTGCTTGTCGCAGCCATGTCAGACGGGGATACGGCTCTGAACGCGGCTATCGGTGCGGTCGTCTCGCTCGTCCTGTTCTTCCTCCCGTTCTCGCCGGCGCTCGGCGGGGCGGCTGCGGGCTACCTGCAGGGCACTGACCGACGCGACAGCGCCGTGACCGGCGCGCTCTCGGGCGTCGTCGTCGGCGTCGTCGGCGCCGTCTTCGGGTCGCTCGTCGTGAGCGTCTTCGTCATCGTCGGCCCCGGGATGCGGAGCGGCGTCCTCGTGTTCGTCGCGCTGTTCCTGGTCCTGTTCGTCGCCGTCGGCCTCTACGGCGTCGTCCTCGGCGCCGCGGGCGGCTACGTCGGCGCGTTCGTCCGCGAGGAACTCGACGCCCCCGCGGAGACCCCGCCGGAACGACTCCGCGGCGACGACGCAACCGGGGACGACGACGCGGCAGACGCCGCCGCTGATTCCGAAGCCGATGCCGATACCGACAACCATGCCGGTGCCGATACCGAAGTCGATGCCGGTGCTGATGGTGTTGACGGCGACGCCGACGCTGACGGCGGCGGCGATGCTGACATCGACGGCGACGTCGGCAACCATGCTGACGCCGACGTCGACGCTGACGAATCTCGGTAGCTCGGCCGAGAAAAACGGAGGGACGGTCGCGGCTACTCCTCGGCGCTCGGCGTGATGCTGCGGCGGCTCTCGGCGACGTCGAGGTCGACGTCGAGGTCCGCGAGCAGCTCCTCGGCCTCCTCGCGCTTCTCCTGGTGTTCGGCGAGGAACTCCTCCATCAGTTCGGCGGCCTGCTCCTTGCAGCCGCCGCAGAGCCGGTCGCCGTTAGCGCACTCCTCGTACACCTTCTCGGCGAACTCGTCGTCGTCGCCGGCGAGCAGGTAGGCGTACAGCTCGTACACCGGGCACTCGTCGGGCTTCCCGCCGAGTTCGCGCTGCTTCTCCGCGGTCTCGCGGCCGCCGGTCGCAGCCGCCTTCACCTTGTCGTACCCCTCCTCGGGGTCGTCGAGCAGCGAGATGTGCGACGCCGGGTCCGACGACGACATCTTCCCGCCGGTCAGCCCCGTCATGAAGCGGTGGTAGATGGACGACGGCGCGACGAAGCCGAAGCCGCCGGCGTCGACTTCGACCTCGCGAGCCAGCGCCTCCGCCGCCGCCCGGTCGAGGTCGAAACTGTCGACGTGCGCCTCGAACACGCGCTTTTCGCCGTCGACGGCGTCGACGAGCGCGTCGAACGCCTCGTCGGTCGCGTTCCGGTCGAGGAACCGGACACGCGGCCGGAGCGGCTCCATCCCGGCGTTGTCGAGCTTTTCGAGCAGCGACTCCGTCGTCGCCTGGTCGGCTCCCCACGGCTGCTCGTCCGTGTCGGCTTCCCGGAGCCGCTCCGCGGCGTCCTCACAGCGGAGCGTGTCGTCCGCGTCGTCGTCGCCGTCGCCGTCCGCGTCTTCACCGTCCGCGTCGCCGTCGGCGAGCGAGTCGTACACCTGCGCGAGCAGCCGGCGCTCGTCGTCGTCGAGTTCGAAGCTCGCGTACGCCTCGGTGACCTTGAAGTACCGCATGCGGGCGGCGAGGTCGCGGGCGAACCGGACGTGCGGGTCCTGGTCGGGGCCGACCGGGATGACGGTCGGCTTCGGCTCGTCGACCAGCTGCGGATAGAGGATGTCGGCCATCTGCGTGACGACCGACTGCATGTGCGACACCGACGTCTCTCCGCCGAACCCGTAGATGCCTTCGAACTCGGCGTACCGCGCCTTCGACCCGAGTTCGAACGCGAGGTCCTGGAGTTCCCGGTTCGTGGACTGCCGGTACAGCGTCCCCTCCTCGGGGTCGAAGCCGAGCGCGATGAGGCTCAGCAGGTAGTCGCGGGCGTGCTCGTCGATGTCGTCCCACGTCATGCCGCGCGCCGAGTGGGCTTCGAGGTCCGCGATGAGCCCGTAGGTGTCCGCGCCGGCGCGCTGGTGGTAGATGAGTTCGTCGAAGACGAGCTTGTGGCCGATGTGCGGGTCGCCGGTCGGCATGAAGCCGGACAGCGCCGCGGCCGGCTCGTCGTTCCGGAGCGCCTCGGCGACGGCGTCGTAGCCGCGGTGCCCGAAGATGACCTTCCGCCGCATCAGGTAGTGCGGGTCCGGCGTCTCGTCGATGACGTCCGCGAAGTCCTCGATGCCGAACTCCTCGAACAGCTTCGGGTAGTCGTCGACGGCCGCCGACCCCCACGGGTCGAGCGCCACGCCACCGTCGGTTGCTGCGCTCGATGCGTCGTCGGTCGTACCCCCGTCGGGGGCGGTGTCGTCGTCGGTCATGCTGTATCGTCAGTCATCGCTACGGGGTGAGTCGCGCGACCGTCAGGTACGCGACCGAGTCGTCGCCGGCCAGCGCAAAAACCATTCGCTTCCGGACGCCGCCCGCCAGTCTGACGTCCAGCGCGAGCTCTCGCGGGTCGAACCGGTGGTCCGCCGGCACCACCCGGACAAGCGCCTCCGAGTGCGGCAGCGACTCCACGGAGTCGACGTCGTCGTACGTCCGGAAGTCGGCGCCGAACTTGTAGCCGGTCTTCGGGACGACGCCGCGGTCGCGCAGTCGCCGGTAGACGCCGAGCCGCCGGTCGAACCTGTCGCCCTCCACGTCGCGGCCGCGGGCGACGACGTCGTCGGCGTCGAGGTCGACGGCGCCGCGCTCGGCGAGGTCCGCGGCTTCGAGCAGCGACAGTTGGAGCGCGTCGACGGCGGCGGCGTCGCGGCCGGAGACGGGCTGGCCGTAGAACGCCGAGCCGTACAGCGACGCCGGCGGCTCCCAGCACACCGCCCGGTCGTCCAGCAGGTCCGCCTCGACGCCGCGCGGCAGGTCGTAGTCGGTGGCGCCGTCGAAGCCGCCGCCGGCGGTACAGTCGAAGTACGTCACCTCGCTCTCCTCGTCGACGACGGCGAGCGTCACGCCGTCGAGCCGGTCGGCGGCCAGTTCGGCGCGTTCGCCGACGACGCGCAGCCGATACGCGACGTCGCCGCCGGGCTTCTCCCCGCGGGCGTACACCGCGAAATCCACGTCGCCGCCGCGGTCGCCGTCTCCGCGGTCTGAGTCGCGGTCGCCGTCTCCGCGGTCTGAGTCGCGGTCGCCGCCGCTCCCTCCGCTGCCTTCGCCGCCTGCGTCGCCTCCGCTGCTGCCGGCGGCCGCGCCGCCCGGCCATCCGTCGCGGGTCGGCGAGACGTAGAAGCCGCGCTCTCGGACGTCGGCGTACGTCAGGAACCGCGCCGCGAACCGGTCGGCGGCGCGGACGGAGTCGACGAAGAACTCCCGGAACCCCATGCCGTCGACGGCGTCGATGTCGCCGCGGTACAGCAGGTGTGCGGCCTCGACGCGCGCCAGGTCGACCTCGGCGCCGCGCGCTCGACCGTAGCCGCGCGAGTCGTGAAACCGCTGCCGCGCGTCGCCCCCCGCCGTGACGACGCCGCCATCCAGCGTTGCCTCCATCGTATCGTTCGGCGCGCGGCGACGGTTTAGGGGCTACGGTCGCGTGTCACCGCCTCCGACGCCGACGGCCGACTCGGGATCGGCGCTTCCTCCGGTCGGGGGAACGGTTTAGGGGGTCGGCGCTGGCTGTGCTGACGTGCAACTCTGCCGTCGCGCCGCGCTCGGGTGGCTGCTCGCCGGCCTCCTCGTCGTCACGGGGGTGGTGCTCGCCGAGGTCGTCCAGACCGTCGTGTTCGCCGTCACGGTCGCGTACGTCCTCCACCCGGTGCGTCGGGAGGTCCGCGAGCGCGGCGGTTCGCGCCGCGTCGCCGCTGCGGCCGCGACCGGCGCCGCGTTCGTCGCCGTCGTCGTCACCGCGGCGCCGCTCGTCTACCTCGTCTACCGGCAACTCGACGGCATCCTGACGTTCCTGTCGTCGCTCCCGGAGTCCATCCCGGTGACGCTCGCCGGGTTCACCTACGTCGTCGAAACCGGGCCGCTGTTCGACCTGCTCGTCGACGTCCTCCGACCCATCGGCCGCGCCGCGGCCAGCGCCGCCCCGGTGCTCGCGCTGAAAGTGATGCTGTTCGTGCTCGTCGTCTACGGGCTGCTGTACGATCCGTCGGCGCCCCGCGCCGCGATGCTCCGGCTCGCACCCGCCGAGTACCACGACATCGTGCTGGCGCTGCACCGCCGCACCGCCCAGACGCTCCGCGCCATCTACGTGCTGCAGGCCGCGACCGCCGTCGGGACGTTCGCGGTCGCGTTCGTCGTGTTCGCCGCGCTCGGCTACCAGTCGCCGTTCGCGCTCGCCGTCGCCGCCGGCGTCCTCCAGTTCGTCCCCGTCGTCGGCCCGAGCATCGTCGTCGGCGCGCTCGCCGGCTACGACCTCGTCGTCGGCAACGTCGTCCGCGCGCTCCTCGTCACGGTGCTCGGACTCGTCTTCGTCGGCTTCGCGCCCGACGCCGTCATCCGGCCGCGGCTCGCCGGCGAAACCACTGACCTCCCGGTGTCGCTGTACTTCGTCGGCTTCACCGGCGGCCTGCTGACGCTCGGCGCCGTCGGCTTCGTCGTCGGGCCGCTCGTCGTCGCGCTGCTCGCCGAGGTCGTCGCGCTGCTGTCGGCCGGGCCGTCCTCACAGCAGACGACGCTCGCCGAATCAGCGCCACCCGACCCGGTCGACCCGGCCGCCGCGGCGACGGGGTCTGCGGCGACGGAGTCCGCGGCGGCGACGCCGACCGAGCAGTCCGGCGGCGACGAGCCGTCCGAGCGCTGACTCGGCGCAGCGCGGCGACCGCGGCCGTCACTCGTCGCGTTCGGAGACGACGTCGCCGCCGCGGTCGGTCCACTCGGTGAGGCTGCCCTCGTAAAACAGGAGGTCGTCGTAGCCGAGGTGTCGCAACACGAGGTAGGTGTGGCTGATGCGGCGCGCGGTGTTGCAGTACAGGAGCACCCGCCTGTCGGGGGTGACGCCGGCGCCGGCGAGGATTGTTTCGAGCGCGTCCCGCGGTTTCAGGCCGCGGGTGTCGGTGTCGACGAGCTCCTTCCAGTCGAGCTGGACGGCGCCGGGGAGGTGCGCGTCGGCGTACTCCTCGGGTTCGCGGGTGTCGACGACCACGACGTCGTCGCGGCCGAGCAGCCGCTCGACCTCGTCGAAGCCGACCAGCGGGGCGTCCGTCGGCTCCGCGACGGCGTAGTCGGTCGGCTCCGGGTCGACCGCGTCGGTGCTGGTGGCGTGTTCGCGGCTCCAGCTGCTGTAGTCGCCGTCGAGCACGTGGAGCCGCTCGGGGTCGTGGCCGTACAGCTCCGCGGTGACGACGAACCGGGCGGCGAAGACGCCGTGGGTGTCGTCGTAGGCGACGACGTCGTCGCCGGCGTCGACGCCGGCGGCCGACAGCAGCGCGGCCCAGTCGTCCGGGTCGGGAAGCATGCCGTCGTCGCCGACGCGGAACTCGTCGAACGGAACCGAGACGGCGCCGGGGACGTGACCGATGCCGTCGTACTCCCAGCCGTCGCGGACGTCCACGACGACCAGGTCGTCGTCGCCGAGGCGGTCGGCGACCGCGTCGTCGGAGGCGAAGATGTCCATGCCGCCGCTTGGCGCCGCCCGGGGAAAAGCACGGCCGACGCGGCGACCCTTCCCGGGCGTCCCCCGAACCGGAACTTGTTGCCGGGAGTTGGCGCCGGCGTCACGGCGACCCCGCCGCAGTGTCCGGGGAGCGAGACGTAGCCTCGCCGACACCGCGAAACAACCAGAAATACTTGCCTGTTCGCGAAACGAATGGCCGGGTCTGCCGGTGCTGCGGGTATTATGACGGGCGAACACGTACACCGGGACGCAATGTCAGACTACGCGAAGGACGTACTCGTCTCTCCGGAGTGGGTGGAGGACCACCTCGACGAGTTCCAGTCCGACGACCCGGCGTATCGGCTGGTCGAAGTCGACGTGGACACGGAGGCGTACGACGAGAGTCACGCCCCCGGCGCCATCGGCTTCAACTGGGAGACGCAGCTCCAAGACCAGGTGGAGCGAGACGTCCTCAAGCAGGACGACTTCGAGGAACTGAACGAGTCGCACGGCATCTCCGAGGACACCACGGTCGTCCTGTACGGCGACAACTCGAACTGGTTCGCCGCGTACACCTACTGGGAGTACAAGTACTACGGCCACGACGACGTGAAACTGGTCGACGGCGGCCGCGAGTACTGGGTGGAGAACGACTACCCGACCACCGACGAGGTGCCGTCGTTCCCGGAGACCGACTACGACGCCGACGAGGCCGACGAGTCCATCCGCGCGTACCGCGACGACGTCCAGGACGCCATCGACGCCGACGTGCCGCTCGTCGACGTCCGCTCGCCCGAGGAGTACAGCGGCGAGGTCCTCGCCCCGCCGGGCCTGCAGGAGACCGCCCAGCGCGGCGGCCACATCCCCGGCGCCCGCAACATCTCGTGGGCCGACGTCACCGACGAAGAGGGCAAGTTCCTGTCCGCAGAGGAGCTCGAAGAGCTCTACAGCGACGTGCTCGCCGAGGGCGACGACGAAATCGTCGCCTACTGCCGCATCGGCGAACGCTCCTCCGTCGCCTGGTTCGCGCTGCACGAACTCGTCGGCGCCGACCAGGCCGTCAACTACGACGGCTCGTGGACCGAGTGGGGCAACCTCGTGCGCGCCCCCATCGAGACCGGCAGCGGCGAGTAACGCCGCCGCCTCCATCCGCGTCCGCGACGACGACCCCGTCTCGACGCGTCTCTCTGTTTCCGCTTTCTCTCCGCCTCGACGCGTCTCCCCGTCCCCGTTTCCTCTCGATTCGCTCCGGCGACGAGCAGCGTCGCCCGCGACTCAGCCGAGCACGAGCGCCGCGACGCGCGGCGTCACGAACGCTTCGACGAACGCCGCGGCGACGAACACCACGGCGAGGCCGACGAACACCCGCGTCGCCCGCCGGAGTTCGTCGGCGACGGCCGCCGCGGTGGTCCGGCCGCGGACGGCGCGCCACCCGACGGCGCCGAGGTGGAGGCCGACCGCGGCGGAGACGGCGAGCGCCGGGAGTTCGACGACGCCGTGGGGCGCGACGAGCGCGAGGAACGCCGTCCGGTCGTAGATTCCGGCGAGCGCCCCGATCAGCGCGCCGTTGAACACCAGACCGGTCACGGCCGGCACCCCGAACGCGAGGCCGCCGAACGCGCCGCTGACGCCGACCAGCCAGTTGTTCGCGGCGATGGTGACGAACGGCCCGACGGGGACGGCGCCGAACGTCCCGGCGACGTCGTCGGGGACCGGCAGCCGGACGTCGTACGGCGCCGTCAGCCCGTAGCCCGCGGCGAGACCGGCGACCAGCACGGCCGCGGCGGCGACGGTGGCGGCGACGTGGCCGCGCACGAACCCGGCGAGCGCCCGGCAGCCGTCCGCGACCGCCGACGCGACGCGGCTCCGCGCGCTGCTGCGGTCGGCGGCGGGCAGCGACGCGTCGCCGTACAGCGCGACGACGAACGCGTCGAGGACCGGCGTCAGGAGCAGCGGAACCGCGACGCCGACGACGCGCCCCGCGGCGGCGACGTTCAGCGCCGCGGCGGCGACGCCGGCGGCGACCACGGCGCCCGCGGCGATGAGCGCGTACGCGACGGCGCGGACCGGACGCCGCCGGATGAAGCCGACGCTGCCGCGGACCGCGCCGCCGACGCCGACGTCGTCGACGACGACCGCGGCGGGCGCGAACGCCAGCAGGAAGGCGACGGCGACGGCGAACAGCACGCCGAGCAGCGCGACGAGGACGCCGGCGACGACGCCGACTGCGGTGCCGGTCGCGGCGAGCCCGACCGCGGCGACGACTGCGACGCCGAGGCCGGCGACGGGCAGCGCGCCGCGGAGCAGCGTCAGTCCGAGGAACGTCCGCCACCGCGCCGCGCCGGCGACGCCCGCGGCGAGCGGGTCGTCGCGGCCGTTCAGCGCCGCCAACACGGTCTCGTGGGTGACGGCGGCGGCGACGCCGCGACCGAGCAGCGCGACCACGACCGCGCCGAGGAGGCCGGCGACGAGCAGCGCGCCGACCGTCGGCGTCGCGAGCCCGGCCGCCGCCTCGGTGAGTTCGGGCGGCAGCGTGCCGCCGGAGACGATGGATTCGTCGTCCGCGGCGCGCTGGGCGTCGACGTACGCTTCGGCGACCGGCTCGATGCGGCCGGCGCGGGCGAGCAGCGCGACGGCGACGCCCGCGGCGGTCAGCAGCGGGACGCGCGCCGCCGGCAGGACGCCGAGCGCGAGCAGGTACGCGGGCAGTACTGCGGCGGGGCGGTCGAGGAGGACGCGGCCGGCGGCGGTCAGCGCGCCGCCGACGGACGGCGGGGAGTCCGACATGTGGGGACACTCCCGGCCGTCCGCCCTAAGCGTACCGCCGACGGACCGACCGCCGACCGACTGACCGACAGACTGACCGCCGACCGACCGTCGCCTCGCGAGCAGTTCGGTTCGGGGGCCGCCCGGCCCGCTGCCGGGGGTTTCAAGCGCCCGACTCACCTAGCTGTCCGCATGGACGCTGACGCTTTCGACGACGAGGTTCGCGACGCTCACGAGACGCCGCTGTCCCGGCTCGGCTCGTCGAAGTCGCTGTACGCGCTGACGGGCGGCGAGATGGCGGCCGACGCGGTCCGCGGTGCCGTCGCCGCCGAGTACGACGCCGCCGCGGAGACGTTCGAGGCGTGGAGCGCCGACGAGGGGAGCGGCGACGCGGCGGCGCTGTTCGGCGCCGTCGCCGAGGAGTCCCGCGACGCCCGCGACGCCGTCGCGCCGGACGACGGGCCGGCGGACCGCGACTACCCGGAGTACGAGACGCTCGCCGACCTGGACGCGTCGACGGCGCGCGCCGGCGGCCTGTACGCCCGGTGCCTCCTCGCGCACACGCGCGTCGCGCAGGCCGTCGGCTTCTTCGTCGGCGACGCCGACCCGACCACCGCAGCCGAGTTCCGCGGCCACCGCGACGACCTCGACGGGCGCCGCGAGGACGCGCTCGACCTGCTCGCCGAACTGTGCGACACCGACGACGACTGGGCCGCCGCCCGCAACGCCGCCGACGCCGTCGTCGAAGCCGCCTACGACGACTACGTCGACACGCTCGAAGGCATGGGCGTCCAGCCGAAGAACGTCTGCTGAGCCGGCAGCTACACGGAAACCCGCTCGTCCCCTCCCCGTCCCGTCCCGCTGCATCCGCCCGGCCGTCAGGCCTTTTGACGAGTCCGCGCTGGACACGACAACAGGTGTCCCCAGCATGACCGACGAGACCACTCAGCGACTGCGTTCGGCGGTGCTGACCGGGCTGCTGGTTCTGGCGGCGGTGACGGCCGGCGGAGCAGCCGCGGCGGCACCCGACCCCGCTCACCAGCCCGAAGCGGCCGCGTCACCGGCGGCCGCAACCACCGGCAGTACCAGCATCGCCGCCAGCACCACCGGCGCCAGCACCGCGAACGTCTCCGGCGGCGTCGCGTTCGCGTACGTCGACACGAGCACGAGCCAGCTCACGCTCGTCGGCGCCGACGGCGCGAGCCACGTCGTCGAGGAGTCCACGACCGCCGAAATCCTCGGGCCGCCCGCCGACCTCGACGACGACCCGGCGCTCGAAGTGCCGTACGTCGACTCCAGCGGCACGGTCTACGTCAACGACCGGACCGGCGAGGAGGTCGCGCTGACGGACAGCCAGGTCGCCGACAAGCAGCTGACCCGGCTCGCGACGGCCGACTGGGACGGCGACGGTCACGCCGCGGTGGTCTACGTCAACACGACGACCGACGGCGCCGACGTCTACCGCGTCGAGCCGTCGACCGGCGAGCGCGCCCGCGTTCTCGACCCCGCCTCCCCCGCGCAGGCCGTCCTCGGCGTCGGCCAGTTCGACGGCGACGGCGGCGCTGACCTCGTGTACGCGACCGCCGACTACGAGGTGAAGTACCTCGACCGCGCGACGGGCGACGTCGAGACGACGAACTACACCAGCGTCGGCGCCGACAGCAACGGGCTCGGCGTCGGCACCCTGACCGACTTCGACGGCGACGGCCAGGCGCGGCTCCCCGTCGTCGACGGCGAGAACGACGTCGTGCTGCTCGCCGCGAACGGCTCCACGACCACGGTCGCCGGCGGCGCCGACAAGGCACCGGTCGCCACGGTCGACTGGGTCGGCGACGCCCGACAGGAAATCCTGTACGTCGGCGCCAGCAGCGGCCAGATACGCTACGCGGCGCTCGACGGCTCCACCGGCGCGGTCCGCGTCGACAACAACACGGTGTCGCCCGCAGACAGCGCCGGAATCGCCGGCGCGCCGAACCGCGGAGCCGCCCGAAACGTCGACTCGTCGGTGCAGGAGGAACCGGGCGCGACGCCGACCGACTCGCCCGGCTCTGACTCAGCCGGGACCGACGCCACGACCACGGCGGACGGTACCGCCGCGACGGACGCCGAGACCGGCGCCGCCGCCGACGCGACGATTACGACCACTACCCCCGGGTTCACCGCGCTGCTCGGAGTCGTCGCGGTCGTCGGTGCTGCGCTGCTGGCCGCTCGCCGCGACTAACCGCGCGGCCGACGACGCCGCACCGCTCTCGGGGACGCGGACCGCTGGCCCGGCGAACCGCGGACTGTTCTCCCGAGTCGCCCCGAACGTTCAAGTACGAATCCGCGGCCAGACGCCCGTATCACGTAGCGACGACCGCGGGTCACACACGGCGGGTGTGCGGCACACTGCTCCGCGAGCGGACCGACGGTGCCGCCTGTCAGCCACCAACTGGTCGCTGAGCGACCGCGTTCGTCAAGTGGCTTCGGCGCCTTCCGCGACCAATGAGTGAATCGGAAGGGCCGCTGTCGCCGGACCGGCCCGGAGCGGACAACGAGTTCCGCGTCGACGCGCCGTTCGACCCGGCCGGCGACCAGCCGGAAGCCATCGAACAGCTCGTCGAGGGGTACGAGTCGGGGATGACCGAGCAGACGCTGCTCGGCGTCACCGGCTCCGGGAAGACGAACACGGTGTCGTGGACCGTCGAGCAGCTCCAGCAGCCGACGCTCGTCATCGCGCACAACAAGACGCTGGCGGCGCAGCTGTACGAGGAGTTCAAGAACCTGTTCCCGGACAACGCCGTCGAGTACTTCGTCAGCTACTACGACTACTACCAGCCGGAGGCGTACGTCGAGCAGACGGACACGTACATCGACAAGGAGATGACGATCAACGAGGAGATCGACCGGCTCCGCCACTCCGCGACCCGGTCGCTGCTCACCCGCGACGACGTCATCGTCGTCGCCTCCGTCTCCGCCATCTACGGGCTCGGCGACCCGGCGAACTACCGGGAGATGGCGCTCGAACTGGAGGTCGGCGAGCAGGTCGGCCGCGACGAACTGCTCGCGCGGCTCGTCGACCTCAACTACGAGCGCAACGACGTCGACTTCCAGCAGGGGACGTTCCGGGTCCGCGGCGACACCGTCGAGGTGTTCCCGATGTACGGCCGGTACGCCGTCCGCATCGAGCTGTGGGGCGACGAGATCGACCGGATGCTGAAAGTCGACCCGATGCAGGGCGACGTGGTCTCCGAGGAGCCGGCCGTGATGGTCCACCCGGCGGAGCACTACTCGATTCCGGAGTCGGAACTCGAAACCGCGATCGACGAGATCGAGGACCTGATGGAGAAGCGGGTGCGGTACTTCGAGCGGAACGGCGACCTCGTCGCCGCTCAGCGCATCGAAGAGCGCACCACGTTCGACATCGAGATGCTGCAGGAGGCCGGCTACTGCTCCGGCATCGAGAACTACTCGGTCCACCTCTCCGACCGCGAGTCCGGCGACGCCCCGTACACGCTGCTGGACTACTTTCCCGACGACTTCCTCACCGTCGTCGACGAGTCACACCAGACCATCCCGCAGATAAAGGGGCAGTTCGCCGGCGACAAGTCACGGAAGGACTCGCTGGTGCAGAACGGGTTCCGGCTCCCGACGGCGTACGACAACCGGCCGCTCACGTTCGAGGAGTTCCAGGAGAAGACCAACCGGACGCTGTACGTCTCGGCCACCCCGGGCGACTACGAGCGGGAGCACTCCGAGCAGATCGTCGAGCAGATCGTTCGGCCGACCCACCTCGTCGACCCGAAAGTCGAGGTTGCGCCGGCGAAAGGGCAGGTCGACGACCTGCTCGACCGCATCGACGACCGCGTCGAGCGCGGCGAACGCACGCTGGTGACGACGCTCACCAAGCGGATGGCCGAAGACCTCACCGAGTACCTCGAAGAGAGCGGCGTCGACGTCGCGTACATGCACGACGAGACCGACACGCTGGAGCGGCACGAACTCATCCGGTCGCTCCGGCTCGGCGACATCGACGTGCTCGTCGGCATCAACCTCCTCCGGGAGGGGCTTGACATTCCGGAGGTGAGCCTCGTCGCCATCCTCGACGCG
This sequence comes from Halobaculum sp. P14, assembly GCF_051195155.1. Taxonomy (NCBI): domain Archaea; kingdom Methanobacteriati; phylum Methanobacteriota; class Halobacteria; order Halobacteriales; family Haloferacaceae; genus Halobaculum; species Halobaculum sp. P14. The sequence continues at coordinate 48,104 of NZ_JBNTKB010000002.1, forward strand.
GACCAGGAGGGGTTCTTGCGGTCGGAGACGACGCTGGTGCAGACGATGGGGCGCGCCGCCCGCAACGTCAACGGCGAGGTCGTGCTGTACGCCGACGACACCACGGAGGCGATGGAGGCCGCCATCGACGAGACGCAGCGCCGCCGCGAAATCCAGCGCGAGTTCAACGAGGAGCACGGCTACGAACCCAAGACCATCGAAAAGGAGGTCGGGGAGACGAACCTGCCCGGCTCGCAGACCGACACGTCCGGCGTCGCCGGCAGCGACGTCGCCGACGAGGAGGAGGCGCACGCCCGGATTCGGGCGCTCGAAGACCGGATGGAGGAGGCCGCCAGCAACCTCGAGTTCGAGCTGGCCGCCGACATCCGCGACCGCATCCGGGAACTCAGCGAGGAGTTCGACGTCGACGCCGGCGACGACGGGGTCGCGCCGCCCGAACCGGAACGCGGCGTCGACTTCTGACGGACGGACGACCGGCTCAGTCCGCGGCGGTGCCGGACGAGTCCCCGGCGTCGTCGGCGGCGCGCTCGTGCAGGCCGGAGCCGGTGGAGTAGCGGAAGTAGCCGCAGAGGCCGACCGCGGCGACGACGTTCGACACCGTCACCGCCCAGAACGGGCCGAGCGCGCCGTAGCCGAGCGCGAACGCGCCGACGGCGGCGACCGGGACGCGGACCGCCCAGTACTGCAGCATCGTCGAGTACATGCTGACCTCGGTGCGGCCGGCGCCGTTGAACCCGGCTTCGACGGCGTAGATGGCGCCGAGCGCCCAGTACCCAAGCGCCAGTATCTGCAGGTATAGCAGCGCGTACCGGACGGTTTCGGCGTCGGCGCCGGGGATGAACAGGTCGACGATGACGCCGGGGAACGCCCACTGGAGCGCGCCGAGCGCGCCGAGCCCGACGGTCGCGGCGCCGACGCCGAGCCAGGTCGCTCGCGTCGCGCGGTCCGCGCGGTCGGCGCCGAGGTTCTGCCCGACGAGCGTCGTGCTCGCCTGGCTCAGCCCGATGGCGGGAACGAACGCGACCGTCGCGACGCGCGCGCCGACGGTGTAGGCGGCGAGCGCGGCGGCGCCGCCGGTCACCGAGATGATGGAGACGACGACGAGCCGCGCGACCTGCCGCGCGATGCTCTGGCCGGCTTTCGGCGCGCCGACCGTGACGAGTTCGCGGAACTCGGCGACGTCGACGTCGACCGCGCCGCCGTCGAAGTCGAAGCCGCCGTAGGCCGACAGCGCCACCGCGATACCGAGGAGGCCGCCGACGGCGTAGCCGACGAGCGTCGCGTAGGCGGCGCCGGCGATGCCGAGCCGCGGGAAGACGCTCCAGCCGAAGATGAAGAACGGGTCGAGGACGATGTTGACGCCGATGGCGACGAGGTTCATCGCGAGCGGCGTCCGGGAGTCGCCGGCGCCGAGGAAGCCGTACTCGAAGACGTCGCTGACGGAACTGACGAGGTAGGCGACCGCCATGGCGCCGAGGTACACCGCGGCGAGCCGGGCGACGTCGTCGCCGGGGTTGAACAGCCGGGTGACGTCGAGCGCGACGAGGTTCGCGACGACGGCGAGCACCGCCATGCTGCCGACGGCGGCGAGCAGCGCGTGGAACACGGTGCGGCGGGCGCCGTCGCCGTCGCCGTTGCCGACGCGCTGGGACACGAGGACGTGCTCGCCGGTGTACACCGCACCGACGACGGCGGCGAGCAACCCGATCATCGGTGCGGTCAGGCCGACCGCGGCGACCGCGTCGCCGCTCAGCCGGCCGAGCCAGAACACGTCGACGACCTGCTGGGCGACCAGCGCGAACTGCTGGGCGACGAGGGGAATCGAGAGGAACGCCAGCGCCTTGCCGAGCGACCCCTCGGTTATTTCCTCCGTCGAGACGTCGAACATATCGGTCGTTTTCTTCTCTTGACCGGACAGTAAAAATTTACCGATACGTGTCGCGTCGCTGTGGGGTCGACGCATCCGTATCCTTTTGCCGCCGGCGGTGAAGCATCCGGTATGAGCAGTCGGCGGCGGAAGCCGGACTGGCTGAAGATGCAGCCCCCCGCGGGCCAGCGCTTCACCGAGATCAAATCCACGCTGCGCGAGCACGACCTCCACACCGTCTGCGAGGAGGCGAACTGCCCGAACCTCGGCGACTGCTGGTCGGGCCGCGACGGCCCCGGTACCGCGACGTTCATGCTGATGGGCGACCGGTGTTCGCGCGGCTGTAACTTCTGTGACGTCGCCACCGGCGGCATGGAGCCGCTCGACCCCGACGAGCCCGCGAACGTCGCCGACGCCGTCGCCGAAATCGGGCTGGACTACGTGGTGCTCACCTCCGTCGACCGCGACGACCTCGCCGACGGCGGCTCGGCGCACTTCGCCGAGACCATCCGCGAAATCAAGCGCCGCGACGCCGACACGCTCGTCGAGGTGCTCATCCCGGACTTCGGGGGCGACGAGGCGGCCGTCCGCCGGATCATCGACGCCGGCCCGGACGTCATCGCGCACAACGTCGAGACCGTCGACCGGCTCCAGTGGCCGGTCCGCGACCGCCGCGCGACGTACGAGCAGACGCTCGACGTGCTCGAACAGGTCGACCGCGAATCCGACATCCGCACCAAGACCAGCATCATGCTCGGCCTCGGCGAGTACGACCACGAGGTGTACCAGACGCTCCGCGACCTCCGGGAGGTCGGCGTCGACATCGTCACGCTCGGCCAGTACCTCCAGCCGTCGGCGTCCCACCTCGACGTCACCGAGTACGTCCACCCGGACGTCTTCGACACGTGGCGGCGCGTCGCCGAAGAGGAACTCGGCTTCCTCTACTGCGCGTCCGGCCCGATGGTCCGGTCGTCGTACAAGGCCGGCGAGTTCTTCGTGGAGGCGCTGCTCCGCGACGGCGAATCGCCCGAGCAGGCCCGGACGATGGCGCGCGCCGCCGACGGCGACTGACTCGCGCCGCCGACGGCGACCGCCGGCGACACCTGCTTCGCGCCGGGTCACCCGGATTCTGAATCATCGTTTGTCCAGAACGCAGCGGGATTTTTCGTCGTTCACCGTCGACACCGGCAGTGACTCCTGGCTGGCTGGACGATCTTGCAGAAGTCGGGGAGGGAACTGGACGGGGCGACGACGTCCGGCAGTATTTCTGTTCACAGTAAACTATTTACGAAAACACTATGCCGTGGGCGGGCCAGTCTACAGCCATGCGAAGGTGGGACCCGTGAGCACCCTCGAACGCGACCCGCGCGACGGGACGGTTCAGGTGCTCGACGAGGACGGCAGCGTCGTCGGCGACATCCCGGACCTGTCCGCCGACGAACTGGTCGCGATGTATCGACACATGAAGCTGGCCCGCCACTTCGACCAGCGCGCCGTGTCGCTCCAGCGGCAGGGCCGCATGGGGACGTACCCGCCGCTGTCCGGCCAGGAGGGCGCGCAGGTCGGCTCCGCGATGGCGCTCGCGGACGACGACTGGCTCGTGCCGTCGTACCGCGAACACGCCGCACAGCTCGTCCGCGGCCTCCCGCTCGACCAGACGCTGCTCTACTGGATGGGCGACGCCCGCGGCGGCCGCGTCCCGGACGAGGCGAACATCTTCCCGGTCGCCGTCCCCATCGCCTCCCAGATTCCGCACGCCACCGGGATGGCGTGGGCGGACAAACTCCGGAACGGCGGCGACACCGACACCGCCGTCCTCTGCTACTTCGGGGACGGCGCCACCTCCGAAGGCGACTTCCACGAGGGGCTGAACTTCGCCGGCGTCTTCGACACCCCGAACGTGTTCTTCTGCAACAACAACCAGTGGGCCATCTCGGTGCCGCGCGAACGGCAGACGGCCTCCGAGACGCTCGCGCAGAAAGCCGTCGCGTACGGCTTCGAGGGCGTTCTCGTGGACGGCATGGACCCGCTGGCGGTGTATCAGGTGACGACGGAGGCGCTCGCGAAGGCGAAAGACCCCGGCGAGGACGAGCGCCGCCCGACGCTCATCGAGGCGGTCCAGTACCGGTTCGGGGCGCACACCACCGCCGACGACCCGTCGGTGTACCGCGAGGACGACGAGGTTGAGCGCTGGAAGGCGAAAGACCCGATTCCGCGGCTGGAATCGTTCCTGCGGAACCAGGGCATCCTCGACGACGACCGCGTCGACGCCATCCAGGAGTCCGTCGAAGACGAGGTGGCCGACGCCATCGACGCCGCCGAGTCCACGGAGCGCCCCGACCCCGAATCGATGTTCGACCACGTGTACGCAGAGCAGCCGCCGGGGCTCCGCGAGCAGGCGGAGTCGTTCGCGGCGTTCCGCGACGAACACGGCGACGAGCCGTTCTTGGAGTAACAATGAGTACGCACGACACAGACGCCACGCAGAACCTCACGCTCGTACAGTCGGTCCGCGACGCGCTCGCGACGGAGATGGAGCGCGACGACGACGTCGTCGTCATGGGCGAAGACGTCGGGAAGAACGGCGGCGTGTTCCGCGCCACCGAGGGCCTGTACGACGAGTTCGGCGAGCACCGCGTCATCGACACGCCGCTCGCCGAGTCCGGCATCATCGGCACCGCCATCGGGATGGCGGCGATGGGGATGAAGCCCGTCCCGGAAATCCAGTTCTCCGGGTTCATGTACCCCGGCTTCGACCAGATCGTCTCGCACATGGCGCGGCTGCGCGCCCGGTCGCAGAGCCGGTTCACGCTCCCGATGGTGCTGCGCGCCCCGTACGGCGGCGGCATCCGCGCCCCCGAACACCACTCGGAGTCGAAGGAGGCGTTCTACGCACACGAGGCCGGACTGAAGGTCGTGATTCCGTCGACGCCGTACGACACGAAGGGGCTGCTCATCTCGGCGATGCGCGACCCGGACCCGGTCGTGTTCCTCGAACCGAAGCTCATCTACCGCGCGTTCCGCGGCGACGTCCCCGAGGCGGACTACGAGGTCCCCATCGGCGAGGCGGCGGTGCGCCGCGAAGGCAGCGACGTCTCCGTGTTCTGCTACGGCGCCATGACCCGGCCCGCGCTGGACGCCGCGGCGGAACTCGAAGCGGACGGCGTCGACGCCGAAGTCGTCGACCTCCGCACCGTCTCGCCGCTCGACCGCGACGCCATCGTCGAGTCGTTCAAGAAGACCGGCCGCGCCTGCGTCGTCCACGAGGCGCCGAAGACCGGCGGCCTCGCCGGCGAAATCACGGCGATTCTCCAGGAGGAGGCGCTGCTGTACCAGGAGGCGCCGGTCCAGCGCGTCACGGGCTACGACGTCCCGTACCCGCTGTACGCGATGGAGGACTACTACATGCCGAACGCGACGCGGGTCGCCGAAGGTATCAGGGAGGCGGTCGAGTTCTGAGTATGGCGACGAAAGAGTTCAAACTCCCCGACGTCGGCGAAGGCGTCGCCGAAGGGGAACTGGTCAACTGGCTCGTCTCGCCCGGCGACACGGTCACGGAGGACCAGCCCGTCGCCGAGGTCGAAACCGACAAGGCGCTCGTCGAGGTGCCGAGCCCGTACGACGGCACCGTGAAGGAGCTGCTCGCCGAGGAGGGCGAGATGGTGCCGGTCGGCGACGTCATCATCACCTTCGAGGTCGGCGAAGAAGCACCGGAAGGCGGTTCGGAGGAAGCCGAAGCCGGAACGGAGGCGGAAGCCGAGGCTGAATCCGAGTCCGAAGCGGCGCCGGCCGAGGAGTCCGCGGAGTCCGCGGAGTCCGCGGAGTCTGCGGAGTCCGCGGCGCCCGCGCCGGGGAGCGGCCGCGTGTTCGCGCCGCCGTCGGCGCGGCGGCTCGCCCGCGAACTCGGCGTCGACATCGGGGCCGTGCAGGGCAGCGGGCAGAGCGGCCGCATCACCGAAGCGGACGTCCGCGAGCACGCCGAATCCGGCGGCGGCGAGGCGTCCGAGTCGGCCGGTCCGAAGGACGTCGAGGTCGGGACGCGGCCCTCGGCGACGACGAAGCGCGGCGAGGAGTCCGCGTCGGCGGCGGCAGGCGGCGCGGAGGAAGGCGGCGCGGCGCCGAGCGGCGTCGAAGCCGCGGGCCGCGACCGGACGCTCGCCGCGCCGGCCACCCGCCGCGTCGCCGAGGAGGAGGGCGTCGACGTCGACGACGTGCCGACGGACGAACTCCGCGAGGGCGAAGCGTTCGTCGACGAGGCGCAGGTCCGGCAGTACGCCGACGCCGTGAAGCGAGCGAAAGCGGCGGAGGCCGAAGCGGCGACGGAAGCCGAACCGTCCGGTGCGGAGCCGTCGGCCGCGGAGTCCGGCGCAGAATCGGGGGCTGCCGCGGAGTCCGGCGCGGAGCCGGAGACGATTCCGTACCGGGGCGTCCGGCGCACCATCGGCGAGCAGATGCAGCAGTCGAAGTACACGGCGCCGCACGTCACCCACCACGACACCGCGACCATCGACGACCTGGTGGAGACGCGGACCGAACTCAAAGAGCGCGCCGCCGAACGCGACGTGAAGCTCACCTACCTGCCGTTCGTGCTGAAAGCCGTCGTCGCGGCGCTGAAAGAGCACCGCCACCTCAACTCCGAGCTCCGCGAGGACGACGACGAAATCGTCCTGAAATCCGAGTACAACGTCGGTATCGCGGTCGCGACCGACGCCGGCCTGATGGTGCCCGTCGTCGACGACGTCGACCAGAAGGGGCTGCTCGAAATCGCGGCGGAGGTGAACGACCTCGCCAGCCGCGCCCGCGACCGGTCGCTGAGCCGCGAGGAGATGCAGGGCGGGACGTTCACCGTCACGAACTTCGGCGCCGTCGGCGGCGAGTACGCGACGCCCATCATCAACTACCCTGAGACCGCGATTCTCGGCCTCGGCGCCATCGAAAAGCGCCCGGCCGTGAAGGAAGTCGACGACGGCGGCTTCATGGACGACGACGGGCCGTCCGAACAGGTCGTCCCGGCGCACACGCTGCCGCTGTCGCTCTCCATCGACCACCGCGTCGTCGACGGCGCGGACGCCGCCCGGTTCACGAACCGCGTCATCGAACTGCTGGAGAACCCGCAGCTCCTCCTGCTCGAGTAGGCCGGCCGGAGCCGCTGCGTCCCGCTCCGGCTCCGCCGTTTCTTCGGTCCGTGGTAAACAGTCACGTTCCACCTGAAACGGAGGGGTTGTGGCGGCGGCGGTCGCGTCGCCTGCACGCGGTTCCCCGATATTTTTCTGAAGCACCGCAGAATCAGGGGTGCCGCGAAGCCCCGGCCGTCCGTGTTGCTCGACCGGCTCCCGGTCCGCGGCGCGCTCGGCCGCGTCAGGTGCGTTCGCCGTCGGCGCGGTGCTCGGAGATGATTTCGTCCACCATCTCGACGGTCTGTTCGCGTTCGCGCTCCTCGGCGCGGTCCTCCCAGTCGTCGACGACGGCCTCGACGTCGCTCTCGCGGGCGACGGCGAGTTCGTCGACCTCCTGCAGCCGGACGTCGTCCGCGGGGCCGACCGGGACGCCGCGGTCGAACAGCACCTCGTCGGCCTCCTCCGAGAGGCCGCCGGAGCGCAGGACGACGCGGGGCTCCGTCTCCGCGAGCAGTTCGGCGGTCGCCCGGCCGGCGCCGGAGGCGTCGCGGAGGTAGACCACGTCGCCGGCGGCGAGCCCGTACTGGGCGTCGGCGTGCTCGATGGCGGTCTTCGTGAACTGGTCGACCACCTTCACCGGGACGAGGTCGCGGCCCTGCGCGACGTCGGCGAAGTTGTCGTGGTCGAGCTTCCACAGCGTCTTCAGCCGGTCGAGTTTCCCCTCCAGTTCTTCGACGCGCGCCTCGGCCTCGTCGCGTTCGTCCTCCAGCCGGTCGTTGTCGCGGCGGAGCCGCGTGACCTTGCGGTCCCGGCGGGCCGCGCGGCGCTCCTCGCGGCGCGCCTCCGACAGCTCCGCTTCGAGTTCCTCGATGCGGTCGTCCTTCGCGTCGAGGTCGTCGTTCAGGTCGTCGACGTGCGACTGGAGCCGGTCGACCTGCTCCTCCAGGTCGCGGATGCGCTGCTCTTCGGCCGTGAGTTCGCGCTGCTCGTGCTCCTCGTCGCCGTCGTCGTCCGGCTCGTCGTCAGAGAGGTCGCGCAGCACGGCCTCGACCGACTCCTCGCCGGCGACGACGCGCGAGATGACTTCGCCGCGCTCGATGCCGGCCGGCACCTTCCGGGTGACGCGGTCGAACTGGTCGGCGTGGGCGTCGTAGGCGTACAGCGCGGCGGCGAGCGCGTCGCGCTCGTGGTCGTTGTCGTAGGCGGCGTCCTCGGTGCGGTGGAGCTTCTCGTCGACCGGCAGGTCGGCGTCGGGCGCCCAGCCGGCGGCGTCGAAGCTCCGCCGGAACTTCTCGACTGTTTCGGGCATCGGGTTCACGTCGGCGGCGACGATGACCGGGCGGCCGCGCTCGACGAGCCACTCGATGACGTCGGCGGTGTCGGCGGTCCGGGTCGACAGCACGTCCAGCGGGTTCCCGTCCAGGTCGAGGACGGCGGCGGCGGTCGTCGTCCCCGGGTCGATGCCGACGATGACGTGGTCGCGGCGCTTCGCCAGCGGCTCGAACTCGATGCCGTCGCGGCGCTCCCGCTCGATTTCGACGCGGGTGTCGCCCGAGCGGTGCTGGGACACCGGGACGTCCTCGGGCCGCCCCTGCACCGTGAACACGGCGTTCGAGAAGCCGCCGTACTTCTCGGTGACGTCGCGGTCGTACTCCAGGTTCGCGTCTTTCAGTTCGGACTCGACCTGGCGGGCGCGCCGCTTCACGCTGCCGTGGATGCGGCGCGTGTACCGGTCCTGGCTCCACCCGCCCTTGCCGGTGGAGCGGCCGCGAGACACCTTCACCGTCGTCGTGTCGGTGAAGGCGGACACCTCGTAGCCGACGTTCGCGGCGGCGAGCCGCGCGGCGGCCTCGGCCTCCTTCATCGGCTCTTTCCCGTACGGGACGCCGTGGCGGGAGGCGACCCGCGAGAGCGGTTCGGGCCGCTCCGCGCCGGTCACCTGCACCAGCCGCGTGCCGTGCGGCAAAGAGCCGAGCAGGTGGACGAGCGCGGACTTGTCCTCCGCGAGCTCGTACATGTTGTCGGTGGCGACCAGCGCCGGCTCCTCCGAGTCGATGAGCCGCCGCAGCTTCCGGTGGCTGACGACGTCCCGCGTCAGCGACTCGCCGTCGAAGACGACGAGTGCGTACGACGGCGCGTCGCCGCGGATGTCGCCGCTCTGCACGTCGACCCCGAACACGACGGAGTCGAGCGCGCTCGTCCGGGCGTTCACGGTGTTCATTGGTCGGCCGCGGCGTAAAAACTCCGCGCCGTTGCCGGGTGTTCACGGCCCCCGTGGGTCACGGTCACACCGCGGAGCAGTCGGCCGGTCACGGCTCCCGGTCCGGCGGGAACCGGTCCGCACGGACCACGCCGCGGACCGTCGCCGCGAACCGCCGGAACGTCGAACTGCGCCCCTTCTCGACGTACGCGGCGGCGGCGCTGCGCACGTCGGCCGGGACGTCGCCGATTCGGGCGCCGGTGACCACGACGACGGGCGCGCCGAGCCCGGCCCACTCCGCCCGCGCGACGTCGTCTCGCCCCCGCGGGTCGACCGCGACGCAGTCCACGTCGCCGCCGGCGGGTGCGGCCTCGTCGAAGCCGGCGGCGCCGGTGACCGCGATGTCGTCGCGTGCGAGCAGCGCCGTCGCGGCCGCGCGGAACTCCTCGTGCGGGTCCACGAGCAGCGCCGTCACGGTCCGTTCGGCCTCCTCCGCCGTGGATGCGTGTGCTGCTGCCATCGCGTCACCGGTTCGCCGTCCGGGGCTTAAGCGGCGCTATGAGGGAGCCGTCGCGCACGTGTGAGAAACGTACACGTGGATTCGTCGCGCCGGTAGCCGTCGCGGCGGTGGCCGTCGAGACGGTGCTGGCCGTGCCGCTCGGCGCGGCGGCCGGGCGGCGGAGTCGGCCGGTCAGTCGCCGTCCGGGAACGGCACCGCGACCTCGTCGCCGTCGTCCGGGACGAACACCTCGCCGTCGAACACCGCCGCCGCCTCCGATTCGAGTTCGTCGACGCGGCCGGCGTACCGCGAGGAGACGTGGACGAGCGCGAGCCGTTTCGCGTCGGCGCGCCGGGCCACGTCGGCGGCCTCCTTCGCCGTCGAGTGCGCCGTCTGCCGCGCGCGGTCGGCGTCCGCCTCCGTGAACGTCGCGTCGTGGACGAGCAGGTCCGCGTCCGCGGCGGCGTCCACCGTCGATTCCACCGGGCGGGTGTCGCCGGTGTAGACGAACGTCCGGCCGGGCCGCGGCGGCCCGACCACTTCGTCGGGCTGCACGACGGTTCCGTCGTCCAGTTCCACCGGCTCGCCGCTGTGCAGTTTGCCGTACTTCGGCCCCGGCGGAATCCCGAGTTCCTCCTCGGCCTTCTCGCGGTCGAACCGGCCCTTCCGGTCGGATTCGACCAGCGCGTACCCCATCGACGAGGTGCGGTGCTGCGTCTCGAACGTCCGTATCTCGTACTCCTCGCGGTCGACGGCGACGTCGCCCGGCGCGACCTCCCGCACCCGGACCGGGAACCCCGGGTCGTGGTCGCCGGCGCGGACGAGCGACTCGACGGTCCGCTTCGACCCCGGCGGCCCGTGGATGGTGAGCGGGTCCTCGCGGTCGTTGAAATCGAGGCTCTGGACGAGCCCCGGGATGCCGAGGATGTGGTCGCCGTGCATGTGCGTCAAGAAGACGTGCTCGAAGCCGAAGCCCGTGGAGAACCGCATCATCTGCCGCTGGGTCCCCTCGCCGCAGTCGAACAGCAGTTCGTCGCCTTCGCGGTTCACGTACAGCGCGCTCGGCGCGCGCTCCACGGTCGGTACCGCGCCGCTCGTCCCGAGGAAAGTGACCCGCAGCGTCATGCCCGCACCTGCGGCGCCCGGCGGTGAAACGCTGTCGAACCGCGGCCGCTCCGTCGCCGCCGCGGACCGGTCCCCGCAGCCGCCGCTGACCGCCCCCGAGACCGCCGCGCCGCGGCGACGGCCGTTCACGGCGCCGTATCCGGATTAATTCGGCTGAATCGGGCTTCGGGGGGTCCTATTTATAACCGGGTCGCGGCCGTCACGTCGACGTGCATGACCGAACACAGGACCTGGGCCGCCGTGGGAGCGGCCCTGATGCTGCTGCTCGCGGGCTGTAGCGGCGGCCTCACCGGGCCGTCCGGCTCCGGCGGCGGCGACGGCACGGGCACCGTGAACTTCTACGTCAGCGACCAGCAGAACGCCATCGACCAGTTCGAACACCTCAACGTCACCGTCACGCAGGTGACGCTCGTCAGAGCCGAGGGCGCGGCGAACAGTTCGACCGACGGCGACGCAGACGCCAACGCGACCGCCGAGGCCGGCGCCGACGGGCAGGTCACGTACGACGTCTCGAACGTCACGGTCGACCTGACGGAGCTGCAGGGCGCGAACGCCTCGAAACTCGGGTCGTTCGGCGTCCCGGACGGCCAGTACGACAAGGTGTTCGTCTACGTCAGCGACGTCGACGGGACGCTCACGAGCGGCGAGTCGGTGCGGGTGAAACTGCCGTCCAGCAAGCTCCAGATTACGAAGCAGTTCACCGTCGGGAACGGCGAGGAGGTCGACTTCGTCTTCGACATCTCGGTGTTCAAAGCCGGGAACTCCGGGAAGTACATCCTGAAGCCCGTCGTGAGCCAGTCCGGCACGGGCGACCAGGTCGAAATCAGGGAGAAGGGCGACCGGAAGCAGAAGCAAACGCAGAAGCAGAAACAGAAGCGCGGAGCCGGTGACGACGCGAACGAGACGGCGACGGCGCTGAACGCCTCGTTCGTCGGGAGCGTCGCGGCCGGCGAGAACGCCACCGTGTCGGTGACGCGGAACGGCACCGCGGTCGAGAACGCCTCGGTTCGCGTCACCCAGCACGTCGACGGTGAACTGTCGGTGACGACCGAGACGACGACCGGCAACGGCACCGCGACGTTCGCCGTGGCCGCGAACGCGACGAAACTGACCGTGCTCGTCGAGGACGGCGACGACGACGTCGAACTCGAGCGGGAGTTCGGCGACGCCGACGCGGAAACCACGACCACCGACGACGACAGCGGAGCGGGCAACGGAAACGGCGGTAACGCCGGAAACGGCGGCGGCAACGGAAACGGCGGTAACCCGGCCGTCCGCGCCGAACTGCTCGGCTAACGCCGAGTATCGCCGGTCGACCGGTGCGGTAGTCGCGCGGTCAGGACTCGTTTTTCGCGCCGCCGGCGGCGACGCTGCGGCCGGCGCCGGCGCTGCCGCTCGTCGCGCCGGCGGAGGCGTAGTTGACGCCGACGTACTCGCCGTCGACGGTCAGCAGCAGCGTGTAGTCACTCGGGAGCGTGAGGTTCGCGGCGAACCGGGCTTCGGGCCGGCCGGCGTCGCAGGCGGTCCGGTTCGCCGGCTGCTCCGTTCGGACGGCGAGTCGGTACGTGCCGGGCGCGATGCGGTCGAAGCGGGCGTCGAGCGCGACGTTCGGGTCGTCGACGGTGACGTTCTCGCGGAGCGTCAGGTCGGCGCCGGAGCCGTTCGGCGCGCTGACGGTGCGGTCGACCGCGCCTTCGGCGGCCGGGTCGACGCAGCCGACGCTCACAGTGTCGAACTCCTGGAGGGCGGCGTCTGGCTGGGAGGCGAACGGGCTGTCCGTGGAGACGGCCACGGCGGTCGCGGCGCCGCCGGCAGCGACGCCGACGGCGAACGCGACCGCGGCGGCCGCGAGGAGGGAAGTGCGGGAGACCATGCGTCCTGTCGGTATCGCGCCGCCGCAATCAGCGTTGCCGTCCGCGCTTGGACGCCGGACGCCGGCCGCGGCGACTCCGGGCTGTGCCGTGGCGCCGTGTGCGGAGGGAAAGACAGTTCCCGGCTCCCCCCGTCGGCTCGCGTATGCGCATCGCCGTGCCCAACAAGGGGCGCCTGCACGAGCCGACGATGGAGCTGCTGGAGCGGGCGGGGCTGCACGTCGAGCAGACCGCAGACCGGCAGCTGTACGCGGAGACGGTCGACCCGGACGTGTCGGTGCTGTTCGCGCGGGCGGCCGACATCCCGGAGTACGTCGCCGACGGCGCGGCCGACCTCGGCGTCACCGGCCTCGACCAGGCGCGCGAGTCCGGACACGACCTCGCGGACCTGCTCGACCTGGAGTACGGCCGCTGCCGGCTGGTGCTGGCCGCGCCGGAGGACGGCGACATCACGTCGCCGGCGGACGTCGCGGGCCGCACCGTCGCCACCGAGTTCCCGACGATTACGCGGCGCTACTTCGACGACCTCGGCATCGACGCCGAAGTCGTGGAGGTGACGGGCGCGACCGAACTGACGCCGCACGTCGACATGGCCGACGCCATCGTCGACATCACGTCGACCGGGACGACGCTGCAGGTGAACCGGCTCGCCGTCGTCGACGAGGTGCTCTCCTCCTCCGTCCACCTGTTCGCGCGGCGGGACGTCGCCGACGACGGGAAGGTGCAGCAGGTCGTCACCGCCTTCGAGTCGGTGCTGACCGCCGACGGCAAACGCTACCTGATGATGAACGCGCCGCGCGACCGCCTCGACGACGTCAGAGACGTGATCCCCGGGATGGGCGGCCCGACCGTGATGGACGTCGCGGACTCGGCTGACCCGGCTGCCAGCGGCGAGAACGGCGAGGCGCGAAGCGACGGGGAGGACCGCGTCGCCGTCCACGTCGTCGTCGACGAACGGAAGGTGTTCGAGGTCATCACGGACCTGAAGCGCGTCGGCGCCAGCGACATCCTCGTCACCGAAATCGAGCGGCTCGTCGAATAGCGGCCGGCCCAGCGGTCGACTCCACGGTCGATTCCGCGGTCGGCTGCCCGCCCGGTTCCGCAGCCGCTCAGCCGGGCGCGGTCTGATAGATCGCGAGCAGGCTGTTGACCGAGTAGGCGAGGATGACGGTGAGCGCGTAGTGCATCGCGGTGACGATGGCGGTGCTGCGCGCCGGCAGGTCGTAGACGGCGTAGATGACGGCGAAGTCGGCGACGAGCGCGAACGCGATGACGGCGTACACCGGGAGGACGGCGGCGGTGAGGCTGACGAGCGCCATCGTGACGCCCGGGGCGACGGCGAGCCGGAGGGAGGCGCGGTCGCCCATCACGAAGTACGCGGCGGCGTTCGCCAGCAGCGTCGACAGCAGCGCGATGAGCAGGAAGCCGCCGACGAGCGGGGCGAGCGCGGCCTGCAGCGGCGCCATCACTCCAGCAGCCCGAGCTCGGAGAGCCGCTCGGTGATGACGTCGACGGCGGCCTCGGCGTCGGCGGGCTTCTTCCCGCCGGTGATGACGAGCTTCCCGGAGCCGAACAGCAGCGCGACGACGTCCGGCTCGTCGATGCGGTACACCAGTCCCGGGAACTGCTCCGGCTCATACTCGATGTGTTCGAGGCCGAGGCCGATGGCGATCGCGTTCAGGTTCAGCGACGTCCCGAGGTCGGCGGACGTCACGATGTTCTGCACCGTGATCTCCGGGTCCTCCTCGATGGGAATCTGGAGGTCGCGGAGCTCGTCGAACACGATGTGCAGCGCCTCGTGGACGTCCTCGGTCGACTCGGCGCCGGTGCAGACGATCTTGCCGGACCGGAAGATGAGCGCCGCGCTCTTCGGGTCCTGCGTGCGGTACACCAGCCCCGGGAACTGCTCGGGGTCGTAGTCGGCGCCTTCGAGGTCCATCGCCACGGTCTGGAGGTCGAGCTCCTGCTCGATGCCCGTCGACGCCACGACGTTCTGAATCTCTATCGTCTCCTTGGGGTCGACCATCGTCTCTCTATTTAAACGTGGGAGGTACCGGGTTAAAGTAGTACCGCCGCGCCCGGCCGCGGTTGGCCGGGGCGAGCCGCGGCCTTCAAGCCCGGCGGCGCCGCAGACCGGGACGTGTACGGGCTGGAGTTCGCCGGCGAGGAGGACGAGTTCGCGGCGCTGGAAGCCGGGACCGCAGCGGCCGGCGTCGACGTCGTGGCGCCGGGCGTCGCCATCGCCGACGCCGTCGCCGTCGACCGCGTCCCCGGACTGGCGTACACGCGGACCGCGCTGGACCTGCTCGGCCGCACCGACGCGGACCCGCGGAGCGCCCGCGCCGTCGTCGACGCCGCCGAAATCGACCGCTCCCGCGACGACACCGTCGCCGTCCGCGCGCGCGTCGTCCGCGACTCCGCCGACGTCTCCACCGGCGACGCCGAGCGCGCCTGCGGCGCCGCGCTCACCGACCGCGGCTTCTCGGTCGACCTCGACGACCCCGACCACGTGCTCCGCGTCCTGTTCGCCGCCGACACCTGCCTCGTCGGCTGGGTCGCCGCCGAGTCCGTCCGCGACTTCGCCGACCGGAAGCCGACCGACCGGCCGTTCTTCCAGCCGGGCAGCATGGCGCCGATGGACGCCCGGGCGTACGCCAACCTCGCCGGCGCCGGCCCCGACGCCCGCATCGTCGACCCGATGTGCGGCACCGGCGGCGTCCTCATCGAAGCCGGCCTCGTCGGCAGCGACGTCGTCGGCAACGACGCCCAGCGGAAGATGGTGCGCGGCGCCCGCGAGAACCTCGCGCACTACCTCTCCGGCGACGCGGACCGCGCCGCGCACGCCGCCGACCACGCGGTCGTCCGCGGCGACGCCACCGCGCTCGGCCTCCGCGACGACGTCGCCGACGGCGTCGTCTTCGACGCGCCGTACGGCCGCCAGTCGAAAATCGAGACGCACCGGCTGGAGGACCTCGTCGCCGGCGCGCTCCGCGAGGCCGCCCGGATCGCGCCGCGCGGCGTCCTGGTCGCCGACCGGTCGTGGCGCGAGGCGGCCGTCGACGCCGGCTGGACCGTCACCGACACGTTCGAGCGCCGCGTCCACCGCAGCCTCGTCCGGTACGTCCACGTCCTCGAACGGGTGTGAGCCGGCGGCGACGCCGCTGAGAAGTCGTCGCTTCGTCGTCTCGCTCCTGAATCAGTCGTCGTTGCCGCTGTCGTCGTTGCCGCTGTCGTCGTTGCCGCTGTCGCCGTTGCCGCCGTCAGTGTCCTCGTCGTCGCGTCGCGCGACCACGGATTCGCCGGCGCGGACGGCGTCGCCGCGGCTGACGCGGACGTCCGCGACGTCGTACTCCGGCGGGAGGACCACGTCGGCCCGCGAGCCGAACGCGATGTGGCCGATGCGGTCACCCCGTGTCACCGATTCTCCAGGTGAAACGTAGGGGGTGATTCTGCGGGCGAACCAGCCTGCGATAAGCGCACCGTCCGCGGCCCCGACGCGGTACTCGACGCGTTCGTTTCGACTGGAGTCCTTCGTGAACGCCGGGCGGTGGGCGGCGCCGCGGTGGTCGACGCGGGTGACGTCGCCGCCGACCGGGGCGCGCGTGACGTGGACGTCGAGCGGGCTCATGAACACGCCGACGCGGACGCGGTCGCCGTCCTCGCGGAGCACGGAGACGTGGCCGTCTGCCGGCGAGAGCACGCCGTCGCCCGCCGGGGAGCGCGGCGGGTCGCGGAAGAACCAGACGACGAACGCCGCGGCGGCGACGAGCGCGGCGGCGGCCGGCGGGAACACGACGAGCGCCGGGGCCGCGGCGACGAGCGCGGCGAGCGCGTACCTGCGGCCGCCGGGCGCCAGCCTCATTCGGCGTGAATCGGGGTCCGCGTCGTGTCGCGGCCGGCGGCCCACGCCGCGAGCAGGTGCGTGACGTGCAGCCGGTCGTCGGTGCCCTCAGACAGCTCCACGTCGACCTCGCCGGCGAGCTTGTGGAGCCGCGCGACCTCGTCGGCCGACGCGTCGGACTTCGACCGCGCGACGCGCAGCACCTCGCGGAGCAGGTCGCCGCCGTCGAACCCGGCGTCGTGAAGCAGGTCGTCGACGACGCTGCGCGCCTCCGCGAGGTCGCCGTCGCGGGCGGCGGTGATGGCGTCCAGCACGTCCTCGTCGGTGCCGACGTCGTTCAGCGTCTCGTAGGCGGCCTGCATCGTCAGTTCGCCGTGGTCGACGGCGGTCGCCTGCGCGGACAACACCGCCTCCCGGAGGTCGCCGCCGGCCGCGGACGCGACGAACTCCAGGCCGTCGTCGTCGTAGTCGACGTCCTCGTCGTCGCAGATGTCGGCGAGCACCGCGATCGTCTCGTCGGTGGTCGGCGCCCGCACCGGCACCGGGAAGCACCGCGACCGAATCGGCGGAATCAGCTTCGAGGGCTGCCGCGTCGTGAGGACGAACTGCGTCGTCCGGTGGTGCTGCTCCATGACGCGGCGCAGCGCCTGCTGGAAGTCCTCCCGAATCGCCTCGGCGTTGTCCAGCACGACCGTCTTGAACTCGCCGCTCATCGGCGCGTTCGCCGCCGACTCCTTCAGCACCCGGTTTATCATGTCGCGTTTCGCCATCCGGCTCCGCCCTTCGAGGAACGACGCGAACCGCGGGTCGGTCCGAATCTCCTTTTTTGTCCGGTCGAAGAAGTCCGCGACGTTGATCTCGATGAGGTCGTTGTCCGGGTCCTCGTGCGTCTCCCGCGCCAGCGCGCGCACCGCCGCGGTCTTCCCGACGCCCGGCGGCCCCTGCACCACGAGGTTCATCGGCTCGGCGGCCGCCCGCGACAGCCGGTCGCGCACCTCCGCCTGCGGCACCTCCGACAGCGACGGGGCGTGCGTGTCGGTCCACAACGGGCCGTCCATTACCGGTGTGTAGCCGGGGCGGGGCTATGAACTTGGCCGTTCGAGCCGCGGCGGCCCGGCTCCGGCCACCCGCGGGCACCAGCGCCCGCTTCCCCGCCTATGCCGCCGAACCGACGGACGGCTCCGGGGTAAACTCCGTTTAATCCGGGTTTCGCGTCGGCGGGATTGACACTCCGCGGGGCCGAGAGTGCGACGTATGACGGGAGACGCGTCCGGGCCGGCAGCCGTGCTCGTCGTGGCGGGCACGGAGTCGGCGCGCGACCGCTACGCCGAGCGGCTGGAGCAGGAGTACAGCGTCAGAACCGTCGGGTCCGGAGACGAGGCGGTCGGCCGCGTCGCGTCGGCGGACCGCGGGCTCGACGTCGCGCTCGTCGATCGAGGCACCGTCGACGCCGACGCGGTGGCCGCGCGCATCCGCGCCGCGTCAGAAGCGGT
The DNA here is from genome assembly GCF_051195155.1 of Halobaculum sp. P14. Lineage (NCBI taxonomy): Archaea > Methanobacteriati > Methanobacteriota > Halobacteria > Halobacteriales > Haloferacaceae > Halobaculum > Halobaculum sp. P14. Next base: position 66,117 of record NZ_JBNTKB010000002.1, read on the forward strand.
GCAGGTCGCCTGCGTCGCCGGCGCCGACGCCGACGCGGCCGGCGTCGACGTCTCCGCGCTCGGCGCCGCCGCCGACGCTGACGCCGCAGCAACGCGGACCGCTGCGCCGCGGACCACGACGACGGCGGCGCCCGACGACCTGCGCGGACTCGTCTCCGAGTTGCTGCTCGTCGGCCGGTACATGGCGCGGGTCCGGCAGTACTACGACGTGGTCGCGACGCGGGCGACCCGCGACGGCCGCGGCGACGCCGACGCCGGCGTCGACCGGGCGGAACTGGCTCGGCGCCGCGACGAACTGGAGTCCGAACTGGACGAACTCCGGTGTCGGCTCTGCCCCGACGACTACGACGCGCTGTTCAGAGGGGTCGGCGGGCCGCAGTCGCCGTCCGGTCAGAACTTCTCCAGCAGCCCGTCGTAGAAGCCGTCGCCGTCGGTTTCGTCCGCGAGCTTCTCCACGATGAGCTCCGGCGTCGACCGCGCGAGGTGGTTCTTCTTCGGCGACCGGTTCACGACCAGTTCGCCGTCCTCCAGCCCGACCGCCTCGATGCCGTCGACGGCGACCGGGAAGTCCGCGGCCTCCCGGATGTCGCCGGCGAGGTGCGAGACGAAGACGGCGGTGGCGCCCTGCCGGTCGAGCGCCTCCAGGATGCCGGCGATGATTTTCGCGGAGGCGCCCGGCTCCGTGATAGATTCGAGTTCGTCGACGAGCACCAGTCGGCCCTCGGCGCCGTCGACGAGGTCGCCGAAGTCGCGCAGCGTCGACTCGAACGCGCCGGCGTCGAGCGTCCCCTGCGACTTCGCGTAGTAGTGGAGTTCGGAGACGCGGCGGAGCCGCGCCGACTCGGCCGGCACGGGCAGCCCCATGTGCGCGAGCGTCGCGACGAGCGCGACGAGGTCCAGCGTCGACGTCTTCCCGCCGGAGTTGACGCCCGACAGCAGCGTGACGCCGTCGACGCCGTAGTCCACCGGGTCGACGTCGCCGTGCGGGACGTCGAGCAGCGGCGAGCGCCCGCCGACGATCTCGAAGCCGCCGGCCGCGACGCCCGCGTCGTCGGCGTCGTCGGCGTCGTCGGCGTCGCCGTCGGTCCCCGCCGCGTCGCGGTCGACGAACTCCGGCATCGTGCAGTCGAAGTCGCGGGTGAACCGGGAGACGGCGAGTTCGACGTCGAGTTCGAGCGCGTCGCGGACGAGCGTCTCGACCGGCTCGCGGAGCGCCGCGAGGTCGGATGCGAGGTCGGCTTTCAGTTTCGCGGCGCGCTGGTCGCGGGCGGCCTTCAGCTCGGTTCGCAGCCGGTTCACGGGGTCTTCGTTGCGCTCGACCGGGAACGACGGGTCGCCGGCGAACACGCGCTCGGTGAACTCGGCTTCGTTCTCCTGGAGCTGCAGCGCGTCGACGACGTGCTCGCGGGCCTTCCGAACCGCCTCGTCGTACTCGTCGGCGAGCTCCCGGGAGAGCAGCTGGTCGACGCGGGCGCCCTGCTCGACGAGCGAGAGGAAGTCCTGCCCCTCGATGGTGACGTCGCGTTCGCGGATGGCGTCGCGGAGGTGGTCGTTCGCGACGGACTCGGCGGTGCCGACCGCGGCGTCGAGGTCGTCGACGGCGACGCTCAGCCGCTCCAGTTCGTCGTCGCCGAGCACGGTGCCGTCGTCGTCGACGCGGCCGAGCGCGTCCCGGAGATCGTCCGGGTCGCACGCCGGGTCGATGCCGGCTGCGTCGTGGACGTCGAGCGCGGCGTGCAGCCGCTCGCGGTTCTTCGCGAAGAAGCCGAGCAGGCGCTCCGGGACGACCTCCTCCGGATGATCTTCGGCGTCCGGGAGGACGCGGACGTCGCCGTCGACGTCGACGCCGGCGAACTCCTCGTCGAGCGCGACGACGGTCGCGTACGACCGCGCGAGTTCGGCGAGCCCGCGGGTGTCCTCGACGACTTCGACCGACAGCTCCGGGAACGCGGCCTCGGCCTCGGCGTAGCGCTCGGCGTCCGTGGTGGCGAGCGCCCGGTCGCGGACGCGGAGGCCGCGCGGCTCCGCCAGCGGCTCGACGCCGCGGAGCGCCGCGACCACGTCGTCGTCCGGGTCGCGGTCGGCGGCGGCGCGCGCCCACTCGCGCACCTCGTCGATGCGCGACTGCGTCGGGCTCGGGTACAGCGTCCGGAGCCGCTGTTCGGCGTAGTCGGTGACGGCGCGCTCTTGAAGCAGCGCGAGCGCGTCGTCGTAGAGTTCGGCGGCGCGGTCGGTGGCGGCCCAGCCGCCGGGGTCGTCGTGGCGTCGGCGGACGGCGCCCCGCGCAATCGCGGCGGCGCGGCCCTCGGAGACGCCGGGCGCGCGGGCCAGCGTCGCCACGTCGCCGTCGCGGAGCGCCGCCTCGGCGCCGTCGAGCGCCGCGAGCGACTCGGCCGTTTTCTCGCCGACGCCAGGAATCGACGTGAACTCCATCGCGTCGGGGTTCGGCGTCTTCGTAAAAAACGTTCGCGGGCCGGAGGAACTGGTCGGCGACCGATTCGGCTACCCGTCGCTGTCCGTCGCGGCCGCCCTTGCCGGCGTCGTCGCTGCCGGCGTCGTCGCTGCCGGCGTCGTCGCTACCCGTCGCCGTCGTCGGAACCGCCGGAATCGTGGCCGACGACGTCCCAGCCGACCGCCTCTTCGACCTCCTCGATGAAGTCGGTGAGCGCGTCCGGCGCGACGCTCGTCCGCTCCTCGCTGTGCTCCTCGCCGGCGGCGTTCCGCTCGATGACCTCCTCGGTCTCGGAGTCGTAGTAGAACGGCGCGCCCTCGGTGTTCACGCCGAACAGGACGCCGTTTTCGATTTCCGCGGGGTGGTCGGCGTGTTCGACGGCCTCGACGCTTTCGACTTCGGTCGGTCCAGCGCGTCGCATACCGCACGGTTGGCCGCGGAGCGGGGAGTGGCTTGTGGCGGCGCCGGCGACGCCCCCGGCTGTCGCGGGGCTTTTGCGTCAGCGCTCCGTGAACCGGAGTATGGACGACGACGTCGCGGCGAAGGCCGCTGCTGTACGGGAGGAACTCGCGGAGCGCGACGGGGTGCTGGTCGCGTTCTCCGGCGGCGTGGACTCCAGCGTCGTGGCGGCGCTGGCGTACGACGCGCTCGGCGCGGACGCCGTGGCGTGCACCGCGAAGAGCGAGACGCTGCCCGCCGAGGAACTCGGGGACGCGACGCGGGTCGCCGACGACATCGGCATCACGCACGAACTCGTGGAGTTCTCGGAGCTGGACGACCCGGAGTTCGTCGCGAACGGCGACGACCGCTGTTATCACTGCCGGACGATGCGGCTGTCGAAGATGTACGAGGCGGCGACCGAGCGCGGCATCGGCACGGTCTGTGACGGCACGAACGCCTCCGACCCCGGCGAGGGCCACCGCCCCGGGCTGCAGGCCGTCGAGGAACTGGACGTGTACTCGCCGCTGCTCGACGCCGGCATCACCAAAGACGAGGTGCGCGAAATCGCCGCCGACTACGGGCTCGACGTCGCGGACAAGCCGTCGATGGCGTGTCTCTCCTCGCGCATCCCGACCGGGCTCGAAGTGACCGAAGCGCGGCTGAGCCGCATCGAGAAGGCCGAGAAGCTGCTGCGGACCTGGGGCTTCTCGCAGTTCCGGGTGCGCGACCACGACGGCCTCGCACGCATCGAGGTCGGCGCCGACGAACTGGCGGCCGCGCTGAACCCCGAGTTCGCCGCCGCCGCCCGCGACCACCTCACCGACCTCGGCTTCGACCACGTGACGCTCGACCTCGGCGGCTACCGCACCGGCAGCGTCAGCCCCGCCGACAGCGACGACGCCACCGACCCGGCGCCCGGCGCGGACGCGACCACCGCCGCGGACAACGCTGCCGGCGACGCGGCCGAGGACGCTCCGAACCTCGTCGACCGCGCGGCCGTCGACGACGCGCTCTCACGGGAGTACCCGTCGTCGTAGGCGGCGACGCGGCCCACGGCGCAGAACAGTTTTCGCGGGTGGTCAGCCGGTCAGTTCCCGGTCCAGCGGAGCAGCGCGAGCGTCCCCTCGAACAGCGCGATCATGGTGACGCCGACGATGATGGGGGCGAACCCGGTCGGGTCGACGGCGATGAAGGTGAACGCGAGCCCGAGGAACGCGCCCCAGAAGATGAGGCGGCGCTCCTCCATCCACTCGCGGCTCACGACGTTCATCGTGATGGCGAGCTGGACGAACAGCGGAATCTGGAACACCACCGCGAAGTAGCCCATCAGGATGAGGATGAGGTTGAACGTCTCCTTCAGGCCGAACGCGAGCACCGCCGTCGTCTTGGTGTAACTGATGAAGTAGTCGAAGACGAACGGGAGGACCACGACGTGCGCGAACGTCGCGCCGACGACGCCGAGCACGAAACTGGTCGGGACCGCCGCGAGGTAGTACCGGCGCTCGTGCGGGTACAGCCCGGGGCGCATGAACCGGTACGTCTGGTAGACGAACACCGGCAGCCCGACGAGCAGCCCGGCGAGTCCGGCGACCTTCAGTTTCGTGAGGATGAACTCCAGCGGGCCGTAGACGTGCGGCTTGTACTGCTCCAGCCCGATGTGGTAGTCCCAGAAGTACCGGATGAGCTCCTCGGCGCTCGGCACCGGGAGCTGCAGCGTCGTCCCCGGAACGGTGACGGTGTCGAGGGCGGAGCCGATGAACAGCACAGTGAGCGACACGACGGCGCCGATGCCGAGCACGACGGCGAGCCGCCGCATCATCTCCTCGATGTGCGCGGTCAGCGGCATCTCCTGGTCCGACTCTGGGCCTTCGCCGCCGCCGAGCGCGTCCATGCCGCTCTGGACGGCGTCCATCCCCGCCTCGGCGGCGCGCTCGACGCCCTCGGCGGTGCCGCCGGGTTCGGCGCCGACGGTGTCTGCCTCCTCCGCCGGCTCGGCGCCGGGCGGCGCGCCCTCGTCTGCCTCGTCCTCACCTGACTCGCCTTCAGCGGGCTCGACCTCCGGCTCCTGCACCGTCACGTCGGACTCGTCGCCCGGAAGCTCGTCGGCGTGGCTCGGCTCCGCTTCCTCGTCGCCACCGCCGGTGTCGTCGTCGTTGCCTTCGTCGTCGCCGTCGCTGTCCGCGTCGCTGTCCGCGTCGCCGTCAGCGTCGCCGTCAGCGTCGCTGTCGGCGGCGGGTTCGTCGCCGGCGTCGACTTCGTCGTCGGTGCTGACGTCGTCGTCCGCCGGGCTCTCGGCGTCGTCGTCGCCGTCCGCCTCGCTGCTGGCGCCGTCGGGGGTATCGGCGTCGTCGTCGCTAGCGGTGGTGTCGTCGTCGAGGTCGGAGTCGGTCCCGTCGCGGTCGACGTCGCCGCCGTCGGTCGGCTGCGAGTCCTCCGCGGGGTCCGAGTCCTCGGGCATCTACCGCACCTACACCCCCGGGCGGTTATAGGCCTTTTCCGATGCGGTCGGCGGGACGTTAAGAAAAAGGTTGATAACCGGGAGGAGGCTCCACCCGTGTATGTCGAGCGCGCTCGACGAGGACACCCAGCAGACGCTGGCGGAGGGGCGGGAGACCGCCGGCGCCATGCTGCGGGCCGCCCAGAAGGACCTGCAGAAGGTGTTCATCGTCTTCCTCATCGGGTTCCTCGGGACGTTCTACGCGCTCAGGCTGTACGTCTGGTCGTTCCTGAAGTCGGTGACGAAAGCCCGGCTGGACTCGCTGACCGCCGGCGAGGTCGAAATCATCGCGCAGACGCCGTTCGACGTCATCCTGCTGCAGGCGAAAATCGGGCTCATCGTCGGCATCGTCGTCGCGCTCCCCGTGTTCCTCTACTTCTCGCGGGACGCGCTGGTCGCCCGCGGACTGTGGCCGGACGTCCCGGTGGCGCGGTGGAAAATCGGGCTCATCGCGCTGATGGCGGCCGGGCTGTTCGCCGTCGGCGTCGCGTACGGCTACCTCGTGTTCTTCCCGGTGATGTTCGCGTTCCTCGCGAACAACGCGCTTTCCGCCGGGATTCAGCCGAGCTACTCCATCGTGAAGTGGGCGCAGTTCATCGGGCTGTTGACGTTCTCGTTCGGGTTCGCCGCGCAGATGCCGCTCGCCATCACGGCGCTGTCGTACGCCGAAATCGTGCCGTACGAGACGTTCCGCGACAAGTGGCGGCACGCGGTCGTCCTCATCTTCGTGTTCGGCGCCGTCTTCTCGCCGCCGGACCCGTTCACGCAGATCATGTGGGCGGCGCCGCTGCTGGTGCTGTACGCCGCGTCGCTGTACCTCGCGAAGGTCGTCGTGACCGCCAAGCGCGGCAGCGAACGAATCGACGCCGTCGCGACCGCCCGGATCCACTGGAACGCGCTCGCCGGCGCCGCGGTCGCCGCGGCCGCCGCCGTGTTCCTGTTTTTCACCCGCGGCGGCCCGGCGGCCGTCAACGGCGTCCTCGACGGATTCACGTCGGTCCGCGTCCCGGCGCTCGGAACGCCCGGGGCGGCCGCGCTGGCGGTCCTCGCCGCCGTCGCCGCCGCCGCAGTCGCGCTGGCGTACTTCGTCTACCAGGAGCTGGAGGCGGTGACGGAGCTGTCGGAGCCGGGTGAGCCGGCGGCCATCGACCTCGAACCGCTGGACAAGGCCGGCGTCGAGGCGGCGCCGCCCGAGGCGTTCGCGGCGCTCTCGGAGGAGGAGGCGCTCGCCGCCGCGCAGGCCGCCATCGACGAGGGAGACAACGGGAAGGCGCAGGCCATCCTCGACCGGTGGGACGAGGCCGACCAGTCCGCCGGCGGCGAAGCCGGCGCCGCGGAGACCGGGGAAGTCGGCCCCGCGGACGCGACCCAGCCGCCCGGTCCGACGCGCAGCGGCCCGACGCACGACCTGTTCGCGGCCGACGTCGGCGTCGTCGGCGCGGTCCGGCGCGGCGCCGGCTTCGTCGACTGGCGGAGCCGGCTGCGGGCGCTGTGGAACGTGCTCGCCGGCATCGCCGTGCTCGTGTTCGGCGTCGGCTACGCGCTCGTCGAGCGGCCGGCGCTCGCCGACCGGCTCCTCACCGCGTACGGGACGAGCGCCGCGGAGCTGCTGGCCGCGCTTCCGGTGTCCGGTGCCGTGGCGCTCGCGCTGTTCGCGGCCGTCGGCGTCGGCGGCGCGGCGCTGCTCGGCGCGCTGCTCGCGGTCTACTTCGCGTACGTCGCCGGCACGGACCCGACCGGCGTCGACGTCGAGGCGCTGTCCGCCGAACAGGTGCGTCGCGCGCCGACCGAGACGTTCGCCGCGCTCTCCGAGCGCCGCGCGAACTTCCTCGCGAGCAGCGCCAACGAGGCCGGCGACTCCGAGAAGGCGCGGGCGATTCTCGACCGGTTCGACGACGTCCAGGCCGCCCGCGAAGCCGCCGCCTCCGGCGAGTCGGAGTCCGGGCCGACGTCGGCGAGCGAGGCGGCCGGCAGCGTCCCGGGCGTCTCCGAGGACGTCGGCGACCGGGCGTCGCGCGCCACCGGGACGTTCCTCGAAGGGCTCACCGACGGCGAGTCCGGCGAGGAGGAGATCGGCGGCTACTACGACGACCTCGCGTTCATCGCCGACTCGCTGCGCTCGCGGATGTTCCACGTCGTCGCCGTCTTCGGCGTCGTCATGGTCTCCGTGTTCGCGTGGCTGTACGCCGGCGGCATCGGGACGGTCCGCGAGAGCTTCGTCGACCGGCTCCCCGCCGAGGTCGTCGGGCCGGAGGCGCAGAACTTCGCGGTCATCGCGCTCCACCCGGTCGAGGCGCTCATCTTCGAGGTGAAGATCTCGACCATCATCGGCGTCGTCGCCGCGGTCCCGGTCGCCGCCTACTACGCGTGGCCGGCGCTCCGTGACCGCGGGTTCGTCCGCGGCCGCCGCCAACTCGTGTTCGGCTGGCTCGCCGCGCTCCTCGTCGGCCTGGCCGGCGGGCTCTACCTCGGCGCGTACTACGTCGCGCCGACCATCATCTCGTATCTCGTCGGCGACGCGCTGCGCGCCGGCATGGTCATCAGCTACCGCATCAGCGACTTCTTCTGGCTCGTGTTCTTCACGACCGTCGGCGTCGGGCTGCTCGCGGACATCCCGGTGTTGATGCTACTCCTGAACTCGGTCGGCCTGTCGTACGAGTCGATGCGGAGCCGGTGGCGCGAAGTCACGGTCGCCGTCATGCTGTTCGCGGCGCTGTTCACGCCCGCCGACGCCATCACGATGTTCCTCGTCACGATTCCGCTGATGGTCGCCTACGGCGTCGGCATCCTCGTCCTGTTCGTGGTGACGCTCGGCGGCCGCCGCAACCTCGCCGAACCGACCGTCAACCTCGAACGCACCCCGAAATCGGAGTCCTGACGGGGCGACACGTCAGCGGCCTCGCCGCCCGACCTCGTTCTGTCGACACCTCACCTCCGCTCAGCGACCGAGGGCACCGTCCGCCGTTCGGCGCGTGGCGGCCGCGCTGTGTCGCGGCCGGAGGCGCGCGAGGGGCGGCGGCGCGGCCGAGCGGCAGCGAGGCCGCGCCGGCGTCGGCTGGGGAGGGTGAAACCGGCCGCTGGCCACCTGACCCGTGGCAGGCCGGTCCGCCGGACGGACGGCCCGCTGCCGGCTCATCCGCCGAACGGCCCGCCGGAGCCGCGGTCAGTAATCCTCAAGTATTCCCTAGAGAATCTGGAAGTATGCCAAAGATAAGCGTCGAGATTCCGGCGGAGCTGCTCGCGGACCTCGACGACCACGTCGGCGACGACGGGAAGTTCGTCAACCGGAGCGACGCCATCCGCGCGTCCGTCCGGAAGACGCTCGACGTGCTCGACGAAATCGACGACCGACACGGCCGGCTCGACGAGGACGACGATGCGTAACGAGCCGCGGAAACTCGGCGTCCCGACCGCCGCGGTCGCGCTGACGGCGCTGTTCGTCGCCGCGCTGGTGACGGCGCAGGTGATTTCGGCGAAGCTGCTCGCGCTGTCGCTGCCGCTCGTCGGCGCCGTCACGGCGCCCGGCGGCACCCTCGCGTACGCCGCGACGTTCTTCGCCTCGGACTGCCTCTCGGAGCTGTACGGCAAGCGGTACGCCCAGCAGGTCGTGAACGTCGCGTTCACGATGAACTTCGTGCTGCTCGCGCTCGTGTTCGCCACCATCGCGCTGCCGGCGGCGCAGGGCTCGGTCGACCCCGAGAAGTTCGCGACCGTGCTCGGGCTCTCCGGGAACGTCGTCGCCGGGTCGCTGTGCGGCTACGTCATCAGCCAGAACTGGGACGTCATCGTCTTCCACCGCATCCGCGAGGCCACCGACGGCGCCGCGCTGTGGCTCCGCAACGTCGGCTCCACCGCGACCAGCCAGTTCATCGACACCGTCGTGTTCACCGTCGTCGCGTTCGTCGTCGCGCCGCAGGTGCTCGGCTCCGGCGCCGCGCTGCCGTGGAGCGTCGTCGGCTCGCTCATCGTCGGCCAGTACGCGCTGAAACTGCTCATCGCGCTCGTCGACACGCCGCTCGTCTACGCCGCCGTCGGCCTCGCGCGCCGCGGCGACGCCGACGACGCAGCCGCCGGCGTCGGAAACTGAGTGACTGACGAGCCGAGCCGGACGACCCGCTCGCGCTCGACACCGAACTCTCCCGTTCCCGTTTCTGTTTTGCTCGACTCGGCCACGGCTCCGGCACCGAGGGCTGTATCGGGTCCGCATCTGCGCACCGAACTGCCGACAGAAATTCGGCGGACCACGGAGTTCACCGACCCCTGTCCGTCGTCGGCGACCTACATGCAGAAATCACTCCAGTAGCACGGCGCCGCGTCGGCGCGTCGCGGGACGGACAGGGACGGGGGACGAAGACGGCTTCAGTCGAGGCGTTCGGCGAACGCGAACGTCGGCTTCACGTCGCCGACTCTGACCTCGACGGTCTCCCCCCCGTCCGCGCCCTTCACGAACACGGTGAAGCCGTCGACGGTGGCGATGCCGTCGCCCTCGTCGCCGACGTCGGTGACGTCGACGGTGAGCCGGTCGCCCGTCTCGACGGGCGCGTCGACGCGGCCCTTCGCGATGAGGTAGCGCTCCGAGGACTCCTTCCGGCTCGCGTCCGGCGTGAACGCCCGGACGTACTGGAACTCCGCTTCGACGTCCTCGCGGAACGGCGCGAGGTCCTGGCCGTCGAACACCTTCACGACGAAGTCGCCGCCGGGCCGGAGCAGTTCGAGCGCCGTGTCGAACGCCTGCCGCGCGAGGTGGATGGAGCGGGCGTGGTCGAGTGAGTACTCGCCGGTCATGTCCGGCGCCATGTCCGAGATGACGAGGTCGGCCGGCTGCGCCGCGTCGCCGGTGCCGTCGGCGTCACTGTCGGCGTCGCCGGCGCCGAGTTCGTCGCGGAGCCGGTCGCGGGTGCGCTCTTCAGTCATGTCTCCGCGGAGCGTCGACACCTGGTGCGCTTCGAGTTCGTCGATGCGCTGGAAGTCGACGCCGACAACGCGGCCCTGTGGCCCGACCTCCTCGGCGGCGACCTGCAGCCAGCCGCCGGGCGCCGCGCCGAGGTCGACGACGGTGTCGCCGGCGCTGAACAGGTCCGCGGTGTCGTCGAGCTGCTGGAGCTTGTACGCGGACCGGGCGCGGTACCCCTGCTGTTTCGCTCGGTTGTAGTAGTCGTCCTTTCGTCCCATTTCCCTCCAGTAGCGGCCCGAAGCGGTTATGCCGTTCGCTCCGGCGGCCGGACGCGCCGTTTCCGGGGGGTTGAAGCCGGTCCGTGCGGAACGACCAGGCATGGCCGACGAAACGCAGTACTCACTCGGGATTCCCGCGGCGAAGGCGCGCGTCGTGCACATGAACGCGGCGGGGCTCATCGTCGCAGCCGCGTGCGCGCTGCTGCTGCTGCCGCTGCTCCCGTTCATCGTCGTCTACTACCTGCTGGCGGGCGCGAGCAGCGGCAGCCGCTAACGCGGTCCCGCGGTCCGCTGCCGTGCTGCCGCCGCACCGAGCCGTCGAGCCGCCGGTAGTCCGCGTTGTCCAAGCCGACCAATCTTGACGCCGCGAGCGCGGGCGCGCGCACCCGAACCGCGGGTATTTTGAGGGGGTCAACCGAAGGTTTCCTCATATGTTCAAGGCCATCGTGAGCGCGTCGACCCTCCGGGACGCGCTCGACTCGGTGAGCGTGCTGGTCGACGAGTGCAAGGTCCACCTCAACGACGACGAATTCGCCATCCGCGCCGTCGACCCCGCGAACGTCGGCATGGTCGACCTGACGCTCGAGGCGGCGGCGTTCGAGTCGTACGAGGCCGACGGCGGCGTCATCGGCGTGAACCTCAACCGGCTTGAGGACATCGCCGGCATGGCGAACGCGGACGACCTCATCCACCTCGAACTCGACGAGGAGACCCGGAAGCTCCACATCGAGATGGAGGGGCTGAGCTACACGCTCGCGCTCATCGACCCGGACTCCATCCGGCAGGAGCCCGACATCCCGGACCTCGACCTCCCCGCCGAAATCGTGCTCGAAGGCGCCCAGCTCGACCGCGGCATCAAGGCCGCCGACATGGTGTCCGACCACATCCGGCTGCGCGTCGACGAGGCGGAAGAGGCGTTCAGCATCGAAGCCGAGGGCGACACCGACGACGTCGACCTGAAACTGGAGCGCGACGACCTCATCGACCTGCAGGCCGGCCCGGCGGACTCGCTGTTCAGCCTCGACTACCTGAAGGACATGAACAAGGCGATTCCGTCTGACGCCGAGGTCCGCGTCGAACTCGGCGAGGAGTTCCCGGTGAAGCTCCACTACGAGTTCGCCGAAGGCATGGGCCGCGTCACGTTCATGCTGGCGCCGCGCATCCAGAGCGACTGACGCCGCCGCGCCCGCCCGGTCCGCGCCAGCCCGTCCAGACGCCCTGTCCGACCCGCCCCCGGAGGGCCTCCGCAGTCCCGCCGCTCGTCACTCACTCGTTTTTCGAACGAACTCGACTCCGAACGAATCGCGGCCGTTCCGTCGCGCGGCCGCTCCGCGCTACGCGGTGCCGCGGTGGCGGTCGATGACGCGCTTTGCGGCCTGCGCCTTCTCCTTCCAGCCGTAGCCGGCCTCGTAGACGTGGCGTTTGCTGTCGACGAGCTCCTCCGGGCTCGACTCCTCGAAGCCGCCGCGGCTCCACGTCCCGGAGTTGTGCAGCCACTCCACGACGTTCTGTCTGGTCTCCTCCCACGACAGCCCGACCATCTCGTACCACGCCACCAGCGCGAACACGGCGTTGTCGTGACAGCCCGGGTACGACCCTTCGCGGTAGATCGTCGCCATCGGCTCCCGCGTCGGCTCGGACACCTCCTCGCGGTACCGCTCCGCCGTCAGCAGCGACAGCCCGGCGTCCGTCTCGCGGACGCGGCCCTCCCGCTCCAGCAGGTCCAGCGCGGCGCGGTGCAGCCCCGACCACTCGTCGTGGACGGCGTGCCGCAGTGCCTCCTCGGTCACGGTCTCGCGGGTCAGGACGGCGAGCAGGTCCGTGTACGCCTTCTCGACGTGGTGCCACTCCGTCCCTTCGAACTCACAGCCCGCGTCGTGCAGGCTGTTCGTGGTGCGACAGCCCGGGCACGGATACGCGAACCGCGGCATAGCCGGTACACGGCGACGCGCCGACTTATCTCCCGTGGTTCACCGGGCCGCCGGCCGCGCCGCCGCGAGCGCTCACGGCAGAACCGCGGCAGTTCCGCGGGCGTCCGACGAGGTTTTGCGGTCGGCGCACCGACGCCGACACGTGAACCTCACCGACCGGCCGCGTCGGCTCCGCACGGACGGCGTCCGGCCGCTCGTCTCCGAGACGGAGCTGTCGGCCTCGGACCTCATCGCCCCGGTGTTCGTGGACGCGACCACGGACGAGCGCGTCCCCATCGAGTCGATGCCGGGCCACGAGCGCGTCCCGGTGGACGAGGCGGTCGCGCGCGTCCAGGAGGTGCTGGCGACCGGCGTCGAGGCCGTCATCGTCTTCGGCATCCCGGCGTCGAAGGACGCCGAGGGGTCGCGGGCGTACGCCGACGACGGCGTCGTTCAGCGCGCCGTCCGCCGCATCGACGCGGAGACCGACGCGTACGTCATCACCGACGTCTGCCTCTGTGAGTACACCGACCACGGCCACTGCGGCGTCCTCGAAGAACACGCCGCCGAGGACCCGACGCTCACCGTGAAGAACGACGAGACGCTCGACCTGCTCGCCCGCACCGCCGTCTCGCACGCCGACGCGGGCGCCGACATGGTCGCGCCGTCGTCGATGACCGACGGCATGGTCGCCGCCATCCGCGACGGCCTGGACGACGCCGGCCACGCCGAGGTGCCGATCATGAGCTACGCCGCGAAGTACGAGTCGGCGTTCTACGGGCCGTTCCGCGACGCCGCCGACGGCGCCCCCGCCTTCGGCGACCGGCGGCACTACCAGATGGACCCGGCGAACCGCCGGGAGGCCGCCCGCGAAACCCGAATCGACGCCGAGGAGGGCGCGGACGTCCTGATGGTGAAGCCGGCGCTGCCGTACCTCGACGTCGTCGCCGACGTCCGCGAGAACCACGACCGGCCGGTCGCCGCCTACAACGTCTCCGGCGAGTACGCGATGTTGCACGCCGCCGCCGACCGCGGCTGGCTCGACCTCGAAGCGACCGCCCGCGAGTCGCTGCTCGGCATCAAGCGCGCCGGCGCCGACCTCATCGTCTCCTACTTCGCCGAGGACGTCGCCGAGACGCTTTGACGCCGGAAGCGGCGTCGACGACCGCCGAACTCCGACTCTCCCTCGACTCGGGGCGCCGCTCCGTCGCTGCCGCCGGTGAACGCCGCGGTTCGCGCCGGAACTGCACGACACAAGCGATTTATCGCCCGGGTCGCTACGGACGGCCGTGACTCAGCCCACGCCGATAGAGATGATGCCACAGTGGCTGGAAGGGCTGTTGACGTCGGAGTACGCGCTGCTGGCGCTGTTCGCGGTGTTCGTCCTGGAGGGCGCGATGCTGATGTACTTCATGCCGAGCGAACTGCTCGTCCCCGGCGCGATTCTGTTGGTCGGCGCGACGCCCGAGCGCGCCGTCGCCATCATCGCCGTGGCGGTTCTCGGCGCGACCGCCGGCCAGTACGCGCTGTTCCGGGTGGCGCGTCGCGGCGGCCGGGAGTACCTGCTGTCGAAGCGGTGGTTCCGGGTGAGCGAGTCGTCGATAGAACGGTTCGACGGCTGGTTCGAGCGGCACGGCCCGGCGGCGGTCGCCGTGTCGAACTCGCTGCTGTTCACGCGGGGGATGCTGACGGTCCCCGCCGGCTTTTCCGACCTCGACGGCCGGCGGTTCCTCGCGCTGTCGGCGCTCGGCACGCTGTGTTTCGAGTCGATTCTCGCCGCGCTGTACTTCGCCGGCGTCGACTTCCTGTTCTGAGCCGCAGACTCCGAAGCATCCGTCACGTCCGCAGAATCCGCCGGCAGCGACCCGCTCCACGATTCCGTGCTGGAGTCACCGCCCTCGGTTCGGTGCCGGGTTCGCTGTTCGTCTCGCCGACCGTCTCCGGCCGTCGGTGCTGTTACTCGTCGGCCTGCGTGACGTCGACGCGCTCGCGGAGCGCCTCCAGCCCCTCGTGCTCCGTCAGTTCCTCGACGCGCTCGCGGAAGTGCTGCTCGCAGAGCCCGACAGAGACGCCGCCCTGCTCTGCGGCGTACGCCGCGTCGCGTTCGCAGTAGTGGCACTGCATACCCGAATCTTCGCGGTCCACGGGGTTAAGCCTCTTCCCCGGAGCGGCCGGGTCGGCCCGGCCCGGACTCACCGCCTCGCGCGGCTCAGACGCCGCTGAGTCGGTCGCGGACGCGGTGCCAGTGCTCGCGGTCGAGGCCGGCGACGCCGAGCCGTTCGTCGTGGGCGTCGCTGCCGCCGGTGAGAAGCAGGTCGTGTTCGACGGCGGCCGCCTCGATTCGCCCCGGGTCCTCGTCGACGTCGTGGCGGTCGTACGGGTAGAACCGCTCCACTGCGTCGAGGTCGGCGCAGCGCTCAATGGCGGCGTCGGGGTCGTCGTAGCGGAACGGGTGCGCGAGGCCGACGAGGTCGCAGGCCTCCCGGAGGAGGTCGACGCCGCGGTCGAACGGCGTGACGTCGCGCGGCACGAAGCAGGGGCCGTCGTCGCCGATGAGTTCGTCGAACGCGCGGTCGACGTCGTACGGCGCGTCGCTGTCGGCGATGGCGCGGGCGATGTGCGGGCGGCCGAGCCCCTCGCGCGGTTCGACGTCGAGGTCGACGCCGAGTTCGGCTTCGACGGCCTCGATGATGCGGCGGCCGCGGTCGACGCGGTCGCGCTGCAGCCGGTCGCACTCCTCGCTGAGCGCGTCGGTTTCGGTGACGCCGTAGCCGAGCAGGTCGACCCGTTCGGCCGCGGTTTCGACGCGGAGTTCGATGCCGCGGACGACGGTGACGCCGCCGACCGTCGACACCGGCTCGTCGAGCCCGGGGTGGAGGCGGTCGTGGTCGGTGAGCGCGACGACGTCGACGCCGGCGCGGTCGGCCGCCGCCGGCAGCGTTTCGAGCGTGAGCGTGCCGTCCGACACCGTCGTGTGCGCGTGGAGGTCCGCGACGACCATGCCGAGGTGTCCGCCGGTGGCGAGGAAAGCCCTTGTGATGCACCGAATCCGAACTAAGGTTCATTAAGGTCACCTAGTCCGTTGGGTCAGTCCAATGTCCTACATGGACAACCATTATAAATCTCGGTGGGCTGGACTCGTGTATGCGCCTGACAGGCACCGATGCCGACCTGACCGACCACAGCTACCCCGCGACGTCCGGGGAACTCATCGACGCCTACGGTGAGTGCCGCATCGAACTCCAGGACGGAGCAGAGTCGGTCGGGACGGTACTCGGCCGGCTGGGCCCGGACACCTTCGAGTCCGCCGAAGAGGTCCGCGACGCGCTGTACGGCGGCGTCAGCGCCGAAGCCATCGGCCGACGCTTCTACAGCGACCGCGACGCGCCCGCCGTCGGCGAAGACGGCCCGACGCAGCTCTCGTTCTGAACGCACCGCGGCGCTCGGCTCCGTCGTCGCCGCGGCAACCCCCATTTTTCGAGGCGCGAACACCGCAGCGGCTGCTGCGTCGCTGTCGGTGTCGCCGTCTGCGTCGCCGTCCCCGGCGTCGCTACACCCACTCCAGCGCGCCGTCCAGCTCCAGCGGCACGCTCCCCTTCCGGTACGCCTCCGTCCGGCCGCTGGGACGCGACCGGAAGACGACGGCGGGCCGGTGGCCGACCTCGGGCTGCTCGCCGCGGACGGCCGCCCAGTCGTCGTCGAGGAACGACGAGCAGTCGACGAACAGCGTGACGCCGCCGCCGTGCGCTTCGAGCTGCCCGGACGTCTTCGTCTCGACCGTGTCGCGGACCGCCGCAGTCGGCGTGTTCGCGCTGCGGCGGTTCGGCGCCACCGGCCGCGTCACCTCCACCAGCACGGCGTCGTCGCCGCTGCCGCCCGGCCGCTCGGCGCGGAAGTCGATGACGTGGTCGGTCGTCACCTCGATTTCGGGCGTGATGTCGTAGTCGGCGAGCGTGAGCAGCCGCGCCACGTCGAACTCGCCCATCGTCGCCGTCATCCGGGTCTCGTCGAAGTACTCCGAGGTGCCGAGCTTCGCCGCCATCTCCTCGCGGTCGTCGTCGAGCACGCCGGTCGAGAGGAACTCCTCGTAGAACGACAGCGCCTCCTCGCGCGTCGCGTCCGGGAAGCCGGCGGCGTACTCCCGGAAGAACTCCCGCGTCGTCTCCGCGCCGTCCTTCGAGCAGAACACGGGGAGGAAGAACCACGACACGTACGGGTACGACTCCAGCCACGGCTCGTCCTCGTGGAGCACCGCCGTCAGTTCGCGTTCGGCCCACCGCTGCACCGGGTACGGGACCGACTCGAGCGCGTACTTCTCGGTGCGCCACAGCGACGACGGCGTCTCGGTGTTGCCGAGCCAGTAGCCGCCGGGGCCGCCGTCGGTGCCTTCGGGGCCGTCGTCGCCGTCGGTCCAGCAGAACAGCGCGAGGCTGCCGTCGTCCATGTCGAACCGGCGGGCGTCGTAGCCGCTCGGCGCCTTGAACCACGGGCTGTCCATCTCCGCGCCGAGGTTCGCGTCGAGCGGCCGGTAGACGTCGCCGCGGACGCGGTCGAGCGACCAGGTGCCGGGGGCGTATCGGAACCGGAGGGGACGAGCCACACCGTCTCTCGTCGCGGCGGCGATTTCAAGCCACCGTCTCCCGCGCACATTTATTCCGCCCAATCTCACTTTGAATTTCACCCGAATCTATAAGCCAACCAGTGCCAAGTGTTGGCACACCATGTCGATGGGTGCGTACGACGACGACGAACACGAACGCCGCGAGCAGAAGACGAGAGTCGACGCCGACTTCGCCGAGGAGCGGTCGGAGTACCGCGGTTCGCTCACGTACGACTCCGGCGACGACGCCGACGCGCTGCTCGACCAGTTCCGCGAACTCAAACAGGAGTAGCGGCGGACGGCGACGACCGCGCGGCAGCCGACCGCGACCGCGACACGGTTTTGTGACACGCCACTGCCTCCGAGCCACGGCTCGTGACTGTCCCCGCGGCTCGGCCAGCGTCTCGGCCGACCGGCTCGACCGCTTCGTCAGGTCTGGAGCGGCGGCTCCGCGGCGGTCCCGGCCGAACCGGGGTCGGCGTCAGCGTCGTCGACGCCGAGCGCGCGACCCACCGCGTCCGACACCGGCGTCGACGGCGCGTCGCCGCCGACGTGGTCGTGGAGCGCGGCGCCGTCCGCGGCGACGAGCGGCGCGCGGAAGGCGTCGACGAACGCCGCCGCGTCGGCGGCGTCGACGTCGGCCGCCGAGGCGACCCAGCGCGCCGAGAGTCGACGCGCGGCCACCGGCACCGGCAGCGCGTACAGCCGCCCGCCGAGCGCCGCCCGAATCCGCCGCAGCAGCGACCCGAACGTCACCACGTCCGGCCCGCCGACGTCGAAGGTTCCGCCGGCGGCGTCGACCGCGGCGACGAGCGACGCGACCAGGTCGTCGACGGCGACCGGCTGGCAGTCGGTGCGGACCCACCGCGGCGTCACCGCGACGGCGTGCCGCGCCGCGAGCCGCCGCGCGATCTCGAAGCTCCGCACCCCGGCGCCGACCACGACGCCCGTCCGGAGCGTCGTCACGGCCGTCTCCGCCGCGGGAGCGCCACCGCCGGCAGCAACGTCGGCAGTCGTGTCGTCCGACTCGGCTTCGTCGCCGTCGGCGTCGCTGTCGGACGTGCCGGGGTCGCGGTCGCCGAGCGCGCCGAGCGTAACGATTCGGTCGACGCCGGCGGCCGCGGCGGCGTCGGCTGCGGCGGTGGCGACCGCGCGGGACTCGTCGGTCGGGAGGAGCGGGTCGTCGCCGAGGACGTACGCGGCGTCGACGGCGACGGCGGTGAGGAGGCGGGCGAGCGACTGGCCGGCGGTCGCGGAGGCGCCGGTGACCAGCCGGAACGACTCCGGGGCGGCCGGGTCGCCTTCGATGACGCGGACGTCGTCGCCGACGTCGACCGCGTCCGCGTCGCGGACCAGCACGACCGGCTCGTGGCCGGCGGCGGCGAGCGCCGGGACGAGCCGACCGCCGACCGGCCCGGCCGCGTCGGTCACGAGGACTCGCATACCGTGCGTATCGGCACCGGCTGACATAACCCCTTTGTCGCGCAGATTTCGTCGCCGCCCCGCGTGAGAACTGGGCGGCTCCGGCGCCGCGGCTCCGACTCGCCGACCCGTCGACGCCGCGGCGTTTATCCGGCGGCGGAGCGGAGCCGACGTATGGCGAAACGCCGCTGTGACGGCTGCGGGCAGCGTGTCAGAGTCGGCGGCGGCATCGGCGACCTGTGGTCGTTCGAGTCCGGCAGCACGCGGGGGCTGACGCTGGAGTTACGCGACGGCGCCGAGCGGTTCCTCTGTTACGACTGCATCGACCGGCTCCCGGACGACGAGCCGGTCACGGCGGACCACGTCGACGCCCTCGGCGACGCGGACCCGTAGCGGCGCCCGAACCTCGGCGCCGGCGCCGGGGTCGCTATCCGACACCCTTACCCTCGCGCCGGCGGTTCCATCCACCGAACAGTGGACCCCGACCGCATCCGTTCGTCGTTCCCGGCGCCCTCCTACCGCGGGAACCAGGAGGCCGCGCTGGCCGACATCCGCGACGCGTTCGCCGCCGGCAACGACGTCGTGCTGGTCCGCGCGCCGACCGGGAGCGGGAAGTCGTTGCTCGCGCGCGCGATCGCGGGCGCCGCGCGGACCGTCGAGGAGGCGTCGCCGGCGCAGGCCACCGGCGCATACTACACGACGCCGCAGGTGTCCCAGCTCGACGACGTCGCCGCGGACGACCTGCTCGACGACCTCAACGTCATCCGCGGGAAGTCCAACTACACCTGCATCCTGCCGGGCGAGGAGACGACGCCGGTGAACCAGGCGCCGTGCGCCCGCCAGCGCGGCTACGACTGCTCCGTGAAACACCGGTGTCCGTACTACTCCGACCGGGCCATCGCGTCGAACCGGTCCATCGCGGCGATGACGCTCGCGTACTTCATGCAGACCGCCGGCTCGGACGTGTTCCGGAAGCGCGACGTCGTCGTCGTCGACGAGGCGCACGGCCTCGCGGAGTGGGCCGAGATGTACGCCGCCATCGAACTCAGCCCGGAGACAGTACCGGTCTGGGACGACGTCACCGTCCCGGACGTCACCAACGCCGAGGTCGGTCCGGTCGAACGCACCTCCCGGTTCGCCGAGCAGCTCGCCGGCGTCTGCGAGCGCGCGAAAGACGACCTGCTCGCGCGCGACGAACTGACGCCGGAGCAGGCGGCGCGCCGCGACCGGCTGCAGGAGCTCCGTTCGGAGCTGAACTACTTCGTCGAGGACTACCGGGACCGGGACTCGGCGACGACGTGGGTGGTCGACCAGCCGGGCGGCGCGGACAGCCCGCTCACCGTGAAGCCGCTCGACCCCGAGAAGTACCTCAGCCACACCGTCTGGGAGCGCGGCAACAAGTTCGCGCTGCTGTCCGCGACGATTCTGAACAAGGCGGCGTTCTGCCGGCAGGTCGGCCTCGACCCTGACCGCGTCGCGCTCGTCGACGTCGGACACACCTTCCCGGTGGAGAACCGGCCGCTGTACGACGTGACGCAGGGGAAGATGACGTACGAGCACCGCGACGAGACGCTGCCGAAGGTCGCGCGGCTCTGCCTCCAGCTGATGGCGCGCCACCCCGACGAGAAGGGGCTGATTCACGCGCACAGCTACGCCATCGCGGACCGGCTCGCCGAGAAGTTCCGCGAGTTCGGCGTCGCCGCCCGCGTCCGGACGCACGGCCGCGCCGACCGCGACGCCCAACTCGAGGAGTGGAAGGCGACCGACCGCCCGGAGGTGTTCGTCTCCGTGAAGATGGAGGAGGCGCTCGACCTGCGCGGCGACCTCTGCCGCTGGCAGGTGCTGTGTAAGGCGCCGTACCTCAACACCGGCGACTCGCGGGTCGCGCGGCGGCTCGAAGAGGGGCAGTGGGCGTGGTACCACCGCGCCGCGCTGCGAACCGTGATTCAGGCGTGCGGCCGCGTCGTCCGCGCGCCGGACGACTACGGCGACACGTACCTCGCGGATTCGAGCCTGCTGGACCTGTTCGACCGCGCGGAGCACGACACGCCGTCGTGGTTCCGCGACCAGGTCGACCGGCTGTCGACGCCGGACCTCCCCGAGTTCGACCCGGCGGCCGCGCTCGCCGGCGTCGACGCCGAACCGGGGCCGAGCGGCATCGCCGGCGGCTCCCCCGGCGGAACGCGCAGCGGCCGTAACGCCGGCGGACGCAGCGGCCGCGGCGGCAGCAGTAGCAGCGCCGGCGGTGAACGCGGCGGCTCCGGGTCGACGTCGCGGTCCACCGGCTCCGCGTCCGGCTCGTCCACCGCCTCGTCTTCTTCGTCCTCGTCCCCTTCCTCCGACGGCGACGACGACCCGATGGCGGACCATCCGCTGTCGGACGTCTGGGGCGAGTAGCGGCCGCGGCGACACCGCGGTGTTCTACGTTTCCGCCCGACAGCGACGCCCTCCAACATCGGCCGAGCCGTGGGGAGTGCCTAGTACGTGGGAGAATACCGTCCGCACGCTCCGGCGCCCTCCATGACATATTATCTCACGAAGGATTATGTATCACCTTCCACATTGAGTGGACATGAGCCGGCAGGCGGCCCAGACGGCGCTGACGCTGTACGACGCGGGAACACTGACAGCCGCGCAGGCGGCCCGGCGCGCGGGCGTGTCCGAGCGGCGGTTCGCGGCGCTGTGCGAGCGGTTCGGCGTGGACCGCCCGGCCCCGCAGGCTGCGGCGTCGTCGACGCGGCCCGCGAACGCCGACTGAGAGCCGAGCAGCGACCATCCGAGCGGAGCCGAGACTACCCGGCACTTTTCGCGCAGTCGACCGGAGAAACAGCGGCAGGTCTCGCGGAGCGGCGTCGGTTCGGTCAGTCCTCGTCGTCGGGCAGCACGTACAGCCCGGCGTCGGTCTTCAGCGCGGGGACGTCGTCGGCGTCGGCGTCGAAGTAGTCCGGCTTCGGCACCGTCACTGACTCGAACGTCTCCGGGTCGAGCACCTGCACCGCGTTGTCGTCCTCGACGGCGACGACGGTGGTGTCGGCGGCGTCGTCGGCTTCGCCGACCTTCTCCGCGTCCGGGGTTTCGCCCTCCTCGAACGACGCCTCGTAGTGGTCGCCGGAGGCCAGCCTGACGCCCTTCAGGTTCCCCTGGACGGACCGGACGAGCACGGGGCCGTCGCCGTCGTCCGGGTCGATGACGTCGCCGGGGCGGAACTTCGGGAGCCGGACCGGGAAGGTGACGCGGTACACCTCGTTGCCGTCGCCGTCCTCCGTGACGAGCGTCGGCGCCTCGGTGAAACTGCCGCCGAGCCGGTCGGTGACGCGGGTCGCGACGGCCTTCCCGAGCTTGTTCGTCGAGAGCTTGATGTCCTTCCCCTCCGGCTGGTCGATGATCTCGGTGACGAACGCGTCGCGGTCGCCGTCGGCCTCCCGGCGCTGGACGAGCGACTCGGCGATGTCGACGGCTTCGCGCTGCTCGTCGGCGTCGGGGACGCGGTCGCGGCCTCGAATCTGGACCTCGGCGGCGTAGCTGCCGCCGGCGACGCGGCCGCAGCGCTGGCAGGTCTGTCGGGATATCTTCACGGGGACGACGACCTCCTCGGTGACGGGGGTGTCGCGGACGACGCCGGAGAACTGACAGTGCATCCGGATGGTGTTCTGGTCGACCTGTTCGGGGTCGACGCCCCACTGCATCTGCTCGGCGTTGACGTGGACCGCGAGCGCCTCCGACACCTCGTCGACGGCGACGTCGGTGTAGTCGCGGGCGCCGACGTCGACCCAGCGGTTGCCGCGGTGGACCGCGCCGCAGCCCGAACACACCATCACTTCGATGCGGTCGGGCGCGTCCACCAGGTCGAAGTCCTCGAAGTAGCAGGCGTCACACAGCATCCGGTCGCGCTCGCGCGGCGCGCCCGGGAGCGGCTCCTCCCGCTCGGGTACGGCGTCGCCGCACCGCGGACAGAACTCCCGGGAGCCACGAGATTCGCTCATGTTGGCCGTCGTAGGCGACTCCGCGGTTTAAGCGGCCCGGCTGGCTCCGGCCGTTCTCGGCTGCGCTGACTCGTCCGCGGCGGCGCCGCCTCAGCCCGCCGACGGCGTCGCGGTCGCGGTGGCGGCGTCCGCGCCTCTGGCACCGGAGTCGGCGCCGCCGGGCGCGTCAGCGCGGTCCGTTCGGCGCTGCTCGTCGCCCGACCCCGCGCCGGGGTCGGCGCTTCCGTCACCGCTGCTGTTCCCGTCCGCGCCGTCCGCCGCGCCCGAGGCGCCCGCTCCGGCGGACGAACCGTTGCCGGCGCCGCCGGAGCCGCCGCTGGACGAGTCACCGGCTGCAGAAGACCCTTCGCCCGCAGACGTCGCGTTTCCCGCCGAGCGGTTCGCCGCGCCGGCGTCTCGGTCGCCGCCGGCGTCTCGGTCGCCGCCGGCGTTCGACCGGTTCGCTGCCGCGCCGCCGCCGCCGACGGTGCGGTTCGCGCGGTCGGCCTGCTCGCCGGCGCCGCGGGAACTGTTCGTCGCGTTTCCGGGCGTCTCCGGCGGCTCGCCCGGCGCGTCGCCGCCGGCGTCCTCAGGCGGGCCGCGTCGGTCGCCGTCCGACTCGTTCCCCCGCCCGCGGTTCCCCGGGGCTTCCGGCGGGCCGCCGAACCCGGAGCCGACGCGCTCGCCGGCGATTTCGCGGGCGGCTTCGGCCGCCTCGCCGTCGTTCATCGCCGCCGCGCCGCGCCGGAGCTGCCGGAGCGCCGTGACGTTCACGCCGTGCTCCCGCAGCGTCTCGGCGGGGAGCCGGTCTGCCACCTCGGCGGTCGTGTTGAGCTGGCGTTCGAGCGCCCGTGACTCGGCGACGACCCGCGCCAGTTTGGACCGGTATTCGGCGCGGGACATCGTCCCGTTCTGGTACTGCGCCCGCAGCGTCTCGCGGCGTTCGCGAAGCGCCTGCAGCCGGTCGCGTGCCGACGCGGACTCGGCGGCGACGACCGCGGCCGTCGAGGCGTTCGAGTCCGCCGCGGCGAGCCGCTGGCTGAGCGCGCGGCTCGCGACTTCGCCGTCGATTTCGGCGCCCTGAACGCCGACGACGCCGGCGAACGTCGCGCCGGGCTGTTGCCCGCCGGACTCCTGTGCGACCGCCGCGGTCGCCGGGACTCCGGCCGCGAGCACCGCGGCGACCACGAACAGCACCGTCAAGCGTCGCATATCTCACCCGACGCGCTCCGCCCACTAATACCGTCCACTCCCTTCCGTCGGATTTACCGCGGTTAAGCGACGTTAAGCCGCGCCGACCGTGCGGCTCCACCCCGGCGCCCGTCAGCGGTTTCGCGGGCCGTCCCCGTCGTCTGCGTCGCCACCGTCGTCGGTGTCGTCTGCGTCGTCGGCGACGGGGTCGCTGCCGGGGAACTGCTCGTCCTCCTCGGGGAGCCGGAGGACGTTCTCGCGGCCGAGCCGGAAGCTCTCCAGTTCGCCGGCGTCGCGGAGCTGCCCGACGACCTGGCTCGTCCGGGCGGCGCTCCACCCGAGTTCCTCGGTCACCTCGGCCTGCTTCATCCGGCCGCCGCGCTCCGCCACCAGCCTGAGCACCCGTTCGCGCGGGCTCAGCAGCTCCGCCGGCGTCTCGGACGCAGCACCCCCCGATTCCGGCTCAGCTTCCTCAGTTCCTCCGGCTTCCTCGGCCTCTTCGGCGGCTTCGGCGGCTCCGCCGCCTGCTTCGGCTCCGGAGGCAGCCGTCGACTCCGCGGCCGTCTCCTCGTCGCCGGACGCTGCGTCTGCCGCGGCTGCGCCGGAGCCCGTGTCCCGGGCGGCTTCGCCGTGTTCGTGGCTGCGGTCGAGCGGGAAGGCGCCGCGGCGTCGGAGCAGCGCGGCGCCCGCGACGCCGAGCAGGACGACGACGGCGAGCGCGAGATACGCCGGCCGAATCGGGAGCGCGGACGTCGGGGCCACGACCACCCGGGGCTGATTCGGCCCGAAGTCGCGCTCGCCGCGCCACGTCACGTAGGTGTCGCCGCGGTCGTCGGGGTTCGGGTCGACCGAGCGGAGTTCGTAGCCGTCGGGCCACGACACGGTGAACGAGGTTCCGGCGTCGAGGTACAGGCCGGCGAGCGCGTCGCCGGCGACCAGCCGGTTCCCCTCGGTCGCCGCGAAGTTCGTCCACCGGAACCGGTAGACGACGTAGCCGTACCGCGTCGGCACCTGCTGGATTCGGGTCGTCACGGAGACGTTCGTAATCGACATCTCGCGTCCGGTCGCGTTCTCGGCGACCGCTGCGGTCGACCGCATCCGGGCGGCGAACTGGTCGGTGTACGCGGACGTGTTCGCGCGGACATCCGCCTGGAGTTCGCGGAACGCCGCGGTCGTGTTCTCGTCGTCGAGGCGGACCTGATACGAGAGGGTCCAGGCGGCGTCGCCGTCGGCCGCCACGTCGGCGCGCATCGACACCTGGTCGGCCTCGACGTCGCCGGTCTGCGCGAAGCCGCCGTCGGCGAAGCCGCTCGCCGCCCCGGCCGGCGCGACGACCGACCCGAGGAGGGCTGCGACGAGCAGCGCCGCGACGGCTCGATGCATACTCCCGGGTGTGCCCGGCCGACTCAAAACGGTTGTCACCGCGGACGCCCGGTGACAGCCGGGAGACAGGACCGCGGAGCGTCCGGCGCAGCGCGGCCCCCCCCGCGTTTTTGTTCTCAGGCGCCGAGACCGGGCGTATGGACGTCGAAGACCTGCTGAAGCTGGTGCTCGTACTCGTCGTCGTGTGGCTCGTCGTCGAAATCATCACCGAGGTGCTCGGCTTCGCGCTCGGCGTCGTCAGCGCGCTCCCGTCGATACTCGGCGTCGTCGTCGTGGTGCTCATCGTGCTGTGGCTGCTCGACCGCATCTGAGCCGGTGGACAGCCTGAACGCGCCCGTCCCGGCCGCCGTGCAGCGACTCGCCGCGGCGCTCCGCGACGACCTCGGCGGCTTCCGGTCGGTCCGCGACCGCCACACGCTCGTCGTGAAGCGACTCGGCGACGCCGCGGCGACGGACCGCGGGCCGGAGCCGCGAGACGACACGGCGGCGGCTGCGGCGCTCCGCGAGACGCTTCGACCCGTGTTGCGCGACACCGACCCGTTCCCGGCGCGCGTCGACGGCCTCGACGTGCTCGCCGCGCCGAGCGGCGACGCCGTCGTCTCCCTCTCGGTCGACAGCCCCGGACTGGTCCGGCTGCACCGCCGGCTCGCCGCCGAGTTCGGCGCCGTCGACCGCGTCGAGGGCGACGCGTACCTGCCGCACGTCACGCTCGCCCGCGGCTGGAGCGGACCCGGGAACGAAAATGGGGACGGGAGCCGGAACGGAGACGGGAGCGAGAACGGGAGCGCGGACGCGTCGCTCCGGGCGGTGACGGCGCGGCTCCGCGGCAGAATCGAATCGGCGGTGCCGGTCGAGTGGACCGTCGACGAACTCGGCCTGTGGAGCCGCGAGTACCGCGAGTTCGTCTGGCGCGAGCCGCTCGGCTGAGCCGCGACTCGGTCGGCCGAACGTAGTCGAACCGCTCGACGGTGGGCGGCCGCGTCGCCGTCAGCGGTTCAGCGTGTGAATCGCCTGCCCCAGCGCGTTCTCGGCCGCCTCCATCACCGCCTCCGCGAGCGTCGGGTGGGTGTGGACGGTGGCGGCGACGTCTTCGAGCGTCGCGCCCATCTCGATGGCGAGCGCGAGCTCCGCGATCAGTTCGGAGGCGTCCGGGCCGACGATCTGCCCGCCGAGCACGAACCCGGACTCCTCGTCGGCGACGACGCGGACGAAGCCGTCGGTGTCGCCGGTCGTCATGGCGCGGCCGGAGGCGTTGAACGGCATCTGCCCGACGACCGGGTCGAAGCCGTCGTCGGCCGCCTCCGCTTCCGTGAGGCCGACGGTCGCGATCTCCGGGTCGGTGAACACGGCCGCCGGAATCGCCTGCTGGTCGAGCGCCGCCGGCTCACCGGCCGCCGCTTCGGCGGCGACGATGCCCTCCTTGCTGGCCTTGTGCGCGAGCATCGGCTCGCCGGCGACGTCGCCGACGGCGAACACGTGCTCGACGTCCGTCCGGGCCTGGTGGTCCGTTTCGAGGAAGCCGTCGTCGTTCGGTTCGAGCCCGATTTCGTCGAGGTCGAGCGTGTCCGTGACCGGCGAGCGGCCGACGGCGACCAGCACCGCGTCGGCCTGGTACTCGCTGCGGTCCCCGGCCTCGGTTTCGGTGGCGACCGTGACGCCCTCGCCGTTCTCGTACCACTCGGCGGCGCCCTCGCCGAAGTTGAACTCGACGCCGAGGCCCTCGGCGCGCCGCCGCACGACGCTCCGGACGTCCTCCTCGTACCCCGGGAGGACGTCGTCGAGCATCTCGACGACCGTGACGTCGGTGCCGAGTTTCGCGAGCATCGTCGACAGCTCCATGCCGATGTAGCCGGCGCCGACGACGACGAGCCGGTCCGGCGTCTCGGTCATGCCGAGCAGGTCCCGCGAGGAGAGGACGTTCTCGCCGTCGAACTCGAACCCCGGAATCTGGACGGGGCGCGACCCGGTGGCGATGACGGCGTTGTCGAACTCGATGGACTCGCTGCCCTGCCCGTCGCCGCCGTGCGCGACGCGGAGCCGGTTCTCGTCGGCGAACGTCGCGGTGCCCTGCACGAGGTTGACGCCGTTCGCCTTGCAGAGCTTCTCGACGCCGCCGGTGAGCTGGTCGACGACGCCCTGCTTCCACTCTTGCATCTGCCTGACGTCGACCGCCGGGTCGGCGTGGATGCCCATCTCCTCGGCGGACCCCGCCTCGTGGGCGACGTCGGCGCCGTGAATGAACGCCTTCGACGGGATGCAGCCGTGGTTCAAGCAGGTGCCGCCGTAGGCGTCCCGCTCGATGAGCGTCGTGTCGAGCCCGTGCTGTGCCGCGCGGATGGCGGCGACGTAGCCGCCCGGCCCCGCGCCGATGACTGCGACGTCCGTCCCGGTGGAGATGTCTCCGACGACCATGCCCCGCCGTTCCGCCCCCGGGGCCATAAACAGGCAGGAATTGCGGCCGCCCGCGCCGCGTCGCCCGGCCACACCACGCCGGGTTTCCCGCGGCCCTCCATCGTGGCTGAGGCCCTCCCTCGCGATCGAGACCCTCCACTATGACCGAGACCGTCATCGTGGCGCGCGGCGGCCGCGCTGCGTCGCGGCCGGGAGCGCGCGAGGGGCGGCGGCGCGGCCGAGCGGCAGCGAGGGCGCGCCGGCGTCGGCTGGGGAGGGCGAGGCCGCCGTCGTGCAGGCCCGCGGCCCGGACTCCGGAACCGCCGTCAGCGCCGGCAGTCGCGCGGTTTATCCGGCTCAGCGCCCTTCCGCCGAGTATGCCCTTCGAGAACCGGCCGAACTGCGACGCCGAGGTCGTCCTGGTCGGCCGGTCGAACGTCGGGAAGTCGACGCTGATGCGCGAACTCACCGGCCACGACTTCACGACCGGGAAGAAGCCCGGCGTCACCCGGCAGCCGAACCACTACGACTGGTCAAGCGAGAGCTTCATGTTCACCGACCTGCCCGGGTTCGGCTTCATGTCCGGCGTCGAAGCCGACCACCGCGAAGCCATCAAGACCGACGTCGTCCGGTACGTCGAGGAGAACGCCGACAGCATCCTCGCCGGCGTCCTCGTCATCGACGGCAAGAGCGTCATCGACATCATCGACCGGCACAGCGGCGACGGCGAAATCCCGCACGACGTCGAACTGTTCGGCTTCCTGCAGGACGTCGACGTCCAACCGGTCGTCGCCGTCAACAAGATGGACAAAGTCGACGACCGAGACGAACGCCTGAACGAACTCTGCGACCGCCTCGGGCTGTACCCGCCGTGGCAGCAGTGGGACGAAATCGCGCCCGTCACCGCCAAACGCGGCAGCATCGGCCCGCTGCGCGAGGCGCTCCGCGACGTGTTCCACGACCACAACCGCGACGACCTGCTGAAGTTCGTCGCCTGACCCGCCGCGGTTCGACGCTGCCCGGCGCCGTCCGGCGACGCAGCCGGCGGTTCGAGGACAACCTTCTTGGCCGGCGCTGCGTCTCATCCGGTATGCATCGGCCCGCAATCGACGACGACCACATCGCGGACGCCGTCGAGCGCAGCGGCTTTGGCGACCACGACGTCCGCGTCGGGCTGCGCGTCGTCCACGACGCGGTCCGCGACCGGCTCGCCGCCGAACGCGAACGCAGCGCCGACCCCGACCGGCTCGACCACCACGTCCGCGAAGCCCCCGGCTCGTCGTGGTTCGCGTTCGACCTCGACGAGCTGCGCGACGCCGTCACCGCCGCCGGCTACGAACTCGACGAGGGGCTGCTCGCCGTCGTCGCCGCCGTGAACCTCGCGGCGTTCCAGGCCGAATACGACCGGACGCTGGCGTTCCCGCGGTCGGTCACCGAGGACCGCGACCAGCCGTTCTTCTTCCCGGTGTACGTCGAAACCGGGGCCGAACCCGGAGCCGAATCCGGCGACGGCGCGGTCGGCCGCGGCGCTGCCGACGACGGCGCGGCCGGGACTGACGCAGCCGGCGACACTGCCACCGCCGCCGACGCGCTGGACCGCATCGGGGCGTACCTCGACGCCGGCGCCGACGCGGCCGCCGCCCTCGACGCCTACGCCGTCAGCGACGCCGGCGCCGACCCGGCGGACTGGGCGGCGCGCCGCGGCGTCGACCCGGACACCGTCCGAGCCAACGCCGACAGCGTCGCCGCCGCGGTCGGCGAGAGCGGGTCCGCCGACGGAACCGGAACCGACGCCGGGGGCGCCGCCGGCGACGCTGCCGGCGCTCCGGAGACGTATCCGAGCGGCGGCATCGAGGCCGTCCCGGCGTCCGAGGCGCCGAACGGCGTCTACGACCCGGAGACCGACCGGCTGTTCATCCCGACTGACGACCAGTTACAGGCCGCCCGCGACGTCGACGACGCCACCGGCCTCGACGGCTGAGAACCGCCGGCGGCCGCGTCGCCGTCAGCGGTCCAGGTACTCCTGTTGAACCTCGACGACCTCGCCGGAGTCGGCGCAGTCGGCGTACCGCCGCAGCGGCTCGTCGTTGAGTTCGAGGAACGTCTCGCCCCACGTGAACTTCGCGAGAACCCGCTCGGCGTGCTCGCGGTCGCCGAAGACGCACAGCGCCGCCGCGAGCGCCTCCACGGTCGTCAGCTTCATCGGCCGGCCGAAGTTCACGGGGTTCGCGGCGACGAGGTACGGCAGCGCGCGGTGCTCTCCCGGCAGCGAGAACATCGCTTCGCCCGCCGACTCCCACGAGCAGTCCAGCGCGACGAGCGCGTCGTCCGACTCCGCGGCGGCGACGCCGTCCGGTGCGTCCGCCGGAGAGAGCGCCCGCTCGGCGTGCGGATTCAACACGACGCCGTACGGCGTCTCGCGGTCCGACCGGTGCAGCGACGCGAGGTCGAACCGGTCGAGCTTCCGGGCCGTGCACTTGTCGGGGTCGTCGTCGCCCTCGTACCGGACGTGCAGCTCCACACGCCGTCTCGGCGGCCGCCGCGGATAAGCGGTGCGTTCAGCGGGGCGCACAGCGGCGCACTCAGCGGGGCGTTCGGCGCGGAAACCGAGCCTGGCGGTGGACCGGCGCGGCCGTCCGATTCAAGCACCCGCGGCCGAACCAGCACCCATGACCGACGACGACCGCGGAGCCGCCGTCCGGACGTACTACCGAGCCATCGACGACGGCGCCTACGACGACCTCGCCTCGCTGCTCGCGGCCGACTTCGTCCACCGGCGGCCCGACCGGACGCTGGAGGGCCGCGACCGGTTCGTCCGGTTCATGCGCGACGAGCGGCCGAACCCGGACACCGTCCACTCGGTAGACGCCGTCTACGCCGACGCCGACGCCGACTCCGGGGAGCGCGCGGCGCGCGGCCGCCTGTTCGACGCCGGCGGCGAGGAACTGTTCGCGTTCGTGGACGTGTTCCGGTTCGACGACGCGGACCGACTGGTCGAACTTCGGACGTTCACCCGATAATCGCGTGACACTGACCCACACGATGGGGATTTGTTTCTCCTGTCTCCCGCAGAAACCACGGCAGACAACTATGACACTTCGGACAGATTTGCTGCGACGAAAGGCCTCTACGTGCTGCGGTTTTGTGTATCTTCTAGTCATATCAGAATTTGTGGGAAATGTCTGCCGGGACTTTATGCAGTCGGCACCCGTCAGTGGTCGTGTATGCCGGGCAACGGACCATACGCAGACAGTCGAACCGTACAGGAATCCAACGGCGGCTTCACGGTCTCCATCCCGAAGGAGATCGTGGAGCGCTACGAACTCGAACAGGGCGACCAGGTGTGGTGGACGGACGACCCCACCGACGACCGGCCGAGCTTCGTCCCGCCCGAGCAGCTGAAGTGACGCGCGGCCGGGCGACGGCCGACGGACCGCGGACGGCCAGTATCGGGCAGCCGTCCCCCGCGGACGCGTCAGGGCGCGTCCGCACCAGCCGTTCTTCTGACGCCGCCGCCGACCGTCGAGCCGCGTCGCCGACGACAGCGGCTCCTGGTCTGCACCGCACCGTGTCGCGCCGACCGCCGAGCGGCGCTACTCCTTCTCGCCGGCGCCGACCGCGGACTCGCCGACCTTCTCGCCGCCTTCGATGACCTCGCGGCCGCCCATGTACGGCTGGAGCGGCTCGGGGACGTCGACGGTGCCGTCCTCGTTCTGGTAGTACTCCAGAATCGCGACGACGACGCGCGGCACCGCCAGCCCGGAGCCGTTCAGCGTGTGGAGGTACTCGGCGCTCTCGTGGCGCTCCGGCCGGTACCGCAAGCCGGCGCGTCGCGCCTGGAAGTCCTCGAAGTTCGACACCGACGACACCTCCAGCCAGCGGCCGCCGGCGTCCGGCCCGTCGGGCATGTCGTCGCCGGGCGCCCACACCTCGATGTCGTACTTCTTCGCCTGCGTGAACCCGAGGTCGCCGGTGCACATCTCCAGAATCCGGTACGGCAGGCCGAGGCGCCGCAGCACCTCCTCGGCCTCGTCGAGCAGTTCGTGGAACCGCTCGTCGCTGCGCTCCGGCCGGACGAAGTTCACCATCTCCACCTTGTTGAACTGGTGGACGCGGACGATGCCGCGGGTCTCGGTGCCGTGTTCGCCGGCCTCCCGCCGGAAGTTCGGCGTGTACGCCTGGTGTTTCAGCGGCAGGTCGTCGTCCAGCAGAATCTCGTCGCGGTACATGTTCGTCACCGGGACCTCCGCGGTCGGCAGCAGCCACAGGTCGTCGTCGTCGTACGCCGCCGGGTCGGTGTCGCCGACCGGATAGGCGTCCTCGGTGAACTTCGGGAACTGCCCGGTGCCCTCCATCGACGCGCTGTTCACCGGAATCGGCGGGAACACGTCGACGTACCCCTGCTCGCGGTGCACCTCCAGCATGAACTGGATGAGCGCGTGCTCCAGCATCGCGCCCTCCCCCTTCGCGAAGTAGAAGCCGCCGCCGGCGACTTTCGCGCCGCGGTCGAAGTCGAGGACGTCCAGTTCCTCGCCGAGGTCGTAGTGCGGCGTCACCGGCTCCGGGAGGTCGCGCAGGTCGTCGAACCCTTCGCGTCGCCGCTCGACGTTCTCGTCCTCGTCGGCGCCGACCGGGACGTCGTCCTGCGGAATCTGCGGGATGCGCAGCATCGCCTCGTGGAGTTCCGCCTCCAGTTCGTCCGCGCGCTCCTCGATTTCGGCGAGTTCGGCTTTCAGCTCCTGGCTGCGCTCGATGGCCTCCTGAGCCGCCTCCTCGTCGCCCTCCTGTTTCAGTCGGCCGATCTTCGAGGACACCTCGTTGCGTTCGTGCCGCAGCGTGTCGCCGCGCCCCTTCAGTTCGCGCCACTCCTCGTCGAGTTCGATGACGCGGTCGAGGTCGACGTCCTCGACGCCCTTCTGTTCGAGCGCCGTCCGCACCGTCTCCGGCTCCTCTCGGAGCAGCTGCCGCGAAATCATTGCGCGACGGTTCTGGGGGGCGCCGCAAAACCGTGTCGGGTCCGTTCGAACGAGTGGCACGGACCCGCGAAAAAGGAGCGACCGGCCGCGCGAACGGCGGTGACGCCGGCGGTCGCGTGACGGCGGCGACCGCGTGGCGGCGAATTCGGCGGTGACGCCGCGGGCGGCGCCGTCAGCGGCTGAACTCGATTGCCGCGCCCTGCCCGAAGCCGACACAGAGCGTGGCGAGGCCGCGGTCGACGTCGCGTTTCCGCATCTCGTGGATGAGCGTCACGGGGAGGCGCGCGCCGGAGGCGCCGAGCGGGTGGCCGATGGCGATGGCGCCGCCGTTGACGTTGTACTTCTCCTCGGGAATCCCGAGTTCGCGGCGGGCGTAGACGCACTGGGAGGCGAACGCCTCGTTGAGTTCGACGAGGTCGTAGTCGTCGACGTCGAGGCCGCTGCGCTCGAGCAGGCCGCGGGTCGCCGGGACCGGGCCGATTCCCATGACGGTCGGGTCGACGCCGGCGACGGCGTTCGTCCCGATTTCGGCGAGCACCGGCAGGTCGTGCTCGTCGGCGAACTCGGCGGAGCAGACGAGCGTCGCGGCGGCGCCGTCGGTGACCTGCGAGGAGTTCCCGGCGGTGACGGTGCCGTCGCCGGTGAACGCCGGGTCGAGCGACGCCAGCGTTTCGAGGTCGGTGTCGCGGCGGATTCCCTCGTCCTCGTCGACGACGCCCTCGTCGGTCTCCACCGGGACGATTTCGTCGTCGAAGCGGCCGGAGTCGGTCGCTTCCGCGGCGCGTCGGTGGCTGCGGAGCGCGTACTCGTCTTGCGCTTCGCGGCTGACGCCGTACTCCTCTGCGACCGTCTCGGCGGTCATCCCCATCTGGAGCTGGAAGACGTTGTACTGCTCGGACAGCTCCGGGTGGAGGTGCTGGTAGGAGTCGCCGTCCATCGGGACGCGGCTCATCGACTCGACGCCGCCGGCGATGATGCACTCGCGGTTCCCGGCGGCGACGGCATCCGACGCCGAGATGATGGACTGCATCGACGACGCGCACCACCGGTTGATGGTGGTCGCCGGCGTCCCCTCGCCGAGTTCGGAGAGCAGCGCGATGACGCGCGCGACGTTGTTGTCCTGTTCGCCGCGCTGCTGGGCGACCCCCCACATGAGGTCGTCGACGTCGTCGGCGTCGAGGCCGTGCTCGTCGAGGACGTGGTCGATGAGCGTGACGGACAGGTCCTCGCTGCGCGTGTCGGCGAAGACGCCGCCTGCCTTCCCGAACGGCGTTCTGACGGCGGCCGCGATGACGGGCGTTGCCATGGCTCCACGGACGGGCTGGACGGTGATAAATCAGGGAGAACCGCACACCCGTTCCCGGCCGTTGCTCGGCGCCGCGGCGTCGCGCGGCCGGCCGGCGGGGCGTGCGCAAGGTTTTCGAGCGTCCGCCGCCGCCTCACGACCATGGTTACGGGAGCACCGGCGAAGATGCTCGACCGCCGGGACGAGCTCACGCCGATGCTGGCCCAGTACGTCGACCTCGCGGAGGCGTACGACGACTGCGTCCTGCTGTTCCGCGTCGGCGACTTCTACAAGTCGTTCTGCGACACCGCCGACGAGGTCGCGCGGGTCTGTGAACTCACCCGCATCGAGCGGGAGGACTCCACCGGGACGTACACGGCGTGCGGCATCCCCGTCGACAACGCACCGAAGTACCTCGAACGGCTGCTCGACGCTGAGTACCGCGTCGCGCTCGCCGACCAGGTCGAAGACCCCGACGAGGCGTCCGGGCTGGTCGACCGCGCCGTCACGCAGATTCTGACGCCCGGCACCGTCGTCGAGGAGGAACTGCTCGCCGCCGGGACGAACACGTACGTCGCCGCGGTCGCCCGCGGTGACGCGGACGGCACCGCCGAACAGCCCCGCGGCGACGGCGCCCCTGGAACCGCCGGCACCGCCGCGGACGACGACGCCCGGTTCGGGTTCGCGTACGTCGACGTGTCGACCGGAGAGTGCGCCGCGACCGCCGGCTCCGCCGCGGCCGTCGAGGCCGAACTGGCGCGGACCGCGCCCGCCGAACTGCTCGTCGGCCCCGGCGTCGACGCGGACCGCTTCGGCGACGCGGTCGGTGACGCCGCGGTCGCCGCCGGCGCCGACGAGCAGTTCGGGGCCGACGCGGCGGGCGCCGTGCTCGACCGGTACGCCGCCGCAGACCGCTTCGGCGACGCGGAGACCCGGGCTGCCGGCGCGGTGCTGTCGTACGCGGAGTGGAGCAGCGGCGGCGACGAACTCGGGCACGTGAGCCGGGTGCGGCGGTACGACCCGCGGCAGTCGCTCGGACTCGACGCGACGGCGCTCCGCGGCCTCGAACTGTTCGAGAACCGCGCGCCGTCCGGCGAGACGCTGTTCGACACCGTCGACGAGACGCGCTGCGCGCTCGGCCGGCGACGGCTCCGGGCGTGGCTCCGCCGGCCGCTGGTCGACCGGGGCCGCATCGAGGCGCGCCACGACGCCGTCGACGCGCTCGCGGCGCGGCCGCTCGTCCGTGAAGCGGTCCGCGAACGGCTCTCCGCGGCGTACGACCTCGAACGGCTCGTCGGCCGGGTGAGCCGCGGCCGCGCGGACGCCCGCGACCTCCGGTCGCTCCACGAGACGCTCGCCGTCGTCCCCGACCTCCGCGCGGAACTGGCCGACGTCGACGCGCTCGCGGACCTCCGGGAGGCGCTCGACCCGCTCGGGGACCTGCGCGACCGCATCGACGAGGCCGTCGTCGAGGAGCCGCCGCAGGAACTCACCGAGGGCGGCGTCATCCGCGACGGCTTCGACGACGACCTCGACGAGGTCCGCGCCACCGCCCGCGAGGGCCGCGAGTGGGTCGCAGACCTCGAAGCCGCCGAGCGCGACCGCACCGGCATCGACAACCTCGAGGTCGGCTACAACCAGGTCCACGGCTACTACATCGAAGTGACGAACGGCCAGCTCGACGACGTCCCCGACGACTACACGCGTCGGCAGACCCTGAAGAACAGCGAACGGTTCTACACGCCGGAGCTGAAGCGTCGCGAGGACGAAATCCTCGGCGCGGAGGAGCGCGCGGACGGCCTCGAGTACGAACTGTTCTGCGAGGTCCGCGCCGAGGTCGCGGAGTCGGCCGAGCGGGTGCAGGCGCTCGCTGACGCGCTGGCGCGGCTGGACGCGCTGGCGTCGCTCGCGACCGTCGCGGTCGAACGCGACTACGTCCGGCCGGAACTCGGCGGCGACGACGTCCGCATCGAGGGCGGCCGCCACCCGGTGGTGGAGCGCACCGAACCCGAGTTCGTGCCGAACGACGCCGACCTGCCCGGCGGGACCGTGGCGCTCATCACCGGGCCGAACATGAGCGGGAAGTCGACGTACATGCGGCAGGTCGCGCTCGCGGTCGTGCTGGCGCAGGCCGGCAGTTTCGTGCCGGCGCAGGCCGCCGAACTCCCCGTCGTCGACCGGGTGTTCACGCGGGTCGGCGCGAGCGACGACATCGCCGGCGGCGAGTCGACGTTCATGCGGGAGATGCGCGAACTCACCGACATCCTCCACGACGCCACCGCGGACTCGCTGGTGCTGCTCGACGAGGTGGGCCGCGGCACCGCGACCACGGACGGCCGCGCCATCGCCCGCGCCGCCGTCGAGTTCGTCCACGACGAACTCGGCGCGACGACGCTGTTCGCGACGCACTACCACGACCTCACGGCGCTCGCGGACCGGTACGACCGCGTCAGGAACCTCCACTTCGCGGCGACCCGCGAGGACGGCGACGTGACGTTCCTCCACCGGGTCCGCCGCGGCGCCGCCTCGTCGTCGTACGGCGTCGAGGTCGCGGACCTCGCCGGCGTCCCCGAACGGGTCGTCGCCCGCGCCCGCGAGTTCGTCGACGCCGACGCGGACACTGCCGCCGACGTCGCCGACTCGGACAGCGACCCGGACGTCGACGAAGATGGCGACGCGGGCGGGGACGGAGTGGGAGGCTCGGACTCCGCGCTCGGCGACGACGCTCAGCGCACGCT
The DNA here is from genome assembly GCF_051195155.1 of Halobaculum sp. P14. Classification (NCBI taxonomy): domain Archaea; kingdom Methanobacteriati; phylum Methanobacteriota; class Halobacteria; order Halobacteriales; family Haloferacaceae; genus Halobaculum; species Halobaculum sp. P14. Next base: position 102,537 of record NZ_JBNTKB010000002.1, read on the forward strand.
CTCGGACGTCGCCGGCGCGGACGCCGATGCGCCGAGCGCGCCCGGCCGGGGCGCCGCCGCGTCCGGCGACGCCGCCGCGGGCGATGAACTCCGGGCCGCCGAACGCGACGTGCTGGCGGCGCTCCGCGGCGTCGACGTGGCGGAGACGACGCCGATAGAGGCGCTGAATCGGCTGTCCGACCTGCAGCGACGGCTTCCGGACGAATCCGCGAAACCGTCCGCCGCCGGCGACGCGAGCCGCCCGGACGGCACCGACGAGACGGGTGGCGACGATGGCTGACCGGGAGGACGCCGCCGGCGACGCGGCCGCCGACGCCGACGCGGCGGCCGATACCGACGCCGGACCCGGTGCCGCCGCCGACGCGGAGGTCCGCGAACTGCCGGAGTCGACGGTGGAGCGAATCGCGGCCGGCGAAGTGGTGACGCGGCCGTCCCGCGTCGTCGCCGAACTGGTGGAGAACAGCCTCGACGCCGGCGCGACCCGCGTCGACGTCGCGGTCGACGGCGACGGTACCGACCGAATCCGGGTCGCCGACGACGGCCGCGGAATGAGTCGGGCGGACGCCGCGCTCGCGGTGGAGCCGCACACGACCAGCAAACTCCGCGACGCCGCCGACCTCGAATCGGTCGGGACGCTCGGCTTCCGCGGGGAGGCGCTCGCCAGCGTCGCCGACGCCGCGGACCTGACGGTGACGACGAACGACGGCGGCGACGTCGGCACCGAAGTCACCGTGGCGGACGGCGAAGTCAGCGTCAGCGACGCCGGCCGCGCCCGAGGCACCACGGTTACCGTGACGAATCTCTTCGCGGACCGGCCGGCGCGCCGGGAGTCGCTCGCGTCGCCGGCGCGGGAGTTCGCCCGGATTTCGTCGCTGGTCGCGGAGTACGCCGTGCTCCGGCCGGGGGTCGCATTCTCGCTCACCCACGACGGCACGGAGACGGTTTCGACGCCCGGAACCGGCGTGACGGACGCGCTGCTCGCCGTCTACGACCGCGAGACGGCGAGCCAGTCCACCGCGTTCGAGCACCGCGCGGACGTCGACTTCGCGGGGCGGACCGGGGCGCTCCGCGTCGACGGCGCGCTCGCGTACCCGTCGACGACGCGGTCGACCCGGGAGCACGTCCACGTCGCCGTCAACGGCCGGCCGGTCCAGAACGAGGCGCTCCGCGCCGCCGTCGCGCAGGGGTACGGGTCGCTGCTGCCGTCGGGCCGGGAGCCGGTGGCCGCGCTCCGACTCGACGTGCCGGCGTGGGCCGTCGACCCGAACGTCCACCCGGCGAAGACGCGCGTCGCGCTCCGCGCCGCCGACGCCGTCGCCGACGCCGTCGAATCCGGGGTTCGGGACGCGCTGACGACCGCGGACCTGCGGCGCAGCGGCGAGGTGGCGATGGACCTCGACTCGTCGCTCGCGCCGGTCGACGGCGCGAACTCCGACTTCGCCGACGCCGCCGTCATCGGGCAGTTCCGCGACCTGTACCTGCTGTGTGAGGCCGACGGCGACCTACTCGTCGTCGACCAGCACGCCGCCCACGAGCGCGTGAACTACGAGCGGCTCCGCGAGTCGCTCGCGGACGAAGCGGTGCCGTCCGCGAGCCTCGACCCGGCGGAAACCGTGTCGCTCGACCCCGGCGCGGCCGCCGCAGCCGAAGCGTACCGCGACGAACTCGGCCGGCTCGGCTTCGACGTCGAACCGTTCGGCGGCACCACGTACCGCGTGACGGCGGTGCCGGCGCCGCTCGGCCGCGTCGCCGACGCGGACGCGCTCCGCGACGTGCTGGCGGCGCTCCGCGACGACGCCGGAACCGTCGGCGACGACGCCGGCGGCTGCGGCGGAGACGCGGGCGTCCGGGACGCGCTGCTCGCGGACCTCGCGTGTCACCCGTCGCTGAAAGCCGGCGACGCGCTCGACGACGAGGCGGCGACGAAGTTGCTCCGCCGGCTCGGCGAGTGCGAGCAGCCGTACGCGTGCCCGCACGGCCGGCCGACGGTGCTCAGCGTGGACGAGGCGACGCTCGCCGCCGGCTTCGAGCGCGACTCGGCGCGCCGATAAGGGGTCGGCCGGCCGCGGACCCGGCGGCCCGCGCTACCACTCCTTGCAGTCGGCGCAGACGTAGTCGCCGTCCTGCCGCCACCGCGTCGTCGCCTGCTCGCCGCAGGCCGCACAGGCCGCGCCGTCGGCGGACCACGAGTACGTCGGCTCCGCCGGGTCGACCGTCGACGGGTCCAGAACGACCGGCTCCGCGTCCTCTTCGTCGCTTCCGGCGGCCGCGACCTCGCCGGATTCGGTGTCGGATTCGGTGTCGGATTCCGGGGACGGGGCCTCGTCTGCGTCTGCGTCGTCGTCGGCCGCGTCGCCGACGAACTCGTCGAGCGAGCGGTCGGTGGGCATACCGGAGCCAGCGCCGCAGCAGGGATAACTCCGACGGGACGGGCCGTCGGCGCCGCGCGGGCCGGGGCGCAATCGGTGCCGGAAGCATCAACGCTCAAGTCCCCGCGGCGGCGACGTCCGGGCATGGCTACGCTCATCGCGTTCCTGACGAGACTGGTTACCAGCGCCGTCGACCTCGTCGTGCTGCTCGTGACGGAGGCGGCGCTGCGCGACCCGCTCGCGTTCGTGTCGCTCGCCGTCGGCGCCGTGTTCGTGCTCAGCGCGTCCGCCGTGCTCGGGGCGCTTGCGCTCGGCGCGCTCGGCCGAGAAATCGGGGCGCTGGAGCCGGCGCCGGGCCGGCAGCCGCGGTAACGGCGAACCGCAGACGAGCCGACGCGGACCCGCCGGTCACGCCGTGGCGTCGCGGAAGGCGTCGGCGGCGAGCCGAATCGCTTCTTCGAGGTCGGGGCCGAGCGGCGACCCGACCACCAGCGAGTCAGCGTGCTCCAGCACCGCGGCCATCCGGTCTGCGACCGCGTCCGGCGACCCGGCGATGCTGAAGGCGTCGACCATCGCGGGCGTCACCCGGTCGAAGGCGTCCGTGAACGCGCCGGCGGCGATGTCGTCGCCGATGGCGGCGGCTGCGTCGGGGTCGACGCCGTGTCGCTCCAGCACCGGCGGGGCGGCGCCGGCGGCGATGAATGCGACTGGCGGCCGAGCGGCTTCGCGGGCGGCGACGTCGTCCGCCGCGACCGAGACCGACGCGTACGCCGCGAGGTCGAATCCGCCGCGGGACGCCGGGCGGTCCGCGACGCCCTGGTCGACCTGCTCTCGCGCCCACGCGAGGTCGTCCGGGTGCGACCCGTTGAACAGCAGGCCGTCGGCGTGCTTGCCGGCCATCCGACACATGTGCGGGCCCTCGCCGGCGACGTACACCGGGATGTCGGCGCCCTGCGGCGGCGCGTAGTTCAGACCGGCGTCGTCGGCGTCGAACGTGGCCGCGCCGTCGACGCGCTCGCCCGCCCAGAGCCGCTGTGCCGCTTTGAACGCCTCCAGCACCGGGCGGAGCCCGCGGTCGTCGTCCAGCCCGAGGTTCCGGAGCGTCGTCGGGTCGCCCGGGCCGATGCCGAAGACGGCGCGGCCGCCGGACGCTTCGTCGAGCGTCGCGACTTTCGAGGCGAGCGTCACCGGATGCGTCTCCAGCGGGTTCGCGACGCCCGGGCCGAGCCGAGCCGTCGACGTGGCCGCTGCAAGCCGCGACAACACGGAGAATGCGTCGCGGTTGTTGTAGTGATGCGAGACGAACAGCTCGTCGTAGCCGGCGGCTTCGGCGTCGACGCCGAGGTCGACGAGCCGGTCCACGGAGTGCTCCGGCGCGAGTTCGACGCCGAGCGCCGGCTCGGACTCGCCGCCCCGGTCGCCGTCTGCGCCCGCGCCAGCGTCGCCGTCCTCCTCGGCGTCGGCGTCGGCGGCGTCACGCATCGAACTCCCACCCCCGGAGCGCCTGCCGGACGAAGTCGCCGTCGACGTCGCGGAAGTGCCGGTCGCTGCCGCCGTGGTCGCCCCACTCGAAGTCGCGGACGACGACGACCGGCGTGCCGTCGTCGCCCTCGCCGGAGACGAGGTTCGCGGCGGCCGCCAGTTCGTCGACGACGTTCTCGACGGTGACGCCGAGTTCGCGGCCGTCGCGGTCCGGCTCGCCGCGCCAGTCGCGCGACGCCTGCATGCCGGCCCAGCCGATGGCGACGCCCCGCTGGCCGTGCCGGAACGGCCGGCCGCAGGTGTCCGTGACGACGACGCGGTCGGCGGCGACGCCGTCGCGGATGCGGGCCGCCGACTCCGACGGCCGCGTCGGCAGCAGCAGCAAGTCGTGCTCCGGGACGTTCGACCGGTCGATGCCGGCGTTGACGCCGACGTGGCCGAACCGTGTTTCGGTGAGCAGGAACGGCGACTCCATCAGCAGCTCCGTGGACTCTTCGAGGACGGCCTGCGCGAACCGCGGGTCCTTCTCGTCGCCCGTCGCTGCTTCGAGGTTCGTGGCGACCTCTCTGGCGCGCGGCCCGGCGGGGAAGTCGTCGAGGTCGGCCGCGCGGCCCTCGGCCTTCGAGACGACCGTCGAGGCGACGCAGACGACGTCGTCGTCGCGGAGGTCGACGCGGTCGGAGACGAGCGCGGCGATGTCGTCCCCGGCGGTGATTTCGGGGAGGTCGGGGACGGCGAACAGCTCCATACCGGGTCTGCGGCCGTCCCCGGCAAAAGGCCGCCGGTGGTGGCGCGCGTCTCCGGTGTTCCGGTCGCTCCGCGCCGCGGCGACAGCTTCGAGTCGCCGCCGGCCGACCACCGGACATGGCGCACGTCGTGACGGCGTTCCTGCGGAACCGCGGCGACCTGCTGCTCGTCCGACGGAGCGACGACGTCGGGACGTACCGCGGCCGCTGGGGCGGCGTCTCCGGCTCCGTCGAGGGCGACCCGGCCGAGGCGCTCGACGACGCACGCCGAGAGGTCCGCGAGGCGGTCGGCGTCGACGAGGCCGCGCTGACGCTGGTCCGCGGCGGCGACCCGGTCGGCGTGGACGACGAACAGGGCGAGCTCACGGTCCACGCGTTCCTGTTCGACTGCGAGACGCGAGCGGTGTCGCTGAACGACGAACTGGACGACTCCGAGTGGGTCCCGGCGACCGCGATGCTGAGACGGCGGACCGTACCGCGGCTCTGGGACGCCTACCGGGCGGTTTCGCCGACCGCCGAAACCGTCGAACAGGACCGGACGCACGGCTCGGCGACGCTCTCGGTCCGCGCGCTGGAGGCGCTCCGCGACGACGCAGCCTGTGCTGAGTCGTGGAGTGAAGTCGCGGAAACGGCGCGGGCGCTCCGCGACGCCCGTCCCGGGATGGCGGTGCTCCGGAACCGAGTGAACCGGGTGCTCTCGGAAGCGGACCGCACGCCGGACGCCGTCCGTGAGCGCGCCGAGGACGCGGTGGCGGCCGCCGTCGAGGCGGACGACCGAGCAGCCGCGGAGGCGGCGGCGCTGCTCGACGGCCCGACGCTGACGCTGTCGCGGTCCGGCACCGTCGACGCCGCGCTTCGCGCCGCCGACGTGCCGGTGTTCGTCGCCGAATCGGTGCCGGGCGGCGAGGGACGCGAGGTGGCAGCGTCGCTGGCGACGGGCGCGGACGGCCGCGACGTGACGCTGCTCCCGGACGCAGCGGTGGCGGCGGTGCTCGCCGAGCGAGACGTGGCGGCGGTGCTGGTCGGCGCCGACACGGTGTTCCCCGACGGCGACGTCGCGAACAAAACCGGGACCCGGGCCGCCGCCGTAGCGGCCGCTCACGAGTCGGTTCCGGTGTACGTCGCCGCGGCGCGCGACAAAATCTCCGGAGCGGCGACGCACCACCCGGAGTCGGCCGCGTTCGACGTTCCGGACTCCGTCGAGGGGTACGCGCCGCTGTTCGACCGGACGCCCGCAGACCTCGTGACGGTCATCACCGAGGACGGCGAACTCGACGCGGCCGACGTGGCGGCGACCGCGGCGACCCACCGGGCGCTGGCGACGTGGGACGACGGGGGCGACGGATACCACGGGAACGACGCGGAACCGGACGAGTGAAACCGCCGGGCGCCGTAGCCGGTCGTGGACGGCGGTGACGAGGGTTACCCCCACCGAGCCCCGTGTGACGAGGGATTTCACCCGAGCCGTCCATCTCCTGAGACCCCGTGAGCGACGCGGGCAGCTGGGCTGACACAGCGGGGACGTGGGCGTGGCGCGACTACATCGTGAGCCGCTGGTCCCGTCCTCGTATCTAAACGTTCGCAGGCCTCCGTCGCGGTCGGAGCGCGTGGCAGCGGCGGTTTCGGCTGCGACTGCGGCTGCGGTTGCGGCTCGGTGGCGCTACGTGACGCCCGCGACGAGCCGCTGCATATCCCGGGCGTACTGGTCCGGGTCGAACTGGAGGTCGACGTCGACGGTGACCGAGATGTCGTCGGTGAGCGGCTCGGTGACGGTCCGGCGGCCGCGTTCGGCGGCGTAGGTGCCGCCGGCGGCGAGCACCGAGTCGCCGTCCGGCCAGACGGCGAGAAACCCCTCCGCGTCGATCGCGTCCGCCGAAACCGAGAGCTCCCGGGAGCCGACCGAGAGCCGGAACCCCTCGACGGGGAACGCGGCGGTGTACGTCGTTGTGCGGGCTGTTTCGCCGTTCGCAGCCGCGAGCTCGCCGCGGTCGACGGCGTCGACGGCGCGGAAGCCTCGCGCGCCGAGTCGGCGTCTGAAGGCGTCGCGGGCGGCCCGCTCCGTCGCAGCGCACAGCGCGTCAGCGGTCGGCGCCGGCTGCTGCGGCGCGGAGAACGTGACGCGCCCGGCGAAAAACGAGTTCAGGCGGCCGTCGACGCGGCCGAGCGTGGCGTTCCGGAGCCGCCGCCAGCGCTCGTCGTTGCCGAATCGGACGGCGTGCGTGACGGCGTTGACCGCGACGCCGTCGACGACGCGGTCGAACAGCGGGCGGCGCTGCTCGCGGAGCCGGGTCCAGCCGGCCTCCGAGAGGCGCGTCTGCGGGACGGACGGAAGCGCGTCGTCCGCGGTGTCGGTACAGCCGGCGAGACCGGCGGTTCCGGCCGCTGCGGCGGCCGTGAGGAACGTTCTGCGACTCGGACGGTTCATCGCCGGGCTGTTCCGCCGCGTGGATGCTCAAGCCGGGATTTCTCCGGGACTCCGTGGCCGTGTGCTTTTGTCCGTCGGCGCCCGAGGAGGCCGCATGGAGTTCGGGTTCGAGCTGGCGCTGTGTGCCGCCCTCGAAGCGCGCACCGACTGGGTGCTCGCGCGTCAGCTCGGCGGCGGCGTCACCGACCCCGGCGGCCGCGTCGTCGACGTCGTCGGTGTCGTCCCCGGCCCTGAGTTCGACGACCGCGCCCGCATCACGGACCGGTCGATTCCGGGCGTCGCCATCGAGTCCGCGGTGGGCGTCGGCGAGCCGCGGCGGCCGCGCGACGCGCTGGACTGCCACCCGGAGCGGGTCGACGGCGTCGTCGACGCCGCGGTCGACGCCGGCTTCTTCTCGGCGGAGCGGCGCGGCGGCCGACGGTACGTCCGGCAGACGACGCGCTACCCCGACGACTGGTTCGGGCGGCTGGTCGGCGTCGAGAACAAGCCGGACCTCGGCCGCCCCGGCGACCTGCGGCGGCAGCTTCGGCTGGACGTGAGCCTCGCGCTGTTCGACGAGGTGTGGCTGGCGACGGAGAGCCACGTGACGGGCGCGCACCTGAACCGCATCCCGGAGCCGGTCGGCGTCTGGCGGTTCGACCCAGAAACCGGCGAGCGCGACGTGGTCCGGGAGGCCGCGTCGCTGCCGGTGGACGGGCCGGGCGTCGAACTGCTCGACGAGCGGCCGCTCCGCACCGACGTCGACGTCGTCTCCGCGGACGCGAAGCGGCGGCGCAGACGACGCATCGCCGAGCGGGCGTACGGGAAGGGCTGGCGGACCTACGACTTCCCGGCGTGCGCCCGCTGCGCCGCGACCGACGACGCCCGCCCGCACTGCGAGCACTTCGACGCCGTCGTCGACCCGGCCTCGGACTGCGGCGCCGACTGCCCCGGCTTCCGCCCCGGCGACGCCGCCGACGTCGACGCCGACGCGCTCCGTGACGCCCGGACGCCGTGGCGACGCGACCCGCCCGGCGTCTCGCGGCGGCAGGCCGGCCTCGACCGCTTCCGCTGACCGACGACCCGACGACAGCGCCGTCCAGCGACGTTTCAGCGACGGTTCGGCGGCGGCGGACGAGAAGGTACTTACTCGGCGAGGCGGCAGGCTTCGCTATGAGACGATTCGCCCTCCTGTGTGCGGTCCTGCTGGTGGCCGGCGGCGTCGCTCCGGCGGCGGCGGTCGGCGGCGCTGCGGCGCGGCAGTCGTCGACGTCCACGTCGGCCGCGGCGTCCGCGGCGTCGACGCCGTCGAACGCGACCGGGGCGCCGGTGTGTGCGGGCCGCGTCAGCCAGCCGGCGAACGGCGTCACGGTGGTGTCGGTGCAGGGCGCCCGGTTCGGCGAGGAGGGCGGGAAGACGGCGGCGCGGCTGGTCGCGTACGGGCCGCGCGGCGGGATTCTGTGGGTGCACCACAGCGGCCGGAAGCACGGCGTCGTCTGGTCGTACGACGTCGACCCGCTGCCGAACGGGAACGTGTTCGTCACCGGGACGCAGCGCGGCACGACGGTGCTGTACGAACTGAACGCGACGACCGGCGAGACGGTGTGGCGCGACGAACTGCCGTTCGTGGACACCCACGACGCCGACCCGCTGAACCGGACGCACGTCGTCGTCGCGAACATGCGGAACCCGGACATCGCGAACGGGACGAACGACGACCGCATCGTCGTCTACAACCGCGAGACCGACGAAATCACGTGGACCTGGCGGTTCGACCCGCGGTACCCGGCGTCCGTCGGCGGGAACTACTCCGAAGACTGGACGCACGTGAACGACGTCGACGCCGTCAACCCCGACGGAGAGGGCGACCGGGCGACCCACTTCCTGGTGTCGCCGCGGAACTTCGACCAGGTGCTGCTGGTGAACCGGTCGACCGGCGACGTCGAACTGAAACTCGGGTCGGACGGCGACTACGACACCATGAAACGGCAGCACAACCCCGACTTCCTGCGGAGCGACGCCGGCAACCCGACGGTCGTCGTGGCCGACTCCGAGAACGACCGGGTCGTCGAGTACGCGAAACGCGGCGGCGAGTGGACGCAGACGTGGCGCGTCGGGTCGAGCGACTCGCTGTCGTGGCCGCGGGACGCCGACCGGCTCCGGAACGGCCACACGCTGCTCGGCGACTCCCGGAACAACCGGGTGCTGGAGGTGACGCCGCGCGGCCGCGTCGTCTGGGAGGTGTACGCGCCGTGGCTCGTCTACGACGCCGAGCGCGTCCCGGCCGCCGGCTTCGACGCCGACGGCTACCGCGACGTCGGCGGCTCCCGCGGCCCGACGATGGCCGACATCGGCGGCGGCGGCACCTACGCCCTCTCGAACGCGACGCCGCCCGAGACGGCCGCGCTCGAATCCTGCGCGGCCGCCATCACGACCCACGACGGCGGCTTCCGGTCGCTCGCCACCGCGACGCCCGGCGGCGACGGCGACGAACGGACCGTGACCGCGGCGACGCCGGTACCGTCCCAGACGTCGACGACTATCGCCGGCTTCGGCGCCGCCGTCGCGGCCGCCGCGGTGCTGGTCGCGGCGCTGCTCGGCCGGCGCCGAGCCTGACCGGCGGCAGTGCAGACGGGTCGACCGGCCGGCCGTCGGGGCACCGACCTACAGGTCGTACGTCTCGCCGTCGACGGCAATCGGGTCGTCGAACGCCTCGTCCGCCGGGTAGAAGTGCGCGACGTGGACGAGTCTGGTCCGTGCGGCGTCGAGGTCGTCGGCGAGCGACAGCGCGCCCTCGCGGGTCATGTGTTTCGTGCCGAACGTCCGCGGGACGCCGTCGGCGTCGTGGTGCGACCCGCCGAGCGGATGTTTCTCGCACAGCGACGCCGGGACGATGGCGTCCGCGAGCAGCAGGTCGGGGTCGGCGAGCGCCGCGCGCGACTCCTCGGGGACGTCGTAGCTGGTGTCGCCGGTCAGCGACAGCTTCGCGCCGGTGACGGGGTCCTCGACGACGACGCCGTAGCAGACGAGCGGCGGGTGGTCGACGGGGACGAGCGTGACGTCCAGTCCGCAGACGCGTTCGGCGCGGTGCGGCGTGGCGTCGCGGACGGTGACCCGGTCGAGGTAGTCGTACTTCGACCGGACGGTGTCCGCGACGGACTCGCCGGTCACCGGGTCCGTCTCGTCGGCGGCGTACACCGGGAGGTCGTCGTCGACGACGCGGTAGGCGTTCCCGAGGCCGTCGAGATGGTCGAAGTGAATGTGGGAGACGACGCCGGCGTCGGGCACGTCGACGTCGTGGGTCAGGAACTGCTGTCGGAAGTCGGGCGAGAAGTCGACGAGCAGCGACTCGCCGGTGCGGTCGTTCGCGACGTGGACGGAGAACCGCGAGCGCTGGACGCCGCGGTCGCGGGCGGCCCGGCAGGTGTCGCAGTCGCAGCCGACGGTCGGCGTCCCGGTCGTGTCGCCCGTGCCGAGGAGGGTGACGCGCATTCGCTATCCGGGCGAACGCGGCCGGGGGAGTAAGGGGTGTCGGAGCCGGCGGGCGATGGCCGCGAGTCGAGAGAGGGGAGTCCGGAGCCGGGAGCCGTCAGTGGCTGTGGTCGTGGCCGTCGTGGTCGTGTTCGCCGCCGCCGTCGCCGGCGACTTCGGGGACCTCGGCGCCCTCGCCTTCGATCATGTCCATGTTCTTGAGGTTGTCGCGCTCCTCGAAGTCGGAGACGGCGTCCATGATGTCCTCCTGCGTGATGGCCATGCGGTCGTCGGTGAGCGCCTCCAGGACCGCCTCGCGGAGCACGAGCCGGAGGTCGGAGCCGGTGAGCCCCTCGGTGCGGTCGGCGACGACGTCCGGGTCGAACTCCGCGATCTCCATCTGGCGCGTGATGACGCGGAGGATGTCCGCGCGCATCTCCCGGTCCGGCTTCGGGAAGTTCACGATTTCGTCGAACCGGCGCCACGCGGCCGCGTCGAGCTGGTCCGGGTGGTTCGTCGCGGAGATGAGAAGCACCTCGTCGCGGACCAGCGAGATGTCGTCGATGCTCTTCAGCAGCGTGTTGACGGCGCGTTTCAGCGCGGCGTGCTCGTCGCTGCGGCGGGTCTTCGCGACGGAGTCGAACTCGTCGATGAACAGGATACAGGGCGCGAGCCGCTTTGCGACCTCGAACGTCTTCTCGACGTTCTTCGCGGTCTCGCCGAGGTACTGGCTCGTCACCATCGACAGCTTCACCTCGACGAACGGGAGGCCGAGTTCGTGCGCGAGCGCGCGGGCGGCCGTCGTCTTCCCGGTGCCGGGCGGGCCGACGAACAGCAGCTTCCCGATTTCGCGGAGCCCGATGTTCGCGAGGTACTCGCGGTGCTCGATGGCCTTCATCAGCTTCCGAATCTCGCCCTCCTGGTCGTCGGTGAGCACGAGGTCTTTCAGCGTCATCTCGATCTCCTCGGGCGCCCGGACCGTGACGAGGTCGAGCATCTCGGCGTCCTCCTCCTCGTCGAAGTACTCGTCGAGCAGCGCGTCGATCCAGACGCGGTCGGCGCGAATCGGCCGGTTCTCGTCGCTCGCCTCCTCGTAGGTCGCCTCGAACGCCTCGTCGGACTCGTCGGCGATCTTCGCGAGCACCGGGTTCGACCGGAGCCGGTCGTCGTCGACGCGGTCGAGCAGCCACTCGACGGCCATGCCGGACTGCGTCAGCGAGATCTCGCCGGAGAACTCCTCGCGCTGCGTGAACAGCAGGTCGGAGACGGCCTCCCAGGGGCGCTCCACGCCGGTCGCGGTTTTCGCGTCCGCCTCGGTGACGTGCAGCGGCCGCTGTACGGTCCCTGGGCTCGATTCGTCCTCTGTCGACTCCGTCCAGAACACGCGCCGGTACCGGGGCGGGAGGTCGTCCGGGTCGAGCCCGCGGTCCTCGGTGTATCGGTGGGCGGTGACGAGGAGTTCGACCACGTCGACTGCCGGGTCACTCATCCCCGAGAACTTGCCGGCGAAGGTGGTTAAGCGCGTCGAAGCGACTGGCGCGAACCGCCGCCGCGGCGAAGCCGGCCCCGGGCGTCGTTCGCGGGTCAGACCGCCGATTCCGGCGGCTGTGGCGAGACGCCGGGCCGCGACCGCGGCGTCGACGTGGTGTGTGTCGGCAGGCTGCGTGCCGTCTCCGTCGACGCATCGTCGCCGTGCAGCGCCGCCTCGTCGGTGAACACGACGACCGGGTTGCCGTACAGCGCGAGGTCGTACTCGCGGCGCCGGTAGCCGTCGAGCGCCCCGGCGACCTCGTCGGCTTCCGCCGGCGCGGCGAACACGACCGGCGGCGGATTCGCCGGAACCGACTCCACGCCGGCGGCGTGCCGGTGTGTCGCCCCGGCGCGCTCGACGTACCACGTCAGCGGGAGGCGGCGGAGCCACAGGCCGAGCCACGGCCCCGCGTCCCGCGGCGGCACGGCCGCGACCGTCTCGTTCGGCAGCCGGAAGAACGACCCGTAGTACAGCACGCCGCCGTCGCCGGCCGCCGCCTCGACGTCGGCGACCAGCGGGTCGAGGTCGTCGCCGGGCTGTGCGCCCTGCGCGAGCAGGTTCACCCGCGGCGTCGGCTCCGTGTACGACGTGGCGAGCAGCACGAACCCGGTCTGCGCGGCGACGAGCGCGACCACCAGCACCGCGACGGCGACCCGGAACCCCGGGGAGACGCGGCCGTCGGTGCGGCGGCCGGCCGGGTCTGCGTCGCGACCGGCCGAGTCGGCCGCGCCGTCACGGCCAGCGACTCGGTCGGCGTTCCACGCGCGAATCCGACGACCGACGGCGACGGCGCCGACGGCGGCCGGCACGGCGAGCGGGACGGCGGCGTGGACGGCGAGCCACGGCGCCTTGATGTCGGTCGCGTACGGGTAGCCGGCGAGCGAGACGAGCCCCCAGGCGCCGGCGGCGACGACGAGCGGCCGGGCGGCGTCGCCGCGGACGAACCCGCGGAGTTCTCGGCCGACGCCGGCCAGCGCGCAGGCGTACAGCGCCGGCGCGCCGACGGCGACCGTCGCGAGCAGGTGCAGCAGGTACGGCGCGTACGGGTGGCTGTGCCCGCCGACCCAGAGGCTCCCGGCGAACGTGGTCCACGCGCTGACGGTGCCGGCGGCGACGGCGGCGACGGGCGTCGCGAGCAGGTCGTCGAACCCGGGCGAGTAGCCGCGGGGCGCGTAGAACACCCACGCGACGGCGAGCGCGGCCACGGCCGCGACCGGAACCGCCGGTAGGAGCGGCCGTGCCCGTGCGAGCGCGGCGCGAGCCCCGCTTCGTCCGTCGATGCGCCACCGCACAGCGAGCGCGACGCCGACGGCGCCGAGGACGCAGGCGGCGTACACGACGACGTTCTCCTTCGTCGTCAGCGCCAGCCCCCAGAGGACGCCGGCGGCGACGAGCAGCCACGGCCGGCCGTCGGTGTAGCCGCGGTACGCCGCGGCGACCGCGGCGAACGCGAACGCGGCCAGCGGCAGGTCCTCGCGGAAGAACCGCGAGAAGAACACGAGCACCGGCGAGACGGCGAGGAACGCCGCGAGCGCGACCGTCTCGTCGTCGTCGAGCGCGGCGCGGAACCCGAACGCGGCGAGCGGGAGGAGGCCGCCCAGCACCGCCGGGAGCAGCCGGACCGTGAACTCCGAGGCGCCGAACAGGTCGAGAAGCGGCGCCGTCGCGATGGAGAGAAACGGCCCGTGGACGACCGGCCTGTACGCGAAGTAGCCGGTGTCGAGGTAGCGCAGCGTCCAGTAGCCGACTCGCGCCTCGTCGAAGTGCATCGCCCGGGCGCCGAGCCCCCACAGCCGGAGCGTCAGCGCGAGCAGCGCCAACAGCGGAACCGCTCGCCGTGGACTCCGGAGCGTCTCGACCACTGCGCGGCGACGCGGGCGACGCGACACGGTCGAGCGTCACGGCGTCCGGATAAGTGTCTTGTCGAACCGCGCGGGACGGACTGGCGGGGACGTCACCGGTCAGCGCCGCAGTTCGTCGCGGAGGAACGCGACCGCGGCGTCGACGTACTCGGCTTCGGCGCCGTTTCGCGGGAGTTGCAGCCGGTAGCTCCGGCTCTCCGTGTCGAGCAGGAGCGCGTCGTCGACACGGCCGACCGCCGCGAGCGACTGGTAGGCGATTTCGAATCGGGCGTCCGCGGTGGCGACGAGGACGGCGTCGTCGAGGAACGCCGCGGCGGCGGCGCCGCGCAGCAGCGTCTCGCCGTCGCGGACCAGCGGCCCGGACCGGCGGAGCCGAAGCAGGTGGTGCGGCTGGTCGTCCGCGCCGAGCGCCGGCACCACCGACGGCAGCCACCGGGTCTGTCCGGCGAGCCGGCTCCGCGTCACCGAGTCGCCGACGGCGGCGGCCGCGAGCGCCGCGACGCGGTCCGTCTCCGGCGTCCCGTGGCCGACCCGGCGGCCGCCGAACTCGCCCGGCGTGTCGGTCGGCGGCCCGCTTCTGGTGTCTCCGTCCGCCGCCTCGGCGCCCGACCCGGTTCCGGTGGCGGACCGCCCGCTGCCGCTGTCCGCGCCGGCGGCGCGGCCGCGGGTCCAGGCGCGCCGCACCGCGTCGGCTTCGGTTCCGGCGGCAGCGTCGCCGCCGGCGTCCGAACCGTCGGAGTTCTCGGCGGCGCCGTCGCCGTCGACGCCGCGGTCAGCGGGCCGGACGCCGCCGTCGTCAGTGGCGGCCGCGTCCGACTCGGCCGCCTGCGACCCGGCTTCCGCTTCGGCCTGGTCGATGTACGGGTCGGCGCCGGCCGTCGGCCGGCGAAATCGGAGTTCGAACACGGTCCCCTCGGGGTCGTTCTCGCGGACGTCGACGTCGCCGCCGTACACGTCCATCAGCCGGTCGACGAAGAACAGGCTCAGTCCCTCGCCGTGTTCGACCTGCGTGCGCTCCTCGCGGCCGAGCACCTCGTCGCGGCGGTGCTGGTCGATGCCGGGGCCGTTGTCGGCGATGGACAGCGTCACCGTCCCCGGGTTCACGTCGACGGTCACCGTCACTTTCGCGGCGTCCTTGTCGTTGTGCTCGACGGCGTTCTCGACGACGGCGCGGAGCGCCGGCCCGAGCATGTCGTCGGCGAGCACGTCCAGTTCGTCGTCGACGCCGTGGACGGAGATGGAGGCGTTCGTCGCCGGGACGTCCGCGACGGCCTCCTTCACCGCCGAGGACAGGTCGACCGGCCGGATGGAGTCGGCGTCGCCGCCGGTGAGGATGCCGCTGAACCGCCGGGTCGTCCGCGCGCGGTGGAGCATCTCGCGGACCCGGCTGCCGGCGGTTTCGAGCGACGACTCGACGGCGTCGCCGGCGGCGTCGGGGAGCTCCTCGTCGACCTCGCTCGCGACGCGCTCGAGGTGGCCGAGCACGACGTTCGCGTCGTTCCGGATGTTGTGCCGCAGGACGCGGTTCAGGATGCGCAGCGACTCCTCGTAGCGCCGCTGCCGGGTCATGTCGGAGAACACGGCGACGTAGCCGCGGACGACGCCGTCAGCGTCGAGCGGCGCGGCGCTCCCGCGAGTGTGGACGAGCCGGCCGTCCTTCGTCATGGACTCCAGGTCGCCGGCCCACGACTCGCCGGCGGAGAGCGCGTCGACGATCTCCTCGTACACCGCCGGGTCGTCGACGAGTCGCAGCGGCGACGAGCCGAGCAGTTCGTCGCGGCCGTAGCCCGTCAGGTCGCAGAGCGCCTCGTTCACGTCGACGATGACGAACTCGGTGTCGACGATGACCGCCGGGTCCGTCGTTTCGCGAAACGCGCGTCTGTGGAGCCGTTCGCTCCCGTCCGGCGCCGATTCCCTCCCGTGAACCACGAGTGTGGCGCTCGGTTCCCCATGGACCACTAACAATCTTTCGTCAGACAAAGTCGCCCACGTAATCTTACGCCGCGTCGCTGCCGACTTCGTCGTCGTCGCCGCCGTCGTCGTCACTGTCGCCGTCGGCGGCGGACAGCCGTTCGCCCTGGTAGTCGCCGTCGTACCGGCCGTCGTGTTCGGCGGTGGAGAGCACGAACTGGGCGACGCGGGCGCCCCGCTCCAGTTCGAGGGCGTGGCCGACCTGCAGCAGCCCTTCGCCGCGGCCCTCGTAGCCGGCGTCCCAGACGGCCGTGTTCAGCATGCAGGAGTTCCGCAGCAGCGACGACCGCGGGTAGACGAAGCCGACGTGGCCGTCCGGGACGCGGAGCGTCTCGCCGTACTGGACGACGTACGCGCCGGGGTCGAGGCGGTACTCGCCGGCGCCGTCGCCGTCGCCGTTCACGGGGCGGAGTTCGCGGCGGTCGCCGACGCGCTTGTCGCCGCGTTCGATGCGTCCCGGGGCGGTCTGTTCGTACACCGCGTCGACGGTGAGGTCGACGCCGTTCGGCTGGACCTGCCCCTCCCGCAGCGGTTCGACGTGGTCGGCGACGAACGCGCCGGATTCGTACATACCGGTGGCTGTGCGAGTCGGGACAAAAACGGCGCGATTGCCGACCCGGTTCCGCGTCGCCGGCGGAATCAACGAAACCACAACTCACACCCGAGTGAAAACAAAATTCGCCGCAAGAATGACCGCACGGGCCGTATTCCTCACGAACGACAGTGGGATGACTCGCCGGATTTATATCTCCGCGAGGTCGAAGTCCGGACGATATGGGAGAGACGATTACGGAGAAAATCCTCAGCGACCACCTCGTTGAGGGCGAACTCACGCCCGGTGAGGAGATCGGAATCGAAATCGACCAGGTGCTCACCCAGGACACCACGGGCACCATGGTCTGGCTCCAGTTCGAGGCGCTCGACCTCGACGAAGTGCAGACCGAACTCGCGGCGCAGTACTGCGACCACCAGACGTACCAGTTCGACTTCAAGAACACGGACGACCACCGCTTCCTCCGGTCGGCCGCAGGGACGTACGGCGCGTACTTCTCCCGGCCCGGCAACGGCATCTGCCACCAGGTCCACAAGGAGAACTTCGCGGCGCCCGGCAAGACGCTGCTCGGCTCCGACAGCCACACGCCGACGCCCGGCGGCCTCGGCCAGCTCGCCATCGGCGCCGGCGGCCTCGACATCGCCGTCGCGATGGGCGGCGGCCCCTACTACGTCGAGATGCCGGAGATCGTCAACGTCGAACTGACCGGCGAACTCCCCGAGTGGGCGACCGCGAAGGACGTCGCGCTCCACCTGCTCGGCGAACTGAGCGTCAAGGGCGGCGTCGGCAAGGTGCTCGAATACACCGGCCCCGGCGTCGAGACGCTCACCATCCCGGAACGCACCACCATCACGAACCTCGGGACGGAGCTGGGGGCGACCTCCTCCATCTTCGGCACCGACGAGAAGACGAAAGACTGGCTCGCGCGGCAGGACCGCGAAGAGGAGTACGTCGACCTCTCGCCGGACGAGGACGCCGAGTATGCCGAGACCATCGAGGTCGACCTGTCCTCGC
This sequence comes from Halobaculum sp. P14, assembly GCF_051195155.1. NCBI lineage: Archaea > Methanobacteriati > Methanobacteriota > Halobacteria > Halobacteriales > Haloferacaceae > Halobaculum > Halobaculum sp. P14. Next base: position 119,940 of record NZ_JBNTKB010000002.1, read on the forward strand.
TCGAACCGCTCATCGCGAAGCCGTCGATGCCGGACAACGTCGTCCCGGTCCGCGAAGTCGCCGGCGAGGACGTCGAGCAGGTCATCATCGGCTCCTGTACGAACGGCGCCTACGAGGACATCCTCCCCGGCGCGAAGATGCTGAAGGGCCGCGAGGTCGCGAAGAAGACCGAGATGATCGTCGCGCCCGGCTCCAAGCAGGCGTCCGAGATGCTCGCCCGCGAGGGCTGGACGGCCGAGATGATGGCCGCCGGCGTCAACTTCTCCGAGGCGACGTGCGGTGCCTGTATCGGCATCGGCCACGTCCCGGCGTCGGACTCCGTCTCGCTGCGCACCTTCAACCGGAACTTCGAGGGTCGCTCCGGCATCGAGGACGACTCCGTGTTCCTCTGCTCGCCGGAGGTCGCGACCGCGGCCGCCATCGCCGGCGAAATCGTGGACCCGCGCGACCTCGCCGACGAACTCGGCGACCTCGAGGCGCCCGGCCTCGAGATGGGGACGAAGTACAGCCCCGGCATGGGCCAGGACGACCCGGACATCATCAGCCCCGACGAGGCCGTCGACGACGGACTCGTCAAGGGCCCGAACATCGGCGACGTCCCGCTGAAGGACGAGCTGGCGTCGGACATCGAGGGTGAGGCGCTCCTCAAGATGGAGGACAACATCACCACCGACCACATCATCCCGGCGACGGCTGACATCCTGAAGTTCCGCTCGAACATCGAGAAGCTCTCCGAGTTCACGCTCTCGCGCGTCGACGACACGTTCGCACAGCGCGCGCTCGACGCCGACGGCGGCTTCCTCGTCGCCGGCGAGAACTACGGGCAGGGCTCCTCGCGCGAACACGCGGCGCTGTGCCCGATGTACCTCGGCATCGAGGGCGTCCTCGCACAGAGCTTCGCGCGCATCCACAAGGCGAACCTGTTCAACTTCGGGCTCGTCCCGCTCACCATCGACGAGGAGACCTACGAGAAGATCGAGCAGGGCGACGACGTCGAAATCGTCGACGACGTCGGCGCGGGCGTCCGCTCCGGCCAGGAGGAGTTCACCATCCGCGTGAACGACGACTGGGAGGCGACCGCCCACCTCGACGCCTCCGAACGCGAGCGCGACATCCTCGCGGCCGGCGGCAAGCTCTCGTGGACGAAGGCGCAGCACGACTCCGGCTCGGGCGCGGCGCCCGCGGACGACTGAACCCCGAACCGAACGCGAACTGAACGCGGACCGACCGCGCCGCGGGCCGACCGGGGCGGCGTCGCCGCCTCTGACCGCGGCTTCGACCCGCTCGCAGCGCACCGGCACACCCGCGTCCGCGGGGCGTAGCCGGAACGACGCGGCACTTTTTCGGGCTCCCCGGACACGTCGGGGCCACCGTGTTTATGTACCGTAGCTCCGTAGCGGGGGTGTGACCACTTCACGCGGAGCCGTGGAGGGGGGCGCGCCCGGCGAGGACGGCATCGACGTCAGAGTCGTGACGCGCGCGGACCTGCTGTCCGTGTTCCGCATCGAACAGGCCGTCTTCACGCAGCCGTGGCCGTTCGCGGCGTTCGAGAACCTGCTCGACGCCGAGGGGTTCTTCGTCGCCACGGCCGACGCCGCCGCCGACGTCGGAGCGGACGGCATCGCCGCGGCGGACGTGCTCGGCTACGTCGTCGCCGACGTGCTGCGGGACCACGGCCGCGACATCGGCCACGTGAAAGACATCGCGGTGCGGCCCGGCGGGCAGGGCCACGGCGTCGGCCGCCGGCTGCTGCGCCGGGCGCTCCGGCGGCTCGCGACCGTCGGCGCCAGCGTCGTGAAACTGGAGGTCCGCGAGTCCAACCACCGCGCGCAGTCGCTGTACCGCTCGGAGGGCTTCGAGCCGGTGCGCCGCGTCAGCCAGTACTACGGCGACGGCGAGGACGCGTTCGTCATGGCCGTCGACCTCGGCGAGTGGATTCGGACCGCGAACCGGTGTGACGCCCCCGAAGACGGCTGAGCCGACGAGCGACCCGCAACTCCGGTTCTCCCCGCGGTGGACGCCCTCGCGCGGGTCGCCGCGGACGGCAGGTGTTTTGCGTCTCGGCGCCCGACGGGCGGACATGGGATACGCCTGTCCGGTGTGCGACGTGCCGCAGCGCGACGGCGAGCACCTCGCGAACCACCTCGCGTTCACGGCGATGCTTCACGGCGACGAACACGAGGCGTGGCTCGACGACACCGTCGCGGACTGGGGCGACCGGACGCCCGCCGACCTCGCCGCCGACGTCACCGAGCACGCCGAAGAGACCGAGTACGACGAGGTGTTCGAGGACACCGCACACGACCACGGCCACGGCGACGCCGGCCACGACCACGGCGACGGGCCGGCGCAGGGCCGCCCTGACGTCGGGGCTGGCCGCGGTCCGGCCGGCGGCGGTGCCGGTGCGGGTGCCGGCGCCGGCGGCTTCGAGGGGATGGCCGAGGGCGTCGTCGACGACGCCGTCGAGTCCGTGCTGCAGGACGCACAGGAACTCACCGAGGAGATGTACGGCATGAACCCCGGGGAGGACAGCGGCGGCGGCGCGGCCGGCGGCGACAACGACGTTGCTGCCGGCGACGCGGCAGACGACGCGGCCGGCGACGCGGACGAAGGAAACGACTCTTGACGCCGGCGGGCCGAGCCACGCATATGGAAACCGAGGGGACGCTGGCGCCGGAGTCGCCCGAGGCCGCCCGCGACGAGTACGACGCGCTGGTGCCGACCGCGAAGGTCGCGGTCCGGGAGACGGCGAAGGCGATGGAGTTCGACCGCGACGAGTACAGCGAGCGCGTCACCGGCGACGTCGTCGAGACGGTGCGGGACGCGCTGTTCGCGTCGCTGCTCCGCGTCCACGTCGGCAGCCGCGAGGAGTTCGACGACTGGCTCGACGACCACCCGTCGTACGACGCCGACGTCATCGGCAGCGGGAACGTCGGCCGCGTCGTCTGGCACCCCGTCCCGTTCGCCGACGTCGTCGTCGCGGCGACGTGGGAGAACGAGCGCGAAGCCGCGCTCGGCACGCTCCGCCGGCACGCCTTCGGCGACGTGTACCGCGAACACCTCGACGGCGACGAGGACAGCGGCGGCGAGGACAGCGGCGGCGAGGACAGCGGCGGCGACGACAAGCCAGCAGCCGACGGGCCGGCGGACGACGACGTTGCGTCGGACGCCGAGCCGGACGACGCGGCGGACGACGGCGAGCCGTAACCGGTTTGCGCAGGTAGCCGGTACGTGACGGTATGCGACGCGTCACTCGCTCGTTCCTCCTCCTTCTCGCCGCCGTCGTGGTGCTGCTGCTCGCGCTCGGCGCCGTGCCGTCGTATCTCGGCTCGGGGGACCCGTACTACCTCACCGCCGAGCCGGCGGCGGACGGGCCGGCGCTGAACGTCACGGACTTCTCCGAGCGCCGGTACCCGTACCTGTTCGAGGCGCTGGAGAGCGACGACGGCAGGTCGTCGGCGTACCGGTCGGCGCTCGGCGGCCGGAAGGACTGGTTCGCGAACTCGCCGTTCGACGAGGTCGGGTCGCTCCGGTCGTTCGCGCCGGCGAACGCCACCGCCGGCGACGCCGTGTTCGTCCGGTACGAGGGCGAGCGCTACCGAGTTGAGGTGGTGCAGCCGTGAGCCGCGACGGTGACGGTGACCGCGACGACGCCGACCGCGACGGCGACGACGTGGACCGCGGCGGCAACGACGCTGACCGCGGCAGCAACGCGGACCGCGAGGGCGACGTTGCCGGCGACGGCTGGACCTCCGACGAGCCGGCGTTCGACGACGGGCGGCGGCACGACTGGCCGGGCGCGCCGGAGTGGCCGGTCGTGGAGTCCGCCGTCGAGTACGAGACCGGCTGGTTCACCGGCGGCTACGACCTCGTCGAGCAGCCGGACGGGTCGACGAAGCGGTACTACTGGGCGGAGCTGCCGACCGCGGTGGTCGTCGTCGCGCGCGCCGAGGACCGGCTGCTGTTCGTCGAGCAGTACCGGCCGACCATCCGCGAGACGCACCTCGAACTGCCGGCCGGCATCGTCGAGGCCGGCGAGTCGTTCACGGCGGCGGCGCGCCGCGAACTCCGCGAGGAGACCGGGTTCGACGCCGGCAGCACCGCGCTGCTCCAGGAGGTGCAGTGTGCGACCGGCGTGCTGCGGCACCGCCGCGCGTTCGTGTTCGCCGAGGACCTCACGCCGACCGAGCAGGACCTCGACGCGAACGAGTACCTGACGCCGCGCAGCGTCCCGGTCGACGAGGCCGCCGCGGTCGCCCGCGAACGGCCGACGAACGACGCGACCGTCGAGGGCGTCCTGCTCGCCGCCGAAGAGGGGCTGCTGTAGCGACCCGGCGCCGCCGCGGCCGCCGGAGGTATCGAACGCCGGCGCGGCGACGCGCTTTTCCGCGCCCGCCGGATTCGTTCGGCCATGGACGGCGAAATCGCTCCCGCGGACGTGCAGTCGCTGCTCGACGAACGAGGGAACGGCGGCGGTGCGGGCGACGACCGCGACGACAGCAACGGCGACGGCGACGCGGCCCTCGACGTGCGCGTCGTCGACATCCGGCAGCCGGCGGCGTTCCGCCGCGGCCACATCCCGGGGTCGGAGAACGTCCCGTTCCCGGAGCTCGCAGACCGCGTCGAGGCGCTCGCGGGCGCCGACCGCATCGTCACGGTGTGTCCGCACGGCAAGTCCAGCGTGCAGGCCGCGCGGCTCATCCAGTCGTACGAGGGGACCGCAGACGCCACCGTCGAGAGCATGGCGGGCGGACTCACCGAGTGGGACGGCGAACTGACGACCGGCGCCGCGGACGACGGCCGAGAACGGGTCGCCGGCGAAGCCGACGAAGGCCCGCAGTCACCGTTCTGAGCCGGCCGGCGCCGCTACTTCTCCCGCCGTTTCGCGTTCGCCGCGCCGACGAGCCCGCAGAGCAGCAGCGCCAGCGCTCCGGCGACCGCGCCGAACCCGGGTGTCCGCGTCGACGTGGCGGCCGTCGGCTCCTGCACCGTCACGGTCGTCGAGCGGTTCCCGACGGCGACGCGGTGCGTCCCGGGCTCGTCGAACGCGACGACGACCCGGAGCGTCACGGAGCCGTTCGGCGCGACCGCGACGGACTCGGTGCGGAGGCGGTCGCCGTCGACCGTCACCGGGAGGTGGCCGACCGCCGGCACCGGCGCGTCGTTCGCGACGGTCGCCGTCACCGCCACGGCCCCGCCCGGGCGGACCGTCGACCGGTTCGCCGTCACCGACGCGACCGTCGGCGTCGCCGGCTCGCGCACGCGGACGACGTAGCTGCGGCCGCGGAGTTCGACGCGGTACTGGCCGGGCTCGTCGAAGCGGTGCGACAGCGTCACTGTCGTCGCGGTCTCCGGCTGAATCTCGCCGTCGGTGACGTCGACGGTGCGGTTGTCGACCGCGAGCGCGACGCGGTACTCGCCGGCAGCGCCGCCGTCGTTCACGACCTCGACGGGGAGCCGCAGCGTCTCGCCGGCGGCCAGCAGGAACGGCGGCCGCACCGTCTCGTTCCGGGCGACGCCGCTCACCCGGCCGACCTCGGGGAGCGTGTAGCCGACGCGGGCGGGGAGCGCGCCGAAGGCGGCCTCGTGTTCGGCCTGCGTCCACATCTCCGGCGCCGCCGTCGTCGTCGTGAACCGGTCTGCGGCCGCCGCGACCGAGTCGTTGCCGGCGGCGGCGACGGCGGCCAGGAACGCCGACTGGGTCACCGCGTCGTCGCGGCCGTTCAGCGCCGAGAACACCGACCCGAACGAGTGGCTCCGGTCGCTCGCGAGCCGAATCCGCCGGTCGAGCACGCCGACGACCAGCCCGCCTTTCAGGTACTGCGCGCCCGACACCCACGTCTCCGGGTCGGCGAGTACGACGCCGCTGTACGGCTGTCTGCTCCCGCGTTCGAGGTTCGCCGCGAACCGCTCGAAGTCGATGCGGTCCTGCCGGAGCGTCAGCAGCGCCGCGTAGTAGTCGGCGCTGCCCTCCACGACCCACTTCGTCCGGTTCGTCGTCGCGAACGACTGGCGGGTGTGGACGTACTCGTGCAGCCACGGATTGTCGGCGGTCGACAGCCGCTCGTCCGCGCGGACCCACGCGTCCGCCTCCCCGACCTGCAGCCCTCTGACCGCCCAGTCGACGCTCGTCGGCGCCGCAATCATCGTCACGACGGGGTCGCGGTCGCCGACGCGGAGCGCCGCCGACGCCGACGCCAGCGACGCCAGCACGTCGTCGGGCTGCTCGCGCAGGTCGGCGGCCGCCGGCACGACGAGCCGGAACGTCTGGCCGGACGCGGTGCGCTCGACGACGCGGTGCTCGCCGAGGAACGCCAACCGGGTGCCGACGACGCCGGCGCCGTCGACGACGGTCCGCCGCTCCAGCCCGACTGTCGCGCCGGTGTAGCGCCACTGCGCCGCCGGCCACGGAATCGACACGATGGCCCACGGCCCGGCGTCGGCCAGCAGGTACTGCTGGGTCGCAGCAGCCGCGCTCGGTGCGGCCTGCCCGGGAGTCGCGGTCCGTCCGGGAGTCGCGGCGGCGTCGAACCGGCCGGACGCCGAGGTTCGGTTCGCCGGGAGCCGGTAGGTCAGCGTCGGCGTCGCGGTTCGGCCGTCCCACTCGTACCGGGCGCCGCCGACGCGGTCGAACCCCTGTGACGACACCACCGTCGCGGCGGCGTCGATCGTCGTCGTCAGCGACGTCACCCGGTCCGGCGGCGCGAAGCGGAGCCGAACCGTGATTTCGCCGGGGCGCTCCGGCGTCAGCGACAGCGACGTCTCCAGTCGGATGTCGCTGCCGGCGGTCTGCGTCGCCGCGGCGGTGCCGGCGTGCTGCGTGGTCGACGTCGCTGCGGCCGCTGTGGCTGCGGTGGCCGATACGGCCGTCTCACCCGGCTGCGGTGCCGCGGCGGTGTCGGCTGCGGACGGCGCGGACGCGCCCGCGGCGGCGACGAGAACGAGCAGGACCAACGCGGCGCGGAGCCGGCGACTCATCTGGTTCCGGCGTTCGGCCGTCCGACGCAAAGGCGTTGTCACCGCGGCGCCCGCGTCGACGCGCTCGGCGCCGTCCACGGCGGCAGCCGAGTCGACACCGACTCAGCGTGCCCGAGCGAATCCGTCGGGAGCGGTGCGGAGCCGGCAGGAGCAGTGGGTCGAAGCCGGAGATTCCCGTTCTCCGTGCGTCTCCGGGAAGAATTCCGGCTTCATGCCGATTCCGGCCGACGCACGAATCGCATGTGGAATCTCGGCCCCGAAGCTGACAGACCCGAGTGGAAGGTCGTCGAAACGCCGTTCGACGCCGGACTGACGCAGGTCGTCGCGACCCAGGAAGGTCCGTACGCCGTCGGCGAGAGCGGCGTCATCGTCGCGAACCGCGGCGACGGCTGGGAGGTCATCATCGAGGACGGCCCGAACGCGCGGCAGAACGCGCTGAACGGCATCTCCGTCACCGACGACGGGAAGCGGCTGTGGTTCCTCGGCTCCTCCGGCGCCATCGGGATGTACGACGTCGTCCAGCAGCGGAAGTACGACTACTCCTACCCGAACGAGATGACGTCGACGTGGGAGGGCATCACCGTCTCCGGGGAGGCCGGCAGCGAGAAGCTGCTCGCCGCGAACGGCTCCGGCGAGGTGCTGCCGTTCTACATCGACGGCTACGACGTCGACTGGGGAATCGTCCGGAAGCCGGCGCAGAAGGCGTCGAAGATCGCGGCGCTCGCGTCGACGCCCGACGGCTACGGCTACTGCATCGACACCTCCGGGAACGCGTTCAAGACGACGCGAGAGGAGGGGTGGAACGACATCGGCGTCGTCAACGCCCAGGTGAAGTTCTACGACATCTACGCCGGCTCCGAACACAAGGTGTACATCGCCGCCGGCGACGGCCGCGTCTACCGGTACGACGACTCCTACCACGACTGGACGCCGCTCGGCGTCGGCGAGCGGTCGCTGCGCTCCATCGACATCTACCGCGGCGACGACGGCACCGAGCAGATGGTGGTCGTCGGCAACAGCGGCGACATCTACCAGCGCAGCGGGAAGGAGCGCTGGGAGAAACTCCACTCGCCGACCAGCAAGGACCTGTTCAGCCTCGCGCTCGGCGACCCGGACGTCGCCGTCGGCAGTGGCGGCGTCGTCATCCAGCGCCCCCGCGGCGAAACCCGGCAGTCCGGGAAGAGCCCGGACGGCGACAACTACGACGGCACCGGCGAAGCGTTCGACGGCGACGACAACGACCCCGGCGAGAACACCTCCTCGGACGGCTCTACCGGCGGCACGTCGGGCGGTTCGACGGACGGCACGTCGGGCGGCTCGACCGGTGACTCCACCGACTCGACGTCGGACGGCTCCACGAGCGACACGCAGAACTGAGTCCCGGCCGCGTCGCTCGCGTCGAGCGAAACCGAACTCGCCGCGCGCTCTTTTCGGCGGTCGTCGAGGACGGCGACGGGAACAGCGTCGAGGCGAACCGCGACAGCAACGACGACAGCAACGACGACAGCAACGGCAACAGCGACCGCGACAGCGACGACGATTCACTCGCTATCGGTCGGGCCTGCGCTGAGAAGCCGCGTCGCCGCCGCGGCAGCGGTCACTCCGCGTCGGTCACGCGCTCGACCGCGTCGGCGCCGCACTCCGGGCACGAGTCGTGGTCGGCGTGGAACCGCTCGCCGCAGTCCCGACACCGGTAGTCCGCGCGTTCCGCCGCCGCCTCCTCGGCGGTCCGCTTGAACTGTTCGACCTGCCGACCGACCCGCTTGAAGAGACCCATCAGTCGCGTGAACAGAGGCGGACCCGAAATATAAGGGTTGGCCGCGGCGCGCTCGCCGCCGACCCGGGCAGCGCCGCTTCGGGCAGCGGCGATTCAGGCAGCGACGACTCAGGCGTCGCCGGAGCCGTCGCCGGAGCCGTCGCCCGAGCCGTCCGCTGACTGCTCGGAGACGCGTTCGACGATTCGGCCGCCGCTGCCGACCGCGACGCTCGGGAAGGAGTCGCCGCCGGCGACGCAGCCGTAGACCGTCTTGCTCTTCCGCCAGTCGGCGCCGACCCAGTCGCCGCCGGCGTCGCGGACGACGATGTGGCCGCCGCTGCCGACCGCCAGCGAGAAGCCGTCGCGGACGTCGACGTCGTGGACCGAGAAGTTCCCGAGGTCGTACGGCGTCCACTCGTCGCCGCCGTCGACCGTCTCGAACGCCCGGCCGTTGCCGCCGGCGGTGAGGAACCGGTCGCCGTCGACGGCGGCCGCGTACAGCGACACGCTCGCGTCCGCGACGCCGACGTGCTGCCACCCCCGGTCGGCGGTCGTCTCGAAGACGTTCGCGTTCGCGTCGACGCCGTAGCCGTAGCCGGCGTCGTCGGCGTCGAGGTCCTCGAAGGCGGTGTCGCCGTTCGGCCGCATCTCGAACTCCCAGTCGACGCCGTCGTCGGTGACGTAGCCCGGCAGGACGTTCCCGGAGTTGTCGGCGACGAGCAGCTTCTCCTCGCCGCGCGCGCCGGACACCGTGACGGCGTTCAGCGTCCCGGTGATTCCCTTCGGCTCCGAGTGGTCCTCGCGCGACTCCGTCGGGATGTCGTACGAGCCGAGCGCGCCGGAGTTCCCGGCGACCCAGAGCCGCTTCCCGTCGTCGGTGACGGCGACCGAGTGCAGCGCCGCGCCGCGGGCGGCCGGCCCGTTCTCGACGACGACGCCCCAGGTGCCGTCGTCGGCGCGCCCCACGACGACGCCCTTCTTCCCGACGGCGACCGGCCCGTTCACGGTCGCGGCGGCGTCGAACAGCGTCGTCGACACCGGCGAGTCGACCTGCCGCCACTGGCCGGGGTCGGTGCTCGATTCGAAACTCCAGTCGGGGTCGGACATGCCAGCGGCTACGCCCGGCGCGCCCTTGATGCGGACAGATTAGGCGGCGCTCGGACGGCGCTCGGGCGACTCTGGGCGGCGTCCGACGGACGCGCGGCTCGCGGCTCCGGGTGGCGGCGCGCGAAAAAGACCGTGGCTCGACGGCGGGTCAGGTACGGGTGGTGGTCACGCGACGTTGAATCCCTTCTCGCGGAGGAAGTCCTCGACGCGGCCCGTGTGGTTCCCCTGCAGTTCGATCGAGCCGTCCTCGACCGTGCCGCCGCAGGCGAACTTGGATTTCAGGTCGCTCGAGAGCGAATCCATGTCTACGTCCTTCGGGTCGAACCCGTCGATCACCGTTACCTCTTTGCCGTACCTTCGCTCGTCGATGCGGATCGTGATCTCCTGGGACTCCTTGGCGACGTCCTCGCAGACGCAGAGTTCCTCAGGCAACCCGCACGTCGAGCATACCTCAGACATTTCCACTACAAAATACAGGACGGCTGTATTAAACAGTGTCGGGTACTGTCATCCCCGGCGGAATCCGGCCGCAGTCCCGCGGTTTCCCGCGTCGCCGCGGCGGAAACGGGCGTGTCAGAACCGGCGCAGAACCGGGGCGTGCTCGCGGACGAGCCGGTCCGTGGCGTCGACAGCCGTGGCCGCCTCGTCAGCCGTGACGCCGCCGCCGTACGTGGCGCGTTCGTACGCCGAGCCGACGGTTCTGGCGGTGTCGCCGAACGCGTCGCGGGCGAGCGCGTCGACGTACTGCCGGGGCGTCTCGCCGGTCTGCCGCGGCCGGTAGGCGACGGCGCCGAGGTACTCCAGTCTGCGGTACGCCCGCTCGGCGTCGGCCGCGGGCTCGCCCGGTGACTGGTGGAGCAGCCAGACCGCCCGGTACGCCCGGCCGGTCAGCCCGAAGCGGCGCGCGCCGGCGACGACGCCGACGACGAGCGCGCCGATGAGCACCGCGTCCCCCCGGGTCGGCTGCCAGCCGCCGTCGTCGCCGGCCGCCGCGCCGCCGCCGGTCGTCGGCCGGCCGAGGCTCCCGGTGATGCCGCCCGGGCCGGCCGGCGTGATGCCGAGGCCGCCGGCGCCGCTCGGGAACGGCGTCACGCCGATGTTGCCGGCGGCCGCCGTCCCGTTGTCGCTCCCCGGCTCCGGCGTCGGCGTCGGCGTGCTGTACGTCCCGTCTTCGGAGCCCGCGGCGTCGACGCCGGACTCGCCGCTGGCGCGCGCCTCCTCGACGGACTCCTGCTCTGCGGACTCGCGCGGCCCGCCCGGCGTCGGGTCGAACCGGACCCAGCCGTGCTCCGGGAAGTACACCTCGACCCACGCGTGCGAGTCGAGGCCGCGGACCACCCACTCGTCTTCGGCGACGCGCTGGCCCGGCGTGTAGCCGGTGACGAACCGCGCCGGGATGCCCTGCGTCCGCAGCATCACGGCCATCGTCGTCGCGTAGTAGACGCAGTAGCCCGACTCCATCTCGAAGAGGAACCGGTCGGCGACGCTCCCCCGCGGCGCCGGCACGTCCAGCGAGTACGACTTCGTCGACTCCAGGTACCGCTCGACGGCGACGGCGGCGTCGTACGGCGTCGTCGCGTTCGCCTCGTCGAGTATCCGCGCGGTGCGGTTCGCGACGCGGTCCGGAGTGCTTTCCGGCAGGCCGGTGTACCGCTGCTGGACCGACGACGGGTAGTCGACGCCGGCGCGACGGAGTTCGGCGGGCGTCGCCGTCGGCGTCTCGCTGACCACGGTGTACGTGTCGTTGACGAGCAGCGCCGTCCCCGGCTTCAGCCCGTCGAGGTCCGTCACCTGCATCGTGTCCACCGGCGCGTTCCGGACGGAGACGGGCTTCCACGCCGCCGGCATCGCGTTCAGTTTCGCCTTCGCCGTCACCTCCTGGACCAGGCGCTCGGTCTCGCCGGGCGGCGACGCCAGGTCGCCGCTGTACCGCGTCGTCCCGCCGGTCCGCACCCAGCCGCCGCCGGTGTACCGGTCGTACGCGCCGACGCGCCAGTACGCCGACCGGTCGGCCTCGACGACGAACCGGACCTCCGGCGACAGCCGGATGCTGCCGAGCACGCCGACCCGGTCGCTGTTCGTGACGAGACTCGACTCCACCGTCGGCGACTGCCCGCCCGGAAGCACCGGGTTGGCGCCGCTGCCCGGGACGACCGTCACCGCCGACGTGACGACGACCATCGCGGCGACGACGACGGCGAGCGTGTCCCACTGCGCCGACACGCCGCGCCAGCCGGCCGTGTCGAGGCCGGCGAACCCGGCGGTGAGCGTCGCGCCGACGGCGGCGGCGAGGATGGCGCCGACGCCGGCGTCGCCGGTCAGCGCGAAAAAGCCGGTCGTCGCGGCCGCCACGGTCGCCGCGGAGACGTACCGGCGCCGCACCGTCAGCGCCGCCGCGAGGAACGTCGGCACCGGCGCGAGGAACAGCGCCCACGCGCCGACGTTCAGTAGCCGCAGCACCGACAGCCCGGTGAGCAGCGCCCGGAGGTCCGCGAGCACCCGGGCCGCCGTGAACAGCGCCCGCGCCGACTCCGGCACCGAGAAGAAGTAGCCGGTGAGACCGACCGCGAGCCCGGCGGCCGCGAGCGCCGCCGCGGTCCGCGGCCGCAGCGTCCGGCCGAGCCACACCGCCGCCAGCGTCGCCAGCGCCAGCTCCATCGCGAGCACGCCGCTGCCGCCGACGACGTCGGTGACGTGGAAGAACACCGACCAGAACGACGCGACGACCAGCGCGACGCCGGCGGCCGGCGGCCGCACCAGCGCCCGGTAGGACGCCCGTCCGTGGCCGTCGCTTCCGCGGCCGCGGTCCGACCGGGTCGCCGCCGCGGTCGCGTCCTTCGCGATCGACGTCAGCCCCTCGGTGCCGCCGCTCATCCCGACACCTCCGTCCCCGCCGAGTCTGCCGGGGCGACCGGGCCGACGCGGCGGGTCACGCCGCCACCTCCGCGTCGTCGCTGTCCGCGGCGGCCGCTCCGTCGGCCGCGTCGGCGGGGCGGGAGACGCCGTACGTCGGCGGGTGCGCCGCGGTGAGGTCCGCGAAGTCGGTGTCGCCGTCGCCGACGTCGACGCGGACGCGGTCGCGTTCGCCGTACACCGTGATGTCCGCGTCGGCGTCGGCGAGCCGTCCGGCGCCGGCGACCGCGAGCCGTTCGAGCAGCCGCACCTGCGTGCCGCGCTCGGCGCCGACCCGCAGGTCGCCGTCGGGCAGCGCCACCTCCACCGGGACGCCGTCGGCGACGAGCGCGAGCGCGAGGCTCGCGACCGCCTCCGCCATGCCGTCGGCGGCGCCCGGCTCGGCGGCGGCGCCGGCGGCGATGGACACCGCCTCCGTCTCCGCCTCCGCGGCGAACTCCTTCACGATGAGTTCCTGCCGCTTCGCCGTCGACTTCCAGTGGACGTCCCGGAGCGAGTCGCCGCGGGCGTACTCGCGGAGCCGGTCGAACTCGCGGCGCTCCTCGTGGACGCCGGTCTCGTGGAGCGCGCGGAGGTCGCGGCGCGCCCAGCCGGCGATGGCGTGGACGCGCGGATACACCAGCACCGTCGCGGTTTCGGCGGTGGACAGCTCCGTCTCCGCCAGCCCGAGGACGTCGCGGGCGGTGACGGTCGCCGGGCCGAGCGTGTGCCGGCCGCGCGACTCGTAGGTCACGTCGTACTCGACGGGGACGGCGCCGACGACGGTGTCGACCCGGGTCTCCGCCGGGTCCGCGTCGACGCCGTCGCCGACGCGCTCGCGGACCGCGCCGCTGAACGGCCGCCGCAGGCCGTGCTCCTCGTCCGGCCGCGGCCCGCCGCGGTCGCCGAAGAACAGCCTGACGCGGTGGCTGCGGCCGACGTGGTCGTCCGGCGGCACGTCGCGTGCGGCGCGCGGCGCCTCCGCGCGGCGAAGCTGGACGTAGGCGGCGCCGAGCGCGATACCGCCCGGGATGACGGCGGCGTTCAGTCCGCGCGGCCCGAACAGCGCCGCCGACCCGACGGCGACCGCGACGGCGACGACGACGGCCTTCCCCCGTCTGGTCAGCCGCATCCGCCTACTCCACCGGCACCGCGTCGAGCGCGTCCTCCACGACGTCGTGGCCGGATTCGCTGCCGGTGCGCGGCCGGACGCGGTGGGCGAACACGGTCGGCGCCTCGGTCTGCACGTCGTCCGGGACGACGTAGTCGCGGCCGTCCAGCACGGCGCGGGCCTGCGACGACCGGACGAGCGCGATGCTGCCGCGGGGGCTGACGCCGAGCTGGGCGTTCTCGCGGGTGTACGTCGCCAGCGCGGTGACGTACTCGCGGACCGGCTGTGACACGTCGACGTCGCCGACGGTCGCCTGCGCCCGCCGCAGCTCCTCGGTGGACGCGACCGGCTCCAGCGACTCGATAGGGTGGGTGCCGGCGGTGCGCTCCAGCATCGCCGCCTCCTCGTCCGCGTCGGGGTAGCCGAGCCGGAGCTTCTTCATGAACCGGTCGATTTCGGCCATCGGAAGCTCGTAGGTCCGCCCCGGCTCGACGTCGTTCTGGGTCGCGATGACGGTGAACGGCGCCGGCAGCTCCCGGGTGACGCCGTCGACGGTCACCTGCTGTTCCTCCATCGCTTCGAGCAGCGCCGACTGCGTCTTCGGCGGCGCGCGGTTGATTTCGTCGCCGAGCACGATGTTCGCGAACACGGGGCCGGGCTGGAAGTCGAACTCGCCGGTCTGCTGATTGAAGACGTTCACGCCGGTGACGTCCGAGGGCAGCAGGTCCGGCGTGAACTGGACGCGCCGGAACTCGCAGTCCACGGACTCGGCCAGCGCGCGGGCGAGCATCGTCTTCCCGACGCCCGGGACGTCCTCCAAGAGGAGGTGGCCGCGGGCGAGCACCGTGACGAGGACGTGCTCGACGGCGTCGTCGTTGCCGACGATGACGCGGCCGACGTTGTCGGCGACCCGGTCGGTGAGCGCGGCGGCCTCCGTGACCGGCAGCGTCGCTCGGTCGTCGAACTCGGTGTCGGCGTCGGCGTCGCTCATCGGTGACTGACGGGGGACACCCGGACGAATGTTTTCTGGGTGTGATTCACAGACACCGAAACGGCCCGGACCAACCTAACTCTGCCGCCTGTGGACACCTGACACGCCCGCGGAAGGAACACCGCGACGCCACGGGCCGACCGGGATTCGGCCGCGGGAGCGCTCCGGAGCCTCCCGGAGCACTCTGGAGTGTTCCCCATGATTTCGAGTGGAGCGCCCGGGAACCAGGCGTCGCCGCTCGGCGCGCGCCGTTCGCTGTTCGCCGCGTCCGCCGAGCGTCCGTCCGGCTTCACAGGCGACCCGACTGCTCGGTACGGCTCGGGAGCGCTCCCCATGGTTTCGGGTGGACAGCGGAGGCGGCGCCGCCGCGGGCCGCGTTCCGGGCCGAGCGGCGGCACAGCGGTCGGCGTCGTTGCGGGCGCCGTCAGCAGCGGCCGGCGTCGGGGACGCCGGTAATCAGGCGTGATGAGAGCGGAGACACATTTAGGTAGTTCCGTCCGAGAGAGAAATCCGACTCACATCGGGTTTCACATGTCTCAAGGAGCATACGGTCAGGGGTTCGTCGAGCGGGTGGTGGAGGCCGCAGACCGCGTCGAGGCCGAACTCGCCCCGGCGGCCCCGGCCGACGCGGTCGCAGCACGGCTCCGCGACGCGCTGTTCGGCGGCGTGCTCGGATTCGACGCTGCGGCCGTCGACACCGACGGCGCGGTCGTCCGGTTCCGCGACGACGCCGGCGACACAGCCATTGTGTTCGCCGCGGCCGGCCGCGACCAGCCGGCGACGGCCGCCGTCTCCCCGGCGTTCGAGGCGGCGAGCAGCGAGCCGTACGTCCGCTACGTCGTCGCCGGGACGCTCGACCGGCTCATCGTCTTCGAGCGCGTCGACGACGCCGCCGACGCCGACACGGAGACCGAGACGGTCCACGGCGTCACCGCCGGCGTCCACACCGACATTCCGCTCGCGGACGTCGTCGCCGCCGGCCGCCGCGGACGGCTCTCCCAGACGCTCCGCCCCGGCCAGCAGCTCGCCGTCGCGAAGCTCACGGCGCTCCGCCCCGAGGAGCTGTCCGCCGAGGAGCGCTACGACGAGTACGACACCCCCGGGAAGCACTCGGTCGCGGAGGACGACGGGCTGGACACGCTCGTCGGCACGCTCCGCGACTGCCTCACCGACGTGCTGGTGCCGGCGGTCGAAACCGCGCTCGACGACGTGTCGGGCCGCGTCGACGGCTACGAGGACCGCGCCGAGGCGCTCCGCGCCGCCGTCGACGAGGACCGCCGCGCCGCCGCCGACGACACGGCCGCCGGCGCCGCGCGGAGCCGCCTGCTCGCCCACCGCGACGCGAACAGGGACGTCCGGCTGCTCCGCGCCGCCTACGGCTCGTGGGTGCGCGGCGCGAACCGCACCGGCTACACGCCCAGCGAGAACGAACGCGCGTTCGCCCGCGTCGCCGCGTTCGCGCTGCTCGAAGACGTGTTCGTGGTGCGCGTCGCCGAGGGCATGGGGCTGCAAGACGACGTGCTCACCGGCGACGCCGTCGACCGGTTCGAGGAGTACGCCGAGTCGTTCGGCGTCGACCGCGACGTCGCGGACCTGCTCCGGGTCGCCCGGGAGTCGTTCGGCCACGTCTACGAGCGCCGCACCCCGGCGCTCGGCGACTGGGCGCTCGGCCACGACGACGTCGCGGAGGCGCTCGGCCGCGTCGTCTGGTACTGCAACCACTTCGCGTTCGATGTCGACGCCGACCGCGCCGCCACCGCCTACGGCCGGCTGCTCGGCGTCGTCGACCTCCCGGAACTCGACTACGACCCGGACGACGCCGTCCCGGCGGCGGCGCTCGACCGCGCCGGCTACACCGCGGACGCAGCCATCGACGCCGCGGACGCGGACCTGCTCGACCCGGCCGCCGGCGACGGCCGCTTCGTCCTCGAAGCCGCAGACCGGCTGCTCGCCCGGCTCGACGCGCAGGACGCCGACCCGCGCCGCCGCGTCGACGCGGTGTGCGACCGGCTCACCGCCGCGGACGACGACCCGCTGTCCGCCCGCGTCACCGAGACGCGGCTGCTGCTCCGGCTCCTCGACGACTACCAGGAGGCGCGGTGGGAGGAGTCGGGGTTCACTATCGACCCGCTCGGCGTGTACGCCGTCGACCCGCTCCGCCGCGACGACGGCCAGACGACGCTCGCCGCGCCGGCCGCCCACGCCGACGCCGAGCCGGGCCCGCTCGACCGCGAGGACTACGCGTACGTCGTCGGCCGGTTCCCGGCGACGCTCCGGCGCGACATCGCCGACGGCCCCGCCGCCGACGCGTACGCCGACTACGAAACCGCCTACTACACGTACGACACGTCGGCGCTGTACGTCGAACGCGCCGCCGACTGGCTCGGCGAGAACGGGACGCTCGCCGCCGTCGTCGCCGGCCGGTTCCGCGACACCCGGTTCGGCACGCGGCTCCGCGAACACCTCCCGCAGTGGTACCGGCTCGACGAACTCCGCGAACTCTCCGGGACCGCCGCCGGCGGCGCCCCGGTGCTGCTCGTCGCGCGCCGCTTCCGGAAGAACGAGCCGGTGGTGTCGCCCGACGAGTACGAGCCCCCGACGTACCGGTTCCGCTACGTCGCCGGCGACGGCGCCGACCCCGTCGAACTACCGTCGGCGCTGCTCGGCGGCGACCACTGGACGTTCGACGCCGACGAACTCGCGGCGCAGCTCGTCGACGAGCCGCCGGCGGAGTAGCCGACTGCGGCGGTGGCGTTGGCGGAGCTGACGGGAGATCGGTCCGGTGGAGCGGGCTATACAGAGATCGCACCAATTGGATTATTTCGCTGGTGTGTACGTCAAGCCGGACAAATTCAGCCGCTGCCAGACATACCCCGTCTGATGCAACTCGTTCAATCGGACTTTAGCAACACGCTCGGACATTCCTGTGTCTACCGCGTCCTCAATAATCTCCTCTTTCGGCACACCGGCGGTCTCTTCATCATCTTCATACAACGACTTGATTAGCTCAAGTAGTTCAGCGTGTTGGCCCTCTAGATGTTCTGTTGATGGTGAAGTCTTGATATCAGGGTCTTCACGAACCTCCTCCATCTGGTTATCGGCGATGTTCCAAGAGTGAACTCCTGGGTATTCTCCCATCATGCCAGAGTCGTTCCAGACCCAACTGACAAAATCGTTATAGCAGAATCTACATAGAATGTAGAAATCAGTCGTTGAGCCTTCATCACCTGGGTTTTCGAAATATTTCGACTCCTCGAGCTTCACGGAGTCGTATCCATCAGTGATTCGTCCGCACTTCTTACATGCGTGCTTGGTCGATGTCCTCGATTCATCCTCCGGAATGTAGTATGCAGTAGCGTTCCCAATTTGAGTAGTGGCGACGCGCTTCTCCGAGACTAGTTCCTCGATGTAGCTGTTGATGGTTGGAATAGACACATCGAGATCGTCAGCGAGTTGCTGCGCTGACTGTGCTGGTTCGCTTGAACTTCTGAGCCGGTCCGTAATCTGCTCTTTCACACTTCGCTGACTCATATCAGTACCATGGTGAAGCAGTGTGTTAAATTTGCTCATAGGAAAAAATCTCGGAGGCTCTAAACTAAATATGGCGGATAAGGCGGATAATCGACGAGACGGTTTATAGAATCTAAAATTAACGGGCTATAATCGAGATTGGCTTATACAAGTCTGAAAATTATCTACTTAATTAGGTTTTATATTGGTGGTCTGGCTCGTTATTCGAGAGAAGCCAGTGATGGTGACGACGAACGTACTCTCAACAGAGGAATCCTTCTACGAAGTAGCTCCAGCAATACAGTCTCATAGCTTCATTACCACATCTAACGCCCTAAGAAGCGGGCTGGGAGGGAGTCGAACCCCCGACCGTCCGGTTAAAAGCCGGACGCTCTACCTGACTGAGCTACCAGCCCTCACCCGGACTAACTGACCTGCGCGCATAAGCGTTTACGATACGGGGCGGGGATGCGGCGTCGCCGGCGGCGTCGCGGCCGCGGCACGCCGAAGAAACCGAGATTTAAGCCGGAGTCCGCAGAACGACCAGGTAATGATCGACACCATCGTCATCGCGACCGACGGCTCCGCGAGCGTCACCCGCGCCGTCGACGTGGCGCTGGACCTCGCAGAACAGTTCGACGCGTCGGTGCACGCGCTGTCCGTCGTCGACGAGGGCGAGGTGGAGTCGGCGCCCGACTCGGTGCGCGAGGACATGCGGCACGCGCTCCAAGAGCGCGGCGGCGAAGCCGTCGTCGACGTCCAGTCGGCGGCCGACCGCGACGTCACCGCGGTCGTCCGCGAGGGCCGCCCCGCGAACGAAATCTCGGAGTACGCCCGCGAGGTCGACGCCGACGTCGTCGCGACCGGGACGCGGGGGCGACACGGCGAGAACCGGTTCCTCATCGGCTCGGTCGCCGAGCGCGTCGTCCGCACCTGCCCCGTCCCGGTGTTGACCGTCCGGCAACTGGAAGGCGAAAACGGCGACTCCGGCGGCGACGACGCCGCGGTCGGCGCCGAGGCGTGACGTAACGTCCCCCGCGGCCGCGACGACGACGCCGGCGCCGCGGTCGGCGCCGAGGCGGACTGGCGGCTGCGACGCCGACGGCGACGCAGACCGGCGGCTGGAACGGCGACCGCGCCGCGGACCCACAGCGGGCGGGTCGCCCGCGCGGCCCGAACCGCCGCACGGCGGGGAACACGGGAGTTTTCAGGCGTCGCCGCGTCGCGCCGGTATGGACGACGAACTCATCGAAACCGACGACCTGTCCCTGGAGCGGAAGTCGAAGCTCCCGGGCAAGGGCTTCTTCTACCCCGACTCGCTGGACGAGGACCGCGCCGAGGAGCGCGCGAAGGAGGCGCTGGAGGGCGCCGGCGTCGTCGTCATCACGGACTCCGACGCCGACGGCCTCGGCTGCGTCGCGCTGGTCCGGGAGGCGTACGACGCCGCGGTCGACGTCGCGGAGTTCGAAGACCGCATCCACGAACGGCTCGCCGACGAGGACGAAGCGGACGACGGCGCCGACGCCGAGGACGCCGGCGGCAACGAGGAGGGCGACGGCGACAGTGACGCCGACGCAGAGGCCGAAGGCGAGGAGGAGGAGTCGCTGCCGGAGTCGCCGGTGGCGCTGCTGCCGTCCGGGCCGCACAGCTTCGAGGAGGACCTGGAGTACGCCGCGGAGTACCTGGAGGAGGGCGCGGACGTGTTCATCTGCGACATCTGCCCGGACGAGTACCGGTACATCGAGGAGGACCTGACGGCGGTGGTGCGGCGCGCCGACTCGGTGTCGTGGTACGACCACCACCAGTGGGGCGACGACCTCGCGACGTCGGTGCGGAACCTCGGCGTCGACCTCGTCGTCGGCGAGAGCGACGAGGAGTGTTCGACGGACGTGACGCTGCGGTCGCTCGACTACGACTTCCCGCCGCGGTTCGCGGAACTGGCGGCGGTCACCCGCGACCACGACCTGTGGCTCCGCGAGGACGAGCGCAGCGACGACCTGGCGGACTACGCCCACTGGTCGGACGCCGAGGAGTACGTCGCGGTCGTCGGCGCGTACGGCGCCGACCTCCCCGTCGTCGTCGAGGACTACGTCGCACAGCGCCGCATCGAAAAGGAGCAGCTCATCGAGAAGGCGGTCGCGCGCGCCGACGAACACGAGGTCGGCGACTGGACGGTCGGCGTCACCTACGGCCGCTGCTCGCAGAACGAGGTGTCCGAGACGCTCCGTCAGCAGGGGATGGACGCGGCGGTCGTCGTCAAGCCGTCCGGCAGCGTCAGCATCCGCGGCTCCGAAGGCGGCTTCGAGCGCGCACACGAGGTCGCGGGGGCGCTCGGCGGCGGCGGCCACCCGCAGGCGGCCGGCTGCAAGCCCGACATCTACGACGACATGCTCGACTTCGCGCACCACTGGAGCACCGAGGGCCGCGCGACCAAGCGCGTCGTCCTCCGGGAGTTCGAACGGCTCGCCGCCGAAGTCGACCCGGACGCCGACCCGGACGCCGTGGACGCCTGACCGCGCGACCGACGCGCGGACTGAAGCGGACGCAACGCGGAACGAAGCGCTACGCGGCTCTCCTCGGACCTGATCGGCTCTCCTCGGCTGCTACGCGGTGAGAGACGGGCCGCTGAAGAATCGAGACGCCGCTCCGGTCGTCTGCCCCTCTGGCCGTCAGGCCGCCTGGCCGCCTGGCAATCCGGCCGCTTTGGAGCCGCGGGGGCGAGAACCGGTCGTTCAGGCGTCGGCGGCGCGTTCGCCCATCACCCACTTGTGCGAGTAGTTGGTGCCGCACGAGCAGTGGGCGTACGCGTGCATCACGTCGCCCTCCTCGTAGATGCCGCCGACGTCCTCGTTCTGCTCTTCGGCGAACGCGAAGATGAACTGGACGGCGTGTTCTTCGTCGTCGTCGCCGGCGGCCGGGCAGTCGCCGCCGCCGAGGTCGGGCGCGATGGTGCCGGTTTCGTCCATGGCTTCGCGGGCGAACTCCATCGGGTCCATGCCGGTGCCGGAGGCGAACGCCTTCCGGCCGTCGTCGCCGGGGACGACGAGGACGACGCCGTCGTCGACGGCTTCGCCCATGTTCGCGATTTTGCCCTGCGAGTCCAGGTAGTCGTGCGTCAGGAAGATGGCGACGTCGTCGAGGCGGTCGCCGGCGAGGAACTCGTCGAGTTTGCTCATGGCCGTAGTGGGCGGCGGAGGCGTAAAAGGGCTATTCGTCGCCGCCGAGCAGCGAGTCCGCGATGCGCTGGAGGTTCTCGTCCGGGCGGCCGCGGACCGTGTAGACGACGCGGTCGCCGGGGACGCGAAGCCCGTACAGGTAGCCCGGGTCGACCTCGTCGAGGTCGACGGCGTCGCCGGGTTCGCGGTCGTGGTCGCGGCACCACTCGACGAGCCGGTTGTCGGCGTCGCCGCCGCGTTCGCGGAGCAGCCGGCGGTTGTCGTAGGCGCCGCGGACGACGAGCCCGGAGGAGTCCGCCGTCACCTCGGCGTGGCGCTCGTCGCCGTCGAGCACCAGCCGGATTTCGTCGCCGTCCGCGACCGCCGCGTCGTCCGGGACGCGGAGACACGGGAGCCGAGTGCCGCCGCTGCGCGCGAGGTGGGCGCGGTAGGTGTCGACGCTGTCGGCGTCGCTGGCGATTCTGTCGGGCATGAAAACTGCGCGGCGGCTTACTCCTCGTCCGCGTCGTCGGCGTCGGCCTCCTCGGCCTCGGCGTCCTCCTCGTCCTCGTCGAGCGCCGCGGCGAGCGTGCCGTCGACGACCTGCGCGTTGATCTGGACGGTCTCCTCGGAGACCTCGCGGCCGCGGACCGTGACGCGCTTGCGCTCGCCGGGCCGGCTCGGCTCGTAGCCGACGCCGCCGTCGAGGAGCAGCTCCTTCAGGTTCGAGCCGGGGACGTCCTCGCGCATCGGGCGGCCGGCCTTGTCGGAGCCGCCGGTCAGCGACAGCGTGAGGCCGTCGGCACCGATCGCGGTGCCGTCGACCTCCTCGCCGATGTCTCGGCCGAGGAATCGGTTCGCGTCCTGCCCCTCTACGTCGAACTGCCGGGTGTCGCCGGTCTCGTCGCCGACGACGACTTTGAATTCAGCCATTACGGGGACGAACTCGGCGGATGAAGAAAAGAGCGTCGAAAGCCCGGGCGGACGAGCCGAACCGGGAGACGCAGCGCCCCCCGACTCGCCGCGACAGCCGGGCCGCGCGGTCAGTCTCGGCCGGCGTCGGGGTGCCCGGAGTCAGTCGCGGCGGAGCGCGAAGAGCGCGGCACCGAGCAGCGCGACCGCCGCCGCAGCCGCGCCGAATCCGGGCGCGGTCGTCGACGTCACCTCCGTCGGAGCCCCGGTCGTCGCGGCGGTGGACGTCGCGGCCGTCGTCGAGGTGGCGGCGGGCGTCTCGGTCGACTCCGGCGTCGCCGTCGCGGTTCCGGCGCCGCCCGAACCGCCGGTCGCGGTGGACGACGGCGTCGGCGTCGCGGTCGGCGTTGCGGTCGGCGTCGCGGTCGGTGTCGACGTCGGCTCCGGTGTCGCGGTCGGTGTCGACGTCGACTCGGTGGCCGGGCTGACGGAGTCGGTCGACTGGTCGGTGTCCCCGCCGTCGTCTGTGGAGCCGGTCGGGGAGAGACTCACCGTTCCGCTGGAGTAGTGAATCGGGATGTCGACGAACAGGCCGCCGGAGACGTTCCGAATCGAGAGCGACCGGTTCGTCCCCTGGTAGGCTGCCTGCAGCTTGCTGCCGTCCGTGACGTTCCAGGAACTCAGCAGTGAGTCCGGGAGGAACGTCTCGTAGTAGCCGCTGTTGACCGTGGTGCCGTCGGGCTGGTAGTGCGGCCCGGCGACGCGCAGCTCCAGTTTCGGCGTCTGTCCGGGGCCGCCCGGGACGAACTCCGGCGTCCCGAACGACTGCGCGTCCGTCGAGATGACGGTGCCGTTCAGCCGCTCTTTCCGCTCCGGGCTGGAGTCGTACTGCGTCATCGGGTCGAACGCCAGGTCGAACGACGCGTTCCGGTGGTACGTCGCCGTGTCGGCGGAGCCGGTCGGCCACGACCCGAGGCTCGCGCCCTCCAGGTAGTCCCACTCGGACGGCGACAGCTCGACGACGTAGCGCGTGTGCGTGTCGTTGACTGCGGCGCGGTCCCACGTGACGTTGTTCCCGGTCGCGATGAGCAGCGGCGCGGAGAAGTTCTGCACCGTGAAGTTCAGCCGGAACCGGGTGTCGGTCGTCACGCCGGCGTCCCACAGCGTGCTGGCGTTCGCGACGCTGACGTCGCTCTGTAGCATGCTGGCCTGGAGGCTCAAGTCGACGGAGACGTCCTCGGTCGGACACGGGCCGCCGACGCAGGTGACGTCCATCCGGGTGACCACCGGGTTCCGGACGGTGAGGTTCAGCGTCCGGCTGCCGACGGTCACCGTTCCGTTCTCCACCTTCTGGGGGAACGTCACGGTGAAGCTCGCGGACTTTCCTTCCGTGGAGTTCACGGTCCGGTTCCAGGAGTCGAGCACCTGGCCGTTCCAGACGACGGTCTGGTTTTCGGTGCCGTTCGTGTCACCGAGGTTGTACGCGGTCGCGCCGATGAACGTCGACTGGTTCACCGTGGCCGTGAGGCTCGTCCCGGTGTCGCCGAGGACGACGTGGGTCCCGCCGACGAGCGCCCAGCCGGTCGTCGTGGTCCCGTCGGGTAACTGGACGGTGTACTTGTCGGCCGACGGCACCGAGAGGTTCACGAGCACCGTCTTCGTCTCGCCCGCCGACAGCGTCACGTCTTTCGACGTCGTGTTGCTCGCGCTGATGTTCACGTTGCCGTAGGCGGCCAGCGAGACGGTCTCGGTGGCGCTCGAATCGCCGGTGTTGTTCAGCGTGACCGACGCCGTGAAGCCGTCGGTGGCCATGACCTCCGCGGAGACCAGCGACGCGCTGTCGACGACGACAGCCGTGCTGTCTCCGCCGCCGCCTCCGCCGCCACCGCCGTCACCGACCGTCACGGTGGTCGCGGGCTGGCCGTTCACGCGGATGTTCACGGTCGTGTCGTAGCTGATGGAGGTGGTGAGCGAGACGTTCGTGGTGCCGGCCGTCGGCACCTCGACGGTCTTCGACGTCAGCGACCGGTTCGAGTCGGTGTAGGCCGCGACCGTGAAGTTCTCCGCGGCGCTCCCGGTGTTGTTCAGCGTCGCGTTCACGAAGAACGACTCGCTCTTGTTCACGGTCGTCTTCGGTATCGTCGACTCCTCGACGGCGACGTTCGTCGCGGCGTGCAGCGGAGCCGAGTCGGCCGTCGTCGGATAGTCGACGTACGACATCGACGACGAGTTGATGAGCGCCGCCGTGACGGCGTGTTCGCCGCCCGCGATGGCGTCCGCGGGGACGGTTACGTTCACGGTGCCGTTCGACGTCGTGAGGTCAACCGTCGTCCTACCTCCAGCCCAGGAGACGCTGAGTGCCAGGTCGGCCTGGGTGACGGTGCCGTCCTCGACGTACTTCGTGGCGTTGTAGCCGACTTCGATGTCGCTGTCCGTGCTCCCGTTGATGGTGGTTTCGGGGACGTGCAGCCCCGCTGTCGGCGGCGTCGACGCCGTGCCGCCGCTCGTCGTCGCCGCGAGGACGACGGTCGGCACGGCGGCACCCGCCGTCACCAGCACGACGGCGACGAGCGCCGCCGCGACGCGCGATGGTCCGTCGAATGTCATGAACTGCGCCACGGCGTGAACCAAGTTAACTGTGCACGGTTCGTTCTCAGAACCGAGAACTGCAACCGGCAGACTTCGCCGGGTCGAGCGACCAGAGCACCGAACCGGGCGGCGGCCGCTCGGACTGGCACTGCTTTCGAGAACAGATACGCAAAATTATGGTTCGAGGTGTCGGACGTGCCTCGCTCCGCTCAGTCGAGCCGAACCGGGTCGTCGCTCGGCCGTACCGTCACGGTCACCTCGTCGCCGACGCGGAACGTCGGGTCGCCGGCGTCGGGCCGCGTCACCAGTTTCGCGCCGACCGTCGCCTCCCGGGTGGCGAACAGCGAGAGCCCGGTGACGCGGTCGCCGTTCGCCAGCACGTCGACGTCGGCCCAGGCGACGTCCCGACCGGCGGCGTCGCCGACGCGCCGACCGAACAGCGACACGTCGTCTGCGGATTCCGCGTCGCCGAAGATACCGCCGGCGCTGTAGTGCGGGAGGCCGCCGTCGAGCGGCCGGCCGTCGTCTGCGGCGACCGCCGCGAACGAGTCCTCGGCCGTGTCGGGTCGACCGGGGGCGTCGAGGCGGGCGTGGGTCGGGCCGACGTCGACGACCGTCCCGGCGCCGTCCCACGCGACCGGTTCGACGTCGACCGCGGCGCGCAGCGGCAGCGACCCGGACGCCCGGTACGGGTTCCGGTCGGCGTCGCGGAACTCCAGGTGGAGGTGGTTGTCGACCCACTGACCGAAGAACCCCGACCGGACCAGTTCGCCGAGCGGGTCGCCGACGGCGACGCGGTCGCCGGCCGTCACCGCCGGGTCGACGTGGAGGAGCCGCGCGACGCGGTCACCGGTGTCGACCAGAATCAGGTGGTCGCTGTCGGCGGCGTACGGCCGGTCGGGGCAGCCGACGGTCCGCGTGTCGATGACTTCGCCGGCGACCGGTGAGGCGGCGACGTCGCCGTCCGGGTAGAGGTCGACGGCGCGGCCGCGGTCGTGCGCCGGGTACGGGGAGTTGTACAGCGAGAAGCGGCGGTACTGCCGGAGGACGGCTGCGGGCAGCGACACCGGCGTCCGGTCCATGTGCCCGGGTCGCGGCGGAACTGCTTAGGCGCCGCGACTCCGATCGACGGCCGTGACAGTCCGGGTGTACCGCGGCCGGCGAGCAGACCGCGAAACCGACCGGCGAGCGACCGCCGCGATGCTCGACGCCACCGCCGACTCCGGCGACCCGGCGCTGCGGGTGTGGACGCCCGGCGCGCAGGTCGCGTTCGGCCGCCGCGACGCCCGAGCGGACGGCGCCGACGCGGCGCGGGCGGCGGCAGAGCGCCGCGGCTTCCCGGTCGTCGAGCGCTCGGTCGGCGGCCGCGCCGTCGCGTACACGGAGACGACGCTGGCGTTCGCGTACGCGCTCCCGCTCGCCGACATGCGCGAGGGGCTCGACGAGCGCTACGAGACGGCGGTGAACGCCGTCGTCGACGGCCTCAGCGCCGCCGGCGCCGACGTGGAGCAGGGCGAGCCGCCGCGGTCGTACTGCCCGGGCGACTACTCGGTCCGCGCCGTCGGCGGCGGGAAGGTCGCCGGCGTCGCCCAGCGGGTCCGGCAGCGCGCCGCGCTCGTCTCGGGCTGCGTCACCGTCGACGGCCGCGACCGCATCCGCGACGTGCTCTCGCCGGTGTACGGCGCGCTCGGCGTCCCGTTCGACCCGGATTCGGTCGGCTCCGTCGCCGCGGCCGGCGGCGCCGCCGACCCGGACGCCGTCCGCGACGCGCTCGAAACCGCGATACTCGACGGCTTCGACGCCGCCGGCCGGGTCGACCGCGACGTCGACGACCTCCGGCTCGACGGCTGACCGCTCGCTGACTGCCCGCTCGACGCCGACCGGCGGTCGTCGTCGCCGCTGACGACACCGCCGCCGGCGATTCTCCTGCCCAGTGGCCGAGACCGGGGACACCGGGAAAGCGCGGCACTTACTTCGCGCGGCGCTGCATCACCCGGTAGACTACCATGGCGATGCTCTTCCGGGAGGCGACACTGGCAGACGGGCGGGTGCGGGACGTCCGCGTCGACGGCGAGGAAATCGCCGCGGTCGGAGCCGACCTCGACGCGGCGGCCGGCGACGACGTGGTCGACTGCGCCGGCAAACACCTGCTGCCCGGCGCGGTCGACGTCCACGTCCACTTCCGGCAGCCCGGCTACGGCCACAAGGAGGACTGGGGGACCGGGTCGCGGTCGGCGGCCGCCGGCGGCGTCACCACGGTGGTGGACCAGCCGAACACGTCGCCGCCGACGGTCGACGGCGCGGCGTTCGACGAGAAGGAGTCGTACGCGGACGCGTCGCTGGTCGACTACGGCATCAACGGCGGCGTCACGGCCGACTGGGACCCGTCGTCGCTGTTCGCCCGGCCGCTGTTCGCGCTCGGCGAGGTGTTCCTCGCGGACTCCACCGGCGACATGGGCATCGACGCCGACCTGTTCGCCGACGCCGTCGCGCGCGCCGCCGACGCCGACGTCCCGGTGACGGTCCACGCCGAGGACGCCGACCTGTTCGACGACAGCGTGAAGCCGGGCGGAAGCAGCGGCGGAGACGGCGGCGACAACGGCGACGGCAACGACGGCGGCCGGACCGACGCCGACGCGTGGAGCGCTTACCGGACCGCGGAGGCGGAGGCCGCGGCGGTGAAGCGCGCGGTGCAGGTCGGCGCGGACGCGGACGTCGCGCTGCACATCGCGCACACCTCGACGCCGGAGGGCGTCGACGCCGCGGCCGCCGGCGGTGCGACCTGCGAGGTGACGCCGCACCACCTGTTCCTGTCCCGCGACGACCTGCCGGCGCTCGGGACGTTCGGCCGGATGAACCCGCCGCTGCGGAGCGAGGAGCGCCGCGAGGCCGTCCTGGAGCGGCTCCGCGACGGCACCGTCGACGTGGTAGCGACCGACCACGCACCGCACACCCGCGAGGAGAAAGACGCCGGTATCTGGGAGGCGCCGTCGGGCGTCCCGGGCGTCGAGACGATGCTGCCGCTGCTGCTGTCGGCGGTCCGCGACGGCGACCTGACGCTCGAACGCGTCCGCGACGTCACCGCGGCGAACCCCGCCGCCATCTTCGGTCTGCCGCGAAAGGGCCGCGTCGCCGCCGGCCGCGACGCCGACCTCGTCGTCGTTGACCTCGACGCCGCCCGCGAAATCCGCGGCGACGACCTCCACTCGAAGTGCGGCTGGACGCCGTTCGAGGGGTTCGACGGCGTCTTCCCGGAACTGACGGTCGTCCGCGGCCACGTCGCCTACGACGCCCGCGGCGACGACGAAACGTTCGGCGACGCCGTCGGCGAGAACGTCCGCCGGTAGCGACGATTGCAGGGCGATGACCGCCGGAGGCGACGGACCGGGGGCGACGGTCGGCGGCGACCTCGCGCTCGCGCGGGCCGGGCGGCTCGTTCGGCCGCGCGGCAAGGCGAACGGTTTTCAGGGGGTGCGCCCCGATGGCCGTGCATGGCTGGTAGTCACCCGTTGGCGGGCGTCGAGGACTTCTGGCAGGACGTCATGGACGACATGGAAGCGACCGCCGAGGAGTACCGGGACGCCGGCTGGGACGTACTGGCGCTGCACCCGGGCGACGTGACCGCGCTGCCGACGGCGTCCGCGCAGGCGACGCCGGACCGCGTCGGCCTCGACGTGCTGCTGCCGGGCGACGAGTTCGAGGAGCTGGAGGGGCTCGTCGCGGAGACCGACGCCGAGTTCGACGAGTACGACGCCTACCGCGCGGAGACCGACGACGTCGTGTTCCTCGTCGTCGCGATGAAATCGGAGTCCGCCGGCGCCGCCGTGGTGTTCCCGCTGTACTACGCCGTCTCGGAGGCGGCGCCGATGCTGAAGCAGGTGGCGCGCATCGGCGAACTCCGGACGTACCTCCGGCCGCTCGACGACTCCAGCCGCGTCCTGTTCACCCAGCAGGAGCCGTCGAACCTGCTGCCGGAGGAGTTCACCGCCGACGCGGACGACGGCGGAGAATCGGACGCGGACGGCGGCGACGGCGGAACCGACGACAGCGGCGACGCATAACGGTTCAGGCGAATTCGACGTCGTCGAGCGTCGCGGTTTCGCCGAACAGCCAGTCGGCGTGTTCGACGGCGTACTCGCGGTGCTCCTCGTCGATGTAGCCGAGGGCGTCTTCGATGACGACCGGGCGGTAGTCGCGGAGGCCCGCTGAGCCGGCGGTGTGGAGGACGCAGACGTTCGCGAGCGTCCCGCAGACGACCAGGTCGTCGACGCCGTGCGTGTCGAGCCAGCCGTCGAGGCCGGTCCGGTAGAAGGCGTCGTAGGTGTGTTTCTCGACGACGTGGGCGGCGTCGTCGGTCGGGAGGTCGTCGACGAGTTCGGCGTCCCACGACCCCTCGACGACGTGTTCGCCCCACCGGTCGAACTCGTCGTAGTAGTGCGCGTCGTCGAACTGACCGGGCGGGTGGACGTCACGCGTGTACACGACGGGCGCGTCCGCGTCGGCGGCGCGGTCGACGAGCGTCGACACCGGGCCGATTGCGTCGGCGCTCGGCGGCGCGTACAGGCTGCCGTCCGGGTGGCAGAACCCGTTCTGCATGTCGACGACGACGACCGCGGTGCTGTCTGGGTCGAACTCCATGCGACCCCGTGGGGTCGCTCCGCACGTAAATCTCGGCCACCGCGCTCCCGACGCGGTACCGACGCGGCACCGACGCGCCACCGCCGACGCAGCACCACCGACGCCCTCCGCCGTGTCGACGCCGACGCCGCAGGCCACGACGCCGATACAGGCGGTGAGGGCGGCGTAGACGGCCACGGAGACGCGGATGTCGCCGTGCCGCAACCGCCGTCCGGCAGCGTCGCCGCGGCGGACAAGGTACTTTTACCCCCGGTTCCATGCGAGAGTATGCGACGCTCGGTCCCGCTCGGCTCCACGAGCCGAGTCGTCCCCGTTCTCATCGCCGCGCTGCTCCTCGTCGCCGCGGTGGCGCCGGCGGCTGCAGGTGCCGCCACCGCCGGAGACGCGCCCGAGCAGCGCCAGGCAGCCGCGCCGTCGCCGGCCGACCCGGCGACGGACGTCCTGGGATGGGAGGACGGCTACTGGCACAACGAGAGCGTCTCCGTCGACCAGTCCGACGGCCTCTCGGACGCGGAGCTTCGGCGGTACGTGGCGCGCGGCATGGCCCGAGTCGAATATCTGCGGCGGCAGGAGTTCCAGTCGCGCGTCCCGGTCGACGTCATCTCGCGGGAGCGCTACCGGAACCGGACCGCCGCCGGCTCCGGGAACCGGACCGAGTTCAACGAGTGGAACGACCAGGTGTGGGAGGCGCTGTTCATCGTCGGCGAATCCACCGGTTCCGAGAGCCAGATTTCCCAGACGACGGGGTCGTCGGTCGCCGGCTTCTACTCGCCGACGAACGACCAGATCACGATCATCACGCCCTCCCCCGACTCGCCGACCATCGACAACGCGACGCTGATTCACGAACTGACGCACGCGCTGCAGGACCAGCACTACAATCTGACGCGGGCGCGGTACCGCGGGCAGACGCAGGACGGCGAACTCGGCATCAACGGCGTCGTCGAGGGCGAAGCGAACTACATCGAAGCGAAGTACTCCGCGCGCTGCGGCGGCGCGTGGTCGTGCGTCAAGGACGCGCCGTCCAGCGGCGGCGGAGGCGGCGGAGGCGGCGGCGGGCCGAACCTTGGTATCCTGCTGACGATGCTGAATCCGTACTCCGACGGCCCGGTGTACGTCCACGACATCGTCCAGCGCGGCGGCTGGAGCGCCTTCGAGAAGCGGTTCGTGAACCCGCCGGCGTCCTCCGAGCAGATTATCCACCTGACCGACGAGAAGCCGCGCCCGATATCGTTCGAAGACCGCGCGCGCAACGGCTGGAAGACGTTCCCAAAGCAGGGCATCAACGGCTCCGAGACGACCGGGGAGGCGTCGATGTTCGCGATGTTCTGGTACCAGGCGCGGACCGCGCAGGCGGACACCGTGAACCCGCAGGTGCTGTTCGAGACCACCAAGCAGTACGACACGTACAACTACGACGCCGCGCCGACCGACGGCTGGGCGAACGACCGGCTGTTCCCGTACCAGAAAGGCTCCGGCGAGGACGCGTCGTACGGCTACGTCTGGGTGACGGCGTGGGACACCGCGGACGACGCCGAGGAGTTCTACGACACGTACCTCCGGATGCTGGAGGCGCACGACGTCAGGCGGACCGACGCCGGCTACTACGTCGTCCCGGACGGCCAGTTCGCGGACGCGTTCCTCGTCAAACTCGACGGGAAGCGCGTCACCATCGTCAACGGCCCGTCCGTGTCGGCCGTGAAGAACATCCGTCCGAACGCGACGCCGACCTCGACGCCGACGACGCCGACACCGACGACCGCGACACCCGGGTCGGCGACGTCCGGAACCGCGACTGACGACGCGACGACGACGACCGGCGCCGGCTTCGGTTTCCTCGTCGCCGTCGTCGCCGTCGCACTCGCCGGCCTGCTCGCGCGGCGGCGCTGACTGTCGGACGCCCGGCCGCGCCGGCCGCACCAACGTTTTTCGTCGTGGCCGCGGGACTGCGACCGTGAGACGCGTCGCCGCAGTCGTCTGCCTCCTCGTTCTCGCGGGCTGTGCCGCGCCGGCCGCACAGCCGAATCTCCGCGACGGCTGGCAGTGGCCCGAGGACCCGCCGACGGACCGAATCGGGTTCGAATCCGGCGTCTGGTGGAACGAGTCCATCGACGTGAACCAGTCCGACGGACTGAGCGCCGCCGAACGCCGCGCGTTCGTCGCGCGGACGTCGGCACGGGTCGAGCGGCTCAGGGGCCTCGAGTTCACCGCGACGGTGCCGGTCGAGGTGATTTCGCGCGCCGAGTACCGGAACCGGTCGGTGTTCGCCGGCGACCGGTCCGCAGCCTACCACTCGTGGCGGAATCAGGTGTGGGAGGCCGCGCTCGTCGTCGGCGAGGACCGCAACGCCACCGACGCCTTCGCGGCGCTGTACGGCGGCGCCGTGCAGGGCTACTACTCGCCCCGCAACGACCGAATCGTCGTGGTCAGCGACGCCGACGAGCCGGTGCTCGACCGGGCGACGCTGGCGCACGAACTGCTGCACGCGCTGCAAGACCAGCACTTCGGGTTCACCGGCGCGGCGCTCCGCGACGTCGCGCTCGCTCACGACGGCCTGACGGAGGGGGACGCCAGATACGTCGAGACGCTGTACGAAGAGCGCTGCGCCGCGAACCGTTCGGAGTGGCGGTGCGTCCCGCGTCCCGCGCCGTCTGCGGGCGGCGGCGGTGCTCCGGTGAACCAGGGGCTGTTCACGTACATCTACCAGCCGTACGCCGACGGCCCGCAGTTCGTCCACCGGCTCCGCGAACGCGGCGGCTGGGCCGCCGTCAACGCGGCGTACGACGACCGGCCGGTGTCGACCGAGCAGACGATTCACCCGGACGCGTACCCGGCTGAGACGCCGACCCGGATTCGGCCGACCGACCGGTCGTCGGACGGCTGGTCGCGGTTCGACCTCCAGCAGCACGCCGAACGACTCGGCGAGACCGGCGTGTTCACGATGCTGTGGTATCAGCGCTACGTCGACCGCGGCGCCCTGACGCAGCGGGACGGCGCGTACTCGCCGTACGACTACTCGCATCCGGCGTCGGCCGGCTGGGCGGGCGACAGGCTGGTGCCGTATCGCTCCGGGAGCGGCGCCGACGCCCGGTACGGCTACGTCTGGACGCTCCGCTGGGACAGCAGCGCCGACGCGGCGCAGTTCGCGTCCGCGTACCGGACGGTGTTGACGGAGCAGCTGGGCGCCGAGACCGTCAGAACAGGCGTCTACCGGGTTCCGAGCGGCCCGTTCGCCGACGCGTTCCGGGTGGAGCGCCGCGGCGACACGGTCGTCGTCACGAACGCACCGACCGTCGACGCGCTCAGCCGCGTCCGGGCGCCAGCCGAGTAGGGCCGCGTCTCCGCCGTGACGCGTGTCTTTTTGTCCCGGCCGCGCAAACTCGCCGGTAATGGATTCGCCGTCGCTCGATTTCGACGTCGTTTCGCCCGGCGCCATCCGCGACGGGCGCGCGACGGACGCCTACTTCGCGCACACCGAGGAGACGCTTCGGCACGCCGACCGGAACCCGCACGTCGTCGCCGAGGTCACCGCCGACCAGTTCCCGACCGGGGAGTTCGAACTGCTCGCCGGCGTGAAAGACGCCGCGGCGCTGCTCGAAGGCCACGACGTCGACGTCGACGCGATTCCGGAAGGGACGCTGTTCGACGGCGGCCCGGTGCTCCGAATCGAGGGCGACTACCTGGCGTTCGCGCGGCTGGAGACGTCGCTGCTCGGCTTTCTCTCGCACGCGTCCGGCTGTGCGACGGCGGCGCTCGAATGTCGCCGCGCCGCGCCGGACTCGACGGTGCTGTCGTTCGGCGCGCGCCACGTCCACCCGGCGGCGACCGCAATGGTGGAGCGGAGCGCGCTGCTCGGCGGCTTCGACGGGTTTTCGCACGTCGCGGCCGGCGAACTGCTCGGCCGGGAGGCGTCCGGGACGATGCCGCACGCGCTGCTCATCTGCTTCGGCCGCGGCCAGCAGGAGGCCGCGTGGCAGGCGTTCGACGAGGCGACTCCGGAGAGCGTCCCGCGAATCGCGCTGTGTGACACCTACAGCGACGAGAAGGACGAAGCCATCCGGGCGGTCGAGGCGCTCGGCGACCGGCTCTCCGGCATCCGGCTCGACACGACCGGGTCGCGCCGCGGCGACTTCCGGCACATCATCCGGGAAGTGAAGTGGGAACTCGACGCGCGCGGACTGGACGACGTCGACGTCTTCCTCTCGGGCGGGCTCGGACCGGCGTCGCTGCGGGAGCTACGGGACGTCGCGGACGGGTTCGGCGTCGGCGGCTACGTCAGCAACGCCGACCCGGTTGACTTCGCGCTCGACATCGTGGAGGTGGACGGCGAGCCGGTGTCGAAGCGCGGGAAGCTCTCCGGCGCGAAGTCGGTGTATCGGACCGCCGACGGCGCTCACCACGTCGGCCTCCGCGACCGCGACGGCCCCGAAGACGCCGAGTCGCTGCTCGAACCGGTGCTGCGCGACGGCGAACTCGTCGCGGAGTTCTCCATCGACGACGCGGCGGAGCGGGCGCTCGCGGACGCGGACCGGACCGGTTTCGGCGACGAGTGACGTCGCGGCGGAGCGGCTGCTCACGGACGGGGGCTGGCAGGCGGCCGTGCTCGGGGCGTGACCGACGCGCCGTCGGGCCGCACAACCGCGTCCCGGCGCGCCGCACCTGTTAGCTGACGATGCGGCGTCTGGCCGCGGCTTCGTATTTGAACGTGCGGATGCTCTGAGGGGAACTGCGAGCCGCGACAGCCTGGCCGGTAGTCGGTGTGCCACTACGGCCGTACCGCGACGGCAACGACGCTGACGGCGACCGAGGATGAGCAGCGAGGCCGAGGCTACGGTGCGTGCGGTTCGGAGCGGCGAGAAGCCGTCTGTCGTCCGACTATAGTTCTTCGACGCTGCCGCCGTCGGCGCGCTCGCGGAACACCTGGCCGTCGATGAGCGTCACCATCGTGTCCTCGTCCTGCCAGGCGGTCGGCGAGAGCTTCGCCTTGCGGCAGACCCGCGAGAGGAACTGCTCTTTGCTCCAGTCGTTCTCGACGGGAATCGTCGGGTAGAGCCAGCCGTGGTGGCCGTTGTTGTCGATTGCGACGCCGTGCCGGCCGAGTTCGAGGTCGGCGATCGGGTCGGCGGTGAGCGTGATATCGGAGACGATGCAGGCGGAGACCACGATGGAGTCGAGCTCTTTCGGTTCGACTTCGGAGCCGCCGGTGTCGTCGGACGCGGCCTTGATGGCGGCGTCGACGATGGCGTGGCCGAGCTGGTCGGAGCCCCGATACGACCCGGCACAGCCCCGCATTCGACCGCGGCCTCTCGTGGACTGCAGTCGGACGAAGGCGCCGGTCCGTGCGTAGAAGGCGTCCCGCATGCTGCCCGGTTGTTCCCGCTGTCCCTGGAGGACGTACGATTCCACGGATTCCCGAGCGAGTTCGACCGCACGTGCCCCATCGTCGTAGGAAAGTCGCACGGCCTTCGCCTCGGACATACCACTTAGTTGGGCTGATTCGACTTGAACCCTTCCCTTCATGTGAAGGACCGTGAGGGACCGCCCGCCCGATTTCGGCTGGCTCAGCCGCCGAGCGCTCCACTGCGACGACGGCGGCCGAGCCGGGTCGCGTGGCGAACCACTTAACCGCGGCAGCGACGTACCCGGAGACGGCAGAGGGAGCCCGACCCCCGTGTCGCCGTCACACGCGACATGAGGAAAGTCCCCCCACCGCCCGGACAGGCGACCGGATGCAAATCCGGAGTCGGAGACGGCTGGCTCTGGAACAGAAACGACACCGCCCGGCGCGACCGATGAGGCCCGCGAACCGACCCGAGAGGGGAGGGAGCTAACCGGCCGAGGGCCGACCGCCGGGACCGGATGGAACGGCGAATCCTCGCCGGTGCAAGTCCGCGCCGACGGGACGCGGCGTCCCTTCGGACGCCGCGTCCCCGATGGTAGTTCGGGCGCTGGCGCGGACGCTCAGCCGAATGTCGGGTCGAACCGAAGGGGGCTTACTCCCCTCAGCCGCACTGACTCCGCCAGCGACGGCGCCGTCGACGGCGACAGCAGCGACGCCGACCGCAGTGTCGGCCGCTGCGTCGACCGCGACCGCGACGACACCGTCGACCGCGACTGCGACGACGCCGAACGGGCGGCGTTATCCGTCTCGATAGCGCGACCGCAACGTTTTCGGGCGTGTTCAGAAAGCACACGATGAATGCGCCGCCGAGCCACCGCGCTCCTCGTCGCCCTCCTCTGTGTCACGGCGGGCTGTGTCGCCTCCTCCGCATCGCCTCGCGACGCCGGCGCCTCGCCGGCGACCGCTGTCGAGACGACGTCGCCGGCGCCCGGCGCGGCGTCCGACGCCTCTGAAGCGACGTCTGACGCCTCCGACGCGGGATCCGACGAGCGGAATCCGTGGCGCGAGGAGACGCTGACAGTCGCGGTCGTCGCCGGCGACGCCGAGCGCGCGACTGACTCCGAGTTCGCGCCGCTCGTCCGCCGCGCCGCGTCGTTCTGGGCGGCGAACGCGGAGCGATACGCCGGCTACGCCGTCGACTTCCGGGTCGCCGCGGCCGCCAACGGCTCCGGCGCGGACGACGCCGACGTGGTCGTTCGCCGCGTCGACGACGTCGAGACGTGCGGGAACGCGACGAACCCGGTCGGTTGCGCACCGACGCCGAACGGGACGGCGCCCGCCCGCCCCGCGGTCGTCGAAGTCGAATCCGGGCTGACCGAGCGCTCGACGGTCAGAGTGCTGAAACACGAGTTCGGCCACCTCCTCGGGCTGCGGCACGGCGACGCGCCGCGCGGCCTGATGCAGTCCGCCGTGGCCGTCACGACCGCGCCGCGGCGGAACGCGACCGACCGGGCGTTCCCGTGGGCGGACCGGCGGCTGACCGTCGCCGTCGACGCGGCGGACGCGTCGTCCCCGGCCGAGCGCCGCACCGTTCGCGACGAGGTCGCCGGCGCGCTCGGCTTCGTCGAGCAGTCGGCCGCGCTGCCCGCCGTCCAGTTCGACCGCGTCGACGCCGCGGCCGACGCCGACGTCGTGATTCGGGTGGCCGAGACCCCGGCCGACGGCGACGCATGCGCGTGTTTCCGGCTCCGCGGCCCGGACCCGGACCGCGACGGCGCGCCCGAGCGGTACCGTCGGCTGACCGTGACGCTGCGCGACCTCGACCCGGAGACGGCGGCGTGGCACGTCGGCAACTGGCTGTCGTACGCGCTGGGCGCCGAGTCCCCCGAAAACCGGCCCGCGCCGTTCCGCGACGACTCCGCGGAGCAGCGCCGCAGCGACGCGTGGTACGACGGGCACTGACGCCCGAACCGGCCGGCAGCGACGCCGCCGCGCCGTCAGACGAGGGTCGTGCGAACGTCTGACACAGACCCCGCGAACTAAAAAGGGAGCAGTGCCAAGGAGTGGCGTGGACACGAGAGAACTGAAAGCCGCCCTCGAACGCGAGTTCGACGGCGACGAGCCCGCCCGCCGGACAGTGGTTCGCCAGGCGCGCGACCTGGCCGACTCCGGGAAGCTCGCGGACGACCGAGGCCAGGAGCTCACGGTCGACGACGTCGTCTCGAACATGGCCGACGCCCCCGACGACAACTCCGTCGTCGAACGCTGGAACTGGTGGCTCGGCTCGCTCGAAACCGCCTACGGCGGCTACGACCGGTTTACGGTCCGGTTCGTCGACGACGGCCCCGACGTGAACGCGTGACGCGCCTCCGACCCGGTTCGTCGACGCTGCCGACGCCGCCGACGTCGTCGCCGGCGAGCGGCCGGCCCGCGGTGACGACAGAACGCTTTTGCGCGTCTCCCGCGGGAATGGACGTATGAGCCGCGGCGACATCACGGCGGTCCCGGACAGCACCGACGTCTACTGCGTCGACACCGGCATGTACGACACCGACGAGTACGGCGCCGTCTACGTCGTCGACGCGGAGCGGCCGGCGCTCGTCGACACCGGCATCGGCACGAACCACGAGGTCATCTTCGACGCGCTCGACGAACTCGGCGTGACGCCGGATGTCATCCTGCCGACGCACGTCCACCTCGACCACGCCGGCGGCGCCGGCTTCCTCGCGGAGCGCTACCCGGACGCGACGGTCATGGTGCACGAGATCGGCGCGCCCCACCTCGCCGACCCGTCCCGGCTGGTCCAAGGGACGAAGGCGGCCGTCGGGTCGCAGTGGAAGTACTACGTGGAGCCGAAGCCGGTACCGGAAGCCCGCATCGAGTCGCTCTCCGGCGGCGAAACCGTCGACCTCGGTGACCGCGACCTCGACGTCCACCACGCGCCGGGGCACGCGCCCCACCAGGTGGTCGTCCACGACCGCGGCGACGACGTCCTGTTCGCCGGCGACGCGGCCGGCATCTACGTCCCGGGGCTCGACGAGATTCGGCAGACGACGCCGCCCTCGCAGTTCGACCTCGGGCAGTGTCAGGAGGACGTCGACCTGATTCGCGACCTCGCGCCGACCGTCGTCTGCTTCGGCCACTTCGGCCCGTGGCGGTTCGACGACGACGCGCTCGCCGGCTACAAGCGGACGCTCGTCGAGTGGGTGGAGGCCGTGAAACAGCGGCGCGCCGCCGAGCGCGACGACGAGGCCGTCGTCGAGCACTTCGCGGCGCACGCGCCGGAGAAACTCATCGAGGAGTGGAGCGAGCGGAAGGCGCGCGCCGAGGAACGGCTGAACACGCGCGGCGTGCTCGGCTACCTCGACTACCGGGCGAACCAGCGGGACGCCGCCGACGAGTAGGCGACAACTCCGAGAAACGTGCCGCGGTGACGGTGTCCTTTATTACAGCAGCGCGCCACGTAGTCCCATGGATTGGCGGCAGGCCGAACGGGAGTTCGACCCCGACATCACGCGGGACTCGCTCGCGGCGACGTTCGACGCAAGCGCGCGCCGGAACGCCGACCGCGTCGCACAGCGCTACAAGGGCGGCGTCTACGACCGGTCGCTGGTGCGCGGCGGCGTCGTCGACGCGGCGCCGGACGGCGAGTTCGCGGACCTGACGTACGGCGAGATGCACGACGTCGTGCGCCGGCTCTCCGCCGGGCTTCGCGACCTCGGCGTCGCCGCCGGCGACCGCGTCGGGCTGTTCTCCGACACCCGCATGGAGTGGGCGCAGACCGACTTCGCGGTGCTCGGCGCCGGCGCGGTCACCACCACCGTCTACACGTCCTCCTCCGAGCGGCAGGTCCGGCACCTGCTCGGCGACCCCGACGCCGACGCGGTCGTCGTCGAGAACCGCGACCTGCTCGACCGCGTGTTCGCCGTCGAGGACGACCTGGACCTGGAGTTCTTCGTCGTCGTCGACGGCGACTCGCACGACCGCGACGACGTGTACACGCTCGCGGAGGTCCACGACCGCGGCCGCGACGCCGACCCCGGCGACGGCTGGGTGGTCGACCGCGACCTCGACGACCTCGCGAGCCTCATCTACACGTCCGGCACCACCGGGACGCCGAAGGGCGCCGAACTCACCCACCGGAACTTCGTCGCGAACGTCGACCAGTGCTACCGGCGGTTCGGGCCGCGGCCCGACCGCGACGGCACCGACGTCCCCGTCATCGACGCGTCGTCGACGACGCTGTCGTACCTGCCGCTCGCGCACGTCCTCGAACGGCTCGCCGGCCACTTCCTGATGTTCGCGGCGGGCGCGACCGTCGCGTACGCGGAGTCGCCCGACACGCTCCAGGAGGACTTCGGGCTGGTGCAGCCGACGACGGCGACCAGCGTCCCGCGGGTGTACGAGAAGCTGTACGGCGCCATCCGCGAGCAGGCGAGCGAGTCGCCGGTGAAAGAGCGCATCTTCAAGTGGGCGACCGCGGTCGGCCGCGAACACCACCGCGCCGACGACCCCGGCGCGTGGCTGCGCGCCCGCTACGCCGTCGCGGACCGGCTCGTGTTCTCGTCGGTGAAGGAGGCGCTCGGCGGCAACGTCGACTTCTTCATCTCCGGCGGCGGGTCGCTGTCGGCGGAGCTGTGCGAACTGTACCACGGCATGGGCATCCCGATTCTGGAGGGGTACGGACTCACCGAGACGTCGCCTGTCATCGCGGTGAATCCGCCGGAGGAGCCGAAGGTCGGCACCATCGGGCCGCCGGTCGTCGAGGTCGACGTGAAACTCGACGAGAGCGTCGCCGGCACCGTCGAGTCCGACGGCGACGTCGGCGAACTGCTCGTGAAGGGGCCGAACGTGTTCGACGGCTACTGGAAGCTCCCCGAGGAGACCGAGCAGGCGTTCACCGACGACGGCTGGTTCCGCACCGGCGACGTCGTCGAAATCCGGCCGGACGGCTACATCCGGTTCCGCGAGCGCGCGAAGCAGCTGTTCAAGCTGTCCACCGGGAAGTACGTGCCGCCGGGCGCCATCGAGGACGCGTTCGCGGCCGCCGAGTACGTCGAACAGGCCGTGGTGCTCGGCGAGGAGCGCAAGTTCGTCTCGGCGCTGCTCGTCCCGGACTTCGACGCGGTCGAGGCGTGGGCCGAGCGGAAGGGGTACGACCTGCCGGACGACCGCCGGTCGGTGTGCCGCGACGACCGCGTCCGCGACCTGATTCAGACCGAGGTGGACCGGGTGAACGAGCAGTTCGAGCCGCACGAGCAGATCAAGCAGTTCCGGCTGGTGCCCGAGGAGTTCACCGAGGAGAACGACATGCTGACGCCGACGATGAAGAAGAAGCGCCGGAACATCCTCGACCGGTACGCGGACCAGGTCGAAATCCTGTACGACCAGTGATGAATCCGGGGGCGAGAGCGCCGACCAACCACGGGCCGGCACGCGGACCGCCGCAGTAGTGGATTTTTTACCGGATGCCGCCGCAGGCTACGCCATGGAGGTGACCTGATGGCCGGCGCGGCTGGACTCATCGCACTCGTCGCTGCAATTATCGCGGTCGGCGTGATTGCACAGGTGCTCTCTGACCGGTTTCAGGTCCCGAGCATCATCTTTCTCATCACCGCCGGGATTCTGCTCGGTCCGGAGGGGGTCGGCGCGTGGGTCCCGGGGCTCGACCCGCTGGTGACGCCGGCGGCGTTCGGCGACGCCCTGCCCGCCATCGTCGGCCTGTCGGTCGCCATCATCGTCTTCGAGGGCGCGTTCCACCTCCGAGCCGACAAGCTCCGTGAGGCGCCGGCGGCGACGCTGCGGCTCGTGACGGTCGGCGCCGTCGTCGCGTTCATCGGGACGGCGCTCGCCGTGAAGTTCGCGCTCGGCGTCGACTGGCTCGTCGCCGGGCTCATCGGCGCGCTGCTCGTCGCGACCGGGCCGACCGTCATCGCGCCGATTCTGGAGGTCGTGCCGGCGCGCGACCGCGTGGAAGCCGCGCTGGAGACGGAAGGCATCGTGAACGACGTGACGGCCGCCATCCTCGCGGTCGTCATCTTCGAAGCCATCAAGACCGGGACGCGCGACCCGGTGACGCTGCTGACGCTGTTCGTCGAGCGGCTCGGCGTCGGCGTCGTCGTCGGCGGCATCGTCGCCGGCGTCGTCTACTACGCGCTGCACTACGTCGACCTGTCGCCGGGGAACGCACCGCAGAACGCCCGGCTGCTCGTGCTCGCCGGCGCGCTCGTCGCGTACGGCGCGGCGGACACGCTCAGCACGGAGGCCGGCATCGCCGCCGTCGCGACCGCCGGCGTCCTGCTCGGCAACGTCGACATCCCGTACGAGTCCGAAATCACGGACTTCAAAGGCGACATCACGCTGGTCGTGCTGTCGTTCGTGTTCATCGCGCTCGCGGCGCTGCTCCGGTTCGAGGATCTGCTCCGCGTCGGCCTCGGCGGACTCGCGGTCGTCGCCGCCGTCATGTTCGTCATCCGGCCGGCGCTGGTGATGCTGTCGACCGCCGGCGACCGGTTCACCCGGAACGAGAAGCTGTTCATCTCGTTCGTCGGGCCGCGCGGCATCATCCCGGCGTCCGTCGCGACGCTGTTCGCCGTCGAACTCGCCGACGCCGGGATGGACCAGGCGGCGAACGTCCTCGTCGGCACCGTGTTCCTCGTCATCCTCGCGACCGTCGCGCTCGAAGGCGGGTTCGCCCGCCGCATCGCGGAAGCACTCGACGTGATACCCATGCGTGTACTCATCATCGGAGGCGGGAAGGTGGGCCGTGCGCTCGCCGAACGCCTCGAAGACCGTGGAGAGAACGTGGTCCTGATCGAGACCGACGAAACAGTCGTGGAGGCGGCGCGGAACGAGGGCCACACGGTCCACATCGGTGACGGCACCGACACCGACGTCCTCCGCGCCGCCGGCGCCGAGAAGGCGAAGGTCGTGGTCGCCGCCACCGGCGACGACGACGTGAACCTGCTCGTCGCCCAGCTCGCCGACTCGAAGTTCGACCCGGAGACCATCCTGGCGCGGGTGAACAACCCCGACAACGTCGAGGCGTTCGAGGACCTCGGCGTCCGCACCGTCTCGTCGGTGCTGGCGACCGCGCAGGCCATCGACAACTACATCGAGCGGCCGGCGCTCGCGAACTGGATGGGCGAAATCGGCCGCAGCGGCGACGTCCAGGAGGTCGAAATCACCTCCGAGGAGATGGCGGGCGTCACGGTCCGCGACATCGGCCCGCAGCTCCCGAGCGGGAGTCTCATCGCGCTCGTCGACCGCGACGGCGAGGCGAACGTCCCGGACGCCGACTTCACGCTGCAGGTCGGCGACCGCATCACCATCATCGGCCACCGCGAGGGCGTCCGCGAGGCGATGCAGCGGTT
The DNA here is from genome assembly GCF_051195155.1 of Halobaculum sp. P14. Lineage (NCBI taxonomy): Archaea > Methanobacteriati > Methanobacteriota > Halobacteria > Halobacteriales > Haloferacaceae > Halobaculum > Halobaculum sp. P14. Next base: position 162,293 of record NZ_JBNTKB010000002.1, read on the forward strand.
CCACCCGGACTGAGCCGCGCCGCACCGCTTCGGCGACCCGGCTGCCGGCGCGTTCGCCGCCGCCGACCCGCCGGCTGCTCAGTCGCCGCGGCGCCGCAGGTACGCCGCGCCGCCGAACAGCCCCGCGACGGCGGCGCCGACGCCGAACCCGGGCGTCTCGACCGCCGCGTCGTCGGCCTCCTCGGGCACCCGGACGTCCGCCTCCCCGATTTCTTCGAGTCGAAGCTGAACCGTGCCGGCGCCGCACTGCTGCTGATTGTTGACGACGAACAGCGCGCCGGCGGAGACGTCGTCGTTGCCGCTAGCCGCGTACAGCGTCGTGTCCGCCTGCGGGTGGTCGTCGTCGACGCGGTCGACGACCGTGGCGTCGTACGCCGTGACCTCGTCGTCGGCGCCGAGGAACGGGCACGTCCCGACGTCGGCGGTGGCCGCCGCGTCGTCGACGCCGGCGACGTGGACGAACATCCCGGTGTAGTCGTCGTTGTCGAACTGCGGCGTGTCCGCCGGAATCGCGGCTTTCGTCGTCACGTCGCCGCCGGTGTCGTCCTGCGCGGCGGCGACGCCGGTCCCGGCTCCGACGCCGGCGACGAGCGCCGCGGACGCAGCGCCGGCAGCGCGGAGCACGCCGCGTCGGCTCGTCCGCGGTTGCTGCCCGGCGCCGTCGGCGGACGACTCGGCTTCGGAGTTCATCCGGTCAGCGGAACGGTCTCCGTCCATGGGCGGCACTCAGGGCCGTCCGCGTGTTATGCCGTGTGGCCGAGGCGCCGAGGCGCGGCCGACGCCTCCACGTTCGGCGTCCGCGCGCGGCTGCTGACGGAGTGACGCGTCGGATGGGGCGACGGACGGAGCGGGCGCCGTCGACGAGTCAGCCCTCGATGCGGTCCATGACCGCGTCGGAGTCGTACGCGAGCGTGAGCGAGCGCGAGCGACCGCGACCGTCGACCTCCGCGTACTCGGCTTCGATGATGCCGAGCTGGTCGAGCTTGTTGATGATCTCGGAGTAGCGGGTGTAGCCGAGGTCGGTGCGGTCGTGGAACGCCTCGTAGACGTCGCCGGCCTGCTCGCCGTCGTGTTCGGCGAGCACCTCCACCAGCGCGGTTTCGGAGTCGGAGAGCCCGCGGAGGCTCCGGGACAGGTGGACGTACTTCGACTTGTCGTACGCCTCGTCGACGTCCTCGACGGAGATGGTTCGAGACGCCCGCATCTCGGCGTTCAGGCCGGCGCGCCGCAGCAGGTCGATACCGACGCGGAGGTCGCCGGACTCGCCGGTGAGTTCGGCGACCCGGTCGAGTTCGGTGTCGCCGAGCACGCCCTCGTGGAAGCCGCGTTTGGCGCGCTCGCGGAGGATGTCGACGATCTCGTCGACGTCGTACACCGGGAAGTACACCTCCTCCGGCCGGAAGACGGACTGGACCCGCGAGTCCAGTTCGTCGATGACGTCGAGCGACAGGTCCGAGGAGACGCAGATGACGCCGATTTTGGCGCCGCTGTGCGCCTCGTGCGCCCGGAGCAGCGAGTACAGCGCGTCGGACGCCTCGTTCTCGTAGAACAGGTAGTTCACGTCGTCGAGCGCGACCGCCAGCACCTCGTCGCGTTCGACGAGCCGGTCGGTGATCTGCCCGAACAGCTTCTTGAACGAGATGCCGGAGGAGGGCGGCTCGTAGTCGAATATCTCCTCGAAGATGCGCGAGAAGACGGCGTACCGCGTCGAGTCCACCTGGCAGTTCACGCGGACGGTGCGGACGTCGGTCTGCGCGCGCAGCTCGGCGAACAGCTTCTGGACGGACGTGGTTTTCCCGGTGCCGGGCGGGCCGCGGACGATGGTGTTGAGGGGGCGAGAGCCGCGGGCGGCCGGCCGGAGCGCGTACTTCAGCGACTCCAGTTGGCTCTCGCGGTGCCGGAACGTCTCCGGGACGTAGTCGATTTCGAAGACGTGTTCGTCGCGGAACACCGACTCGTCCCACGACAGCATCCCCTCCTCGGGGTCACCGGGCATCGTACCTGAGAGGTGGCCGCCCTGACCACTTAACCGTTTGCCGACTCCGCGGTGAAAGTGAAAGTTGCCGAGTCGCCGCCCCCGACGGGGGTTCGCGTCCGTTCCAGTTTCAGTACCGGGGCGCTCCGCGCCGCCGAACTGCGCCGCCGAATCGGCGCCGAGCAGGCTGGGTCGCGACGGACGGTTCGGCGGCGCCGGACCGGCCGGGGCTGTTTCGACAGTCGACACGGATTTGGTTCGGCAGCGGACACGTCCGGTGTGCTCCCGCTGCAATCCGCCTCCACGCCCGCCCTCGGACCGCCGGTCGCGTTCTGGCTGGCGCTCTGTGTCGTCGCCGTCGTCGCCGGCGCGGTCGGCAGCGCCGTCGCCCGCCGGCTGTCGAACCCCGTCGGAAAGTACCGGCTGCTGTACCTCGGTGTCGTCTTCCCGATCGGCCTCCTCGCGTACGGACTGCTCGCCGTCCTCGACTTCGGGACCGCCGTCACCGGCGCGCTGCTCCCCGGCGTCGCCGCGCGGAGCGGACTGGTCGCCGCGCTGGCCGCCGACTTCGCGACGTGGCTCGCCGCCGCCGTCGCCGTGCTCGCGGCGTACGCGCCGACGATTCGGGGCGTCCGCGCCGTCCGCGACATCGACCTCTCGACGGCGTCCGCGGTCCGCCGTATGGCGCGCTACCTGCTCGGCGTCGCGGCGCTGCTCACCGTCCTCATCGTCCCGCTCCGCCGCGTCGTCGCCGGCGGCGCCGGACTCGTGCCGCTCGCCGTGCTGCTCGTCGGGGTCGCCGCCGTCGTCCTCGTCGCGTCGCCGTGGGTAATTACTGCGCTCCGTGACACCCGCGAGCCGACGGCCGCCGAGGCCGACCGGCTCGCTGCACTGCGCGAGCGCGCCGGACTCTCTGTCCGCGACACGGTCGTCCTGGCGGAGACGGACGCGGAGTCGGCGACCCTCGTCGTCCGCGGGCCGCCGGGCTACCGCCGACTGTTCGTCTCTGACGCGTTCCTCGACGCCTTCGACGACGACACCGCGGCTGCGCTGCTGGCGTCGAAGGCCGCGCAGGGCTCCGTGCACGTCCTCGGCCGCCGCATCGGCACCGTCGTCGCCGCCGGCGTCCTCCTCATCGCCGCGTTCGGCGGCGACGGCGGACTCTCGGTGGTTCCGCTCGCCGGCGCCGCCGCCGCGCTGCTCGTCGGCCTGTGGGCGACCCGGCGCGGGATTCGAAGCGCCGACGACGCCGCGGCCGACCGCGTCGGCGCCGCGGTCCTCGCGGACGCCTTCGAGCGGTACGCCGACGCGCACTCGCTGGTGCCGTCCCGCCGCAGCGTCCCGAATCCGCTCTCCGCGAACGTCCCGCTCGGCGACCGCATCGACCGGCTCCGCGACCGCGCAGCCGACGGCGACGGCGGTGGCAACGGTGACGGCAGTGGGGACGACGGGGGCGACGTAAGCCACGGCGGTGACGCGTAGCCCCGCAGACGACCGGCCGGCTCCCGCTCGGCCTTCGACGGATTGAGTAGCCGCGCCGGCACATTCCGACGCATGAGTACGCTCGCGGTCGTCGACGGACAGGTCCTCCTGCCCGACCACTCGGTCGTGGCGGCGGACGTGCTGGTCGACGGCGACACCGGGACGATTCGCGCCGTCGAGCCGGACCTCGCGGCGGACGCCGACGAGACGCTGGACGCCGACGGCGGCCTCGTGATTCCGGGGCTCGTGAACGCGCACTGCCACGCCGCGATGACGCTGCTGCGCGGCTACGCCGACGACAAGCCGCTCGACGCGTGGCTGCAGGAGGACGTCTGGCCGGTCGAGGGCGCGCTGACCCCCGAGGACGTCCGCGCCGGCACCGAACTCGGCCTCGTCGAACTGATTCGGTCGGGCGTCACCGCCTTCGCCGACATGTACTTCCACGTGGGCGAGGTCGCCGCGGCGGTCGAGCAGGCCGGAATCCGGTGCCGGCTCGGCCACGGCGTCGTCACGGTCGGGAAGGACGACGACGCGGCGTGGGCGGACCTCGACGAGTCGTTCGCGGTCGCAGAGCGGCTGGACGGCGCCGCCGACGGCCGCGTCCGGACGGCGGTGATGCCGCACTCGCTCACCACGGTCGGCGAGGCGTTCCTGCGCGACGCCGCCGACCGCGCCGCCGACGCCGACGTCCCGATTCACTTCCACCTGAACGAGACGCGCGACGAGGTCGCCCCGATCGTCGAGGAGCGCGGCACTCGGCCGGCGGCGTACGCCGACGACGTCGGGCTACTCGGCGGCGACACGTGGGTCGCCCACGGCGTCCACAGCGACGACGCCGAACTCGACCTGCTCGCCGAGCGCGGCACCGCCGTCGTCCACTGCCCGGCGTCGAACATGAAACTCGCCTCCGGGATGGCGCCGGTGCAGGCGATGCTGGACGCCGGCGTCCCGGTCGCGCTCGGCACCGACGGCGCCGCCTCCAACAACGACCTTGACCTGTTCGACGAGATGCGCGACGCCGCGATGGTCGGGAAGCTCGCCGCGGACGACGCCGCCGCGGTCGACGCCGACGCCGTCGTCGAGATGGCGACCGAAGGCGGCGCCGCCGCGCTCGGCGTCGACGCCGGCCGCATCGAGGCGGGCGCCGCCGCCGACCTCGCCGTCGTCGACCTCGACGCGCCGCACCTCACGCCCCAGCACGACCTCGTCTCCCACCTCGTGTACGCCGCCCGCGGCAGCGACGTCCGCCACACGGTCTGTGACGGCGACGTCGTGATGCGCGACCGCGACGTGCTCGGGTTCGACGAGGCCGCCGTCCGCGACCGCGCCGCCGACGCCGCCGCCGCAGCGGTCGACCGCGCACAGAACTGACGCCGGCGCCGGCGACGACCGCCGTTCCGCTGCACCGACGACCGCCGCTCCGCTGCAGCGACGACGATTCTTCTGCCGCCGGCGACGACGCCTATTCTACCGCCGCAGCGACGACGACCACACCGCCGCCGGCGCCGACACTCGCCCGCCACGGGTGGGACTGGAAGGGGCCGAGCCGTCGGCGAGCGAGACCCGGCAAGCACCGCAGCGCGACCGCAGGGAGCGCGAGGCGCGCAGCGCGGTCGCAGCCGTCGACGGCTCGGGGGCTTCCGCGGTCGAGGTCACCGCGGCTGTGCCGGAGCGGTTTCGGAGCGGTCCCGGAGCGGTCGACGTCCGCGGCCCGGGCGGCCGCGTCAACGCTGCGGAACCCAGTTCCGTCAGGCACCCAGTGGTGCCCCACGCTCCATCCGCGCCGCCGGCTTCGTCGGGGTTAAGACGGCGACTCCCGAACCGGACTCCATATGAGTGAGCCGTATCCGCCCGTGACGGAGCACCTAGACGACCCGGAGTCGGCCGTCGAGGAGGGGCGTCGGAAGATGGACTGGGCGCTTCAGCACATGCCGATTCTCTCCGAACTCCGCGAGGAGTTCGCGGAGTCGCAGCCGTTCGCCGGCGAGGTCGTCGGGATGGCGATGCACGTCGAAGCGAAGACCGCGAACCTCGTGGAGCTGCTGGCGCTCGGCGGCGCCGAGGTCGCCATCACCGGCTGTAACCCGCTGTCGACGCACGACGACGTGTCGGCGGCGCTGGACGCGAACGACGCCATCACGTCGTACGCCGTCCACGACGTCGACGACGAGGGGTACTACGCCGCCATCGAGGCCGTCATCGACCACGAGCCGACCGTGACCGTCGACGACGGCATGGACATGGTCGCCGCGATTCACGAGGACCACCCGGAGCTCATCGACTCCATCGTCGGCGGCTGCGAGGAGACGACGACCGGCGTCCACCGGCTCCGCGCGATGGACGCCGACGGCGCGCTCGACTACCCGGTGTTCGCGGTGAACGACACGCCGATGAAGCGGCTGTTCGACAACGTCCACGGCACCGGCGAGGCGAGCCTCGCCACCATCGCGATGACGACGAACCTGTCGTTCGCCGGGAAGGACGTCGTCGTCGCCGGCTACGGCTACTGCGGGCAGGGCGTCGCGAAGAAGGCGGCCGGCCAGAACGCGAACGTCATCGTCACGGAGGTCGAGCCGCGGAAGGCGCTCGAAGCCCACATGGAGGGGTACGACGTGATGCCGATGCGGGAGGCCGCCGAGGTCGGCGACGTGTTCATCACGACGACCGGGAACCGCGACGTCATCACCCGCGAGCACTTCGAACTGATGAACGACGGCGTGCTGCTCGCGAACGCCGGCCACTTCGACGTCGAAATCAACCTCGAACAGCTCGACGCGATGGCCGCCGACCGCTACGAGGCCCGCGACGGCGTCGAGGCGTACGAGCTGGACGACGGCCGCCGCCTGAACGTCCTCGCGGAGGGCCGGCTCGTCAACCTCGCGGCGCCCATCGCGCTCGGCCACCCGGTCGAAGTGATGGACCAGAGCTTCGGCGTGCAGGCCGTCTGCGTCCGCGAACTCGTCGAGAACGGCGAGACGTACGACGCCGGCGTCCACGACGTCCCGGACCGGCTCGACCGCGAAGTCGCCGAAATCAAGCTCGCCGCCGACGGCGTCGAGTACGACGCGCTCAGCGACGAACAGCGCGAATACATGGGCTCCTGGCAGCACGGCACTTGACACCCTCCGCGCGCTGAAGCGCGAGGATTCCAACGCGGGACAGCGGGTCCGTCCCAGGTCCCCGCTGGCAACGTCTCGCCTGCCGAACGGGGTCCGGCGAGGCGATACGGGGTTCGTGCGCGATACGTCGGCCCCGCGAGGGGTGTGGCGTGTTCGGCGTCCTCAGAAATTTTCGATTTCTGATGGGCTGCACAAGACCTTCGGTCTTGTGAACGTCCGAACGGACGCGGTATCCGCTTGCACCGTGCACCCCGTTCGTCTCGGAGAGACGGCGGGGTGCCCCCGGTCGCGGATTTCCCCGCGTCCGGGCACGGGCCGTGCCATCGGCCTGCCTGCCCTTCATGCCACGATGGGCAGGCACAATCGGGCGAGGGTCGCTTTTTTGCCTGCCGTGTCGCCACGGCCTCGGAGACGCCCTCTCGGGAACGGTGTGGTGGCCTTCGTCGTCCGGGCGGACCCCAATCCAACCGCCAATTTTGCCCGTTGTGCTTGCCTCGGATACCCTGTCAGGGGGCTTAATTCCGGCGGTTATGGCGGAGTTGTCGGATTCATCCCCGCCGTGAACGGCGGGGCTTTCTCCTCGTACTTCCGTAAGCCGCGAATCCGGCGGTCGCCCGTCCAGCCGTCCGTCCGACACTTCTACTACGAACCAGTCTGAATCCGCCGGCTATGAGCGCACTCCTGACCGACCGACTTCGCTGGCGCTCCGCCGGAGTCGTCGCCGCCGGCGTCGCTGCGGGCGCCGTCACCGCCTCGCTCACCGACAGCGCCGTCCCGCCGGCGCTGGTCATGGCCGCGACGTTCGCGGCGATGCTGCTCGCGGACCGGAACTGAGTCGTCGCAGAGAAACGGAACGCCGTCGTCGTCGCCGCCAGCGTCGCCGTCAGCGTCGTCGACACCGACGGACGGGCAGCCGTAGGGGAGCGAGTCGCCGGTCTCAGTCGCCGAACGGCCCCATGCCGCCGAGGCCGCCGCCGCCACCGCCGCCCTGCTGTTGCATCTTCTTCATCATCCGCTGCATGTCGCCGTCGCCCATCCCCTGGAACTGCTCCATGGTGCGTTTCATCATCTGGAACTGCTCGAGGAGTTCGTCGAGCCGCTCCTCGTCGACGCCGGCGCCGCGGGCGATGCGCCGTTTCCGCTCGGCGCCGATGACGCTCGGGTCGCGGAGCTCGTCGTCCGTCATGGAGTCCATCAGGATTTCGAAGCGCCGCATCCGGTCCTGTGTCACGTCCATGGCGTCGTCCGGGAGCTGGTCCATCAGGCCGCCGCCGAGCCCCGGAATCATGTCCATCACCTGGTCGAGCGGCCCCATCTTGTCCATGGCGCGCATCTGGTTCCGCATGTCCTCCAGCGTGAACTCGCCCTCCATCATGTCCTCGGGGTCCCAGTCCTCCTCGTCTTGGGTCTCCTCCATGGCGCGCTCGACGCGCTCGGAGAGCTGTTTCAGGTCGCCCATCCCGAGCAGCCGCGAGATGAAGCCGTCCGGCTCGAACCGCTCGATGTCCTGCACCGTCTCGCCGGTGCCGAGGAACGCGATGGACGAATCCGTCTCGTTCACCGCCGTCAGCGCCCCGCCGCCCTTCGCGGTGCCGTCGAGCTTCGTGATGACGACGCCGTCGATGCCGATGGCGGTCTCGAACTCCTGCGCCTGGTCTTTCGCGCCCTGGCCGATGGCGGCGTCGAGCACGAGCAGCGACCGGTCCGGCTCCACGACGTCGTCGATGTCCTCGATTTCGGCGATGAGGTCGTCTTCGAGCGCGTGCCGCCCCGCCGTGTCGACGATGCGGACGTCGGCGTCCTCCGTCGCTTCGAGGCCGTCGCGGGCGATCTGGACCGGGTCGTCGCAGTCCGGGTCGCCGTAGAAGTCGACCTCGGCGCGCTCGCACATCTGCTTCGCCTGGTCGTACGCGCCCGGCCGGAACGTGTCCGTCTGGATGACGGCTGCGCGCAGCCCCTTCTTCGAGAACCACCACGCCATCTTCGCGGCGGACGTCGTCTTCCCGGAGCCCTGCAGCCCGGCGAGCATGATGGTCTGCTCCTCCAGCGGCAGCTCCGTGGAGTCGCCGATGAGGTCGACCATCTCCTCGTAGACGATTTTCAGGATCTGGTCGCGCGCAGTCGTCCCGGCGGCCGGCTCCTCTTCGAGCGCCCGCGTCTCGATGCTGTCCGACAGCTCCATGACGAGTGAGACGTCGACGTCGGCGGAGAGCAAGGAGCGCTGAATCTCCTTGACGACCTCCTCGACGTCCTCCTCGTCGATTCGGGACTTCCCGCGGAGCGTGTCCATCGTGCCCCGCAGCGAACTCCCGAGGTCGTCGAGTACCATTTGCCGACCGTACGCGCTCGCCGCGGTAAAGGCTTTGTTCGTCGCGTCCGCCTGTCCCCCGCCATCCGTTCGCCCCGTCCGCCGGCTCGCCCCGTCCGCACCCACGTGTGTCGGAGCGGTCGGCGGCGGCGACGCCGACCCGTCGCGGTTCAGACCAGGAACGCGGAGACGGCGACGGCGATGAACACGACCTTGAGCGCCGTGTTGACGGCGACGACCTTCGAGCCGAACTCGGGGCCCCAGATGCCGTACTGGAACGGGATGGAGCGCTTGAACGTCGACACCGCGAACGAGACGATGCCGCCGATGAGCATCGTCGCGACGGCCTGCTTCGGCGTGAGCGCGTCGCCGACGAGCGGCGCGACCGTCGCGGCGCCGGCGGTGGTGTCGAACGCGAACACGACGATGACCGGGAGCGCGGCGGCGGGCAGCCCCGCGACTTCGGCGAGCGGCCCCGCGGCGGCCGACAGCGCCCGCAGGTCCACGTTCGCGACGAGCAGCGTCACCAGCGTGTAGACGACCGCGAGCCGCGGCACGATGCGCGTCAGCTTCCCCCACGTCGACGCCGCGGCGTCGCGGACGCGCTCCCGCGTCGTCTCCGGGCCGTCCGCGCCCGCTTCGACGTCGCCGTCTGCCGCGTCGTCGGCTCCCGAACCGGCCGCCGAGTCGTCGGCTGCTGCCGCGTCGTCGCCCGCTGCGTCGCCGTCGGCGGCGTGCTCCGGTGAGAGCAGCACCGCGCCGGCGACGACGCCGGTGAGCGTGATGGCGAGCGCGATGGCGGCGCGGGCGCCGACGTACATGACGCCGACGCGCGCGCCGAGAATCGGGATGAGCACCGGGACGTAGTAGGTGAAGACGTGCTGGACGAACCCGAAGAACGTGTTGATGGTGACGGCGACGAGCGTCGCCGCGTCCGACAGCCGGCCGTCCTCGCGGAACTCCGCGAGCATCCCGTAGCCGGCCGTCGTCGACGCCGCGGTCGTCAGAATCGCGGTGCCGACCTCGTCCGGCAGGTTCGCCGGGCCCGTGAGGTAGCGCGACAGCACCGCGACGCGCTCGACGACGCCGAACGACACCGCGAGGTTCGCGAGGAACACGCCGACGGCGATGAACACCGCGATGCGGGCGACGCGCTCCAGCGCGTCCGCGACGACCGGCACCAGGTCGACGGCGATAGCAGCGACGTCCACGAGTAGTGGTTGGCCCGTCGGATTAAGGCGGTTTCGCGTCGCGGACGCGGCGCGGAGCGGCAACGGTTATCATCTGTGAGAGAATCGACTCGTGAACTTATTAGCGGTGTGTCACACCCGGAGAGCATGACCGCCAACTACTGCTCCTCGTGCGGTGAACAACTCCGCGGCGGTGAAACGTTCTGTCCGGGATGCGGCGTCGACCTCGGTGCTCCAGCCTCAGCGCCGGATTCTGTCCAGGTTGAGCAGGGAAACGCCCCAAACCAGAACGGCCGCTCACCGGTCGCGTACGGGATGTCGCTCGCGATGCTCGTCGGAGCTGGGCTGTTCTACATGGACGGCGTGAAATTCATGAACAGTGCGGCGCGGTACCAGCTCGATCTGTTTCACGCGCTCGGAATCCCGGTGTTCGTCACCGGTCTCGCGTCTATCGTCCTGATCTACGGCCACCTCTACCAGAAAATGTGGGGATGGCGGCTCACGTACTTCCTGTACGGCGGCTACCTGCCGCTCCGGGTCGGAACGATACTCTACGCTGGCTGGTTCGGTGCGCGGAGCGTCTACACGATTCCGGCGATGCTGCTGTCGCTGGTGGTCGTCATCGGCCTCAACGAGTATCGGGACGTGTACGCGTAACGGTCAGGAGTCGGCGTCGCCTTTATCGCGGTCGGGTCGAATCGCGGAGGTATGCGTTCGGGCCGCACCGAGACGACGCGGCTGCACCGGGTGGTGCGGCCGGCGCTGTCGGGGCTCACGGTCGGCGCCGTGGCGCCGCCAGCCGCGCTGTTCGCCGCCGCGCTCGCGGCGGGGCCGGCCGTCGCGGTCCGCGTCGGCGTCGCCGCCGCGGCCGGGGTCGCGCTGCACGCCGCCTTCAGGGCCGCGTACGTCGACGACGGCGCGCTCCGCTCGGGCGACGACCCGATCCGCGACGCCGCGCTCGGCGGCGGCGGTGCGTTCGTCGCCGGCGCGCTCCCGGTGGCCCCGTTCGTCCACCCGGACACGACCGTCGCGTTCGTCGGGGCGCTGCTGCTGGTCGCGGCCGTCCTCGGCGCCGTGACGTGGCTCCGGGTGCGGTACGCCGACGCGGACGCGCTCGAAGCCGCCGTCCGGGTCGCGCTCGGCGGCGCCGTCGCCGTCGCGGTCGGCGCCGTCGTCGGCGGACTCTGAACCGAGGCCGTCGCCGGCGGGTCCGAGCCGAGCCCCGGGGTCGCCGCTGCGGCGCCGTCTGGAGCGTCGCTGCGCCGGCTGCGGCACATCGGCCGCGTCGCCGGCGGATGGACAAGAATTTATGTCGCGGTGGCGAACCTGAGGGATACCATGACTAAGAAATCCAAGGCGAAGAAGAAGCGCCTGGCGAAGCTGGAGCGGCAGAACAGCCGCGTCCCGGCCTGGGTGATGATGAAGACCGACATGGAAGTCACGCAGAACCCGAAGCGCCGCCACTGGCGCCGGAGCAACACGGACGAGTAAATGAGCGCAAACGACTTCGAAGAGCGGGTCGTCACCGTCCCGCTCCGCGACGCGAAGCAGGCGCCGAAGCAGGAGCGCGGCGACCGCGCGATGGCGCTCATCCGCGAGCACCTCGCCACGCACTTCTCCGTCGACGAGGACGAGGTGCGGCTGGACCCGGCGGTCAACGAGACCGTCTGGGAGCGCGGGCGGTCGAACCCGCCGAGCAAGGTCCGACTGCGCGCCGCGCGCTTCGACGAGGACGGCGAGGTCGTCGTCGAAGCAGAGCCGGCGTAACGTCTAAACTGTGCTCCGGGCTTCTTTCGGCGGGTCGTCGTACGTCGGCGTCTACGCACACGTCTCCAGTGACTGCCTCGTCGTCCGCCCCGACGCCGAGGACGACCTCGTCGAGTCGCTCGGCGAGGAGCTCGGCGTCGACCCCGTCGAGACCACGGTCGCCGGCTCGGGAACCGTCGGGGCGCTCACCGTCGGCAACGAGAACGGCGTCGTCGTCTCCCGGCAGGCGACCGACCGCGAACTGGACGCCATCCGCGAGGCGACCGGCTGCGACGTCGCGCGGCTCCCCGGGAAACTGAACGCCGCCGGCAACGTCGTGCTCGCGAACGACTACGGCGCCTGGGTCCACCCGGACATGGCGGACGGCGCCGTCGACGTCGTCGCCGACACCCTCGACGTCCCGGTTGAGCGCGGGTCGCTCGGCGACGTCAACACGGTCGGCACCGCCGCCGTCGCGAACAACACGGGCGTGCTGTGTCACCCGCAGAGCCGCGAGGCCGAACTCGAGGCGCTCGAAGACCACCTCGACGTGTACGCCGACCTCGGCACCGTGAACTACGGCGCGCCGCTCGTCGGCTCCGGGCTGCTCGCGAACGACGACGGCTACGTCGTCGGCGAGGACACCACCGGGCCGGAACTCGGCCGCATCGAGGACACCCTCGGCTTCCTCGACTGACCGGCGCCCGCTTTTCCGCCGCGCCCGCTCTGATAGCCGAGTCGGAAGGTACTTCCCGCTTCCACGTCCAGTTCGGGCACATGAGTCAGTTCACCGTGAGCGGCGAGTTCCAGACCCGCGACGGCCAGCGACCCTTCACGCGCACCGTGGAGGCGGAGAACGAGGACGTCGCGCGGGAGCACACGTTCTCGCGGTTCGGCGCGGAACACAACCTGAAGCGCACCGAAATCACCATCGAGGAGGTGTCCGCAGAATGAGCCTCGGTGGCGGCGGTCAGGGCCAGCAGCAGCTGCAGCAGCTCTCGCAGGAACTGCAGGCGGTCGAGGGCGAAATCGAGGAGCTCGAAGCGGACATCGCGGACCTCCGCGACGAGCAGCGCGCCATCGACGACGCCATCGAGGCGCTCGGCGAACTCGAAACCGGCTCGACGATGCAGGTGCCGCTCGGCGGCGGCGCGTACGTCCGAGCCGAAGTGCAGGACATCGACGAAATCATCGTGTCGCTCGGCGCCGACTACGCGGCCGAGCAGGACGAGGACGACGCCGTCGAGGCGCTCGAACGCAAGCAGGACGCGCTCGACGAGCGCATCGAGGAACGGCAGTCCGAAAAGCGCGACCTGGAGGCCGAGGCGTCCGAACTGGAGCAGCAGGCCCAGCAGATGCAACAGCAGATGCAGCAGCAGCAGATGCAGCAGATGCAGCAGATGAGCGAGGAAGGCGGGGACGAGTAGCGGCGATGTTCGACGGCCTGAAGGACAAGCTCTCCTCGTTCCGCGAGGACGCCGCCGAGGAGGTCGACGAGAAGGCCGAGGAGGCCGCGGCTGACGCGGAGGCCGAGCCGGAGGCGGCGACGGACGCGGCGGCAGAGACGGAGACGGCCGAGACCGCCGAGGCCGCTGAGTCTGCCGAGTCTGCCGAGGAAGCCGAACCGGAGTCCGAATCCGGGTCCGGCCCGGGGCGGCTGAAGCGCGCGAAGGCGTTCGCGACCGGGAAGGTCATCATCGAGGAGGAGGACCTCGAAGACCCGCTGTGGAACCTCGAGATGGCGCTGCTCGAGTCCGACGTGGAGATGAGCGTCGCCGAGGAGATTCTCGACTCGGTGCGGACGAAGATGCTCGGCGAGACGCGCGCGCAGGTGCAGACCACCGACGAACTGGTGACGGAGGCGCTGCACGACGCGCTGCTCGACGTCATCAGCGTCGGCCAGTTCGACTTCGAAGAGCGGATCGCCGAGGCCGACAAGCCGGTCACGATCGTGTTCACCGGCGTGAACGGCGTCGGGAAGACGACGACCATCGCGAAGCTCTCGGAGTGGCTCGACGAGCGCGGCTACTCGTCGGTGCTGGCGAACGGCGACACGTACCGCGCCGGCGCGAACGAGCAGATACGGGAGCACGCCGACCGGCTCGACCGGAAACTCATCGCGCACGAGCAGGGCGGCGACCCGGCGGCCGTCATCTACGACGGCGTCGAGTACGCCGAGGCGAACGACATCGACGTCGTGCTCGGCGACACCGCGGGCCGGCTGCACACCAGCAACGACCTGATGGCGCAACTGGAGAAGATCGACCGCGTCGTCGACCCGGACATGACGCTGTTCGTCGACGAGGCGGTCGCCGGGCAGGACGCGGTGCAGCGCGCGACGCAGTTCGACGACGCCGCCGAAATCGACGGCGCGGTGCTGACGAAGGCGGACGCCGACTCCTCCGGCGGCGCCGCCATCTCCATCGCGTACGTCACCGGGAAGCCGATTCTGTTCCTCGGCACCGGCCAGGGGTACGACGACATCGAGCTGTTCGACCCGGAGGCGCTGGTCGACGAACTCGTCGGCGCCGAGTAGGCCGCGTCGGCCGTCCATCGCTGGTCCGTCACCGGTCCGTCGCCGGTCCGTCGCCGACTCGTCGGCCACTTTCACCGCGCTTCCGTCTCCTTTATCGGTGCCCGTCACCCACTCCCGGCAGAGATGCCGGGCAATCCGAAGGGCGACCGCCGGGAGCGCGAACTCGTCAACAGGCTCCACGACGCCGGGTTCGCGGTGATGCGCGCGCCGGCCAGCGGCTCGTCGACGGACCGGGAGCTCCCGGACGTGCTCGCCGGCGACGGCACCGTGTTCTACGCCGTCGAGGCCAAGTCGTCCTCGGGCGACCCGATTTACCTCCGCGGCGAGGAGGTCGAAGCGCTCATCTACTTCTCGCAGAACTTCGGCGCCGCCCCGAAAATCGGCGTCCGGTTCGACCGCGAGGACTGGTACTTCTTCCACCCCGCGGACCTCCACGTCACCGACGGCGGGAACTACCGAGTGAAAAAGGAGACCGCGGTCGACGCGGGCGACACCATCGACGACCTGCTCGCCGCCGGCGACGACGCCGCCTCCGACCGGAGCGTCGCGGAAGTCCTGAACGCCGTCGAACAGGGCGTCCTCACGAGCGACGAGGCCGCGGAGATGCTGGAGTAAGCCGCTGAATCGGCGGGCGTCGGTCAATCAGACGCCGACGACCGCGACGGACGGCGCGTCGTCCTCGCGGAGGCGTCGGAGCCGGGACGCCGGGAAGCCGTAGCGGCGGCGGCCGGCGACCGAGACGTAGTCGGGGGCGTCGCCGCCGGCGTCGTCGGTGTCGTCGGTGCCGTCGACCGATTCGAGGTAGACGGCGTCGACGACCGGCTCGTGGCGGCCGTAGTCGCGGTTCGTGTCGTAGTCGGCGACGAGGCGGCCCTCGGCGGTTTCGCGGGCGTCGGCGCGGTCGGTCGTCACGTCGGTGACGACGAGCAGACTCCCGGTTTCGCGGTCGCGGACGACGTCGCCGCGGCGGGGGCGGTGCCGGTCACAGAGGTGGCTGTCAGCGTCGCTGTCGGCGGCGACCGGGACGAACACGTCGTCGCCGCAGACGGCGCAGGCGCCGCGGCGCTGCCCGGGCGGCGCGACGGCGCCGGCTTCGATTTCGAGGGCGACGCGGCGCAGGTGTTTACAGCGCGCGCCGCGGACGACGTGGTCGGGGCAGCTGCAGCGGCCGGCGTCGAAGTCGACGTCGTAGCGGCCGCTGTCGGTGTCGACGAGGTACGCGTCGCCGCGGAGCGCCCGGACCGTCATCGGTTCGGTCCGCGCTCGGCCGGCGCGGCCGGTGTGGTCGCCGCCGGGGAGCGTCTGACGGGCGGTCGACGCGGCTGTGGATTCGGAGTGCGTCATTCCCGTTCACTGTCCGTACGCGCTGCACGGGCCTAAACCCTCGTTTCGGGTGGAAATCCATCGAAACCGGAACCGCAGAGAGCGGCGAGAGCGGGGTGTGAAACGCCGGGTCTCGGTTCGGCGGGGGCGGCGCTGCACCGGAAGCGGGAGCGTCGCGCGGCTTCGAAGCCCTTTTGGCGGGTCCACGGGTAGCGAACCCCATGGATATCGACGCGGAGATGCGCCGGAAAATCGCGGTTTCCACCGGCGCCGTCGCCGTCTTCATCGCCCTCCTCGTCGCCGTCGGGTCGACGTACACCACGAACCACAACCTCGAACTCGTCGGCGCGTACTACATCGTCGGCATCCTCGCGCTGTTCGTGGTCCTGATGGGCGCTGCCGGCATGTACCTCGACTGGCGCTGAGTAGAGCGCCGACACGAGTCTCGAACCGACCGCCGCGACTGTCCTCCGCCGCGTCCTCCGACGCTCAGCCGCCGGCAGCGTCGCCGCCCGCCGCTGACTCTGTGTCCACGTCCGCGTTCACATTCCGGTCCCCGTCTGGACTCGCGTCTCCATCCGCCTCGGTCTCGGCGTCGCTGCTGTCGCCGCCGCCTGCACCGTCGCTGTTTCTGTCGTCGCCGTCGTCGTCGCTGTCGCGGTTTCGCCAGTCGGTGACGTCGTCGGCTTCGGCGAGGCGGCGGGCGTAGTAGCGCAGCGGGTGCGGGGCGACGCTGCGGTGGTTGTCCTCGTTCTCGCAGAGCCCGTAGGCTTCGAGCGTCCGGCAGGAGGGCGGCGGGTACTGCGCGCCGGACTCGTCGCGGAGGTACGCGAAACTGGTGTCGACGTCGTCCGGGTCGACGCCGCCCTCGCAGAGCGCGACGGCTTCGTCGGCGTCGAGGTTGAGGCCGGCGAGGAACGCGAACAGCGAGAAGCGGGCCTGCGGGTCGAGGTCGTCGCCGGCGCGGGCGCGGTCGAGGAGCCGCGAGACGCACGGCGGGAACAGGTCGGGGGCGACGACGTCGAAGTCGGCGGCGGCGGTGCGGTCGGCGAGCAGGTCGCGGAGGTCGGAGAGTTCGGCTTCGAGTTCGTCGGCGATTTCGTCGGCGACGCCGTCGAACGGGAGGCCGTCGGCGACGCGGTCCTGGACGGCTTCGCGGAGCAGCCGGTACAGTTCGCTGCGCTCGACGCGGACCTCGCCGCCGGCGAGTTCGCGGTTCACGAGCCGCCAGTCGTCGCCCCACTCCGGGTCGACGTACGCGAGGTAGTCGCCGACGGCGAGCCGGAGCCACGTCCCTTCGGCCTGCCCCGGTTTCGGCTCTTCGGCGCGGACGGCGCCGAGCAGGTCGAACTCGGCGAGCAGCGCGTCGAAGTCGACGCGGCCCTGTTCGCGCCGGACGCGGTCGCGGTCGCGGCTGAGGTCGTCGGTGAACCGGGCGTGTGCGGTGCGCGCCTCCGCTTCGGCGTACTTCTCGATGGCGGCCGGCGAGTCCAGAAGCGACACCAGGATGCGCGCAATCGGGTACGACAGCAGTTCTTCGCGCGTGTCCCACTCGTGGCTGTCTTCGGGTTCGGTGGTGCCTTCGACGAGCGCGCGTTCGACCCGCTCCCGGCCGCGCGCCACCGCGGGCGCGCCGTCCGCGACCAGCGAGGCGAGGTCCACGCCGGACTGGCGGACCGCCTCGCGGGCGTTCGCGAAGAACGGATACCGGGCGTACAGCGGGTCCATCTGTGTCCTCGTACGAGAGCGCCCGAGGTTAAGCGCGACGATTGGGACGGTCCCGGGCGGACAGCTCGGCCGCGGCCTCGCCCTCCCCAGCCGACGCCGGCGCGGCCTCGCTGCCGCTCGGCCGCGCCGGCGCCCCTCGCGCGCTCCCGGCCGCGACGCAGCGCGGCCGCCGCGCGCCACCGCCGGTCTCCTTGAGGGCGGCACCGGCCGGGTCAGGTCGGGTCAGGTCAGGTCGGGCCGGGTCGGCGAGGATATACGGCGCCGCGGACGAACGGACGGGCATGGACAAGCAGTCGCTCCGCGAGCGCATCTGGGACGACCTGGAGGCGTCCGGGGAGGCCCGGTTCCCGTTCCCGCCGCACGGCAGAATCCCGAACTTCGCCGGCGCCGACGCGGCGTGCGACCGGCTCGCGGCGACCGACGAGTGGGCGGACGCCGCGGTGCTGAAGTGCAACCCCGACGCGCCGCAGTTGCCGGTTCGGCGGGCCGCGCTCCGCGCCGGGAAGACCGTCTACGTCGCGGTGCCGCGGCTCCGCGAGGAGCACCCGTTTCTGCGGCTCGCGCCCGACGAGGTCCCCGACATCGACGACGCGACGACGGTGTCCGGCGCGTCGAAACACGGCGTCCCGGTCGGCCCCGACGAGGTGCCGGACGTCGACCTCGTCGTCTCCGGCAGCGTCGCCGTGACGCCCGACGGCGGCCGCGTCGGGAAGGGCGAGGGGTTCGCGGACCTGGAGTTCGCGGTGCTGTCGGAACTCGGCGCCGTCGGCGACTGGACGACCGTCACGTCGACGGTGCACGAGCGGCAGGTCGTCGACGCCGCCGCCGCCGCCGGCGACGTCGAACTGGACGGCCACGACGTCCCGCTCGACCTGATCTGTACGCCGGAGCGGACGATTCGGCCGGGCTCGGCGGCGAAACCGCCGCGCCCCGGCGGCGTCGACTGGGACGCGCTCCCGGACGAGAAACTGGCCGAAATTCCGGTGTTGCAGCGGCTCCACCCGGGCGACGGCTGAGCGCCGCCGGACGAACCCGGTGAATCAGGGCGGAGGCCGGTAGGGGCCGGGTCGGGGCCGGTGGGGGGCCGGGCCGGGACGGCGAGAGCCGGGAGTGTTTTGGGTGCAGGCGAACAGGTGAGGCCGTGCGACTCGTCCAAGTGATGGTGCCGGCCGGCAAGCGCGAGTCCGTGCTGTCCGCGCTCGACGAGGAGGGCATCGACTACGTGCTCTCCGACGAGACGAGCGGCCGGGACTACATCGCCGTCGTGTCGTTTCCGCTGCCGACCGAGGCGGTGGAGCCGGTGCTCGAACGGCTCCGCGAGGCCGGGCTGGAGCGGGACGCCTACACGGTGGTTCTCGACGCCGAAACCGTCGTTTCAAAGCGGTTCGAGCAGCTCGAAGAGCGGTACGCGGCCGACGAGGAGAGCCACGACCGCATCGCCCGCGAGGAGCTGGTGACGCGCGCCGAGGAGATGGCGCCGACGTGGGTGACGTTCGTCGTGATGACAGCCATCAGCGCCGTCGTCGCGACCGCGGGGCTGCTGCTCGACTCGCCGGCGGTCGTCGTCGGGTCGATGGTCATCGCGCCGCTCATCGGCCCGGCGATGGCGACGAGCGTCGGCACCGTCGTCGACGACCCGGAGCTGTTCCGGCGCGGCGTGAAACTCCAGGTCATCGGCGGCCTGCTCGCCGTCGGCTCGGCGGCGCTGTTCGCGCTGGTGTTGCGGTACGGCCGCATCGTCCCGTTCAGCGCACAGGAGGTGTTCGCGATACAGGAGGTGCGCGAGCGGCTCGCACCGGACGTGCTGTCGCTCCCCATCGCGCTCGGCGCCGGCGTCGCGGGCGCGCTGTCGCTGTCGTCGGGCGTCTCGTCGGCGCTGGTCGGCGTCATGATCGCCGCGGCGCTCGTCCCGCCGACCGCCGTCGTCGGCATCGGGCTGGCGTGGGGCGCGCCGCTGACCGTCGCCGGCGCCGCGCTGCTCGTCGTCGTGAACTTCCTCTCCATCAACTTCGCGGCGCTCGCCGTGCTGTGGTACCGCGGCTACCGCCCGGACAGCTTCTTCAAACTCGGGCAGGCGCGGACCGCGACGCTGAAACGAATCGCGGTCCTCGGCGTCGCCATCCTGCTCGCGACGACCGTCCTCGCCGGCGTCACCGTCGCCTCCTACCAGAGCGCCCAGTTCGAGGACGCCGCCCGCGACGAGGCCGTCGCGCTGACCGCCGACGAACTCACCGTCGTCGACGTCGACGTGGAGTACCGCGGCTTCCCGTTCAGGCAGCCGACGCACGTCACCGTGACGGTCGGCCACCCGCCCGGCGTCGACCCGCCGCGCATCGCGGACGAACTCGCCGCGCGGCTCCAGGACGACGCGAAAGCGCCGTTCGGAATCGGCGGCGACGCGACCGTCGGCGTCACCGTCAGGTACGTCACTATCGAATCCGCCGGCACCGCCAGCGCCAGCCCCGACACCGCCGGTGCTGCCAGCGTCGCCGTCGGCGCTGGCGCCGCCGGCGCAGACGCCGCTGCCGATACCGCCGCGGCCGCCGTGACTCAAACGGCTCCTAGCGTCTAAGGCAGCTTCAAGCCCGGCCGTGACGTGGCTCCGGGTATGGCATCGAAACCATTCACTGCCCTCCTCGTGGCGGCCGTGGTCCTGCTCGCGGGCTGCTCGGGCGCCACGACGACCACGCCGGCCGCCGGAGCCGGCGCGAACGGCGCGGACAGCGCGACGAACAGCGTCACTGCGTCCGGAACCGCGACGGTGACCGCGTCGCCCGACACGGCGGTCATCACGGTCGCCGTCGAGGCGACAGCCGAAAACGCCTCGGCCGCCCGGTCGCAGGTCGCCGCGGACGCGAACGCGCTCCGCGACGCGCTCGCCGACGCCGGCTACGAGGTCCACACCGTCGACTACCAGCTCTCGCCGCAGTACGACCACTCCGGCGACACCCGCGAACGCACCGGCTTCCGCGCGTACCACGTCTTCCAGTTCGAGACGACGCCCGACGACGCCGGCCACGCGGTCGACGTCGCCGTCGACAACGGCGCCAGCGCCGTCCAGAGCGTCCGGTTCACGCTGAGCGACGAGAAGCGCGCCGAACTCCGCAGCGAAGCGCTCGCCGCCGCCGTCGGCGACGCCCGCGACGAGGCCGAGACGGTCGCCAGCGCCGCGAACCGCTCGGTCGGCACCGAGCTGTCGATGCAGGTCGGCTCCGCCGACTACTCGGCCTACGAGGTCCGGCTCACCGCCGACGCGGCCAGCGGCGGCACCTCCTTCGAACCCGGCCCGGTCACCGTCAGCGCGTCAGTGACCGTGACGTACGAACTGGAGTAAGCGAACAACGAGATCGACAGACGGCGAAACGCAGCGCGCGTCCTCGGCTCGGCTGACTCCGGACGCGCGCCCGACTCAGTTACTCGCGGCTCGGCAGGTCCGGTTCGAAGCCGACGGCTTCGACGGCCATGTCGAGCACCTCGTCGACGTTCTCGTCGTTCGTCACCGACATGTACGCGTCGGCGTCGACGTCGCGTGAGCGGTCGCTCTTGTTGCACACCACGAGCACCGGGGCGTCGAAGACGCGTTCGACCTCCGAGAGCAGGCCGAGCTGGGCGTCGAGCGGGTAGCCGCAGTCGCCGGAGGCGTCGACGACGAACACGACGGCGTCCGCGAGGTGCGTGAGCGCCGAGACGGCCTGCTGTTCGATGTCGTTGCGCTCGTCCGCCGGCCGGTCGAGCAGCCCCGGCGTGTCGATGATCTGGTAGCGGACGTGGTCGCGCTCGAAGTGGCCGATCTGGACCGCCTTCGTCGTGAACGGGTACGAGGCGATGTCGTTGGAGGCGCGCGTGACGGCGTTGACGAACGACGACTTCCCGACGTTCGGGTAGCCGGCGACGACGATTGCCGGCTCGTCGGGCCGGATGTCAGGCAGCCCCTTCAGCGCGTCGCGCGCCTCGCCGACGCGGAACAGGTCGTCTTCGATTTCGTCCATGATGTCCGCCATCCGGGCGAACGCCTGCTTGCGGTGCTTCCGGGCGGTGTCCGGGTCCGCCGTCCGAATCTTCGAGGCGTACTCGGAGCGCAGCTCCGCGATCTGCCGTGACGCCCAGTTCACCTCCGAGAGCGCCTGCCGGAGCTCGTCGACGTCGACGATGGCGTCCGCGAGTTCGTAGTAGAACGGCTCGACGTCGTAGTCGAAGTCCGGCCAGTCGTTGGAGACGTTCTCGAGGTTGTCCGAGAGGATGTTGGCGGCGGTCCGCAGCATCGACTCCTGGGCCTCCCGGCCGCCTTTGGCTCGGCCGGCGCGGGCGGCCCGCGAGAACGCCTTGTCGAGGAGCTCCTCGGAGCGCGGCGTCGTGGGGAGATTTTCGAAACGCATGATGTGGTCAGTTGGCCGTCTCTTGTCGCGCGCGGCGTATAAGCGCGTCCGTTCGTCTATCCCGGGTTTCGCCTCGTCTCGGGGGCACGCAGCGCGGCTACGTCGCCGGCGCGGTCGGCGTGCCGTGACCGATGCAGTCGCCGGTGCGGTCCGTGTACCGCCGCCGGCGCGGTCGGCGACGCCCGCGCGCGAGCAGCGACTGGTGGCTGAAAACTGCGGGAGGGAGCCGGGTTGTCGGAGAACAGCAGGTTTATCAGTCGTTCGGGGAGAATCTAGTACGAGATTATCCCTTCAGGAGGTCAATGGTGACGGAACATACACAACCGGAGGTGAACATCGGACTCGTCGGTCACGTCGACCACGGAAAGACGACGCTGGTACAGGCGTTGTCCGGGTCGTGGACCGACCAGCACAGCGAGGAGATGAAACGCGGCATCTCCATCAGGCTGGGCTACGCGGACGCGACGCTGCGTCGCTGCCCCGACTGTGACGAGCCCGAGTGTTTCACGGTCGCAGAGACGTGCCCCGAGCACGACGTCGAGACGGAGGTCCTGCGGACCGTCTCGTTCGTCGACGCGCCGGGCCACGAGACGCTGATGGCGACGATGCTGTCGGGGGCGTCCATCATGGACGGCGCCGTCCTCGTGATTTCGGCCGCCGAGGAGGTGCCGCAGGCGCAGACGGAAGAGCACCTGATGGCGCTCGACATCATCGGCATCGACAACATCGTCATCGCGCAGAACAAGATCGACCTCGTCGACGCCGAGCGCGCCCGCGAGAACTACCAGGAAATCGAGGAGTTCGTCGAGGGCACGGTCGCCGAAGACGCGCCCATCGTCCCGATTAGCGCCCAGCAGGAGATCAACACGGACCTGCTCATCTCGGCGCTCGAAGACCGCATCCCGACGCCCGAACGCGACGAGACGCTGCCCTCGCAGATGTACGTCGCGCGGTCGTTCGACATCAACCGTCCCGGCACGACGGCCGACGACCTGCTCGGCGGCGTGCTCGGCGGGTCGCTCGTCCAGGGGACGCTGGAGGAAGACGACGAACTGGTGCTTCGGCCGGGTCGCGAAGTCGAGGAGGGCGGCCAGTCCGAGTACCGCGACATCGAGACGTCGGTGCGGTCGCTGCAGGCCGGTGGCGAGCCGGTCGAGGAGGCGACGCCCGGCGGCCTGCTCGGCGTCGGCACCGGCCTCGACCCGAGCCTGACGAAAGGCGACGCGCTCGCCGGCCAGGTCGCCGGCGAACCGGGGACGCTGCCGCCGACGCGCGACCAGTTCGAGATGAGCGTCGAGCTGCTCGACCGCGTCGTCGGCGAAGGCGCCGTCGACGAGATTTCGACGGGCGAGCCGCTGATGCTCACCGTCGGCACCGCGACCACCGTCGGCGCCGTGACGAGCGCGCGCGACGGCGAATGCGAAGTGTCGCTGAAGCGCCCCGTCTGCGCGGAGGAGGGCGCGAAGATCGCGATCAACCGACGGATGGGCGCCCGCTGGCGACTCATCGGCGTCGGGACGCTGGAGTGAGGCGATGACGACGACGGCGCTGCTCGACGCGAACGCGCTGATGCTGCCGGTCGAAGGCGGCGTCCGCGTGTTCGACGAACTCGACCGGCTGCTCACGGTGTACGAGCCGGTGACGGCGCAGGCCGTCGTCGACGAACTGGAGAAACTGGCGGCGGAATCCGGCGGCGAGGAGGCGACGGCGGCCTCGGTCGGCCGCGACCTCGCGGACCGGTGCCGCGTCGTCGAGGCGGAGGCGGAGTACGCTGACGACGCCGTCGTCGAACTCGCGTCCGGCGACTTCGACGGCTACGTCGTCACGAACGACAAGCCCCTTCGGGACCGGCTGCTCGCGCGGAACGTACGCGTAATCGGTTTAAGGGGCGCGAACACACTGGCGGTAACAGAACCATAACGATGTACAAACGGGTACGACTCAAGGACACGGTCGAGGTGCCGCCGGAGCACCTGGCGGACGTCAGCCGCGACCGGGTCCGCAAGCTCCTACAGGACAAACTCGAAGGGCGAATGGACGAGGACGTCGGCAGCGTAGTCAGCGTCATCGAAGTAACCGACATCGGCGAGGGCGCCGTGCTGCCCTCCCGGCCCGGCGTCTACTACGAGGCGGAGTTCGACGCCATCACGTTCGACCCGAAGATGCAGGAAGTCGTCGACGGGAACGTGGTGGAGGTCGTCGAGTTCGGCGCGTTCGTCGGCATCGGCCCGGTCGACGGGCTGCTGCACGTCTCGCAGATCTCGGACGAATACCTCGCGTACGACGGCGAGAACCAGCAGCTCGCGTCGACCGAGTCGAACCAGACGCTCGGCGTCGAAGACCCGGTCCGGGTGCGCGTCGTCACGAAGAGCATCGACGAGCGCAACCCCCGCGACTCCAAGATCGGGCTCACCGCGAAACAGCCCGGGCTCGGCAAGCACGGCTGGCTCGAAGACGAGGCCGCAAAGCGCGACGAAGCGACCGCGGAGGGGAACTGAATGGCCGAAGACCGGCTCGCCTGCCGCGAGTGCCACTACGTGAACGACCCGAACGCGCAGACCTGCGAGAACTGCGGCTCCTCGTCGCTGACGGAGGACTGGGCCGGGTACGTCATCATCACACACCCCGAGCAGTCCGAGATCGCGCCGGAGATGAACGTCTCCGAGCCGGGCAGCTACGCGCTGAAAGTCCGGTAACGGAATGCTGACGCTTCCCGAGGCGCTTCGGTCGGCGTTCAAAGAGCCGCTCGGCGCCGTCTACACCGACGCCGAGCCGTTGCTCCGGGACGCCGGCGACCCCGTCGTCGCCGTCGGCGACGTCGTCACCTACCACCTCCGCGTCGCCGGCCGCGACCCGGACGTCGCCGTCATCGACGGGAAGACGAAACGCGAAGCGGTCAGCACCGAAATCGCGGCGGTGCTCGACGGCGACGACCCTCGCATCGAAGTGGAGAACCCGCCGGCGACCATCTCAGAGGCGATGCTCGACGCGCTCCGGGACGCTCTCGACCGCGACGAGCCAGTCGTCGTCTACGTCGACGGCGAGGAGGACCTCGCGACGCTCCCCGCCATCGTCGCCGCGCCCGACGGCGCGAGCGTCGTGTACGGTCAGCCGGACGAAGGAATGGTGCTGGTCGACGTCGACGCCGAGGCGCGCGCGGAGGCCCGGAGCCTGCTCCGCCGCATGGATGGCGACGCCGAGGCGGCGCTCGCACGGCTCTGAGCCGCCCTTCGAAATCCTTTTCCCGCTATCAACCGGATTCTCCGGCAACTGAACCATGGACATCGACATCATCTCCGAAGAGGAGAACCCCATGCTGCACCGGACTGACGTCCGGTTCGAAGTGACGCACGACGAAGCCACCCCTGCGCGCCTGCAGGTCCGCGACTCGCTGGCCGCGAAACTCGACAAGGGCGCCGACGAGGTCGTCGTTCACGAACTCGACACGAAGTTCGGGATGCGGAAGACCGTCGGCTACGCCAAAGTGTACGAGTCGGCCGACCACGCGGCGGACGTCGAACAGGAGTACATGCTCGAACGGAACGCCATCGGCGCCGAGGAAGACGTCGAAGCCGAAGAGGCGTAACTCCCGCACCGTCCCCGACCTGAACCGAATGCGGGTCCTCGGCATCGAAGGAACGGCGTGGTGTGCGAGCGCCGCTGTCTACGACACCGAGGACGACGCTGTTTTCATCGAGTCCGACGCGTACGAGCCGGAGAGCGGCGGCATCCATCCGCGAGAGGCCGCAGAACACATGGGCGACGCGGTCCCCCGGGTCGTCGCGGCGGCGCTGGACCACGCCGAAGCGGCGTTCGGCGCCGACGCCATCGACGCCGTCGCGTTCTCGCGCGGCCCCGGCCTCGGGCCGTGTCTCCGCATCGTCGGCACCGCGGCGCGGTCGCTGGCGCGGACGCTCGACGTGCCGCTGGTCGGCGTGAACCATATGGTGGCGCACCTCGAAATCGGCCGGCACCGCTCCGGGTTCGACTCGCCGGTGTGTCTGAACGCCTCCGGCGCCAACGCGCACCTGCTCGGCTACCACAACGGCCGATACCGAGTGCTCGGCGAAACGATGGACACCGGCGTCGGCAACGCCCTCGACAAGTTCACGCGGCACGTCGGCTGGAGCCACCCGGGCGGGCCGAAAATCGAGGCGCACGCCGCCGACGGCAGCTACGTCGACCTGCCGTACGTCGTCAAGGGGATGGACTTCTCGTTCTCCGGCATCATGTCCGCGGCGAAGCAGGCGTACGACGACGGCGTCCCCGTAGAGGACGTCTGCTTCTCGCTGCAGGAGCACACGTTCGCGATGCTGACGGAAGTCTCCGAGCGGGCGCTGTCGCTCACCGGCACCGACGAACTGGTGCTGGGCGGCGGCGTCGGGCAGAACGACCGGCTGCGGGAGATGCTCTCGGAGATGTGCGCGGCGCGCGGCGCGGACTTCTACGCACCGGAGCCGCGGTTCCTCCGCGACAACGCCGGGATGATCGCGGTGCTCGGCGCGAAGATGGCCGCCGCCGGCGACACGGTCCCGGTCGCGGACTCGGCGGTGGACCCCGACTTCCGGCCGGACCAGGTGGACGTGACGTGGCGCGGCACGGACGAGTCCGTGAGCCGCGCCGATGCGGGCGGCGCGAGCGACCTCCGCGGCGCGGAGGCGGTCGTCGAACTCCGCGGCGACGACGTCGTCAAGCGCCGGGTGCCGAAGGGCTACCGGCACCCCGAGCTGGACGCGTCGCTGCGGCGGCGCCGGACGGTCCGGGAGGCGCGGCTGCTGTCGGAGGCGCGGCAGGCGGGCGTGCCGACGCCGCTCGTCCGCGACGTGGACGTGCCGGAGGCGACGCTGACGATGCAGCACGTCGGCGACGCGGACCTCGCGGCGGTGCTCACGGCGGAGCGGTGCCGGACCGTCGGACGACACCTCGCGCGACTCCACGCCGCCGGCGCGGTACACGGCGACCCGACGACACGGAACGTCAGGGTCGGACGCGGCGGCTACGCTACCGGAAACGGCGGCGACAACGGCGACCGCGGCGACGTCGACCGGACGTACCTCATCGACTTCGGGCTGGGCTACGCGACGGAGCACGTCGAGGACCGCGCGATGGACCTCCACGTGTTCGAGCAGTCGCTCGTCGGCACAGCCGAAACGCCGGAGCCGCTCATCGAAGCGGTCGAGGCCGGCTACCGCGAGGAAGGGGACGGCGCGGTTCTCGACCGCCTCAGAACCGTGGAGGGGCGCGGTCGCTACCAGGCCGCGACCGAGTCGGAGTCGGCGAGCCAGTAGGCGGACAGGCGGCCGGACGCGCACGCGACGGTGGCCGCACAGCCGCTGGACGTCGCGCGGTCGCTGCTACGTCACGGCGCGTCTGGCCGCGGCATCGCTGAAGAAACTACGGGCGGCCGCGGCGTCATGTCGGCGGGGAGGCCGAAACCATTTATCGGGTGCGGACGTACCTGTCACGTATGGTTGATAAACCGGAGTCCGGGGAGCTGTTCGGTATCCCGTACAACTTCGAGCGGCCGAGTATCGGCCGGCTGCTGTCGTCGTACTGGCAGCCGGGGGAGGGGATGGTCGTGAAGAAGCCGTTCGGCATCGGCTACACGCTGAACCTCGCGAGCTGGCGGTCGTGGGTGGTGCTCGCGGTCGCCGGTGCGCTGCTGTACCAGGAACGCGCCGGCGGGTCCGGCGCCGAGGAGTCCGACGCCGAGGACGAGCCGGTCGAGGTCATCGTCGACGACGACTGAGACGCCTCGACTGCGGGACTGTTCTGCCGTGCGGCCGCGGATAAGGTTTAGTTCGCTGCGCCGGGACGGTGAGCCATGAACCGTGCGTTTGCCGCGTCGGCGGCGCTCACCGCGGCGTCGCTCGTCGGCTACGCCGCCGGCGTCGTCGCGCCGTATCCGGGCCGCGAGGCGAGCCTGGTCGGCCTGATGGCGGGTGTGACGCTCGCGGCGGTCACGTATCGCCGGCCGGCCGCCGCCGACGGAGGTGAGCAGTGAACCGGTCCCTGTCGTACACCGCGGCGGGGGCGTCGTCGTTCGACGAGCCGAGTGACGCCATCTCGGCGCCCGGGACGACGTGGACGTGGGCGGAGTCGGACGACCGCGCGGAACTGGAGTCGGTCGGCCGGGAGTTCGGAATCCACCCGCTGCACGTGGAGGACGTCGTGAACGACGTGCGGCCGAAAGCCGAGGTGCTCGACGACTACACGTTCCTGCTGGTGAAGGCCGCCCGGTTCCGTGTCGGCGAGACGACGTTCCTCGAGGAGATGCGGACGCAGCCGGTCGGCGTGTTCGTCGGTGACGACTGGCTCGTCACGATGACCGTGGAGTCCGTCGGGTCGGTGGACTCCGTGTGGAACCGGGTCGCGGGCGACGAGCGGCGCGCGCTCTCGTCCGGCCCGGACTTCACCGGGTACCTCGTCGTCGACCGCGTCGTCGACGACTACTTCGACCTGCTCGACGAACTGGAAGGCGACATCGAGACGGTGGAAGAGCGGGTCGTGGAGTCGCCCGACACGGAGACGCTCGGCGTCATCAACGACCTCCGCCGGGACCTGCTGTCGGTGCGGCGCGTCGTGTGGCCGACCCGGGACGCGATGGGCGTCCTGTACCGCGACGACGCGCACGTCACGCCGGAGACGGAGAAGTACTACCGCGACACCTACGACCACCTGGTGCAGCTCGTCGAGCTGACCGAGACGTACCGCGACCTGACGAGCGGCGCCCGCGACATCTACCTGAACACGCTGTCGCAGTCGACGAACGAGGTGATGCGTCGGCTCACCGTCGTCGCGACCATCGTGCTGCCGCTGACGTTCATCGCCGGCGTCTTCGGCATGAACTTCGAGGTGATGCCGGAGCTGACCTGGCCGTACGCGTACCCGGCGACGCTCCTGGGAATGGCAGTGGTCGCCGTGATTCTCGTCGCCTACTTCCAGCGCGAAGGCTGGCTGTAGCCGCGGGCGACCCACGAAACCGCAACACGGCGACGGACTGTTTCGCTGATTTCGCCGGAGTGTTTCAGCCCGTTTCGGGGCGACGGACCCGAGGCGCCGAAATATGATTTCTCGATATAGCAGAACGGAATGAAATGGTGGGGGTGGGACGACGAAACGAGACGGGACGGCTATCCGGGTTTTAGTCGACTGTCGCCGTCGCTGCAGACGCCATGTCAGGGACGTTGCACACGACGGTAAACGAGGGCGGCGCGTGGCCGTCACAGCTCGCCGACGCATCGAACGTGTTGGTTCTGGATGAACCGCACGGCTCGACCGCCGCGCCAGGGGAACGCGGCCGCGTCGCCGGTGACGGCCCGCTGCTGCTCGTCGCGTTCACGCAGGTCGACGTCGAACAACTGGCGGAGTGGCCGACCGACGGCCGCACCGTGCTCGTCGCAGACGCGACCCCACAGGGGGGAACCGTCGAGGTGGACGAGGACCGGCTGACTGTGGAGCCGGTGTCCTCGCCAGCGAACCTCACGGAACTCGGGGTCGCCATCGACAAGCTCCTCGCGTCCGTGGCCGACGAGGACGGACAGATCGACTGTCAGGTCCCGTCGCTCACGACGCTCCTCCAGTACGTCGACCGGCAGCGTTGCTACCGCTTCTGCAACGCCGTCGTGAACCGACTCGCGTCCGAAGACGCGGTCGCCGTCTACGGACTCGTCGCAGGCGCACACGACGAGTGCACCGTCGACACGTTCGCGTCGCTGATGGACGCCGTCGTGCGCGTGGACGCGGACGGCGCCACCGTGACACGCCGTCGCTGACGCGACTTTCAGGGGGGACGACTCCCCTGACGTGGCCCGGTCCTCGCGACCGCTCGCCGGCCGAACTGTAGGGGGTTCCGGCCGGCGGCACGCGCCCTCCACCCACCACTTCTCGCCGAACACTTCTCATCGGAAACCCGACCGTTTCACTCAAAACCGCTGTACGTAGGCGTGTCTCCACCGATTGTTCGCTGACTGTTTCAGACTGTTTCGTCGGTTCTCAGAGGACGAAACGGAGCGCGAAAGGGTTAAGTCCGCGAGCGGAAACGGCCTGAACGACCACAGAGGCCCGCGTGATTCCCAAACAAAGCGACTCCGTCCCCGCCGCATCCGCGCTCCTGCTTGCGGTCGTCCTGCTCGCCGCGCCCGTCGCCGCCGGCGTCGCGACAGCAGCAGTCAGCACCGGCGGTGCCGCCACCGACCACCAGCAGGTCCGCATCGCGTCGTCCTCGTTCGGCGAGGGCGACGTCGTGTTCACGCGCGGCAACACGTCGTACATCTGGGCCGGCGACCGGACGACCCTTGACGTGACCCTCGAAACGATGGCGGGGCAAGGGGAGGGGCACTACGAGGTGTGCGTCCAGTCGACGCCCGCCGACAACGGCTCCACCGCGGACCTGGCGTGCCGGTCGGTCGTGCTGTCGGGCAACAGCACCGACCAACTCACGTTCACCTTCGAGCAGTGGCCCGACGGCTTCCGCGGCGCGCAGTCCGTCAGCGTCGTCGTCACCGCCGACACGCTGAGCCGCGACGTCGCGGCGCGCACCGTCCACCAGGTCGCCGTCATCGAAAAGGAGGCCGACGCGGACGCCGACGGCGCGACGAACGCCCGCGAAGTGACCGTCGGCACGAACTTCTCCGAGGCGGACACCGACGGCGACGGCCTGCTCGACGGCCTCGAACTCGACACGTTCGGCTCGGACCCGCTGACGGTCGACACGGACGGGGACGGCCTCGGCGACGGCGACGAAGTCGACCGGCACGAGACGAACCCGACGAAGGCCGATACGGACGGTGACGGCCTCGGCGACGGCGACGAAGTGAACCGCTTCGGCACCAGTCCGAACCGCGCCGACACGGACGGGGACGGTCTCGCCGACGCCCTCGAACGCAACACCCACGAAACCGACCCGACGGCGGCGGACACGGACGGTGACGGCCTCGGCGACGCCGCGGAGGTGAACGACCACGAGACGAACCCGACGGCGGCGGACACGGACGGGGACGGCCTCGCCGACGCGCTCGAAGTGTACACTTTCGGCACGAACCCGACGAAGGCCGACACGGACGACGACGGCCTCGCCGACGGCGCCGAGGCGTACGAAACCAACACCGACCCGACGAAGGCAGACACGGACGGGGACGGCCTCAGCGACGGCGACGAAGTGAACGGGCACGGAACGAACCCGAACCGGGTCGACACGGACGGTGACGGCCTCGGCGACGGCGACGAAGTGAACCGCTTCGGCACCGACCCGACGGCGGCGGACACGGACGGCGACGGCCGCGGCGACGCGGCGACCGTCGACACCGACACGGGCCTCCCGACGTGGCCGCTTCTCCTCCCGGTGGTCGGCGCCCTGCTCGGCGGCGTCGCCTGGGCGTCCCGCCGGCGCTGGCTCCCGTACGTCCCCGAGCGCGTCCGCAGCCGCGTGCGCGACTCGCCCGTGACCGCCCGGCTCTCCGCGGCGGCGACTCGGCTCAGCGACAGGGTTCACGTCGTCTCCGCCGCACTCACCGGGTCGACGCCGGCCGACGCTACCGCCGCCGACGCCGCGGACGCCGACGACGCGGACGCCGCGGACGCAGCGGACGTTGACCCTGCGGACGCTGGCGCCGACGGCCCTGCGACTCCCGGTGAATCGGGCGTCGACAACGACGCCTTCGTCGCCGGGGACGCAGACGGAGCGCCGGCCGAACCCGGCGAATCCGGGGGAGGCACCGCGGCCGCTCGACAGGAGCCGACCGAGCCGCCGCTCGACACGCTCACGAACGAGGACGCGGTGCTCGCGGTGCTCCGTCGGAACGGCGGCCGCATCCGGCAGTCGACGCTCGTCGACGAGACCGGCTGGTCGAAATCGAAGGTGAGCCGCGTGCTCTCCCGGATGGCCGACGACGACAAGGTCACGAAAATCAACGTCGGCCGCGGCAACGTCGTCACGCTCCCCGGCGACGAACCCGACGGCGCGGACAGCCCGTTCGACGCCTGACCGCCGCCGTCCGTCGTCTCAGCCGGACGCGAACTCCTCGCCGAGCCGCGGCGCCGACGCGTCGAACCCGTCGGCGCGCAGCTCCGAGACGAAGTCGGCACAGCGGTCGCCGTGGTTCACGAGGACAGTCGCGTCCCGGTAGGCGTCGAGGAACGACAGGAGCCCGTCGCGGTCGGCGTGCGCCGAGAAGTCGTACTGCTCCACCTGCGCACTCACCGGCATGACGCGGCCGTCGATTTCGGCGCTCCCGGTCTCGAGCAGGCGTCGCCCCGGCGTCCCTTCGACCTGGTAGCCGGTCATCGTGATCTTGTTCGTCGGCCGCTGCCGGATCTCGGGGATGTACGTCATCGCCGGGCCGCCCGAGAGCATCCCGCTGGTCGTGACGATGGCCGCCTTCTGCTCGGTGATTCGCTTGCGCTGGCCGTCGCGGCCGGTGACGAACCGTGCGTGCGACTTCGCGCGGCGGAGCGCGTCGGCGTCACGGACGAACTCGGGGTGCCGGCGAAGCATCTCCGTCACCTCCTTCCCCATGCCGTCGACGTAGCAGGGGATGTCGTGCGCCGCACAAATCAGCAGTAGTTCCTGCGTCCGCCCGATGGCGAACGCCGGGACGACGACGGTGCCGCCCTCCCAGAGCGTCGTCTTGACGCTCTCTGCGAACCGCGATTCGACGTCGGCCCGCGGGTCGTGGTCGACGTCGCTGTACGTGCTCTCGCAGACGACGACGTCCGCGTCGGGCCGGGCGGTCGTCCCCGAGACGAGCCGCTGGTCGTCGGTGTGGAAGTCGCCGGTGTAGAGCAAGCGGGTGTCGCCGTCGTCGACGAGGACGTGCGCGCTCCCCGGGATGTGGCCCGCGTCGTAGAACGTCACCTCGTGGCCGGCCGCCTCGAACGGCTCCCGGTAGCCGTGCGTGTGAGACACTTCGGTGACGCGCTTCACGTCGTTCTCGGTGAACGGGGCGTTGTACGAGCCGCCGTGCAGCTTCAGCGTGTCGCGCGCGAGCGTCAGCGCCAGCTCGGCGGTCGGCGGCGTCCAGTGAATCGGCGGCCGGTCGTCGCCGGACAGCAGCGACGGAACCGTGCCGACGTGGTCGAGGTGGCCGTGCGACACGACGACCGCCTCCGGGTCCGGCGTGTCGACCGGGAACTGCGGCGGCTCCGCCGTGAGCATCCCGAAATCGAGGAGGAGCGAGTCGTTCACGAGGAGGGCGCTGCGGCCGACCTCGCGGGCGCCGCCGAGGAACCGGACGTTCATCGGCGGACGTAGCGGGCGGAGGCGCTTCTGTTCGTCGCTTCCGGCTGCGGCCGAGGAGGCCAGTCGGAGCCGGCCTCCGGGCGCACCGATTTGACACCGTCCCGCAGCGTATTGCGCCGTCTGGTAGGGCGGCCTGGTTCAGTTCAGCGAGGCGCTGATAGCGTCGACGAGCCGGTCTCGGAAGTCGTCACGGGTGTACGTCTCTGCTCGCTCACGGCCGCGCTCGGCGAGTCGCTGCTGGAGCGACTCGTCGGTCCAGAGCCGCTCGACGGCGTCCGCGATGTCGGTCGCGGACTCGGGGTCGACGAGGAGCCCCGCGTCTCCGACCTGCTCCGGGATTCCGTGGACGTCCGACGTGATGACGGGGCAGCCGAGTTTGAACGCCTCGAGGACGGGGATGTTCGTCGGACCGAAGAACGTCGGCATGACAAGCGCCGTAGCCTGCGTGTACAGCGTGTACATCGCCTCGTTTTCGACGTAGCCGAGCTGGTGAACGAGGTCGCCGAGGTCGTTCTCGTCGATGGCGGACTGGACGTCCTCGTAGGCGTTCTTCTCGCCGCCGACCAGCACGAGCGGCGTCTCGATACCGCGCTCGTCCCGGAGCGTCGCGACGGCTTCGAGGAGCCGAACGTGGTTCTTGTGCTCCCAGTACTGGGCGGGGTAAAACAGGTACTCGTCAGGAAGCCGCTCCGAGAGGTCGTCGTCGACTTCGTTGCCGGCGTCGTCGAGGTAGTCCGGTGGCACGAACGGAAGTACGTGGACGTCCGACTCGTCGACGTCGTAGAACCGGACGACGTCCTGCTTTCCGGTTTCGGAGTCCGCGAGGATACCGGCGGCGTGCTCGCTCCCCCGTCCGAAGAGGTACTCTCGGTGACGGTACTCGCCTCCCGCGGACACCTCAGGGAACTGCGGATTGATGCGGTGCTGCAGGTCGTGGATCGCCATCAGGTAGTCGAAGCCGACCTCGAACGCCATCGGAGACGGCGTCGGGTACAGCGTGAGGTCCGGGTCGTACCGGAGCAGCGTCGGCGACAGCGCCTTCCGGGCGGAGCCGAGCACGGCCGGGTCGACCCCGGTCCGCTCGAACAGCTTGCTCGCCCCGTACCTGAGAGCCTGCTCCGGGACGGAGAGCCGTTCCCACCGCTCCCCGTACAGGGCTGAATCCTCCCAGTTCTCGTCGAAGTAGAAGTACCGAGGAGTGTATGGAGACGACTCGAGCGCCTGAATGACTGTCCGCGTGTACTGGTACGCGCCGCCGTAACTCGAGTCGGCGGTGACGACGACGCCGAGCCGGACGTCCGCTGCGTCCGCGCTCATGCGTTCTTTTCGAGCACCCACGTCACGTTCCACGTGCCTGTTCCGAGGTCAGCCTCCCGGTCCCGGAAGGGGTGAACGCCGACGAGGTCGAACCCCGTCATTTCGGTGAGCAGCTCCATCTCCTGCTGGAAGAAGAACCGCATCTCGTGCGCCTCCTCGTCGACCGTCGCGTGGTCGTCCTCGTCGACGTGAACGAGGTCGTATTCGACCGTGACGACCTGCCGGGCCGTATCGAGGGTGGGCGTCGCGTACCGGTAGAGCACCCCGGTGTCGGTCTCGATTTCTCGGAGCCGCGTCTCCGGCCCCTCGTCGAGGACGGCGGGGCCGTACCAGGTGTCGAAGATGAACGTTCCGCCCGGCGAGAGGTTCCGCCGGACGGTTTCGAGCGCCTCGCGGAGCGCGTCGGTCTCGGCGACGTATCCCATCACGGCGAACATCGCGATCGCGGCGTCGAACGGCTCGTCGGCGTCGAACGACGCGAGGTCCCCATGCTGGACGCTGAGCGAGTCGGCCTGATTCGCCTGCGCGACTTTCTCCCGTGCGCGCTCGACCATCTCCGCGGACCGGTCCACGCCGAGGACGTCGTATCCGCGCTCGGCGAGCACGAGTCCGTGTCCGCAAGTGCCACAGCCGAGTTCGAGGACGGACGCCGGGGCGGCGTCGAGGTCGGACCAGAGCGCCTCGAGGTAGCTGACCTCACCTTCGTAGTCCTTCTCGCGGTACATCTCGTCGTACGCGCTGGCGTACAGTTCGGTGAAGTCGGTTCGGTCGTCGCTCATGGTAACGTCTCGATGACCGCGTCCGCGACGTCGTCGATCTGTTCTTCGGTGAGCGCCATTCCGCTCGGCAGGTAGAGGCCGCGGCGCGCGATTCGCTCGGCGACCGGGTACGACTCGCCTCCGAACAGTCCCATCTCGTCGAACACCGGCTGTTCGTGCAGCGGCCAGAAGAACGGCCGGGTCTCGACGCCGGCGGCTTCGAGCCGCTCGGCCCACTCGAAGGCGTCGAACGGGACGTCGTCGTCGAGGGTGACGCCGAACACCCAGTTGACGTGGTCTGCCCACGGCTGCACCGTCTGCGGCGTGATTCCGTCCACGTCGGCGAGCCGGTCCATGTATTCGCGCCGCTGCCACCGCTTCCGGTCGATGAACTCGTCGACCCGGTTCATCTGCGCGACGCCGACCGCTGCCTGCATGTTCGTCATCCGGTAGTTGAAGCCGAGTTCGTCGTGGACGAACCGCTGGTCGGGCCTGAAAAAGAGGTTGCGGGCGCCGTGGAGCCGCTCCGCGAGCGCGTCGTCGTCGGTGACGACCATCCCGCCTTCGCCGGTCGTGACAATCTTGTTCGCGTAGAAACTGAACACTCCGAGGTCGCCGATCGACCCGACCCGCTCCCCCTTGTACTGGGCGCCGTGGGACTCGGCGGCGTCCTCGACGATGGCGAGGTCGTGCTCGACGGCGAGTTCGACGAGCGGCTCCATGTCGGTCGGGTGGCCGAAGATGTGGACCGGCATAATCGCCGCCGTCCGGTCGGTGATGGCCGCCTCCACCTGGTCGACGTCCATCTGCCAGGAGTCCGGTTCGACGTCGACGAGCACCGGGACGCCGCCGT
The DNA here is from genome assembly GCF_051195155.1 of Halobaculum sp. P14. Classification (NCBI taxonomy): domain Archaea; kingdom Methanobacteriati; phylum Methanobacteriota; class Halobacteria; order Halobacteriales; family Haloferacaceae; genus Halobaculum; species Halobaculum sp. P14. The sequence continues at coordinate 198,243 of NZ_JBNTKB010000002.1, forward strand.
TCTCGACGACCGCAATCGCACACGAAATGATGGTGTGCGACGGCATGATGACCTCGTCGCCGTCGTCGATGTCGAGGGCGGTGACCGCCATCTCGAGTGCGGCGGTTCCGTTACAGCAACTGACCGCGTGGTCGACGCCGACGAACTCCGCGAAGGTGTCTTCGAACTCCGTCACGTACTCGCCCGCGGACGAAACCCAGCCGGTCTCCGCGCAGTCAGCGAGGAGTTCGGCTGCCTCGTCGCCGATGTCCGGGACGTTAACCGGAATCATGTGTCGCCAGATTCGCTCCTCGTGATGTGAACCTTGTCGTCCTCGCCCGCGTACGGCCCCTGTTTCACTTCGACCATCTCCGTCTCTTCGAGCATCTCGAAGCCGTGGCCGCCGGCCGCGAGGAGGATGACGTCGCCGTCTTCGAGCGTCAGGCTCTCTATCTCGCGCTCGTCGTCATCGTAGATGTCGACGCGGACTTTCCCCTCCCGGATGACGAGCACCTCCTGGGTGCGCTCGACCTCCCGAACGACGTCCTTGTGGTAGTGCGGCTCGATTTCGTGTCCGCTGGGCCGCTTCATGACTCCGAGCTGCTGAGAGAACTCACCAGGCGTGAAAAACTCGACACCGTCGGGTGAATAATCAGAGTAGATTACGAGTGCGTAGAGCGTGCCCTCGTCTCGGATTTCTTCGATCATTGTAGCGCTCTCCTAGTCGTCGTGAAGTCAACCGACGTATAATAACCTGACTGTCTCAGGTCACCAACGGACCGGTAGACGGCGTCTCGGCTGCTGTCACATCGGAGGGTCCGGCGGACGTTACGCCGCCGGGCCGATTCGAATCAGAGGTATCCGGCCGTGGCGGCCGCCAGGCCGAGCGCCGTCGGACCCGCGGCGAGCACGAACGCGAGCAGCAGGAGTCGGCGGACGGACCGGTCGGCGAGAACCGCGGGGCCGACTCCGGTGAGTCGACGTGCGAGCCGAGCGAGCAGGGACGCGCCGGCGGTCGCGACGAGTGCGCCGGCGGCCGTCCACGACGTCGCCAGTCCGAGTTTGAACGCGGTCTCGGCGAGCGTCGCGGACCTGTCCGAGACGGTTTCGGCGGCGATGACGAGCGCGGAGAGCAGGAACACGCCGAGCGTCGCGGCGGCGAAGCGCGGAACCGACCTCTCGGCGAACAGTGTGGGGCCGACTCCGGTGAGCCGCCGGGAGAGCCGCGACGCCGCGGCGCCGAGCGTGACGGCACCGAGCAGCGCGCCGACCGCCCAGATGGCTGACAGCAGCGTCGAGACGCCGCTCTCGATGGAGCGGTTCGCGTTCGCCGGGAAGTCGTCGGCCGCGTCCGAACTGCCGTCGCCGTCGGTGTCGGCCCGCGCCGGGTCCGTCGGCAGCGACGACGCCTCACGGCGGTCGAGGAGGCCGTCTCCGTCGCTGTCAGTCGCGAACGGGTGGGTGCCGAGTCGGCGCTCCCGCGCCGCGTCGAGGCCGTCACCGTCGGCGTCGTGTTCGCCGCCGGCGACCACGTACACGGAGGCGTTCCGCGGCGGCGACGGGACGCCGTGTTCGGTGACCGTGGCGTTGAGCCACCGGTGCTGTGACACGCCGGCGGCGTCGGAGGCGACGCGGACTCGCCGCGCGGGCTCAGACGACTTGCAGTGCAGCCAGCGCTGCCGCGGCGAGCGCGACGAGCAGCAGACTTCCGGTTGCGGCCTTCGACAGCCGGTTCACTCCCATGGAGCCGGGTCGGCGAAGGGGCGTAAAAGCCGTTACGGCGCGGCTATCACGACTGAGACGCGGCGCGGACGTGGGAGGCGGCGGCACACATCCGAAAGACGTAATCGGCGGACGCGAATCTGGACGTACATGACCGAGCTGGACGCCCACGAGCTGATCACCCGGAACACGTCCGAGGTCGTCACGGAGGAGGAAGTCGAGGCGCTCGCCGCCGACCCAGACGGGAAGCGGGTGTACGTCGGCTACGAGCCGTCCGGCGTGCTCCACATCGGGCACATGCTGACGGCGAACAAGCTCATCGACCTGCAGGACGCCGGCTTCGAGGTCGTGGTGCTGCTCGCGGACGTCCACGCGTACCTGAACGACAAGGGGACGTTCGCGGAGATTCGCGAGACGGCAGAGCGGATGAAACAGCAGTTTGTGGCGTACGGGCTCGACGAGGACAGCACGGAGTTCGTCTACGGGTCGTCGTTCCAGCTCGACGACGACTACGTGCTCGACACGCACCAACTGGAGGTGTCGACGACGCTGAACCGGGCGCAGCGCGCCATGGCGGAGCTGCAGGGCGGGGACACGGCGAAGGTGAGTCACGTCGTCTACCCGCTGATGCAGGCGCTCGACATCGTCTACCTTGACCTGGACCTCGCGGTCGGCGGCCTCGACCAGCGGAAGGTCCACATGCTGCACCGCGAGCAGATTCCGGCCATCGAGTCGGGGGAGAGCGACCACGACTACGAGGCGCGGCCGTGTCTCCACACGCCCATCCTCGCCGACCTGACGACCGGCGTCGGGAAGATGTCGTCGTCGGGGGGCGTCACAATCTCGATGGAGGACTCCGCCGAGGACATCGAGGAGAAGGTGACGTCGGCGTTCTGCCCGCCGACGCGCGACCCCGACCCGGACGACGACGGGAACGGGCGGGAGAACCCGGTGCTCGAAATCTTCCAGTACCACGTGTTCCCGCGGTTCGAGCGCGTCGTCGTGGAGCGACCCGAGCAGTACGGCGGCGACCTCGAATACGAGTCGTACGAGGCGCTCGCGTCGGACCTCGAATCCGGCGAACTCCACCCGGCGGACGCGAAGGGCGCGCTCGCGGACTACCTCGACGAACTCGTCGCGCCCGGCCGCGAAGTCCTCCGGAACGCGGACGACTGAGCCGGGAAACCGGTTTCGCAGCGGCCGAGAACTACTGGATGTGGCCTTCCTCGCGGAGCTGGTCGGCTTCGCTCTTCTCGTAGCGGAACGTCACGTCGGCCTTCTCGTCCTGCCAGTCCCACGGCTCCACGAGCACGATGTCTCCTTCGCGAATCCAGACGCGTTTCTGCATCCGTCCCGGGATGCGCGCGGTGCGCTCCGTGCCGTCCGCGCAGCGGACTTCGACGCGGTTCGCGCCGAGCATGTTCGTCACTTCGGCGAACACCTCGTCGTCGTCGGGCATTCTGAGATCCGTTCTGCCCCCGGAGTCGTCGTCGCTCATACCCGCGGATTATCCTGTGGGGTCTTTAAATCCGCCGGGAGCGGCCGAACGACGCCCCGAGCGGCCCCCGAGCCGGTTCCGAGTCGGTCCCGAGCAGCCGCCGAGTCGGGCGTGGCCGCGGGGAACCGAGCGTGTTTTCCGCGCCGCGCCGGACGACCCGGTATGTTCCAGAGACTCGGCGTCGCCGGCGTCGTCGGCGCGCTCACGCTCGTCGCCGGCCTCGCCGTCGTCGCCTACAGCCAGCCGGTCGTCGCGGTCGGTCTCGCCATGATTCTGGTCGGCACCGGCCTCGTCGTGAAGGGCCTCGCGACGAACCTGATGCGGCAGTTCGGCTTCGCGTAGACGGATTCGGCGCCGGTTCTCGCACTCGTCGACTCCGGAACGGCTCGGAGTGCTTACGGCTCGAACCGGGGTGCCGCGGAGTTCCCGACCGACGGGGCTTTTCAGTGCGGGCGACGTACGTTTCGGGAGATGACAGGAGAGTTCGGGCTGGTTGCCCCCGAGGAGGCGGACGGCGTCGGCGACGAGTGGGAGTCGCTCGACGTCTCCGACGACGAAGCCGACCGGATCGCGCGGCGGCAGGACCGGGAGTTCAACCAGTTCCGGAAGCGGCTGAAGAACACCGAGCAGTTCAAAGTCGAGGCGTCGGTGTTCGACGACGCCACGCTCGCCGCGCTGTACAAACTGGTGCAGGACGGCTACATCTCGGCGTTCGGCGGCCCGATTTCGACCGGGAAGGAGGCGAACGTCTACGAGGCGCTCGGCCGCGGCGACCGCGAAATCGCCGTGAAGGTGTACCGCATCAACACCTCGAACTTCCGGCACATGCGTGAGTACCTGCAGGGCGACCCGCGGTTCGAGGGCATCGGCAGCGACAAGAAGAAGGTCGTGCTGGCGTGGGTCCGCAAGGAGTACGCGAACCTGCTCCGGGCGAAACGCGCCGGCGTCCGCGTCCCCGAACCCATCGCCGTCCAGCGGAACGTCCTCGTGATGGACCTCGTCGGGCACGCCGAAGACCGCGCGCGCCGGCTCTCGGAGGTGAACGTCGAGAACCCCGAGACCGCCTACGAAGTCGTCCGCGAGTACGTCCGCCGCCTCTACTCGGCCGGACTGGTCCACGGCGACCTCTCGGAGTACAACATGATTATCCACGAGGGCGAACTGTTCGTCATCGACCTCGGACAGGCCGTCACCGTCCACCACCCGAACGCCGAGGAGTTCCTGAAGCGCGACTGCGAGAACGTCGCCGCGTTCTTCTCCCGGCAGGGAATCGACGTCTCCGGCGACGACCTCCGCGAGTACGTCACGGACGCCGACCCGGCGCCGTCGGCCGAACCGGACCCGGACGCGAACCCGAATCCGAGCGCGGACGCGAACGCCGACACCGCCTCCGGCGACGCCGACGCAACCACGGATTCCGACGAGTAGTTCGGTCCGCAGCGCCGCGCAGGCGCCGTGTGAGCCGGTGCCGCGGCACCACGGCGAGGGAACCCTTAAAACCGTCCAGCGGGAACTTCACTACATGCAACACGTGAAGGTCCCGCAGGACCGCATCGGTGTCCTCATCGGCGAAGGGGGTGAGACGATGCGCGAAATCGAGGAGCGCGCCGAGGTGCGCCTCGACATCGACTCCGAGACCGGGTCGGTCGGCATCGACACCGTCGGCGACCCCGTCACCGGGATGGTCGCGCCCGACGTCGTCCGCGCCATCGGCCGCGGCTTCACGCCGGAGGCGGCGTTGTCGCTGCTCGACCACGACCTCCGCCGGTTCGACCTCGTCGACATCGACGAACAGACACGCAACAAGAACGACCTCCAGCGGCAGAAAGGCCGCCTCATCGGCGAGAACGGCCGTACCCGCGAGCTCATGGAGCAGCTCAGCGGCGCCGACGTCGTCATCAAGGGCACCACCCTCGGCGTCATCGGCCAGCCCGAGGAAGTCGAAGCCGTCCGCCGCGCCGCCGGCATGATTCTCGACGGCGCACCCCACGGCGCCGTCTACTCGTTCCTCGAACGCAAACACAACGAAATCCACGGCTCCCCCGACCTCGCGCCGCCGAGCGCCGACGGAACCCGGTAAGACCGACCTCTCTGCGTCTGTTTCTCGCCCGGAGCGTGATTCCGTGCCGCGGACTCCCGATAGTATATAAACCACTTCGTGTTACTCGTTCACACAGTGGTGTACCGCGTCGTGCGACCCGTTGGCAGCACGCAGCGTAACACTTTTATAGAATCGAAAACAATCAACGCTCGTCATGTCTCAGCGTCAGCGGATGGGCAATCAGCCCATGATCGTACTCTCGGAGGACAGCCAGCGCACGTCCGGAAAGGACGCGCAGTCGATGAACATCACGGCCGGCAAGGCCGTCGCAGAGTCCGTTCGGACCACGCTCGGTCCGAAAGGGATGGACAAGATGCTCGTCGACTCCTCGGGCGGCGTCGTCGTCACGAACGACGGCGTGACCATCCTGAAGGAGATGGACATCGACCACCCGGCGGCCAACATGATCGTCGAGGTGTCCGAGACCCAGGAGGACGAGGTTGGCGACGGCACCACGACGGCTGTCGTCATCGCCGGTGAACTGCTCGACCAGGCCGAGGAACTCCTCGACTCGGACGTCCACGCGACGACCATCGCGCAGGGGTACCGACAGGCCGCCGAGAAGGCCAGCGAGGTCCTCGAAGAGAAGTCCATCGACGTCACCGCCGAGGACCGCGAGACGCTCGAGAAGATCGCCGCGACGGCGATGACCGGTAAGGGCGCCGAGTCCGCCCGCGAGGCGCTCTCGCAGCTCGTCGTCGACGCCGTGCTCGCCGTCCGCGACGACGACGGCGTCATCGACACCGACAACGTCTCCATCGAGACGGTCGTCGGCGGCTCCATCGGTAACTCGGAGCTCATCGAGGGCGTCATCGTCGACAAGGAGCGCGTCGACGACAACATGCCGTACGCCGTCGAGGACGCCGACATCGCGCTGTACGACGGCGCCCTCGAAGTGAAGGAGACTGAGATCGACGCTGAGGTCAACGTCACGGACCCCGACCAGCTCCAGCAGTTCCTCGACCAGGAGGAGAAGCAGCTCCGCGAGATGGTCGACCAGCTCAAGGCCGTCGGCGCTGACGTCGTCTTCGTCGGCGACGGCATCGACGACATGGCCCAGCACTACCTCGCACAGGAGGGCATCCTCGCCGTCCGCCGCGCGAAGGACTCCGACCTGACGAGCCTCGCCCGGTCGACGGGCGCCCGCGTCGTCGCCAGCCTCGACGACATCACCGAGGACGACCTCGGCTTCGCCGGCTCCGTCGCCCAGAAGGACATCGGCGGCGACGAGCGCATCTTCGTCGAGGACGTCGACGACGCGAAGTCCGTCACGCTCGTGCTCCGCGGCGGGACCGAGCACGTCGTCGACGAGGTCGAACGCGCCATCGACGACGCGCTCGGCGTCGTCCGCACGACGCTCGAAGACGGACAGGTGCTGCCGGGCGGCGGCGCCCCCGAAACCGAGCTCGCACTCGAACTCCGCGACTTCGCCGACTCCGTCGGCGGCCGCGAGCAGCTCGCCGTGGAGGCGTTCGCCGACGCGCTGGAAGTCATTCCGCGCACGCTCGCCGAGAACGCCGGTCTCGACCCGATCGACTCGCTCGTCGACCTGCGCTCGAAGCACGACGGCGGCGCGTTCGGTGCGGGCCTCGACGCCTACACCGGCGACGTCATCGACATGGAGAGCGAGGGCGTCGTGGAGCCGCTCCGCGTGAAGACGCAGGCCATCGAGTCCGCCACCGAGGCGGCCGTCATGATCCTCCGCATCGACGACGTCATCGCTGCCGGCGACCTCAAGGGCGGCGGCACCGACGACGGCGGCGACGAGGAGATGCCGCCGGGCGGCGGCGGCATGGGCGGCATGGGCGGCATGGGCGGCATGGGCGGCGCGATGTAAACGCGGGGACCGACCTCGCACCCTGACCGGCGCGGCGCCGGTCACACATCGGCCCGCCGGCCGACCGACCCCCTTCCGCACCGCTGCGACGACCACGGCTTCCGGACCACGTCACCGGACTTTTTCGCGCCGACGCAGAACTCGCCAGTCACGACTCCCCGATTCACACTCGCTGTTGCTGCTGCTGCTGTTCGGCGGTCTCGCTGGCACCGTGACTCAGAACCCGTTCCGGCCGAGCACGACGACGAGCGTCGCGGTCTGGACGAACAGTCCGGCGGCGTACGTCGCGAGGCGGGCGCGGATGCCGCGCGGCACCGCGGAGGCGCCGGATTCGCTGTTGCCGCCGAGGAATCCGCGGTGCTGGTCGGGGCCGCGGTTCGCCTCGTCCGACCGGAGCGTGCGGGTGTCGGCGAGGAAGGCGCCGGTCAGCACGGCGGCGCTGAGCGTCGACAGCCCGAGGACGGCGACGCCGACGTCGACCCCGGCGGCCCACGACGCGGCGGCGACCGCGACGACCGTTGCCGCCGGGTAGGCGACCCCGAGTCGGGCGTACGCGGCGAGGCGGCGGCGCTGCATGGCTCCCGGTGGACCGTCCGCGCCGAAATGGGTTCCGTTCGTCGCCCGCGTCCACGTCCGTCTCCACCTCCGGCGGAGACCGACCGTCGCCGAATCGCGGCCGTCACCGCGGCGCGTGACGACACCTTTTCCACCGCGTGCAGAACACCGGGTGATATGAGCGACTCAACCGCGGAGGCGGACGCCGGATTCACCGCGGCCGACGCCGCCGAAATCGCACGGGAGCACGCCGACGCGTTCGACGCGCTGGCGGCGGCGCTCCACGGAGACGGCGCGTCGCCCGCCGCCGGCGCCCCCGGAAATGCGAACGGCCTCGGAGGCAACGACGGCGCGGACGACTCGGACGACGCGAACGACGCAGCCGACTGGCGGCCCGAGGTCGACGCGGCCCTCGTCCGGCCGGGCGACGACGCCTACGACGACGCGCGGCTCGTGTGGAACGGACTGGTCGAACGGTACCCGGCCGCGGTCGCGTACGCCGCCGACGCGGCCGACGTCGCCCGAATCGTCGAAACCGCCCGCGAAACCGGGCTCGGCGTCGCGCTGCGCTCCGGCGGCCACTCGGTCGCCGGCGCCTCCACCTGCGACGGCGGCGTCGTCCTCGACTGCTCGCGGATGGACGCCGTGACCGTCGACCCGGACGCCGGAACCGCGGTCGTCGAACCTGGCGCGACGCTCCGCGACGTCGACGAGGCGACCCAGGCGCACGGACTCGCCACCCCGCTCGGCGTCGCCCCCGACACCGGCGTCACCGGCTTGACGCTCGGCGGCGGCACCGGCTACCTCACCCGCGGCTACGGACTGGCGTGCGACCGGCTCACCCGCGTCGACGTCGTCACCGCCGCCGGCGAGCGCGTCACGGCGTCCGCCGACCGGAACCCCGACCTGTTCCGGGCGCTCCGCGGCGGCGGCGGCAACTTCGGCGCCGCCGTCGAACTGGAGTTCGACCTCGTGGAACTGGACCACGACGTCGCGATGTGCGACACGTGGTACCGCTTCGGCGACGCCGACCACGCCGCCGCGCTGCTCCGCCGGTACCGCGAACTCACCCGCGACGCGGACCGCGAAACTAACGTCTCCCCGTACGTCGCCGTCGTCCCCGAATCCGCCGACGGAGACGGAGGCCGCAGCGGCGACCGCGGCGGCGACTCGGTTGCTGACGGTGCCGCCGCTTCCGACGACGCGGCCTCCGCTACGGCTGACGCTTCGTTCCCCGACGACGCCGCGGGGGACCTCGCGCTCTGCTTTCTCGGCGCGTACGCCGGCGACCCCGAGCGCGGCGAGGCCGAACTCCGGCCGTACCGGGAACTCGACGACGACGCGCTGCTCGCTGACCGCGCCGAGCGCCTCCCGTATCTCGAACTCCAGCGGCTCCTCGGCGGCGACTCCCCGCAGGGCGACCGCTACTACTGGAAGTCCATCGCCGTCGACGACCTCACGGACGACCTCGTCGAACTGACCGTCGACCGGATGCGGCGGATGCCGGGCGACCGCGACACCGTCGTGGTCTGGCCGCTCGGCGGCGCCGTCGCCGACTTCGACCCCGACGAGACCGCGATTCCGGGCCGCGACGCCGACTTCGTCCTCAACTTCGAGGCCGCCTGGGAAGACCCGGCGGACGACGCCGAGCAGCGCCGCTGGGCGAAGCGCAGCGTCGAACTGGTCCGCGACCGCGCCGGCGGCGACGACGGCGAACTCCCGAACTTCGCCGGCGACGAAGCCGGCGCCGCCGCCGCCCGCGCCGTGTTCGGCGAGAACTACGAGTGGCTCCGCGACGCCAAAACCGAGTGGGACCCCGAGAACGTGTTCGGGCCGAGCGGCCGACTCGACCCGCGCTGACCGGCCCGCGGCGCCGGCTACGACTCCGCGCCGCCGCCGAACTCGACGACCTCGTAGCCGATGTTCTGCTCGCGGAGCGGGTCGGCGTGCCGCGACAGCAGGTCCGTCGTCACCACCAGCAGCACCGACAGCCCCCGACTCGCCGCTTCCGGCACGGCGCCGGCCGTCCCGAACCGGATGTCGGGGGTGACGCCGGCGCGCCGCGCCGCGACCAGCGCCTCGGTGCCCGCGGTCGCGACCAGGTCGTGCGAAGAGAGCCGCGACCGGATGGCGTCGTCGTCGAGCGCGTCGCTCCCGCCGTCCTGTACCGGCGGGACGGACAGCGCCGTCACCGTCCCCGGGTCGTAGTCCAGCATCCCCTCGAACTCGGTGACCGCGACGTCCTGCTCGGCTGCCGCGTCGGTGACGGCGAGCGCGGTCGCCTCCCCCGTCCCCTCGGACGCGCCGGGCGTCGCGTGCTGGACGCCGTCGCGCATCGTCAGCGTCACGCGCTCGCCCGCCGAAATCTCCGCGGTCGCGATGGCGGCGTCGACGTCCACCTGCTCGATGACCTCCTCGGAGACGTACTCGACGAACCCGCGGAGGTCGTCGGTCTGCGTGATGAGCCAGTCGACCCCCTCCTTCGTCACCTCGTACCGGCCGCGGCCGTGCTTCCGCACCTGCCCCTCCTGCACCAGGTCGCCGAGGTAGTCGCTGACCGCCTGCGTCGTCACGCCGATGGCCTCCGCGATTTCGCGCTGACTCACCGCCGGCTGGCGGTCCGCGATCTCCACGAGAATCTGGTACCGCGTCGCGTTCCGCTTACTCCGCAGCACCCCGAGTTCGCCGTCGTCGCCGTCGTCCCGGTCGCTCATTACCGGCGCAGACGGCCCGTCACCGGAAATATCTTCGCAGATATGCGAGCCAGGTTGAACTCCACGCGAGCAGCGGCCGAGCGGCAACGGCTGATTTCGGAGGCTGTGGTCGACGCGCCCCGCCGGAGACAACTCAGATTGCGCTCAGAACCGCGGAGCGACGAGGCGGTGAGCGGAGAGCGCACTCAGCAGTTCCGCTGCTCCGCCCCGTTCCGCTCCGCGCTGCAAAAATGGTGCGCGTCCGTTAGGACGGCGTCTGACCCTTCGCGAGTGTCTGCGAGGTCTGACCGGTTGCGGACGTCCAGATTACGCGGACGTCTGTGTTTTCCGGGATATTCGTCAGGTTTGCACTGTCGCCTGCGGTGACTGGAAGCCCGAAGTCCGTCGTGTTTCCGTTCCCGGCCGTCAGGTTCAGCGACTTGGTGTTATCCGAGTTGAGCGTCGCCCCGCCTTGGTGAGTGGCGATGACTTTGTAATTCGCGGACGCATTTCCGTTGTAGTCGAAGCCGAACGATGCCTGTGGCGGACTCGTCTGCAGGTTCTGGCCGAGCCCGAGCACGAACGTCCCGATGACGGCCGCGAGGATGACGGTGATCGCCACCATCAGGATGACCCCGATGACCGGCGACACCGCGCGGTCGTCCGTGATGAGCTTCTTGAATCTCATGCGGACTAGGGGACTGTTGGCGGGTACTAAAAACCAACTGCCAGCGGACGCGTACGGCTGGAACGCCTGCCGGGTAGGCAGGCGAAGTTGGAACTCAAGCGGCGACCATTCGCTGTGCCGCCGACACAGAACTCTCACCCCGCGGCATAAATTTTCCCCGTGGAACCGTCCGAAACTCGTCTTCGTCGGTAGTCGAGGAGCCGGACGGCCTCGAACCGCACGGGTTTGCCGGACCGCGCCGCGCTACCGGAAACTGGACAGTCGAGATAGCTGTGACTCCGAAAATTCTTCGATTCGGCTAATCCTTCGCCGAGTATCGCCAAGTATCAACTGCTAAGTGAGGCCGCTGGTTCCAGAAAACCGGTGGACGGTCGGGACCTGGAGTCGCCAACCCCCGACAGGAGTTACACCGCTCACCTCGATTACGGGCGGGTTCGCCGCCGAACTGAACTAGGCGTCAAAGAGGGAGACGTGCTCTGGTTCATCGTTCAGCTGGAGTATAACCACGCGCCGGAGTACGGAGCTGAAGACGACTGGCAGCACGTCGCTCGATTCGATCATCACCCGCACATGGATTGGGGTCACGACATCGCGGAGGAACGACTCCACATCGATCTGTACGCCTACGGCAATCTGAAGGTGGACGTTCAGAAAGGGTTCCCTGAGATACCGGTGAACAGAGCCCCGGCGTACTGTGAGCGCTTCTTCGACGAGCGATATGAAGACCTACTCGCCGACTATCACGAGCGGTCGAAGTAAGAACGTGGGTTACGACTCGCTGACCGATTCGAGGTCGTCGAGTTCGGGGAGTTCGAACTCCGTCGCGTCGAATTCCTCTTCCGGCTTGTCGGTGAGCTCTGCCAACTCCTCCGCGGCAGACTCCCGACGGTGACGGGAGGCCATATACACGAATCCAACAGCCGTGCTCTAATAAGTAATTGGGTTAATTAATTCCGGCTAGGTGTGAGTCCCTCCGGGGCGAGAATTGATGACCGATCTACCCATAGGGCTCAGTTGAACTCCTTGACCCTTGATTGATTTGGAGATGGTCGGTAAGTACAGAGGAGGGAGGTGACGCCTTTGAGGCGCTCAACTTATGTCTCGAAAAATCCGCGAATCGACTCAGTGACTTTTCCTTGTCCCGTTGGAGAGAGGATGTGCTTCTCCTCGGCGAGAACTTCGGTTTCGGTGAGATCGGGGACTCGGTCTCTGGCACGCGGAATAATCGCGTCGGGCGGGAAGAATGGGTCATTCTCGGCGGCAAACACGGCGACGGGCGCAGTGAAGGCTTCGAGTTCGGCTGCGTCAGCCTCGGGGAACTCGCGTTCGAGCTCCACGTGGCGGAGGGACGCCGCAATCGTCTCACGGACGACGGGGTCAGCCTCTGCTTGGGTTACCATCTCACTCAAGACAAGGTCGAGTAGCCAGTCACTCCCGAGGAACCGATACAGGATTGCGGGCAACCCAACCTTCAGCATCGGGAGGAGTGGCCCTATTCCGAACCCGGCGGGTACAACGAGGGCCGCACGCTCGATGCGCTCGGGAGCAAGTGCTGCCGTCCGCAGGATGATACCACTCCCGTAGGATGTCCCAATCATCGGCGCACTATGCAGGTCGAACGCATCAAGGAGATCGACAACCCACTCACCATAGCCGTCTCCTTGTGGGTCGAGACGTGTTTCCGCGCTGTGGCCCGGCTGGCCGATGATATCTGGCGAGATGAGTCGGTAGTCATCGGCGAGTCCAGTAAACCACGCCAGTGTCATCGGATTCGTAGCGTTTCCACCGTGAAAGACGAGAACGGGCTGGCCGTGTTCTGGCCCTACCATAAGTATATGCGTTGAGCCATGCCGTGTATCGATTTGCTCCTCGTCAACGGTGACATCCAACTCGTCGACGGCCTCCGCGTATACCGTTTCAAGCGCCTGTCTACCCGCCGGTGAACGATAAATAGACATAGGTGCTACCACGACATCAGCAGCCCTGACAAAGTACATTACGGTTGGAATGAATATATTCGCGGTGATTTTTGGGGTAATACTCCAGAAGCAGGCGTTTCCTGACCCATCGACGGTCGATTAGCAATCCTACCTCTCGACTGTTTCACCACAGATAGTATCGAACTAATCGGGTTTCAACAGAGCTACCGATAGCGACTCTCGACCCGTGTCCGATACCGGAGCCCCAGTACGGACGTGTTCGCCACCTCCTGAATCGTCGTCGGGTCCACGTCGCCCCGGGCGTCCTCGATGTTCTCTTTCGACTCGATGAGGTGCCGGAGCGCGGCGTCGATCACCTTCGACCGGGGCGGGTCGTCGTCGGGGCCGGCGGCGACGATCTCGGCGGCGCGGTCGAATTCTCGTTTCCGTTCGTCGGTGAGCTTGAGGCTGGTTCGGTCGGTCATGTGGTCACAGGTATGCACCGGGGGCTGAATCCCGCGGTGCTCGGGTTGCTGAACGCGGCGGTGCTTATCAACGGGTGTCGACGGGCGGATGCGCTCGGGCCGACCGCGGGGACCGCACCCCGTGAGAGTATGCACGGGGCGGCGGGAGCGGGCGGGGCGAGGTATGCACATCGAGGTTGGGCGTTACTTCTGAGTGCGACCCCGTGGTGTCGCGTCTGAGACCCCTGCATCGCGGGGTTACTCGCTTCGCAGCGCCGCCGGCAGGTCCGCGACTTCGCCGTCCTGCACGTCGCGGATGACGTACACGCCCTCGCCGAGTCGCTGGTAGTGAACGCGCTTCCCGCTCGGGACTTCTCCGTCCTCGTCGAGCACGCCGTCAAGTTCCAGGTCCGATTTGTCGAGCGAGACCTTCGCGGTGCCGTTGTCGTCCGAAAGTGACCGGAGGCCCATATCCGGAAGGCCGGCGCCGTTCCACTTGTAGACCCCGCACCCTTTCACCGCCTACCTCCCGATTCACTCACCGACTCCGCCTAGAGTTATTCCCCCACTTACCAGCCTGCTACCCCTGTCGCGCGCGGGTTTCCGGGATGCAGCATGGCTTACACAGAATTCGACGCGGAGGACATCGGGCTGCTGGTGCTCGGTATCTTCGCCTCCGCTGTCCTCGTCGGAATCGCGTCAGTTGAAGCGTTCAACGTCGGAATGTCGGACACCTTCACGGTCGCCGGCATTCAGACGAGCATCGCGTGGGTGGTGTCGGTCGCCACCCTCGTCGGCATCGTCATCACGAACGACAACACCGAGCTGTTCAGCAAGGACGGCCTCGACGAGCTTCGTGAGTCGGACATGGCCGAGGCGTACGTCTACGCCACGCTCGGCGCCGCCGCCGTGCTCGTCGGCTGGGTGTTCTTCCCCGCGGTGTCGTCGTTCTTCAAATCATCCGACCTGTGGGGCGTCGTCTACATCGCGCTCATGACCGTCGCACAGGTCGCCGTCGGATGGATCTACTGAGCCAATGACTCGGCTCACCACCTCGTCCGTCGCGACGCTCGCCATGCTCGCTGTCGCGCTGTTCGCAGCAGTCGGCGGCGCGGCAGCCCACAGCACCGGCGACACGCACGTCCACGTCGCCAACCCGACCGTCGCCGTCGACGCCGACACTCAGAGCGTCTACGCCGACGTGAACGCCTCGCAAGCGGACACCACAGCGAATGTGACGGTGACGTTCGAGGCCATGGAGAACGGCTCGGTCACGTCGACTCTCGCCACGAAAACCGCGACCGTCGCGCCCGGGTCGTCGCAGCTGATCGAGCAGTCAGTGAACGGGACCGAGTACGACGCTGTCCGGATCTCTGTCGTGCTCGATAATTCGACGGCTTCCCCGGAGAACGTCTCGGTTTCGACAGGCAAGATCCAGATGGTAGCCGGCGGCGGTGGGGGAACCGGCCTCCCCGGCGGCTCCGTGAATGGGGTGCCGGTGTTGCTGGCGGTCGCCGTCGTCGGTATCGGCGGCTACCTCTGGATTTCGGAGGACTAACCCATGAACACCATTTATCAGGCACTCACGTACTCGGGAGTTGCATCGTTCGGCGCTGCGGGCCTGCTCGCTCGCCGCGGCGAAGTGACGGCGACGCTGGCGGTCGCGCTGCTCGCGGTCGTCGCGCTCGGCGTCCGCGTCGGACATGACCGGTCGCTACGGCGCGCGCTGCCATCGCCTCGGCTACCGTCGCGCGGCGCGGTCGTCCGCGTCGGCGCGGCGCTGCTGCTCGTCTCGGCGGCCATGACCGGCTCGCTCGGCGGCGCGTCGCCGGTCGAGCCGGCCGCGGCAACCCACAAGTGTGGCGACGTTGAGCAGCTCGCCACGTTCAGCCTCGGCGCCGTCGGCATGGTCTTGGACAAGACGCTGCGCGGCGGCGAGTGTACCGAATCGCACCGCGCCGAGGCAATCGAGCAGATGCAGCAAATCGACAAGAACGAGACACAGCTTTCCATCTATCAGGCCGCAGTAACGTCGAAATCGCGGCTTGAGACGACGAAAACCACGTATCGGAACTACCTGAACGACACCGAGTCGTCGGCGTGGATGCTCGCCGAAATGGAAATCGCGGAAGCGTACAAAAACGGCTCGTCAAAGGCTATAGCAAAGGCGCAGGCTCGCAAGGCGATTGCGAGGTACTACGCGAAAAAGCAAATCAACCTGATTCAGCAGTGGAACACGACCGTCGCGTCGACGTACACGCTCGAAAAGCAGGCGGACACCAGCAGCAACGTCAGCGACGGGTTCGTGAGCGCCCGGCAGAAATCCATGAACGACGAGCAGTGTCTAAGCACCAGTATCGACGGGAACAGCACATCTACCGTCACTTTAGTCAATTCGTCGACGGTGAACGTGCGGGCGCTGTCCTTCTCGGTCACGACGAACCCGTGCGGCTCGATTGAAGGCTCAACCACTATCACGAAAACCATCAACTCCGGCCTCGCACCGGGTGGAGAGTACGGAGACGTGCAGTACGTGTACGTCAAGGGCCACATGAGCAGCGCAGACCGAATCAGGTACCTGTATTTCGCCGAGTGGGCCGACCTCTGGCGGCGAATCGAGCAGCAGAACAGTAACCTACAGGCCGAGGTCGGGCCGTTCGTCAATTCGACGTGGACAGCCTTCCAGACAGGGAAAATCAACGCCTCAGACGTTATCTCGCGGAACACCGCGATGTTCCGCTACGGCGTCGACACAATCCAAAACGACACGTCGATGTACACCAGCGTCGCGGCGCTGGCGACGATGGGGCTGGACACGCCGAATATCAACGGCACAGGCCAGATGACGGTGCACTACGACGGTCTGACGTACCACGGCCTCGTGCTCGCGCAGCAGGCGCCCGGCGGTTCGTGGACGGCCGGGAGAACGTACAACGCGTCGAATATCACGGGCAACGTGATGTTGGTCACGGTCGACGGCGAGCGAATCCCGCTGCATGGAGAGTTCACCATCACCGCGATGACCGCCGAGGACGGCACGTCCATGCAGACCGTGAAAGCGACGAAAGTCGTCTACAAAACCTCCAACGCGTCCGAATTGATGAACAAGATGGAGGAGATTCGGGCGCTCCGCGAGGAGCTGGAGGAACGTGAGCCGAAGGCCGGCGGCGGTGGGACCGGCAGCGGCGGCGGGCTGTTGAAGAAGATCGCGGCGGCGCTCGGCGTCTCTGTCGGCGTCGTCGCGCTGCTGCTGCTGGCTGGCGGCGTGTTGGCCGTGAAGATGTATTCGCCGAATTGAGAGGCTGAAACGCCTCTTCCCCTCAGTATGACCGACGACACTACTTCCACGACGAGACGCGCAGTGCTGAAAGCACTCGGTGGCGCCACCGCGACCGCGGCGACCGCGTCGACGGCAGCCGCACAGGAGTCGACGCCGACCGCGACCGCGACGCCGACGGCCGACAGCGAGCACGTCGTCACGCAGATCGGGCCGATTGTGACGCTCCGCGATTGGAGTTATCAGAGCGGCGCGTTCACACTCACGCTCACGGCGGACTATCCAAGCGCCGTCAAAATCACGGACAGCGGCGCGGTCATGCGGGCGTGGTCTGAGGGCAGCGGCGGCGGGGTCACAGAGATCCCGACTCGCGGCGTCGAAATCACGGGCCGGACGACGGTCGAATTCGACGCGGTCGAGTTCAACGGCGCCGCAGCCCTCACCGTCGCCAGTACCCGCGGCACGGTCCTGATTCGGTCAGACGCGATTGAAACCGGGAAGCCGGCCGTTGACTTCGGAACCGCCGGCTTACTCGCAGGCGCGTCGGCCGTCGGTTCCGGCTGGTACTCGTTCCGCCGTGGCCGCGAAAAACTCGAAGAATCCGACGAACCGGAGGCCGACCGAATCGCATGACCTTGACCGAATCGCTCGTCGACGCGGTATCAGACAACCTCCGGACGCTCATCGTCGTCGCCGTCGGCTACGTCGCCGCCGTCGAGATGGAACTCGTCTCGATGGGGTACCCGGAACTCCCGTCGCTCCCCGGCTGGTGGCAACTCGTCGTCCTCGCCGCTATCGCGGTCGCCGTCGTCGGCTGGATCGTCGGCTCCAAGCTCGCCGAACTCCTCCCCGACCCCGTCGGCACCATCCTCGTCGCCCAGGAGGCCCACGACGCCACCGGCGGCGCAATCTACGAACTGAACGATGAAGCCTGGCAGCAGCTGGAGGTCGTCGACGGCGAACTCTACCCGTGGAGCGCCAGCCCGCACGACGTGTACGAGTGCCGCCGATTCAACCCCGACACGTGGACGGCGGTCGCCAACTGGAAGGGGACGAAGCCGGCGAGTGAACTGTCGTCGCAGACGGACCGCGACGAGATTATGCGGCAGATCCGGGAGTTGCGCGAAGAGCACGAGCAGGAGGCTCGATACGGCCGGATGGTGCGTCAGTCGCTGCCGTCGCTGCTCCGCGCGCTCGATAAACGGCGGGCACAGGCGATGAACGCAGCCCTTGAGGATACGGTGTCGCCGACGTGGGACGACAAGCCAATCGACGAGATGATCGCCGACCGCGTCCCCGACCGCGCCCTCCCCGACTACATGCGCGACGACGAGGACAGCACCGACGACGCCGACGAGGAACTCGTCTCAATCGACCTGCTCGACGACGAAGAAGCCTTCGACCCGGCTTCGGAGATCGACGGGGCGACCGACCCGCTCCGGAACGACGGAGGGAGTGAGCCATGAGCGAGGACAGCAGCAGCGTCTACGCCGCCGCCCAAGGCCGGACGTTCCTCGCCGGCGAGCTGGAAGGCCACGACCCCGAGTACGTCCACGAGTTCGCCGGGCTCATCGGCGACAAAGAGACGCTGGATCTGCTGAACTACCTATGTGCGCTCTGGCGCGACGAAGACGAATCCTTCCTCGATACCCGGCTCGGTACGGAGATCGTCACGTCGGCGGCCACCCATCAGATGGACCGCGCCTTCAAGCACGGAAACGCGTCGGTGCTTCAGGGCGCAGTCGGCCTGACCGACCGCAGCGACGACGGCCGGGAAATCCTGTCGGACGCCGCTGCTCGCCTCGAAAACGAGGGCGCTATCGGCCTCGTACTCGGGCCGCCCGGCGCGGGGAAGACGGCGCTCACGCTCGATATCGCCCGCGTCTGGGCGGCTCGCACCGGCGGGAAGTTGGTCGGGAATACGTCGTGGGACGGCTTCGACGACGTGGTCAGGTCCGACACGGAACTGCTCGAAGCCATGGGGCACCACGACGGCCCGGTGCTCGCCGTCATCGACGAGACCGCCCAGGAACTGAGCGGCTTCGGCTCGTCCTCGAAGCAAGCCGAAGCGTTCAGCGACGCGCTCACGTTCGTCCGGAAGCGCGAGGAAGAGCACGGCCCGTATGCGAAACGCGGGAGCGTGCTGATGGTGAATCACACGCGGACGAAGACGGCGAAGGCGTTCCGGGACTTGGCGTCGTTCGGCGTCGAAAAGCCTTCACGCGACGACCCGGGCCGTGCGAAGCTGCTGAACTCTGAAGCTGACTCCGACGAGTTCGAGGAGGTAACCGAGTACAAGGGAATCAGCGACACTCGCGAGCAGTACGATGAACACGAAGGCTCGGAGTTCGTGATTCACGGCGTCGATGACGACGACGAGACCGGCGGCGGCGTCGACGAAAGCGACGTGAAGAAGCGGGAAGCGCGCCGGACGGTGATTCGGGCGTGCAAGCCGTGGGACGACGATTCGGGCGCGTCATACGAGGAGGCGGCCGAATTAGTGGATTGGTCGGATTCGTGGGTCGGCAACCAGATTCGCGACTGGAAGGCGGGGAAGTTCCGTGATATCGTGGCGAAGCCGGATGGTGAGACTGCGTGACTGCGTCGGGACTCGGCCGTCGCCACCACTACCTCCCCCGGGGGTGGCGCATACCTAATTATAGTATGGTCGTCTCCGGGGGGTGCGCGCTGGTGGCCCGGGGGGTGCCGAACCGGATTTTCGCGAGAAGCGAGCAGAATCGCGACTATATCGGGGTCATGGGTCAAAAGTCGGGTGTTCAGGCGTGAATCGGTCGCAGAACGCGGCTCGGTACGGCGCGCTCGCCGAAGCGCACGCTCGCGAGCGGTACGGTCTCGACGCCGAGCACGACGCGTATCACGACGCTGTGGACGCCGACGGCCGGCCGTGGGACGTGAAAGCCTGTCTGGTGACCCGGGACGCGCCTCGATTCCGGCTGTGGAAAGAGCAGCACGCTCGGCTCGCCAGGGAGCGCGGTGGCTACGTGTTCGTGAAGTATCGGCCGGTGGGCCGCGGGATTCGAGTGTTGGGGACGCGGTCGGTGCGGGCGCAGTCGCTTGAGGTGTCGTTCTACGGTGCCGGTGAGCACGAGAAAGGAGAACAGGTGAAGGTGCCACCGCGAGCGATTTTCGGATAGCACAGCCCCGACTGTTTTGGGGATTGACCCTGTTATTTCAGGCACAGGGTTATGTATCAGGTAACATGTGCGGCGTGCGACCTCTACGAAGAAATCGAGGGGATAGAGGACGTATTCGACGTTCAGGAAGAACACGAGTCTGAGTTCACCGGCCATGTTGTTGAATTTGAACTGGTGAGAGAAGTTTGAGAGAACTGAGGTTCGCGGCGTAGTGCCCTTTTGTAACTATGCGCTGCGCGCGCTCCAACTATCTACTGTATAACATCAAAATACGAGATAGACAGCTGCTACCGCGATAATTCTCCTCAAACACACTTATGCCTACAGGAACCAATGTCAGTATACCTGAAAGGGTGGTACAATGTCAGAAAGTACGATTTCCGTTCTTCACGTTGACGATGAGGCTCCGTTCCTTGACCTCGTGAAGACGTATCTTGAGCGTGACGACGATATTCGCGTTGTTTCTGTTTCGGGTGCTGAGGAAGCCATTCAGAAATTCGATGATGAAGAAGTAGACTGCATAGTGAGCGACTACAGAATGCCTGAGATGAACGGCATTTCCCTACTGAACGCAATTAGGAGCCGCGCTGAAGACTTCCCCTTCATCCTATACACAGGCCAAGGGTCCGAAGAAATCGCTAGTGAGGCGATTACGGCAGGGGTCTCAGACTACGTGCAGAAAGGCCGTGGCAGGGACCACTACGAACTCTTGATCAAGCGAATCAAGAACAACGTCTCGAAGTACGAGACTGAGCAGCGGATTCAACAGGTCTACGAAGCAATTGACGCTGTCAACGAGGGGGTTGCTATCTGTGACGAATCCGGGACGCTCATTCACGTTAACCAGGCGTATGCGTCGGTGTTGGGATATGATTCCTGTGAGCTGATCGGAGAACACTGGAATATTCTCTATCGAGATAACGTGGTGCAGGAGGTAGAGAACGGGGTGATCCCGGAGGCGATGGATGCAGAGCCATGGATGGGGAAAGCCCGTAAAGTCCGCAAGGACGGAACAGAAGTGATCGTCGAAAACAAATTGCTGTTCACAAGCGGCGGACTCATGGTCTGCATCATCGGCGACGCTGAACCCGCTGACGGAACAGAACCCGCTACACAAGCGACAGCGTAGATCTCGGCGAGGCCTTTTTGCGAGCACTGTCGGTCCCCCACGGCTAGCGCGCCGCTTGCGCGGCGCGCGGCCCCCTTCGCTTCGCTTGGGGACCGCGGCCGCTGTTGCGGGGCGGGGCGGTGGTCCCTTGGACCTGTGGCTTTAGCCACACGCCTAACGCGGAACCGAACCCTCCCCGTTGGGTTCGGTCGCGCGGAGCTGCTCGATCACCGCGGTCGAAGCCGGTGAACTACTCCACATGAAACAGGGGTTCGGCGTCGTTCGGGCCGATATCGGCGGTTCTCAGGGGGTTCAGAACAGAGTTGTCACTACCCGCGACGGGCCGCGTATCGGCCCGCCGCGGGAGCGGACTGCTACCCGAGCAGGTCGGCGACGGTCTGCTGACGCTTCCCGCGGCTCTCCGCGTACGTCCAGGTCACGACGGCCTGCCGGAAGCCGGCCGCGTCGCGACCGGCGTCGGTCCACCGCTTGAGGGCGTCGCGGAGCTCGGAGACGACGCGCGGATACCGGTTGAACGTCCCCGAGGCCGGCTTGTCACCGACTTCGCCGAGCCGGATTTTCTCGACGGCCTCGCGGCGGCTGTCGGTCTCGACGTCGTGCGCTGCGAGCCACGTCTGAAGCGCGCTGGTTGCTTCATCGAGGCCGCGCTCGGCGGCGAGCAGCGCCTGTCCGGCGGCGTCGGCCATAGTCCGCTCGGCTTCCCGAGCCTCCTGTACGGCCTCGTGCACCATCTCGGCGATGTAGTTGCTCTTCAGGGCTACCTCGCCGTACTTGCGGTCGACGAGTTCGTCAATCTCGCGGAGCGCGCGGCGGACGCTGCCGACGTGCCGACCGTGCTCCTCCGCGATATCGGCCGGCGAGACCGTGCCGCCGTCCGTGACGAGCGAGCCGAAAATCTCCTCTTGGACCGGGCTGAGGCCGCCGGTCGCGGTGAGTTCGCGGACGACGATGTGCTCTTGCTCGTTCCGAATCTGCGTGAGATTCAGCTCCGGCGGCTCCGCGTGCTCACCGTTTTCAGCGGGGAAGTACGGATCGACGACGTACGTTCCGTCGCTATTGCCGGGGTCGTCGCCGTCCACGTCGGCGGTCATGGTCATGCCGGCTTCATCGAGCACCGCGTGCACGGTCTCGTCGAGTTCGGTTTCCAGTTGGGCGAGCGCGTCGTCGCTGACCCCGATCTTGCCGTCCCACCGACTCACCTGATAGGACGCTCCGAGTTTCGGGTGGGCAAGCGGGTCGTTGTCGTCGCGGTCGGCCGCGTCGAGCGCGAAGTAGTGTTTCACCTCTTTCGGCACCGAGTGCGACGGGAATACCTCGGTGACGCGTTCGGGGCCGAGCGTGACGGTGTGGTAGAACCCCGGTAGGTTCTCGCCGCGTTCTGTCTCGTCGTTCTGAACGAGTTTTCGATAGCCTTCGCGGTCGTTTTCGAGGACGTGAGCGAGTTGGACGATTGGGCCGTCGCGGGCGTGGACAGGGCCGCTCGCGTCTTTGTCGAGCCGGACGTACCGCTCGGCGTCGCGAACGCTGCTGGAGTCGTGAGGGTCGGCGAAGTGGTCCGGGTTCAGGTCGAGCGCCCGCGCCGCCTTCCGCAGCAGCGGGAGGTACCGGCGGGCGTCGACGTTGGAGCCGTCAAGCCGGACGTTGACGCCTTCGGTGATCGAGTCGGGGATATCCAACTCGAAGCGGGTGCCGTCGTCGCGTTCGACCTTCATGCCCTGCCAGCGCGGCCGGATGTGCGCGTTGAAGCCCTGCTGTCCGGTCGGGTCTTCGTCGCCGTGCCGGTCGACGGCGATGCGGTATTCGCGGATGGTGTCGAACTCCCACGGCGTCCCCTGCGGGGTACGGTCGCCGGGGTGGACGACGCCGGACTCTTGGTAGTAGAGCTTCGCGGTCCACCGTTCGCCGTCGGCGGTGAACTCTGTGACCCGTGACCCACCGGAGTCGGCGACGATGCGGGCCGCCGCGAAGTAGGGGTCTAACCCGCCGTCAAAGTTCGCCTGCATGGCGAATTCGTGCCAGACGGGAGTGACGGATAACTGGTGGTTTTTGCGGGCGTACTCCGCCTTCCCGCTCATGTGAAATCACCCAGGCCTGCCTGTGTGGCCGCTGTCTCCTCGCTGTCCAACTGAATGTTGTCAGCGTCGTCGGCTTCGTCTGTGACGAAGAACCCGTACTCGTCGAGCAGGTCGTCGTCAAGCCCGTTATGACAGCAGACCGTGCAGAAGTTTGTTCGCGACGGTGAGCCGAACTCGTCGCCGCACTGCACGCACGCGCCTCGCGTCTCGGCGGTCATGCAGACCCCTCCGTGAGGAACTTCTCTCGTCCACGAAGCTCACGGGCCTTCTCAGATTCGCCCGGATGTTCGGGTTCGGTGATTTCTGCCGCGCAGCGGCGGCATGCTACGACGTCGCCGAGGTCGAAGGCGGCAGGTTTGCCACAGACCTCATCGTCGTAGACGTCACAGGTCCGCCGCTGCTGTTCGATTTTGCGGCCGGCGAGCGTCTGCTGAGTAGCACTGCCGGGCTCTCCGCTCATCGTTCCACCTCGCTGGGGTCGATGATGCGGCTCCACGCGAGTTTCGCGTGGGTGAGTCGGCCGGCGACCTCGATCCACGACGGGATTAGCTCGTCGACGACGGAGGCAGGGACGAGCAGCCGCGCGAGGTGCGGATGCTCGTAGGTCGGTGCGTAGACGACGAACAGATAGACTCCGCCGGCGTCGACGAGGGCGCGGTGCTGCTGCTGCCGGAAGTAGAAGCGGCCGCGTTGACCACCGCTCTGCCGGCCCTGCGCGGCCTTGATTTCGACCGCGGTGCCGCTGCCGACGACCGGGACGCTGCTGAACGTGAGCGCGTCGGACGGCGTGAGCGCGCCTGTGGTTTCGGCGTCGTGCCACGCTGCTCGGCTATCGGGGACGTATTCGAGTGTCGGGAACCGGTCGATTACGGCGGCTTCGACGGTTTCACCGGACTCTTTCGGCGAGGGGACGCCGCTGGTGGCCCGGCTCATGCTATCCCCTCGCGGTCCAGATAGCACGACGGACACAGGGCGACGCTGTAGGGAACCCGCTCTGTCGTCGTCGGCGTCGAGCGGCCGCAGTCGACGCACTCAGGCGTGTCGTGCTCGGTCGGCTCCGTCTCGGTTTCGGCGTCGTCGGTCCCGCTGTCGTCGTCGCTGTCGGCCGGGACGCCGCCGCCGAAGGAAGCGAGGGTATCGTCCCGGCTCATCGGTCCACCTCCGTAAGGGCGGCCCGCACGTCCGCGTCGGTGGCTTCAGTGAGCGGGTGGGCGATTCGATTCCCGGTCTCCGGGTCGTACAGGTCGGAGGCAGGGACGAACGCGGTCACGTCGACCACCCCCGGTTTGTTTCGATAATCGCAGGGCTGCGGAGGGGCGCGTAGGCGGACCTACTGGTATCGGATCTCGTGTGGGCGTTTGAAGAGGGTGATTCAGCCGAAAACCTACGTTTCAGGGGTGGCTGCGGCTGGTTAGGCTTTGTCCTGAAACGGAGGTTAAGACAGCGAGCGGCGAGGGATTTGAACCCCCGACCTCTTGGTCCGGAACCAAGCGTTCTGTCCGCTGAACTAGCCGCCCTCGGTGTCCCATACCGGTGTTCGGAATTTAAGGCTTCGGAAAGGCCGCACCGAGGTTCGGCGGTCGGTCGTGGCTGACGTGGCGGCTCCGACTAGCCGCCGTCGACGTCCGGCGGTTCGGGTTCCTCGTCGACGAGGGCGTGTTTCCAGGTGCCGCGGGTGAACCAGAGCGCGGCGGCGACGGCGCCGATGATTTGGCCGGCGGCCATGCCGACCCAGATGCCGAACGGGCCGTACCCCTGGTCGATGGCGAGGACGTAGACGATGGGGACGCGGCCGAGCCACAGCGCGACGAGCGAGAACGCCAGCGCGGTCCGGGTGTTGCCGGCGCCGCGGTACGCGCCGAGGACGACCTGGAGCAGCCCGATGAACGCGAACTCGGCGGCGCGGACCCGGATGTATTCGGCGCCGAGCCTGATGGTTTCGGTGCCGGCGTCGGTGCCGGTGGAGATGAAGACGCCGACGACGGTGTCGGCGAACGCGAACGCGAGGACGGCGACGACGAGCATGACGCCGGACGCGACTTTCGCGGCGGTCCAGACGGCGCGCTCCGCCCGGTCGGCCTTGTCGGCGCCGAGGTTCTGCCCGACGATTGTGTTGGTGGCGCGGCCGAGGCCGAGCGCCGGCAGGAACACGAGCGACGTGAGCCGGTTCCCGAGGCCGTACGCCGCGACGACCTCCGGCCGGAACGTCACGACGATGGCGGTGAGCGTGATGAGTCCGAGCGCGGAGGCGGACTGCTCGACGGCGGACGGGACGCCGACGGAGACGATTTTCCTGATGAACCTGGGGCGCGGCCGGAAGTCCGGGAGCCGAACGTTCGGCCCGGCGTCCGTCCGGAGAATGACGTACACGCCGATGAGCGACGCGACGGCGCGCGAGGACACCGTGGCGATGGCGGCGCCGGCGACGCCGAACTCCGGCACCGGGCCGACGCCGAAGATGAGAAGCGGGTCGATGACGACGTTGATGAACACAGAGACGGCCATCACGAGCATCGGTGCCCGCGTGTTGCCGTAGCCGCGCATCAGCGACGAGAACACGAAGAAGCCGAACAGGAACGGGAGTCCGAGGAAGAACACCCGCATGTAGTCGCCGGCGAGCGGAATCACCTGCCCGGCGGTCGCCGCCGACGACGGCAGCACGGCCAGCAGCGGGTCGGTGAGCAGGAACCCGAGGACGCCGACGACGACGGCGATGACCGTGATGACCATCAGGGTCTGGCCGGCGACGGTGCCGGCGTTCCGCTCGGACTCCGCGCCGGTGTACTGCGCGACCAGCGTCGACCCGGCGACGGTGAAGCCGCCGCCGACCGAGATGAACAGGTAGATGAGCGGGAACGCGAGGCTGATGGCGGCGACGGCGTCCGTCGAGTAGCGGCCGAGCCACAGCGTGTCCGTCAGGTTGTACGCGACCTGCAGGAGCTGTGTGGCGACGATGGGCCACGCGAGCGCGAACATCGGCTTCGCGAGCGGCCCTTCGGTGAGCGAGCCGGTGTCGAGTTTCTCGGGCACTTTCGGTTCGTAGGTCCGGTTCAGCGGGCGAGGGTTTGAACGGTTCGGAACCGGTCAGCACGGGCCGGCGAACCGCCGAATCACCGCGCTGACGACCCGGCCGGCCCGTTCGACCGCCGACCGGAGACGCCGCCCGTCACTGGATGGCGGCGCGGCACAGGTCGAACACCGCCGGGAGGGATTCGTCGACGCCGCGGTCGACGCTCACGAGGACGCCGTGGTGGTGTCCGGTCGGAATCTCGAAGATGTAGGCGTGTTCGAACTGCCGAATCGTCGCCTCGTGACCGCCGGCGGTGGCGAACACGCGCTCGAAGTACGGCCCTTCGAGCACGTCGAACACGACGCACTGATGCACAAGGTCGAGGTCGTCTTCGTCCAGCCGGGTCGAGAGGTCCTCCCGGAGGTACTGAAACGAACACACGTCCCCGTCGAACCGGGCGACGACCCGGAGGTCCTCCCCGATTTCCTCGCGTAACCGCCCGTTTATCTCGGTCATCACTACAGTATTCGAAACGGCGTCAGCGTGAAAAGATGTCGGAGGGGACCGGCAGCGGACGACCGGTCGCCGCGCGAAGCGGCGCCGCCGGACGGGTGCTTCTACGGCGCGGCTCCGCCACTACGGCGCTTCGCCCGTCTCGATGGAGAAGTCCGAGCGCGGGTAGGCGACGCAGGTGAGCGTGTAGCCGTCGTCCAGTTCGGCGTCGTCGAGCATCTGCTGGTTGTCGTGTTCGACGTACTCCTCGGCGTTCCCGCCGGACGTAATCTGTCCTGCACAGGAGACGCACTGCCCCTGCCGACACGCGTACGGGAGGTCCATGCCGGCGTCCTCGCCCGCCTCCAGCACCGTCTCGTTGTTCGCGATTTCGACGGTCTCGCCCTCCTTTTCGAACTCGACGTCGAAGTACTCGACTTCGTCCTCCGGGATGTCGCCGGGGCCGGCCTCCTCCTCGCCGCCGGCTTCGCCCTCCAGTTCGCCTTCCTCGCCGGCCGCGACGGCGCCAGCGACGCCGCCACCGCCGACCGCCCGGTTACCGGGCTCCGGGAAGTCCGTCTCCGGAACCGTGGAGGCGCGGTGTTCGAGCACCTCCTCGGAGATGTCCGCGGTGGGCTCCCAGCCCGTGCCGCGGGCGACGTGCAGGGCGACGAAGACCAGGACGAGGCCCGCGCCGAACCCGAGTGCCACGAGGTTAACCATGTTCGCGGCTACGGAACGGGGGTTGAATAGGGTTGTGATGTGTCGCAGAACTGCGTGCAGGCGGCCGCAGCCGTCGCGCCGGCTCCGGTCCGCCCCGTCGTCCGCGGCGTGGCGGCCTCGTCCAGGCCGGGCCGGTCTCGGCGCGCTCCTAACCGGCCGGCTACTCGTCGCGCCGCGGAACGTCGTGCCGGCCGAAGCCGTACCGGAGCCGGCTGGCGAGCCGACGCGAGAACCGCTCGTCCCGGGAGGCGAACCGCTCGGCGAGCGCCTGGTAGATGATGGGGAGCGCGACCTCCTGTTCGAGCGCCTCCTGCACCGTCCACGTCCCGGTCGACCCGCCCTCGATGCGGTCGGCGACGTCGCCGAGGTCGTCGCCCTCCTCGCGGAACGCCTCCTCGCAGAGTTCGAGCAGCCACGACCGGATGACGGCGCCGTTGTTCCACGTCCGCGCGACGGCTTCGAGGTCGAGGTCGTACCGGCCGCGGTGGAGCAGCTCGAACCCCTCGCCGTACGCCTGCATCAGCGCGTACTCGACGCCGTTGTGCACCATCTTCACGTAGTGGCCGGAGCCGGACGGCCCCATCCGGTCGTGGCCGGCGCGGCCGGTCGCGACGGCGTCGAACACCGGGACGAGTTCGTCGTACGCCCACGCCGGCCCGCCGACCATCAGCGAGAAGCCGAGTTCGGCGCCGGCGGGGCCGCCGGAGGTGCCGCAGTCGAGGTACGCGGCGTCCGTCGCCTCCGCGCGCCGCACGGTGTCCTCGAAGTGGCTGTTGCCGCCGTCGACCACGACGTCGTCGTCGGTCAACAGCGGTTCGAGGTCCGCCATCGTCGCGTCCACCGGGTCGCCGGCGGGCACCATCAGCCAGATGCGGCGCCCTTCGCCGAGTCGGTCGTAGACGTCCGCGACCGAATCCGCCGGCGTCGCGCCGGCGTCCGCGGCCGCGGCGGTGGCTTCCGCGTCCAGGTCGAACGCGACCACGTCGTGGCCCGCGTCCAGCACCCTGTCGACGACGATGCGTCCCATTCGGCCGAGACCGATGACGCCGAGTTCCATGCGTGTGGCGTCGGAGACCCGGAGGGTAGGCGTTCCGATTGGACGCGCCGCCGCCCGCGTCCCGAACCGGCCGCCCGGCGGACCGGCGGACCGGCGGACCGACGAACCGACGAACCGGCCCCGGCGCGCCCCGGTTCGTCCGCAACCGCCGGGTTTACTCGCTGCGGCCGCCGACCGAGCGGCATGGACGACCGAGTCAGAGCGCACGCGGAGGTACTCGTCGACTGGAGCGCCCGCGTCGACGCCGACGACCACGTCGTACTCGACGTCGCGGAGGGCGCACACGACCTCGCGGTCGCCGTCGCGGACGCGGTCGGCGAGCGCGGCGCGACGCTGCTTTCGACGTACGGCAGCGACGAAGTCGACCGGGCGTACCTGCGGAGCCACGACGGCGACTTCGACGCCAGCGACCCGGAACTGGCGCTGTTCGACGCCGCGGACGTCTACCTCCGGCTCGGCGGCGGCAGGAACACGACCGCCGGCGCCGACGTCCCCGGCGACCGCCGTCGCGCCGCCGACCGCGCGAACCGCGAGGTCCGCGAGGCGCGCATGGACACCGACTGGGTGTCGACGGTCCACCCGACGCGGTCGCTCGCCCAGCAGGCCGGCATGAGCTACGAGGCGTACCAGGAGTTCGTCTACGACGCCGTGCTGCGCGACTGGGAGGCGCTCGCCGACGAGATGGCGAACATGAAGCAGGTGCTCGACGACGGCAGCGAGGTCAGAATCGAGTCCGGCCGGACCGACCTGACGATGCGCATCGACGACCGGACCGCCGTGAACTCCGCGGCGTCGGTCGCGTACGACTCGCACAACCTCCCGTCCGGCGAGGTGTTCACGGCGCCGTACGCCGCCGAGGGCGAGGTGTTCTTCGACGTCCCGATGACGATTCACGACCGGCGCGTCCGCGACGTCTCGCTCACCTTCGAGGACGGCGCGGTCGTCGACTTCGACGCCGAGCAGGGCGAAGACGCGGTCGCGGACGTGCTCGAAACGGACGACGGCGCGCGCCGCCTCGGCGAACTCGGCGTCGGGATGAACCGCGGCATCGACCGCTTCACCGACAACATCCTGTTCGACGAGAAGATGGGCGACACCGTCCACCTCGCGCTCGGCCGCGCCTACGACGCCTGCCTCCCGGCCGGCGAATCCGGCAACGACTCCGCGGTCCACGTCGACATGATTACGGACGTCAGCGAGGACTCCCGGCTGCTCGTCGACGGCGACGTCGTCCAGCGAAACGGGACGTTCCGCTGGGAAGACGGCTTCGACGACGCCTGACGACACCCAACCTGAAGCCGGACGACCAGCCCACGCTGCGCGCCGAGAAGCCGACGCCGCGCGCCGAGCCACAGACCGGCTGTGGCGCGCGGCGGCCGCGCTGCGTCGCGGCCGGCAGCGCGCGAGGGGCGACGGCGCAGCCGAGCGGTAGCGAGGCCGCGCCGGAGTCGGCTGGGGAGGGCGAGGCGTTTCGTCGCACCAGCAGTCACGCGTAGCCGCACCGGAACCGACCCGCCGCCGCACGAGCACCCGGGCCGCAGTCACGCCGTAGTCGTACGAGAACCACGCCGAAGCCGGAGCCGTCTCGGCCGGATACGTTTTCAGTCGCCGGCGGCAGCGTCACGGTATGGCGAACACCTCCGAATGGCGGACGGACGCGACCGAGCCGGTGATTCGGCTGCTCTACCAGTCCGGCGTCGCCGTCTCGCCGGCCGGCGTCCTCGCGAACCTGGAACACCGGATGGACGACCCGCCGTCGCGGCAGGACGTGCTGTCGGCGCTCGCGGCGCTCAGCGGACACGGCTACGTCCGGCAGCTCGGCGACGTCGAGGCGCACTACATCATCACGGAGCGCGGCAAGGACTTCGTGGAAACTGAGGTCGACCAGGACGGCGTCGGCTTCATCGACTGAGGCTCCGGACTCCGGCGGGACGTCGCGTCGCGATGCGTCGACGGCCGCACCGACGGTGTCGACGGCCGCACCGCCGGCATCGACGGCCGCACCGCCGGCATCGACGGCCGCACCGACGGCCGCGGCGGCTCACTCCGGCTCGTGGACGTGCCCGCACTCGGGGCACTTCACTTCCTCGCCGCGGACCTCCGCGGACGCCTCGCGGACGTCGCGCATCACGCTCGAAATCTTGTCTTCGGCCTCCAGTTCCTCCTCGACGGCGAGGTCGACGCCCTCGACCTCCAGCAGGAACTTCGCGACCTCCGTCACCTCGTACATCGTGTCGTCGAGGTCCTCGGCGGTGAAGAAGCCGCACATGGCGCCGTAGAGGAACGTCGCGCCCGCCTTCCGCACCTTCTCCTCGAACGACGCGCGCGCCTGGTTCACCGCCTGCGGCGTGTACGTGTCCGTCATGAACGGGACGAGCCGCGGGAGGTTCTCGCCGATCTTCGTCATCTCCACGCCGGTCTCCGTCCGGAAGTCCGCACAGAGCCGCGCGATGGCCCACTCGCGCGCCGTCACGTACGTGCGCTCGCGGAGGAACTCGTTGACGCGGTCGTACTCGGCGCGCTCCATCTTCTGGAACCGGTCGTACTTCGCGACGTCCTCCGGCACGTCAGCGCCGACGTCCGGCCCCGGAACCGACCCACCGCCGGCGTCCCCGGCGTCAGTTCCGGCGGCCGCCGTTGCGTCCGCGTCCGCGTCGTCTCTAGCCTCGGCGGCCGCGTCCGTGGCGTCGGCACCGGTGGCATCGGCAGCGTCGGTGCCGGTCGCGTCGGCCGCGTCCGCGTCGTCGACGTCGTCGTCCGCGGGGTCGACTCGGTCGCGCTCCTGTCCGGCGTTGTCGGTCATAGCGGCCCGTACCCGGCGAGCACTCAAAAACCCGTTCCCGCGCGTCTGACGTGCGTCGTCCGAGACGGCGGCGTCGCGGTCGGCGCCGCGGTCGGCGCCGCGGTCGGCGTCGCGGGCGGACGGCGGCACCCTTTTGTCCGGCGCTTCCGACGGGGCGCGCATGAAGGTGCTCCTGGGAGTGGGCGGAAGCGAGGACTCCCTGACGGCGCTCGAACGAACCGTCGAGCGGTCGCGGGCCGCCGGCGACGACCTCACCATCGCGCTCGTGGAGAACCCCCAGACGGACGCCGACCAGGCAGACCTGGAGTCGACGGTCCGCGACGTCCTCGCCGACGCCGACTTCGACGCCGACGTCCGGCGCATCGAAGGCGACGCCGGGAGCCGCCTCGTCGACGTCGCGGAGGCGGAAGGGTTCGACCTCGTCGTGCTCGGCGGCGGCGAGCGCAGCCCGATGGGGAAGATAAACCTCGGACAGATCGCACAGTTCGTCCTGCTGAACTCCCCGGTCTCGGTGAAACTGGTTCGATGAGCGACCGCATCTACCCCGACGAGCCGGCCGGGCCGTACCCGGAGCCGCCGGTCCGGTTCGAGGACCGCGACGGCCGCGACATCGAGGTGCGCGCGTACCGCGGCACCGACGACGAGTTCGAGGCGCTCGTCGACATGTACACGTCGTTCGACCCGGCCGACCGCGCGCAGGGCATCCCGCCGAGCCGCGAGGAGGCCATCCGGGACTGGCTCGACACCATCCTCGGCGACGGCGGCTGGAACGTCGTCGCGTGGCACGGCGACGACGCCGCCGGCCACGCCACGCTCGTCCCGGACGGCGACGCCTACGAACTCGCCATCTTCGTGCTGCAGGAGTACCAGGGCGCCGGAATCGGGACGCGCGTCCTGGAGACGCTGCTCGGCCACGGCGCCGCCAACGGCGTCGAGAAGGTGTGGCTCACCGTCGAACGGTGGAACCGCGCCGCGGTCGCGCTGTACAAGAAAATCGGGTTCGAGACCAGCGACACCGAGTCGTTCGAACTGGAGATGACGCTCCGACTCGGCGGCGGCAGCGTCGACGGCGCGGACGCCGCGGCCGCAGACGACGAGTGACGCGGCTCGGCGCGTCGCGGTGACGGTTCGGTCGCGGTGACGACCTGGCCGCGTCGTCGGCATCGCCACGCTCCGTCCCAGTCCCGCGCCGGACCGCAGTTCCCGGGCGGGCTACACGGAGAGGACGGGCTGGCTGGCGTACAGCAGGACGTACTCCGCGGCCTTCTCCAGCACCTCGCCCGGCTCGCCGGTGAGCGGTTCGCGCGGCACGACCACGAAGTCCGCCTCGATGGCCTCGGCGGTGTCGAGGATGACGGAGCCGGGATGTCTGGTCTTCTGCGTCGTCGAGAAGCCGTACGCGATGGACGTGGACGACCCGACGCCGGCGTCCTCCGCCATCTCGAGGACGGTGTCGGTGAACGCCTCCGTGTCCGCGGCGACCTCCTCCTCGTCGACGACGCCGGTCTCGATGGCGCGGACGACCTCCTCGCCGAGGACGTACAGCGCGTGGACCGACGCGTCGTACCGGTCCGCGATGGCGACCGCGTACTCGACAGCCTCCAGGGACTCGTCGCTCCCGTCGACCGGGACCAGCACGCGTTCGACGTCGAGGCTCATGGTTCCGACTGTGTCGGAGGAAGTGAAAGGTGTTCCCCTGCGCCGCCGCCCCGACACGCCGCCGCGTCCCCGTCGCCGGGTCGGCGCGCCGCGGCGTCCGCGTCCAAATCCTTACCTCCCGTCGGCGGTTCTCGGCTGCATGCACACTGCCACGCCGTCGTACGACCTCCGGACGTTCGCGGAGCGGCTCTGCGGCTTCGCGTCGACCGCCGGCGACGAGGCCGCCGCGGCGGACTGGCTCGCCGGCCGGTTCGACGACTTCGGGTTCGACGTCTACGAGTGGGAGGCCGACCCGGCGCTGCTCGCCGACCACCCGTCGTTCCCGGACGACCCGGCCGA
Organism: Halobaculum sp. P14; assembly: GCF_051195155.1. NCBI lineage: Archaea > Methanobacteriati > Methanobacteriota > Halobacteria > Halobacteriales > Haloferacaceae > Halobaculum > Halobaculum sp. P14. Next base: position 231,418 of record NZ_JBNTKB010000002.1, read on the forward strand.
CATCGACGCCGCGGGGCGGCCGAGCGTCGCCGGCGTCGCCGAGTTCGGCGACCCCGACGCCGGCCCGACGCTCGTGTTGAACGGCCACGTCGACGTCGTCCCGGCGGACTCGGAGCTCTGGGAGACCGACCCGTACGACCCCGTCTGGCGCCGCGACGGCGCCGACGAGACGCTGACCGCCCGCGGCGCCGCCGACATGAAAGCCGGGCTCGCGGCCTGCGTCTACGCCGCGCTGGACCTTCGCACCGCCGCGGACGACGGTGCGGCCGACGCGGACTTGAACGGCCGCGTCGTCGTCGAAGCGGTCGCCGGCGAGGAGGACGGCGGCATCGGCGCCGCGGCGTCGACGCTCGACAGCCCGTACCCGTTCGACCGAGACGCCGTCGTCGTCGCGGAACCGACCGACTTGACGCCGGTCACCGCCACCGAGGGCTCCGTGATGATGCGGCTCCGGCTCCGCGGCCGCTCCGCGCACGCGGCGACGCGGTGGCGCGGCGTCGACGTCCTTCCGAAGTTCGAGGCGGTCCGCGCGGCGTTCGCCGACCTCGAATCCGAGCGCGCGGCCGCCGTCACGCACCCGCTGTACGAGTCGTTCCCGGTTCCGTGGCCGGTGGTCTGCGGCACCGTCCGCGCCGGCTCGTGGGCGTCGACGGTTCCCGGGACGCTGGAGTCGGAGTGGCGGCTCGGCGTCGCGCCCGGCGAAACCGTCGCCGAGGTCGAGGCGGCGTTCGAGCGACGGCTCGCCGAGGTCGTCGCCGCGGACGACTGGCTCGCGGACCACCCGCCGACGTTCGAGCGGTTCTCGGTGCAGTTCGAGCCCGCCGAAATCGACGCCGGCGAACCGGTCGTCGAGGCGCTCCGCGAAGCGATGGCCGACGCCGACGTGCCGGACCGCGGCGTCGCCGGCGCGACCTACGGCGCCGACTCGCGCCACTACGTCGCCGCCGGCGTCCCGGCGGTGCTGTTCGGCCCCGGCACCATCGACCAGGCGCACTTCCCGGACGAGTCGGTGCCGTGGCGCGACGTGGAGCGAGCGCGGCGCGTGTACGCCGCGACGGCCCGACGGTTCCTCGCGGACGCCGCCGGCTACGACGAGTTCCGCGGCGACGACTCCGGGGACCGTTCGTCGGTCGAGAAGTAGGCGTCGAGCGCCTCCGCGACGACGTCGCCGGGCGGCCGGTTCTCGACGGAGGCGCGGTCGCGGAGGCGGCGATAGGCGTCCATCGGGAGCCGCATCGTCAGCTCCCCGGGCGTGACGCCGTGGTCCCGGAGCGCCTGTTCGGCCGGCGTCCCGTTGCCGACCTCGGAGGCGATGGTCCGGACGTCGCGGACCGTGAGGTCGGCGTCGAGCGCGGCGAACGCCAGCGTGAAGCGGTCCTCGCCGGCGACGCGGGCGATGTGTTTCGCGGCCGTCGGCGCGATGTCGCCGCGGGCGACGTGCCGACGGACGGACTCGGGGAGGTCGTGGACGCGCGCCCACTTCCGGATGAACGAGACGGAGACGCCGTCGCCGGCCTCCTCGGCGGCCGCCTTGTACGAGCCGTGACCGCGGACGAGCGCCGCACACGCCGCCGCGCCCCGCAGCATCAGGACGTTGTCGGCGGAGCCGACGGTCTCGGTCGCGAACTGCTGGACCGTCTCCCCGGCCTCGGCGAGACTCTCGGGGTCGTCCGGGTCGAAGCCGACGGCGGTCTCCGCCCGCGGCCCGGTGACCGCCGGGTCGCCCCGCACGACCGGGTCGCCGACGGCAGCCCTGCGGTCCGCCGGGCGCTCGTCACTCATGAACGGATACACGGCCCGCCCCGGCAAAAGGCTCCCGGGCACGGTCGTTCCTGCCAGCCGGCGTCGGGGGTCGCGCGCCGACTCCTCGTCGGCGGCAGCCGAGACGGCGGCGGGAGCCGCTCGCCATCGATGCCGCTAACAGGCACCCGGCCGGACCTCCGGTACTGATGCTCCGGTACGTGACGACCAACGAGGGGAAGATTCGGGAGGCGCGCGAGTATCTCGGGGACGCCGACGTCGAGCAGCTCGACTTCGACTACACGGAGATACAGGCGGACAGCCTCGCCCCCATCGCCGCCTACGGCGCCCGCGAAGCCTACCGGCAGGCCGACGCGCCCGTCGTCGTCGACGACGCCGGCCTGTTCGTCGACGGCTTCGACGGCTTCCCCGGGCCGTACTCCGCGTTCGTCGAGCAGACGCTCGGCGTCGACGCGGTCGGCGACCTCGCCCGGCGCGAACTCGGCGACGACCCGCGCGCGGAGTTCCGCTGCGTCCTCGCCTACTGCGACGGCGACGCGTTCGACGCCAGCCCGGACCCGGTGGACCGCGACGACCGCGTCGCCGCCGCGGCCACCGGCGCGACCCCGGACGACGAAGAGGAGCACGCACTCCCCGTCAAACTGTTCGAGGGCGTCGTCCGCGGCCGAATCGTCGAGCCGCGCGGCGACAGCGGGTTCGGCTACGACCCGATTTTCGAACACGACGGCCGGACGCTCGCGGAGATGAGCGCCGCCGAGAAGAACGCCGTCTCCCACCGCGGCCGCGCGCTCGCCAAGTTCGCCGAGTGGTTCGCCGACCGCCGATAGCGACCTCCCACACGGCTCCGCCAGGCTCCACTCCGCTCCTTGCACTCCACCCCGCTCCGCCGCAAACCGCTCCGCCGCGCGCCGATTCTCCGCACGCACTCCTCGACTTTTTATCGGATGCCGCGGGCACCTCCGCCGTGACCTGACGACGGCTCCCGGCCGGGCGAAGCGGGCGAGCGGCGACCCGCCGGGAGCGACCGAATCGCCGCCTGTCAGCCCTACTCCCGCGGGTCGCGGTCCGGGCCGGGGTACTCCCCGCCGACCATTTCCGCGTAGAGACTCGCCGGGTCGAACAGCGCCGCGAACGCCCGCGGCTCCCGGACGCTCACCGGGAACCGGGCGTTCAGCCCCGCCGCGGCGCCGGCGCCGGTGAGCCGGTCGTCGAACGACAGCACGTGCATCGCGCCGCCGCGGTACGCCGACCCGAGCGCCGGATGGTCGTCAGCCGGATGCGACACCGGTTCGCGCCACGCCTCGGCTCGCCCCCGCCAGTCCGCCGCCAGCGACGCGTCCGCCAGCGACGCCACGACCGCCTCGGCGTCGTCGAGCAGCGCGTCGCTCGCCACCAGCGTCGTCCACGAGTGACGGCGGAGCGCGTCCAGCGCCTCCCGCGCCGCGCCGCCGACCAGCAGGTCCGCCGCGAGCACGTCCGCGTCCGCGACGACGCGCGCCGGCGACGACTCCTCACTCGGCATCGTCGCCCTCGCGGTGCTCCCGAAGCGCCGCTCGAACCGCCTCGTCGGTCACTTCGAACGGCTCCGCTCGCTCGAACAGCGACGCCCACGTCTCCATACCCGTGGCTCGTCGCGCCCGGCCAAAGAACCATCCGGGTCGGCCTGTCGCGGACGAGCGCCTCGTCGAGAGTCACTCCTCGAAGTACGTGACGCGCTCCGGCGGAACCGAGAGCCGCATCCGGTCGCCGACCGCCGGCGGCTCCTGCGCGAACAGCGCGAGACGCCCCCCAGCATCCACGTCGACGAGGACGCGGTGCGCGGCGTCCGCGCGGGTCACCCGGACCGCTTCGCCCGCGACCTGTCCGTCCGGGTCGACGCGGACGTACTCGGGGCGAACCGCCGCGGTGTCGGCCCACTCCGGGGCGCCGGAGAGCGCCGCGGCGGGGACGACGCTGGCGCCGACGAACCCGGCGACGAACGGCGACGCGGGCGCGTCGAACACCTCGTCGGGCGCGCCGCGCTGCAGCACGGCGCCGTCGTGGACGACTGCGATTCGGTCCGCGAGCGCCCGCGCAGTCGTCCGGTTGTGCGTGACGTACACCGCGGTGACGTCCGACAGGGCGTCCGCGAGGTCGTCGCGGAGCGCCTGCCGCGTCGGGACGTCGAGCGCCGACAGCGGCTCGTCGAGCAGCACCGCGTCCGGCCGGATGGCGAGCGCCCGCGCCAGCGCCACCCGCTGCTTCTCGCCGCCCGACAGCGTCGCCGGCGTCCTGTCGGCGAGGTCCGCGACGCCGAGTTCGCCCAGCAGCGCGTCGGGGTCGCGGACGTCGTCGTAGTAGCGCGCGCCGAACGCGACGTTCTCCCGGACGGTCATGTGGGGGAAGAGCGCGTACTCCTGAAAGACGAGGCCGAACCCGCGGTTCTCCGGAGGCGTTCCGGTGAGGTCCCGTCCGGCCAGCCTGACCGTGCCGTCGTGGTCGTGGAAGCCGGCGACGGTTTCGAGCAGCAGCGTCTTCCCGCTTCCGCTCGGGCCGAGCACCACGAGCGTCTCGCCCGCGCCGACCGAGACGTCTATCTCGACGGTGAACGGCTCCGCGCCGGGCGCCGTGAACGTCGCACGGACCGACGCGTCCAGCCCGTCGTCGTCGCCGTCGCGGGTCATACGACACCACCCGCGTCGCCTCCGGCGGTGAGCCACCGGACCAGCAGGAACATCGCGGCGCAGACGGCGAGCAGCACCGCGGCGACGCCGCCCGCCGCCGCCAGCCCCTCGCTCCGGTAGGTGTTGAAGATGAACACCGGGGCGTGCTGGGCGGCGACGCTGCCGACGCCCGGCACGTACGCGTAGACGGTGTAGGCGACGACCGCGACGGCGCCGAACTCCGAGACGCCGCGCGCCCACGCCAGCACGCCGCCGACCAGGACGCCGCGCCCGGCGAGCGGCAGCGTGACGCGCCGGAACGTCTCGAACGGCGAAGCGCCCTGCGACCGCGCCGCCCTGCGGAGGTCGTCGTCGACGGCGTCGAACGCCTCGCGGGCGCTGTGCACCGCGTACGGCGCCGAGACGAACCCCAGCGCGAGCACCATCCCGGCGAGCGTCGTCAGCACCGTCACCGACGGGAAGACGCCGCCCTCGCCGAACCCGAACAGGACCAGCAGGCCGGCGACCGAGTGCGGCACCACCAGCGGCAGGTCGACGAGGCTCTCGACGACCGACTGCCCGCGGAAGCCGTTCGACAGCAGGTACGACAGCGGCACCCCGAACAGCACCGCGCCGCCGGCCGCGACGAGCGGCCCGTAAATCGTCAGCAGCAGCATCCGGTGAACCGCCGGCGACCGCGCCGCCTCGGCGACGAGGTCGGGGTTCAGCCGGAACGCGAACGCGAGCAGCGGGACGCCGAGCGCGAGCAGCAACACGGTGCCGAGCGCGGCGCTCGCCACGCCGAACCACCCTTCGTCGGCGCGGACGCCGAGCGCGACCGCCGAAAGCAGCGCGAACGGGACGTACAGCGTCTGGACGCCGGCCGCGGCGGCGACGCCGAACGCCGCGACCTGCACGGTCACGACGGCCGCGGTCAGCGTGCCGGCGCCGAGGCGAGACGGATTCATGTGTCGGTCGTCGAGCGGGCCGCGGGCGTCTTCGTCCTCACAGCGACAGCGGCCCGAGGTGGGTTCTCGTCGCAGCGCCGTCGAGCACCTGCGGCGGCGCAGCGTCAGCGGTTCGTTCCGGCACCACCATCGGCGACACCTGCTCGAACCCGGATTCGCGGAGGAACCGCTCGCCGGCGCCGTCGGTCAGGTAGTCCACCCACTTCCGGCCGCCGGCGGGGTTCTCCGCGACCGACGGCACCGTGATGCCGTACGCGATGGGGGCGCCGGTGTAGGTGTCGCCGCCGGCGTCGACCGAAACCGACGCGTAGTGGTCCGCATAGCGGTCGGACAGCTCGGCGAGGTTCACGTGCGGCTGGAGGGCCGTGACGTTCAGCGACTCGTGGGTCGCGCCGGCGGACCGGTACTCCCAGGCGTAGTCGAGCGACCCGGTTTCGAGCTGGCCGATGAGGTCTGTCTCCGTGCTCGCTGCGACCACGGCGTTGTCTTCGAGTCGCCTCGCCGTCCGCTCGCCGTACAGCGACTCCCCGTCGAAGTCGACGGCGCCGAGCCGCATCGCCATCACCGAGCGGTAGCCGCACGGGTCGACGGCCGGGTCCGAGTGGCCGACCCGGACGTCGTCACGCGAGAGGATTTCCCACCAGTTCCCGGCGTCGAACTCGTCGGCGTACGCGCTGTCGTCGGTGTACGCGACCGCCATCGCGTTCGTCGCGAACACGCCGTACCAGTCGGCGAACGCCGGCAGCATCATGTCGCGGACGAGCCGGAAATCGGCGACGCCGAGCACGTCCGCGTGCCGGCCCTCCTCGGTGATTTTCTGCGTCGACCCGACCGAGCCTTTCGCCTCGCGGTGGACGGTCAGCCCGGTCTCTGACTGGAACGACGGCTCGGCGGCGGCGAACGGCGGCGAGAGGCTGCCGGCGTGGAACACCGTGACCGTGTTCCGGCCGGCGCTCGCCGCGCCGACGCACCCGGCGACCCCGGCCGTCGCGGCGCCGCCGACGGCCGCGAGGAACGACCGCCGCCCGGCCGGCCGGTCGGAGCGGACGTCCCCGCCGGACCGTTGTTCCGACATAGATACATCGACCGTCGGTCGCCACATAACGGTTTTGGTGGGGCCGGTCGGAGACAGAGACGTGACCGACGGCGAACGGGCCGCCACGGACTCGGCCGGGCCGGACGATTCGACCGCCGCGGACTTCGCGGCGAGCCTCCGCGCCGACGACGTGACGTTCGACGGCTCGGACGCGGCGCTGCTGCGCGCCGTCGCCCGAACCGGCTCCGTCAGCGCCGCCTCGGACGAACTCGGCCGGTCGCGAGCGCGGGCGCTCACGCGCCTGGAAGAACTCGAATCGGTCTTCGGTGACCTCGTGGAGCGTCGACGCGGCGGCAGCGGCGGCGGCGGCAGCCGACTCGCGCGGAACGGCGAGGCGGTGCTCGCGCAGTTCGACCGGCTCCGCGCCGCGCTCGCCGGGACCGCCGGCGCCGCCGAAACCGTCGTCGTCGGCGCCGTGACGGCCCGCGACGGCGAACTGGCGACCGTCGACTCCGCCGCCGGCCCGCTCCGCGCGCTCGCCGCCGCAGACCTCGCCGCAGGCGACGCCGTCCAGGTCAGCGTCCGGGCCGACGCCGTGACGCTGCACGCGCCCGACGAGACGCCGTCGCCGGACGCGACCAGCGCCAGGAACCGGTTCTCCGGCGCGGTCGAGTCGGTCGACCGCGGCGAGTCCGTCGTCGAGGTGGCCGTCGACGTCGGCGCGGCGGAGCCGCTGCGGGCGCTCGTCACCGCAGACAGCGCCGACCGGCTCGGCCTGGCCCCGGACGGCGCCGTCGTCGCGTCGTTCAAAGCGACCGCGACGCGGGCGACGCCGCGGCGCGACGACGAGCAGTAAAAAGCGGCGTCAGCCCGCGAAATCGGCCGTTACAGCTCGTCGAGCAGCGCCGCGATGGCCGCCTTCGCCTCTTCGTCCGGCGGCTGATGCGGCGACCGGACGCGGCCCGCGGGCGCGCCGCGTTCGCGCATCGCCCACTTCAGCCCCGGGATGCCGAACTCGCTCGTCACCGCCTCGTTCAGCCCGACGAGCCCGGCGTTCCGCTCGCGGGCGGCCGCCGGGTCGGTCGCGTGCGTCTCGTACACGTCGCTCGCCGCCTCCGGGGCGACGTTCGCGAGCGCCAGAACGCCGCCGGCCGCGCCGACGTCGAGCGCCTGCGCGAACACGCTGCCGCTGCCGACCATGAGTTCGAAGTCGGCGTCGGCGGTCGCCCGCTTCGTCTGGATGAATGACGCGACGTCGCCCGAGGAGTCTTTCATCCCGGCGACGTTCGGGTGGCTGGCGAGCCGCCCCACGGTTTCCGGTTCGAGCGCGACGCCGGTGTACGCCGGCACCGAGTAGAGGTATATCGGGAGCGGCGCGGCGTCGGCGACTTCGCGGTAGTACTCTTCGAGCGCCGCCTGGCTGTGGTCATAGTAGAACGGCGTCACGACGAGCGCCGCGTCCGCGCCGGCGTCCGCGGCGTCCTCGGTCGCCAGCAGCGTCTCGCGGCGCCCCGGGCTCCCGGTGCCGGCGAGCACCGGCAGGTCCGTTTCGGCCGCCACGATTTCGACGACGCGGGCGCGCTCGTCGGCGGTCAGCAGTTCGACCTCGCTGTTCGACCCGCACGGCACGAGGAAGTCGACGCCGCGCGTCTCGACCCACGCCACGAGTTCGCGCAGCGCCGTCTCGTCGACGTCGCCATCCTCGTCGAACGGCGTGACCAGTGGAACTCCGACTCCGTTCACGTCCGAGGCGTCGGCCGGCCGACTCATAGGTGTTCGCCCGGCCGGTGCCGCGGCGCGGGATGAATTCGGCGCGGACGGAACTGCGTCGGCGCGGGCGAGCGGCGTCTGACGTCGGTTTCACCGGCCCCCGGCTAAAACCAACGCGAGGCGCCGACGCCCGTCTGACGACACGGCCGGATTCGGCGACGTCGCCGGTGCCGCGCGTCTGACGACCGGCGTGCGTCTGACGATGATTTAAGGGAGCGCTTCCGTAGGTGGCGACTGGACACGCTGTAGGCCGCCCGCATTCCCCCGCGGGCGAACCGGGCGTCCACTCGTACTGGTCGCGCGTCCTTCCGTGCGTGTCCGGCACACCCGACACCCGATTTCGGTGTTTCCCCCACACGCGATTCCCCCACGACGGGGAGCCTCGGCGGCTCCCCGCCCGCGTCCATCACTCTCCCGAGCGGCGGCGTTCGCGGTTTCGAGCGGCGTCGTCGACGCGGTGGACGCGGCCGCGACGCCGACTCACTCGCCGAGCAGCGCCGACCGGACCGCGTCGGCGCGGTCGGTTTCGACGATGAGCGCCAGCCGGTCGTCCGCCTCGACGGTCGTTCCGGGGAGCGGAATCGTGAGTTCCTCGCGCGGCCCACCGTGTGCGTACACCCGCGCGCCGTCGACGTCGATGTCGTGGACGGTCTCGCCGACGACGGGCGCGTCCGCCGGCACCGTCACCGCCATCAGCTGCAGCTGCTCGGTGAGTTCGCCGATTGCGTTGAAGTTCCCGCCGAGCAGCGCCGTCTTCGCGCCGGCGGCGCCGAGCCGCTCGGGGTAGACGACGTCGTCGACGGCGCGCTCGTACTCCTCGTATATCTCCGCGCGGAAGTCCTCGGAGATGCGCATCACGGTGCGGCAGCCGAACTCCTTCGCCTCCATGCACACCTCGAAGTTCACGTTCGGGTCGCCGGTCAGCCCGCCGACCGCGTCGGCGTCGGCGATACCGGCCTCCTCGAGCACCGCGGGGGAGCTTCCGTCGCCCTCGACGACGCGGAGCCCGCGCCCCCGTGCCTTCTCCGCCTTCTCCGGGTCGTTGTCGACGACGACGACGTCGTGTCCCTCCTCAGCCAGCACGCGAGCCGTCCGCGACCCGACTCGTCCGAACCCGACGATGATGACGCGCATGCCTCGTGGTATGCTACGGCGTGGCAAAAGCTTGCACCCTGAACCGCGGTGGTCCGGTCGCGTCGTGGTCGGGGTTGTGTCGTCGCCGCTCTGGTCGCGGTCGTCGTCGCCGTTCTGCGTCGCCGTCAGCGTCGCCGGCGGCGGTAGGCGGCGGCGCCGAAGACGCCGGTGAGGAGCGTGAGGCCGCTCCACCGGCCGGCGGCGACGTCGCGGTCGGCGGCGTCGCGGTACACCGCGGCGGCGAGCAGGGCGTGTGCGACCGCCGTGACCGCGGCGACGCGGAGCAGGACGCGGCGAGCGCGGGCGCGCGGCGACGCCGGCGGCTGCTGGTCGGCCATGGAGAGGCTCAGTCGTCGCCGGACGGCGCCGGGACGACGCCGGCGTCGACGAGGTCGTCGCCGCCGACGGAGGTCCGGAAGTCCTCGGGGTTCATGCCGTCGTCGCGGTCGATGCCGAAGTCGTCGGCGTACAGGTCGGCGACGCGGTCGAACTCCTCGTCGCTGAGCGGCGGCGTCTCCGGCGCGGCCGCCCACTCGTCGATGTCGTCGCGGGTGCGGAACGTCGGCGTGACCGACGCGACGTCGTCGTTCGCGAGCAGCCACTGGATGGTCGCCTGCCCCATCGTCCGGGCGCCGTCGCGTTCGAGGAACGACAGCTTCTCCACCTTCTCCCAGCCCGTCTCGAACCACTGGTCCGGGCGGTGCGCGCGGTGATCGCCCTCGCCGAGCTCCGTGTCAGGCGTCACCTGCTTGTTCAGGAGGCCGGAGGAGTGCGGGACGCGGGCGACGAGGCTGGTGTCGCTGCCCTCCTCGCGGATGGTGTCGATGAAGTGGTTCCCCGGGGTCTGTTCGAGGAGGTTGAACACCGTCTGGACGACGTCGAAGTCGAGTTCGACGGCGCGGTCGCCCTCGGCGAGCCAGCCGATGGACGGGCCGAGCGCCCAGCCGAGCGCGTCGAACCGGCCCTCGTCGCGGAGGTCGTACAGCGTCTCCAGCACCTCGTCGGTGACCTCGTCGACGTTGGCGTTGTGGAGGTACAGCACGTCGACGTAGTCCATGTCGAGGCGGTCGAGGCTCTTGTCGACCGCTTCGCGGACGTACGACGGCGTCAGGTCCTTCGGGAGTTCGCCGTGGCCCGCCTGCGGATTGTTGTAGAAGTCGTAGCCGATCTTCGTGCTGACGGTGACCTCGTCGCGGTGCTCCGCGAGCGCCTCCCCCATCAGTTCCTCCGAGCGGCCGTGGCCGTACACGTCGCCCGTGTCGAAGTACGTGACGCCTTGGTCGAGGGCGTACTCCACCATGTCGACGGCGTCGGCGTCCGACCGGTCGCCCCACCAGTCGGTGCCGACGACCCACGCGCCGAACCCGACTTCGCTCACTTCCACGCCGGAGTCTCCGAGTTCGCGATACTGCATACGTCCGCCTCGGGACTGCGGGAACTTAGCCCGAACGGTCGTCTCCCGGGAACCGGGAACGCGGCCGTCGACCGCCCTGAACTGCGGCCGTCGATCGCCCTGAACTGCGGCCGTCGATCGCCCTGAACTGCGGCCGTCGACCGCCCTGAACTGCGGCCGGCGCGTCGCGGACCGGACGGACTGCCGGGTCGCGAGCGGCGCTGCCGACGCGGTCCGGCGGTTGCTGTGCACATCCGAACCCCTTTGGTCGCCGCCGCTAAACCGCTCGACATGACCAAGCGTCACGTCTCTCTCCCGCCCGAGGCTGACGAAGGGGTTACGGCCTTCATCGACCAGGTGGACGAACGGCTCTCCGGCGAGGAGGACACCTGCGAGGTCGTCCGCGACACGCTCGTCGACCTGTTCGGTGACCGCGACGCCTACGAGCGGTGGCAGCGCGGCGGCGACGTGACGCCCGCAGAGCGCGTCCGGCTCCAGGGGTACGACCCGTGCAACGCGACGCTCGAATCCGAGTACTACGCCGAGAAGGACGAAGAGCAGTTCACGCGGTCGAAACACCTGCAGTGGCTGTGGCGGCAGTTCGACGCGACGCCGATGGCCGACAACATCGCGTTCGCGCTGCGGTTCCGGCAGATGCTCGCGAACCACCTGTTCGCCGACGCCGGCGACGGCCTCCGGCTGTTCAAGGGCATCACGTTCACGTACGGCCACAACATCGAACTCGGCGACAACGTCGTCGTCCACGACAACGTCCACCTCGACGACCGCGGGAAGCTCACCGTCGGCGACCGCGTCTCCATCTCCGACGACGCGCACGTGTTCAGCCACGACCACGACGTCGTCGACCAGACCGAAATCGAGAACTTCCACACCATCATCGAGGACGACGCCCGCGTCACCTACGACACGATGGTCCGCGCCGGCACCAAAATCGGCGAGAACAGCGTCGTCGGCGCGAAATCCGTCGTGCAGGGCGACGTCCCGGCTCACCACATCGTCGTCGGGTCGCCCGCCCGGAGCGTCAAGGTCAAGCCCGGCTGGGAGTCCGTCGCCGACCCCATCGAGGACCGCCTGACGAACCGCGCCGACGAGCGCCGCATCGACTACGACCTGCCGGACGACCTCGTCGCCTTCGACGAGTTCGAACGCGACCTGACGCCGCCGGACGCCGACGTCGACGCGCCGAACCCGGAGGAGTGACGGCGCGCCGTGGCCCGCGCAGTCGCCATCAACGTCGCCGCGAACACGAACCTCCCGGGGCGCCGCGGCCCCGTCTACCCGGACGGGTCGTTCCGCTACGTCCCGATTCCGGAGACCGAGCCGACGGCGGAGCCGGTGGCGACGTACCGCGACCTCGGACTCGCGGACGCCGTCCCGGCCGACGCCGCGGACGACCCGGTCCACCTCGACCCGGAGTTCCCGGGCGTGCTCGGCCGCGACGCCGCCACGTACGGCGACCCGCACGGCGTGAAAGCCCGGCCGCTCGCCGCGCTCGACCCCGGCGACTGGCTGCTGTTCTACGCGACGCTCACCGTCACCGGTCGGGACGACGCTGTCTCCGGGGCCGACGCCACCCCCGCCGCCGCCGACGGCTCGGCGGACTGGCTGCCGCCGACGTGGGGCGCCTTCCTCGTCGGCGAGTTCCGGGTGGCGGAGACGCTCACCGGCGACGACTACCGCGCCGCCGACGCCGACACCCGCGCCCGGTTCGACTCGAACGCGCACGTCCGCCGAGAGCCGTTCGACGCCGCGGTGCTGGTGCGCGGCGACCCGGCCGACTCGGGGCTGTACGACCGCGCCGTCCCGCTGTCGACGCCGGACGCCGGCGCCGACGCGAACCGCGTCGTCACCGACCTCTCGGCGGACTCCGGGAAGGGGCCGTGGTGGCGCCGCCCGCTGCGGTTCGACGCCGACGCGACGCGGACGCTCCGCGACCGCATCGCCGCCGACCCGGCGACGTGGCTGCCGTAGCGACGGAACCCCGCAGCGGCCGGCCCGGAATCCTCGACTCCCGACCGGTTTTTGTCACGCGGCGCGGACCAGTCGGCATGGGTCACTGCATCGCCTGCGGCGAGGACCTCGTCGAGGTCGTCGAGAGCGACACGGACGCACAGTTCAGCGACGCCACCGTCTGGGAGTGCTCGAACTGCGGCGCGATACTCGGCGTCTCCGAGTACGGCGTCTGAGGCGAGCGGCGCGCCCGGAGTCAGACGGCCGTCGGACGCTGGCGCGGGGTTTATCGGCGTCACCGTCGCTCGTACGGGTATGGAAACGACGCGGAGGCGGCTTTTGGCCGGCGTCGGCGCCGCCGGCGTGGCGGGCGTCGCGGGCTGTCTCGACGCCTCGGGAGCGGAGGCCGGCGGCGACGCGGCGGCGTCGCGGCTGGCGTACGTCCGAGTGGCGAACTGGCACGGCGAGCCACACACGGTGCACGTCCTGGTGCAGCGCGGCGGCGACCCGGTACACTGGTCGAGCCACGACCTGCCGTCCGGCGAGGACACGCCGACGACGGCGGCCGTCACGAAGTCGTGGGCGGCCGACCGCGGCGCGTTCTCGGTGTACGTCCGGCTGGACGACGCCGACACCTGGAAGCAGTTCGACGTCAGCGACGGCGGCGGCGCGAACTGCTACGGCGTCGAAATCCGGGTCGGCGCCGACGGCACGCTCGGCGTCTGGTACGAACAGAACCCCGACAGCTGCGACGCCGCGTCGGCGACCCCCGAGAACTGACGGCTTCGAGGCCGCTTCGCGACGCCGGCGTCCTGTGGCACCCGGCGGCGTTCTGTTGCGCCCGCGGAGTCAGTCCGCGTCGCCACCGCGGGACGCGGTCGTCACCACGGCCACCGCGTCCCGGCCGAGTGCGCCGACCACGCCGGCCGCGACGAACACCCCGGCGGCCTGGACGAGCCCGCCGACGGACGTGACGACGATACCGATTGCGAGCAGCGCCGCCGCCGCAGCGAGCAGCTCAGTCACCGGGGAGACGACGCGGAGCCGGCGGCGTTCGACGCCGACGCCCGTGGCGACGCCGCCGACCACCAGCACGGTGCCCGCGTAGCCGACGACCCCTGCGACTGACAGCGCGAGGTGGAGGGCGAGGGTCGCGGCCGCCCCGGTCGACGCGGCGACGACGACGGCCTCGCCGTTCGCGGACCAGCCGTTCCGGGCCGCGAGCCGCCGCGCGAGCCGCGGAAGCAGCCACCGCGCCGCCCCGAACACCGCGACGGCGACCGCGGCCGCCAGCAGGACTCGGAGCAGCACGAACGCGAACCCGGTGACGGCGTCCGAAAACTGGAGCGGGACCGTCGCCGCGTCCGGAGCCAGTGAACCCATACGTCGCGGTTCCGCGGACGCAGCATAAATCGGCCGTTCCCGACCGTCGGCCCATACCGAGCGTCGGCGGTGATGTCTCTCACTGGCGTTCGAGACAGTCATGCGCCGTCCGGGAATTGAACCCGGGCTAGTGGCTTGGGAAGCCACTGTCCTACCACTGGACCAACGGCGCGCTGACGCTCCGTGCGGGCCGGTCCCCGCTGAAGCCACCAGTTCGTACCCTATCGCCGCACTTCAACTAATCGGTCCCGGGCGCCGGGTTCGAACTGGACGTTCGTCCAGCCCGCCGCGCCGGCGGGAGGCTATTTGTCGCCCGGCGGTGTAGCCGTCGACGATGAGCGACACCGTCCTGCTGGACGAGTCCGACACGCCGCTCGACCTCCGGCTGTCGACGCTCGAACTGGAGCAGACCCACGGCCACATCACCGACTTCATCGAGGAGACCGTCGACGACGCGGACGCCGACGGCGCCGTGCTCGGTCTGTCCGGCGGCATCGACTCGACGACCGTCGCGTACCTCGCCGTCGAGGCGCTCGGCGCCGACGCGGTGCACGCGCTCGTGATGCCCGGCGAGAAGAACACCGCCGAGAACATGAGCGACGCCGAGCGCGTCGCCGACGACCTCGGCGTCGAGTACGACGTCGTCGAAATCGAGCCCATCGCCGAGCAGTTCTACGACGCGCTGCCGTCGGCGGCCGACGTGAAGATGGCCGAGAGCAACGTCCGCGTCCGGGTGCGCGCCGTCCTCGGCTACTTCGCGGCAAACGCCGAGAACAAGCTGATGCTCGGCACCGGGAACCGCAGCGAGGCGCTCACCGGCTACTTCACGAAGTACGGCGACCAGGCGGTCGACTGCAACCCAATCGGGAACCTCTACAAACAGCAGGTCCGCCAGCTCGCCGACCACGTCGGCGTGCCGCGCGACCTCGTGATGAAGACGCCGTCCGCCGAGATGTGGACCGGGCAGACCGACGAGGAGGAGATGGGGCTGACGTACGACACCCTCGACGCCATCCTCGCGCTCCACATCGACGGCGAACTGTCCACCGCCGCGACCGTCCGGCACCTCGGCGTCAGCGAAGCCGAGGTCGAACGCGTCGAAGAGCTGTACGAGGCCTCCAAACACAAACGCGCCATGCCGCCCGCCCCCGAAAACGTCCGGCTGTAGCCCGGGCCGGCCCGGACCGACTCGGACCAGTCCGGACCAGCCGCGCCGACTGACTGGCTCGCTCCCTGCGCCGTCGACGTCCCCGCGGTTCGCATCCCGTCGACGCGTCCGCCTCCGTCGACGTCTCCGTTGCTCAGCCGAAGTGTTCTGCGTGCAGCGACGCAAACTCGTCGCGTTCGGCGCGCTCCTTCTCGGCGGTCGAGCGGCGGTCGCGGACGAGCCGTTTCACGGCGCGGAGCGCGTCGTCGTCGTTGCCGGCGAGTTCGGCGGCGACGGCGGACGGGTCGGGGACGACGCGGGACACCAGCCCCGTGCGGCGGGCCTCGTCCGCGTCGACGACGCGGCCGGAGAGCGCGAAGTCCATCGCGTCGCCCTCCCCGAGGACGCGCGGGAGCCGAGCCGTGCCGCCCCACGCGCCGAACAGACCGAACTGGACGCCCGGCTCCGCGAACGTCGCGTCCGGCGTGGCGACGCGGACGTCGCAGGCGAGCGCGAGCTCGACGCCGCCGCCGCGGGCCGCCCCGTCGACGCCGGCGACGACGACGCTGTCCGCGGCCTCGATGGCGGCGGCGACGCGCTGGCCGTGCGCCGCGAACGCCGCCGGGTCATCCAGCCGTTCGACGACGTCGAGGTCCGCGCCGGCGCAGAACGCGTCGCCGGCGCCGCGGAGCAACACCACCGGCTCCGACGCCTCGGTGACGGCGGCTTCGAGCGCGTCCAGGTCGGCGGGTCGAAGCGCGTTTCGAGCCGCCGGTCGGTCGAACGTCACGACCCGGTAGTCGCCGGCGTCGCCGGTTGCAGAGCGGAGCATGCACCGCGGTTGCACGCGGTTTCCAAAGGTCTTTGCGTATGCCGGAGCAACCCTGTGCCGATGGACGACGCCGTGCGGGTCCGTGACGCTGCGACGACGGCGCTGGCGGACATCGAACCGGACCGCCTGAACGCCGCCGTGACGGAGCGCATCGCGGACGCGGAGATGACGCCGGGGGCGCTCACGCTCGTCAGCGCCAGGGCGCTCGACGCTGACGCCGACCTGGCCGGCGTCGCAGAACACGCCGCGGGCGTCCAACTGATTTACGAGGGCCTGCGGCTCACCCGGACGCTCGCACACGACGAGCCGTGGAACGCCGTCGACCTCGACGCCGCCGGCGACATCGACGCCGACCTCGACGTGCTCGCCGCCGACGTGTTCGTCTCCCGCGGCTTCTACCTGCTCGCCCGCACCGACGCCGCCGAGAAAGCCGTCGACACCGTCCGCCGCTTCGGCGCTGACCAGACCCGCCGCGGCGACGACGACGACCCGGCGGACCGCGACCGGAACCTCGAAGCCGACGTGTTCGAACTCGCCGTCGTCGCCGGCACCGCCGCCGTCGGCGCCACCGCACCCGACGAACTCCTCAGCTACGCCGCCGACCTCGCCGCCGGCGACGACGACCGGATGCCCGCCGAAGGCGCACTCCCCGACGCCGCATCCGACCGAATCGCCAAACTCGCCGAGGAACGCATCGCCTCCTCCGCGGATTCGTGACGCCGCACGGAATCCGTAATCGAAACCCCTAAAGTCGCAAGCGGCGAACCGATGGTTGCCTGCCTGGGTAGCTTAGCGGTAAAGCGCGTCCTTGGTAAGGACGAGAGCCCGGGTTCAAATCCCGGCCTAGGCTGTCACCTACTCGGGTCGTCGCGCGCTGCCCGTTTGGTGTTCTCTCTGACTGTGTCGGTGTGTAGTTGCGGCTTCGGGTGAACTCCGAAACGACTTCGATCGACACGGCCTGCTGTCAGGCCTGCGGCTGGCGGGTGATGCGGTCGCGGAGCGTACTCTCCGGCTTCGGTGGGTCAGAAACGGTCCGGTGCCGGCTGCGTGTCCGACTCAGTGGAGCGTGACCCGAATCGTCCTGACCTGGTCGTCCGGGTCCGTGAGCAGCGCCGAGACGAACTCGGTGCTGCGTTCGTCGACGTCGACGTCGCCGTCTACGGTCTCGTCGACGACGTCGCCGTCTGCGTCGCGGCCGGCGACGCGGACGTCGGCGCCGCTGATTTCGACGTAGTCAGTCTCCACCCGGAGCGTCGGCTCGACGAAGCCGTCGAACCGCGAGACGCTGGCGAGCGACACCGACGCGAACCGGTAGGCGCTCCAGTCGACGCGGACCTCGTAGTCGCCGTCGCGGAACGTCGCGTACGTGTCGGTCGCCGGCGTCGGGTCGTCGGTCGGCGCCCACGGTTCGCCGTCCGTGTCGGCTGCCGCCGCGTCCGCGTTGGACTCGTCAGTCGTCGCTGCGGCGGTCCGTCCCGCGGCGGCCGCGAACCCGGCGGCACCGAACACCGCGCGGACGACGCTGCGTCTCGAAACCATGGGTGTCGCGTGGGAGCGACGGCCAAAAAGTGCGGCGTCGGTCGGCGCGGCGGGCCGGCGCGGCGGTTCGGTGTGGCGGGTCGGCGTGGTGTCTGCGCCGCTGGCGGCGTCGCTCAGTCGTCGTAGCCGGTGCCGGTGGCGGCGTCCGGGATGTCTGCGCGCTCGACGTCGAGGCCGAGTTCCTCGATGGCGGCCTCCATGTGCGGGTCGTCGACGTAGTCGTCCCCGGCCTCCACGCGCTTGCCGTGCGCGAGCGCGAGCACCTCGCCGCGCCGGTCGTCCGGAATCGCGTACTTGTCGACGACGAGTTCGATGGTGAGGCCGTTGTGGTCGCGAGTGTACAGCGAGTGGAACGCGCCGCGGTCGAACTCGTTGAAGCCGTGGTTGCGCTCCTGGAGCGCCTCCTTGATGTTCTGGAGTTCGGACGCCTCGATGCTGAACGCGAGGTGGTGAACGCCGCCGAGCGGCGTCCGCTGGGGCGCCTGGCTGGAGTCGCGACTCTCCTCGACGAAGAACGTCAGGATGCGGCCGTCGCCGGTGTCGAAAAACAGGTGCGTGACGTCCGGCGCGTCCAGGTTCGGCTGGCGAAGCACCAGCGGCATCCCGAGGACGTCGCGGTAGAACTCCACGGTGTCCTCCTCGTTGCTGCCGATTACGGTGATGTGGTCGGTGCCCGTCACCGAGAACGCGCTGTCGGGCGCCTCGGCGGTGACCGGAATGTCGGAGTCGTCTGCCGTCATGGCCCATCGTACGGACTCCGGACACTTAGCCGCTCGCTGACATCGATGTCACCGGGCGCCACCGGGTTCACCGGCCGGTCGACGGTGTCGGCCCCCGATTCGCGGCCGTCTCCGGGCCTCCGGACGGCCGCGGTCAGCGGAGGTCCGCAATCAGCGTCTCCGGGATGAGTCGGAGGAGCCGCGGCGGGAGCCGCCGGACGAGCCACCGGCCGTGGTCGACGAGCGACCGGCGGAGCGCGGCGTAGACGACGGAGACGGCGGCGAGCGCCACGACGGCCTGCTGGGCGACGCCGTCGAGCGCCGCGTACGCCGGAAGCGCCAGCGCGAGCGCCAGGAAGGCGTCCTCGGGGGCGCCGTCGTACCGGATCCAGCGGCGCGGCGGGTGCCACCGGCCGCGGACGTGCTCGTAGACGGCGCGGTCGCCGGCGAGCTCCCACGGCCGGAGTTCGAGGTCGCCGCCGAACAGGTCCGAGACGGCGTGCAGGCCGGCGGCCGCAAGGAACGCGGCGAG
The DNA here is from genome assembly GCF_051195155.1 of Halobaculum sp. P14. Lineage (NCBI taxonomy): Archaea > Methanobacteriati > Methanobacteriota > Halobacteria > Halobacteriales > Haloferacaceae > Halobaculum > Halobaculum sp. P14. The sequence goes on from NZ_JBNTKB010000002.1 coordinate 250,245, forward strand.
CGCGACGGTCGTCGTCGACGGCGCGAGCGCGGCGACGGCGACGGCGAGCAGCGCCGCGACGGCGTTGTAGCCCGGGAAGTGCAGCGTCTTGCGGTGTGCGCCGAGCAGGTCGACGTCCGGGGCGACGCCGCCGAGCGCGGCGGCGAGCACGACGACGGGGCCGGCGTCGGGCGCGACCGCCAGCGCGGCCAGCCCGACGAGCACGCCCGCGAGGGCGTGCGTTGTGGCCATCATACCGCGGAATACGCTCCGCGGCCGGATAAACTCGGCGCGGCCCGCGGGCCCCGCGGACGCCTCGCTGTGCCAGAACGTTCTTGTCGGATGGCGCGACAGAAGCGGTATGTTCGACGGTTCCCACTACGAGGTCCGCCAGAAGGTCTCCATCGGCAACAAGTACGTCGTGAGCGAGGAGGGGGCCGACATCCTCCAGTCGAAACAGAAGAAGCTGCGGCTGAAGGAGGACTTCCGGTTCACGGACGTCGACTCGGGCGAGGAGGTGTTTCAGGTGAAAGCGGACAGCGTCCTCGACGCCGCCGCGGCCTACGACGCCGTCGACTCTCGGACCGGGGAGCGAATCGGCTCCGTGAAACGCAGCCTGATGTCGATGTTCAAACACGAGTACCAGCTGCTCGGCCCCGACGGCGACCACGTCGCGACCGTGAAAGAGGACAACTGGGTCCGGGCGTTCGTCCGCCGGAACGTCGTCGGCCTGCTGCCGTTCGCCTACGACGTCGAAACCCCGGACGGCACCACCGTCGCCGACATCTCCGGGCAGCTCTCGCTGCGCGACCGCTACGACATCGACGTCGTCGGCGACGTCGACCCGCGGCTCGTCGTCATCGCCGCAATCGTCATCGACGCCATCGAGGCGAACTGACCGCGGACGGCCCGACCCGACTCGGCCGCCCGGAGCGGCAGGACGGCCGGGAGTCGACGCCGGCGAAGGAAAACAGGGAAGCCTCCGGACGCCGAACCGTGGGCTATGCCGGAAGCCCCTCAGACGGACGAAGGCTGGTTCGTCCTCCACGACTTCCGAACGGTGGACTGGGACGCGTGGCGGGACGCCCCCGAGCGCGAACGCGAACGCGCCCTCGACGAGGGCGTCGCCTACCTCGAACGCCACGAGGCCGTCGAGGACGCCGCAGACGGCACCTCCGCGGTGTTCTCCGTGCTCGGCCACAAGGCGGACCTGCTCGTGTTGCACTTCCGCCCGACGCTCGACGCGCTGTCGACCGCCGAGCGCCGGTTCGAGTCGACCGCGTTCGCGTCGTTCACGGAGCAGCCGACGTCGTACGTCTCCGTCACCGAAGTGTCCGGGTACGTCTCCGACGACTACTTCGAAGGCGACGACGCGGACATCGACGAGGGCCTGCGCCGCTACATCGAAGGAAAGATGCAGCCGGACATCCCGGACGACGAGTACGTCTCGTTCTACCCGATGAGCAAGCGCCGGTCCGGCGAGGACAACTGGTACATGCTCGACTTCGACGAGCGCGCCGAACTGATGTCGGGCCACGGCGACGTCGGCCGCGAGTACGCCGGGAAAATCAAGCAGGTCATCTCGTCGTCCGTCGGCTTCGACGACCACGAGTGGGGCGTCACGCTGTTCGGCGCCGACCCGACCGACATCAAAGACATCGTCTACGAGATGCGGTTCGACGAGGCGTCCGCGCGCTACGGCGAGTTCGGCGACTTCTACGTCGGCCGCCGCTTCCCGCCGACCGACCTCGGCGCGTACCTCGCCGGCGACCCCGTCCCGACCGCCGAACACGGCGGCGACGGCCACGGCGACGCGACCGCCGGCAGCCACGCCCACGGCGACAGCCACGGAGAGGGCGGCCATCACCACGGCGGCGACGACAGCGGCCATCACCACGGCGGCGACGACAGCGGCCATCACCACGGCGACGGTGACAGTCACCACGGAGATGGCGCTGGAGACGAAGACGGCGACGCGGCGACCGACGAGGAGAGCATCCGTTCGGAGCTCGAAGACCTCGACATCTACGCCGGGAAGCCGCACGGCGAGGACGTGTTCGCGACGGTGCTGTACTCCGAGGCCGACACCGACGAGCTGTTCGAGGAGGTCGAGGGGCTGCGCGGGAACTTCGAGCACTACGGGACGCACGTCAAAACCGCGGTGTACGAGGGCGGCGCGGCCGCCGGCGCCGACGCCGAGGACGTCCGGTCGGCGGTCGTCTCCATCTGGGAGACCGCGAGCGCCGCCGAGACGGCCGCCGGGTTCCTCTCGGAACTCCCCGGCATCGTCGAGCGCGCCGGCGAGGAGTCCGGCTTCGGCACGATGGGGATGTTCTACACCGTGAAGCCGGAGCACCGCGAGGACTTCGTCGACACGTTCGCCGGCGTCGGCGAACTGCTCGACGAGATGGACGGCCACTTCGAGACCGACCTGATGGTGAACGTCGAAGACGACAACGACATGTTCATCGCGAGCCAGTGGCGCTCCCGCGAGGACGCCATGGCGTTCTTCCGGAGCGACGAGTTCACCGACACCGTCGAGTGGGGCCGCGACGTCCTCGCCGACCGGCCGCGACACGTCTTCCTCGCCTGAGCCGACACGGGCCGCTGCGGCCCGCGGAACTGCCGCGGAATCCCGCACGGAATCCGGGTCGCGTCCGGCGGTCCCGCTATCAGGAACGATGCCCGAGTACCTGGTTTTATCACGGCCGGTTCGGTACCGAGCGTCGATGAACGCCGGGAACGCCGCGGACGGCGGCCTCGACATGGCACGCTCGCTGTACGCGGCGACCGAGGAGCTGATGACCGCCGAGACCCCCGAGGCCGTCTGCGGCGTCGTGGTCAGCGCGGCGAAGGACATCCTCGGCTTCCGGCTCACCGGCGTCAATCTCCGCGACGGCGACGCGCTCGCGCCGGTCGCGGTCACCGACCGGACCCGCGAGTCGTACGGCGGTGACCCGCCGACGTTCCGCCGCGGCAGCGACGTCTGGGAGGTGTTCGAGGGCGGCGAGCCGCTGTGGGCACTCGACGCCGACGGCGACCACGACTGGCAGGGCGTCGTCGTCCCCATCGGGACCCACGGCGTCATCCTCGCCGGCGCCGACCGCGACCGCGCGGTCGACGAGACGCGGCTCGAACTCGCGGGGCTGCTCGCCGACAACACCGCGGTCGCGCTCGACCGGCTCGAGCGCGAACGCCGGCTCGACGAACTCCACAAGGCCGCCCGCGAACTGATGACGGCGCGCGACACCGCGTCGGTGGCGGCGGCCGCGACCAACACTGCCCATGAAGTGTTGCGGCTGCGCGTGAACGCCGTCTACCTGCTCGGCTCGGACGGGGACCGGCTCGTCCCGGTGAGCGTCACCAGCGAGGCGCGCGACCTGTTCGGCGACGTCACCGACATCCGGCCGGACGGGCTCGCCTGGCGCGCCTTCGAGTCCGGCGAGGCCGCCGTCTACGACGACGTGACTGCTCATAGCGCCGTTCAGAACCCAGAGACGCCGGTCCGGAGCGAACTGGTCGTGCCGCTCGGCAACCACGGCCTGTTCATCGCGGGCTCCCCCGACCGCGGCGCCTTCGACGACGCGGACGTCGCGCTCGCGCAGGTGTTCGCGGACAACGTCGAGGCCGCGCTCGGCCGCGCCGAGCGCGAAGCGGTGCTCCGCCGCCGCGAAACCGCGCTCGAACGGCAGAACGACCGGCTCGAAGAGTTCGCGTCCGTCGTCAGCCACGACCTCCGGAACCCGCTGAACGTTGCGCAGGGCAGACTCGAACTCCTGATGGACTCCGTGGACAGCCCGCACCTCGACCACATCGAGGAGGCGCACGGCCGGATGGAGGCGCTCATCGAGGACCTGCTCGCGCTCGCCCGCACCGGCCGGTCCGTCGGCGAGACGGCGCCCGTCCCGCTGCCGTCGCTCGCCCGCGACACCTGGGGCGCCGTCAGCGGCGGCGGCGACGTCGCGGTCGACTCGGCGCTCGGCACCGTCGACGCCGACGACACCCGGCTCCGCGAACTCCTGGAGAACCTGATGCGGAACGCCGTCGAACACGGCGGCAGCGACGTCGACGTCGAGGTCGGCCGCCTCGCGGACGGCGCCGGCTTCTACGTCGCCGACGACGGCCCCGGCATCCCCGAGGCTGACCGCGACGACGTGTTCGAACGCGGCTACACGACCGAGGAGGACGGCACCGGCTTCGGCCTCCCCATCGTCCGCGAAATCGCCCGGGCGCACGGCTGGACCGTCTCGGTCGCCGGGAGCGACGCCGGTGGAGCGCGCTTCGAGATTCGGACCGGCGACGGAGACGGCGGTGGCGACGGCGGAGCCGAGAACTGACCCGACCGCGACCGACGGGACTCAGCCGCGCCGCCTCCGACTGGCACCGTCGCCGCCGCTTCTCCACTCGACTCGTCATCTGCTTCCACGTTCGGCAACCGCTTCGCTACCCGGCTCGTCGTCCGTTTCCTCGTCGGGCTCGGCATCCGTTTCCACGTCCGCTTCGACTCCAGGTGACTCGGCCGAGCGGGCGGTGAAAGTGGACGCCGGCGCTCCGGACGTCGACCGCTGCACCGGGTTTCTAGTTGAAATGGAGGGGTTCCGGCTGTTCGCTCCGGGGCGACGCCGCCGACTCGCCGTCTCGCCGGGCGCCGCTCGGCCTCGCCCCGCCCCGCCTCGACGACGACGGCGAATCCGCGTACCCGAACGTCTTTGCCCGCGCGCCGTTTTCGTCCGAGCAATGAATACGCTCCTGTGGATTCTCGCGGGGGTGCTCGCGTACACGCTGGCCGCGACTGCCCTCCAGTCGAAGGGGTATCTGCCGAACGCGGTCAACGTTCAGGGCCCGCTGACGACGATTCACACGACGTACGGCCGGCGGCTGCTCGACCGGCTCTCCCGGCCGAAGCGGTTCTGGCGCGCGTGGAGCAACGTCGGCGTCGGCATCGCCGTCGTCGTGATGGTCGGCATGTTCGCGTTCCTGCTGAACGCCGCCGCGACGACGCTACGGCATCCGGTTCAGACGCAGGCGAACAAGCCGTCGAACTTCCTCATCATCCCCGGCGTCAACGACTTCCTACCGTGGGCGGTCGCCCCGGAGATTCTGCTCGGCCTGCTCGTCGCGCTGGTCGTCCACGAGGGCGGCCACGGCCTGCTGTGCCGCGTCGAGAACATCGACATCGACTCGCTCGGCGTCGTCCTGTTCGCGCTCATCCCGGTCGGCGCGTTCGTCGAACCGGACGAGGAGAGCCAGCGCGGCGCCTCCCGCGGCGCCCGCACCCGGATGTTCGCCGCCGGCGTCACCAACAACATCGTCGTCACCGCCGTCGCGTTCGCGCTGCTGTTCGGCCCCGTCATCGGCTCCGTCGTCGCCGCGCCCGGCGTCGCCGTCGGCGGCGCCTACCCCGGTGCGCCCGCGGCGCAGGCCGGCATCTCCGGTGGCGACCGCATCACCGAAGTCGGCGGCACCCCGGTGTCGAACACCACCGAACTCGATGCCGCGCTCGCCGCCGCACCGCCGAACGTCACCGTCGAGGTCGACGGCGAGCGCACCACGACGGTCCACCGGTCCGTGGTCGTCGTCGGCTCCGTCCGGGGGAACCCGGCGAACCTTTCGGTCGACCCGTCCGAGGACCCGATTCGCATCTCCGCGGTCAACGGCACGTCGGTCCGGACCATGTCCGCGTTCCGCGACGCCGCCGAGTCACACGAACTCGCGCGGCTCTCCACCAGCGAAGGCCCCCGGACCGTCGCGCTCGGCGCGTACGTCACGACGATTCAGCAGGGCGGCTCGCTCGCGGAAGCCAGCGGCGGCGCGCTCGCGAACGCCTCCGGCGTCGTCACTCGAATCGGCGGCGACCGCGTCGTCGACGCGACCGACCTCACCGGCGCGCTCGACCGGTACAGCCCCGGCGACACCGTCTCCGTCCGGCTGTACGTCGACGGCGAGTTCCGCGAGTACGACGTGACGCTCCAGCCGGACACGGGGACCGCCGCCGAGAACGACGTCCTGCTCGGCGTCCGCGTTGCCCCCGGCGTCTCCGGGCTCACCGTCGAGTCCTTCGGCATCCAGCCGTACCCGACCGACCTCTACCTCTCGCTGCTCGGCTCCGGCGACATCCCGAGCGGCCTCACCGTGTTCGGGAACTCGATGCTGACGCTCGCGTTCATCGCGCTGCTGCTCCCGCTCGCGGGCGCCACCGGCCTCCTCCCGTACAACTTCGCCGGCTTCTACGGCCCGTTCGCGAACTTCTACGACGTCAGCGGCCCGCTCGCCGCGCTCGGCGAACCGACCGTGTTCGTCCTCGCGAACGTCCTGTTCTGGACGGCCTGGATCAACATCCAGCTCGCCGTGTTCAACTGCATCCCCGGCTACCCGCTCGACGGCGGCCGCATCCTCCGGATGGCCGCCGAGGGACTGGTGTCGCGGCTCCCCGTCGACGACCGGCACCGACTCGTCAGCGCCATCACCACCTCCGTCGGCCTCGTGATGCTCGCCGCGCTGCTCGTCATCGTGTTCGCGCCGCAGTTCCTCGCCGGCTGACGCGCGACCCGATTCGCCGGTCCTCGGCCGTTCTCACCGACTTTCGGAGCGACCCCCGACAGTGACAGCGACGCCGACCGCGGCAGCGACGCCGACTATGACTGTGACCGCAACAACAACGACGACGACCGCGGCAGCGACGCCGACTGCAACGCGAACCGCTCGCCCGGGCGCCGTCGAGCGGTCGTCGCAGTCGGCCGTCCGGTCGCGTCGCTGGCTGTCGTCGAGCGTCGCCGCGGGAGAAGTGGCGCTGCGGCGGGTGAGAAATCTGCGTCGTCGCGGCCGGCGGTTCAGTCGTCGGTGGCGGAGCCGTTCGCTTCGACCTCGGGCGGCTGGTCGTCGACGTCGCCGGCGTCCGCTCCGCCGTCCGCGTCGTCGTCGGTCGCCGCGTCGTCCTCGTCGTCGCCGTCGGCGGCTTCGGGGGCGCCGTGGCGCTCGTAGAACTCCTCGGGCGTGTCCGGGATGCGCTCGAACTCGCCGAAGTCGCGCTCGTGGTGCCGGATGACCTGCTCTGCGATCCACGCCGAGTAGGTGTCGTCGAACTGCCAGTCCTCGTCGGACGGGTCGGTCTGGAACCGGTCGTCGGTCGCGAACGCGACGTACAGGTGGTAGAAGCCGAGGATGACGTCGGCGAACTCGCGGGCCTTCCCGCCCGCCTCGGCGCGCTTCTCCGCGAGGTGGTCGTGGCCGGCGTCGGTGAGCGCGAAGTACTTCCGGTCCGGTTCGTCCTCGCGTTCGATTCGCTCGGCCCACCCCTCCTCCTCGAACTTGTACAGAATCGGGTAGACGGAGCCGTACGACGGCTCCCAGTGGCCGCCGCTGATGTCCGTAATCTCCTTGAGAATCTCGTAGCCGTACCGCGGCTTCTCCTCGAGGAGTTCGAGCACGATGTACGCGATGAGGCCACGCGGCGGGCCGCTCTTCCGCATTAGCAGTCACTTCCCGAGTTCGGAGGGTAAGGGTTTCGGTAGCCGCACTTTCGGGAGAATCGGCGGCTCGGCGGAGCGGGGCTCGGTGAGTCGCCGTCGCCGGCCCGGGCGCCGACGGCCTACCCGTCCCGGCGGAGCCGCGTCACGACGAACTCCCGTTCGAGTTCGCCGAGGAACTCGCCGAGCCGCGGCCCCTGCGTCTCGTCGAAGAACAGCCGGTAGCCAGCCTCGAAGAAGTCGCCGACTTCGACGTCGTGTCGCCGCGCCGTCTCGTAGATTTCGCCCTGAATCTCCTCGCCGGTGTGGCCGTCCGCCACGAACGCGGCGAGGTCGTCGAGGGCGGCTTCGACGTCGTCGTCGAAGTCGTGCTCCGGCAGGTCGGTCTGCAGCCGGTAGTTGTACTCGTTGTCGCAGCGCTCCGCCCAGCGCCGCGCCCGCTCGACGCGTTCGAGCGCGTCCTCGATGGCCCACTCCGGCGTGTCCTCGTCGAAGTGGCCCTCGTCGGTCGCCAGCTTCACGCGGAAGTCCCGGTCGTCGACCATGCCGAGCACCGCCGCGAACGTGTACGGGAGCCTGACGCGGTCCCCCCGCGGCTCGTCGACGACGAACGGGTACGCCCGGTCGGCGAGCGGCTTCAGCTCCTCGTCGGCGGTCTCGCCGAAGTACACCTCCTCGAACCGGTCGAACTCGTCGACCAGCAGGTCGAGCCGCTCGACGTTGAAGTCCTTCGCCTTCTTCGGGTTCCGCGCGAAGAAGTACCGGAGCACCTCCGGCTCGATGAGGTCGAGCACCTCCTGGACGGTGACGACGTGGCCCTCCGAGGAGGACAGCGGCTCGCCGTTCAGCGTGAACCACTCGTACACCATCGGCACCGGCGGCTCGTTCCCGAGCACGGTCCGCGCGATGTCGACGCCGCTCGGCCACGACCCCTCGGCGTGGTCCTTCCCGAACGGCTCGAAGTCGACGTCGAGCACCTCCCACTGGCCGGGCCACTCGAACCGCCACGGCAGCTTCCCCTCCCGGAACGTCGCGGTGCCCTCGTGGCCGCAGCCCTCGATGTGGCGGCCGCCGGCGTCGATGCCGGAGCAGCGGTAGTCGACCGTGCCGGCGTCGACGTCGACGCCGCGGACGTCCTGGGTCAGCACGCCGCACTCGCTGCACTGCGCCATGAACGGCACGTAGTCCTCGTCGACTTTGTCCTGGTACTTCGCGAGCGTCTCGCGGGCGGCGTCCGCGTTCCGCAGGACGCACTCGACGACGTCGTCGAAGTCGCCGTCGGCGTACAGGTCGGTGTTCGACACCATCTCGACGGGGATGTCGAGCGCCTCGGCGTCGGCCTCCAGCAGCGCCGCGAAGTGCGCGGCGTACGACTCGTGGCCGTCGTCGAACGGGTCGGGGATGTCGGTGTACGGCTTCCCGAGGTTCTTCCCGAGCGCGCCGGCGTTCACGTCGCCGAGGTCGACGACGTCGCCGTCGGTGTCCGCGAGCTTCCGCGGGAGCTTCCGCAGCGCGTCCTTGTCGTCGCTGGTGAACACCTGCCGAACCGTCCAGCCGCGTTCGCGCAGCACCGCCGCGACGAAGTAGCCGCGGATGATCTCGTTGAAGTTCCCGATGTGCGCGATGCCGGACGGCGAGACGCCGCCTTTGATGACGACCGGTTCGTCGGGGTCCCGCGCCTCGATTTCGTCGGCGACCGCGTCGGCCCAGAAGGCGCGGTAGTCGCCCTCGCCGTCGCCGCCCCCGCCTCCGCGGCCGACCGCGTGCGGGTCGACCTCGGCCGGCTCCGCGTCGGCGCCGGCGCGAACGTCGTCGCCAGCGTCGTCGGCGTCGGAGTCCGCGCTCATTGCTGCGCCCAGTACGTCGGCTCGCCGCCGCCGCTCGGAACGATGTCGGTTCCGGTGTGTTCGCCGCGCAGCACGGCTCCCTCGATCACCTCGGGGTTCGTTCCGTCGAGGACGATGGTCCGCATCCCGGACCGCTCGATGAGCTTCGCGGCGAGCAGGTCGACCGGGGCGGACGCGCCCGCGTCGCGGCTCATCGGCGCGATGACCTCGACGAGTTCCGCCGGCGTCAGTTCGCCGAACTGGACCGCCTCTTCGTCCTCGTTCGGGTCCGCGTCGTAGATGCCGTTCGCGCTGGTCGCGTACACCAGCAGGTCGGCGTCGATGTACTCCGCGAGCGCGGCGGCGACGGCGTCGGTGGTCTGCCCCGGCATCACGCCGCCCATCACGGAGACGTCGCCGCGGCGGATGGCGTCGCCGGCCTCGTCGTAGTCGTGCGCCGGCGTCGGGTCGACGGTCGCGCCGAGCGCCGCGATGAGCAGCCGGGCGTTGATGCGCGTCACGTCGATCCCGATCTGGTCGAGCTGGACCTCGTTGGCGCCGAGTTCGCGCGCCGCACCGATGTAGTCGCGGGCGACGCCACCACCGCCGACGACGGCGCCGAGTTCGCACCCTTCCTCCACCAGTCGCTCGATGACGGCGGCGTGGCCCGACACCCGCTCCGGGTCGAGTTCGGGCGCGAGCACGCTTCCGCCGAGCGAAAGGACGACTCTCATTACGTTCGGCTTGCCGCGATTCGCTCTTAAGGCTCCCGAACCGGGACCGACGCGGTCGCGTCGGCCATCTCGGTGCGTCGGTCGTCGCTGTCTGCGTCGCGGCCGGCGTCACAGCGGGTTCGCGGCCGGCGTCAACGCCTCATTGCGGCCGGCGTCAACGCCCCATCGCGGCCGGCGTCGCGGCTCCGGTGCCGAAGGTCTAAGCCGCTCGCCGACCGCGTTCCGCCCATGCAGACGCTGAGCATCGTCGGGTCGGGCGCCGACGGCGTCGCCGACGCGATCGCCGAGCGACTCGACGGGCGCGTCGCGACGGTTCGCCGCACCGAGACGGCCGACGCCGTCGGAGACGACCCCGACACTGAACGCCCGCAGGCGGCGGCTCCGGGCGGCGTCGACGCCGCGGTCGACCTCGCGCCGGACGGCGACTGGGCCGCCTCGGGCGTCGACGGCTCGTTCACGGACGCGCTCGACCGCCTCGCGCCCGCACACGACTACTGTCTCGTCAGCGGCTTCTCCCGGCTTCGGCTGCCGACGGTCGTCGTCGGCGACGCGGAGGTCCCCGGCGACGTCGTCCGCCGCGTCGACGACGCGGCCGACCTCGACCCGGCCGCGCTCGCCGCCGAAATCGACGACGTGGAGCCGTACGTGACGCTCGAGGAACTGGTGGCGCGCGTCAAGCGCAGCGAGCAGGCGGACCGCGCCGGCGCCATCGCGACGTTCACCGGCCGCGTCCGCGCGAAAGACGCCCCGGACGACGACCGGACGACCCACCTCGCGTTCGAGAAGTACGAGGGCGTCGCCGCCGACAGGCTCGGCCGCATCGAACGCGAACTCGCGGACCGCGACGGCGTCCTCGACGTCCGACTCCACCACCGCGTCGGCGTCATCGAGGACGGCGAAGACATCGTGTTCGTCGTCGTGCTCGCCGGACACCGCCGGGAGGCGTTCCGCGCCGTCGAGGACGGCATCGACCGCCTGAAGGACGAAGTCCCCATCTTCAAGAAGGAGACCACGGAGTCCGAGGAGTTCTGGGTTCACGACCGCGCGTGACCCCGAAACCGGCCGTCTGACGAAATTCATTCGCGTGTACTCTGGAGAAATAATCTCTCGATGCAGCTTCGCGTCCACCTGAGCGTGAAACGACGAAAGAGCCTCAGAATCGGTTGTAAAATGTCTCGACGGTTCTCGAACGGTCGTGAACGGTTTGGTTTTCGTCATTTCACGGTCGTGTCGCCGTGAACGGGGCCGAATTACCGCCAACGGACTCTCCTTTATAACATCCCCTGGCTGCATAGGAGCAGTCGAGGTGACTCAGGATGAGCGCAACCGCAAACCCCTCCACCGACGCAGATAGCCCCTCCAAGGAAGAACGGCTCACCGCGTTCCTGCGCGAGAAGGCGCAGGACGGCGAGCTGTACTTCAAGAGCAAGTTCATCGCCGAGGAGGTCGACCTCTCCCCGAAGGAGATCGGCGCCCTCATGGTGAAGCTCAAAGACTCCGCGACGGACCTCACCATCGAGAAGTGGTCGTACACGAGCGCGACCACGTGGCGCGTCGAACCGAACTCGGCCTGACCGACCGCTCCGCGACGGGCAGCACGGCCCCGACGACTGGCACATCCGGCACGACGACGCCGACGCTCACGCGACCCGCCCCGCTTCTCGCGGCGGTCCCCGCTCCGCCCCGCTTTCTCCGCGGTCTTCTCCGCTCCGAACGCAGCCGCTTACTCCACCCGTTCCAGGTCGGTCTGCGTCTCCGCCGACTCGACGTTCCCGGTGTTCCGGGTGTCGCTCGGCTCGAACAGCAGCATCTCGGTCTCCGTCTCCGCGACGGGCCGGTGTTCGACGCCGCGCGGCACCACGACCAGTTCGCCCTCCTCGAGCACGACCGGGGGGTCGTCGCGGAACTCGATGCGGAGGCGGCCCGAAACCACCAGGAACAGCTCGTCCGCGTCCTCGTGGTGGTGCCAGACGAACTCGCCGTCGGCCTTCGCGAGCTTCACGGCCTGCCCGTTGGGTTCGGCGGCGAGCCGCGGCGACCAGTGCTCGTCGAACGACTCGAACGCGGACGCCAGATTCACCTTCTCCATACCCGGACAGCCGGCGCGCCGACTGAAACCTCCTCGGATGGCCGGCGCCGGAGGATGGCTGCCGCCCCGGAGTAACGGGTCGCGTCGCGCCCGCGGTGGGTCGGCTCGCGAGCAGGACTTATCCCGGTGCGACGAGAAACACCGCCGATGAGCGACGCGGACTCTCAGCAGGTTCCCCGCCCGCCGCAGCTCGACGCAGTCTTCCACGTCTCCGACGTCAGAACCGACGGCGACCGGGTGCTGTACTACGGCGTCAGCGACGTCGACGAGGAGGAGCTGACCCGTCGCGTCTGGCCGGCGTTCCGCGAACAGGGGTACGAGGTGCAGGTCGCCCGCACCGACCGCGGCCTCGACGTCGTCGTCGCCCGCCCGTACTCCACCGGCGTCGACGGCGTCCCGTGGACGAACGTCGCGCTGCTGTGTGCGACGCTGCTGTCGACGCTGCTCGTCGGCGCGACCGCCTGGTACTACATCCCGTTCGGCGCCATCCTCGACAATCCGCTGCTGGCGCTGGAGGCGTGGCCGTTCACGGCCGCCGTGCTCGGCGTCCTGCTGACGCACGAACTCGGCCACTACGTCGTGGGCCGGTACCACGGCGTCGACGTGTCGCTGCCGTACGTCATCCCGTTCATCCTCCCGTTCGGGACGATGGGCGCCATCATCCGGATGCGCGGCCAGATGCCGGACCGCGAGGCGCTGTTCGACATCGGCGTCGCCGGCCCCCTCGCCGGGCTCGCCGCCACCGTCGTCGTCACCGTCGTCGGGCTGTCGCTCGGCCCGTTCCCGGTGCCGGCGGAACTCCTCTCGGAGGGAGCGCAGGTCATCCAGTTCCACGACCCGCCGCTGCTCGACCTCATCGCGGACGCGCTCGGACGGCAGACCAGCTACGACCAGCCCGGGCTCACCGTCCACCCGGTCATCATGGGCGCGTGGGTCGGGATGTTCTTCACCGTGCTGAACCTCCTCCCGGTCGGCCAGCTCGACGGCGGACACATCGTCCGCGCGATGGTCGGCGAACGCCAGGAGACGGTGGCCTCGCTCGTCCCGCTCGCGCTGTTCGGCATCGCCGCCTACCTCCACTTCGGACGCGGACTGTCGCTGAACGACTCCGTCGGCCTCTGGGCGTTCTGGGGGCTGTTCTCAGCGTTCATCGCCTACCGCGGCCCCGCCAACCCCATCGACGACTCGGCGCTCGGCCCGAAGCGGAAGGCGCTCGGCGTCCTCACGTTCGCGCTCGGCCTGCTCTGCTTCCTGCTGGTCCCCATCGAAGTCGTCGTGGTCTGAGCCGGATTCGCCGCTGTTACGACCCGTGGCCGTATCCGCGGTCGGGGAGCGGGTCGCCGTCCATTCGGACGCCGCACTCCGCCTCCGTCACGGTTCCGAGCCGGGTCACCTGCGTCGGCGACGCCGCCACCGCCGCGTCGACGTCGTCCGCCGGAACCGTGAACACGAGTTCGAAGTCCTCGCCGAAGAACAGTGCCGCCTCCCGCCGCGCCGTCCCGTCACCTGCGCCGCCGTCGTTGCTGTTGCCGTCGTCGCCGCCGTCGTTGCCGTCGTCTGTGCCTGCGCCGGTCGCTTCGAGCGCCTCGTCGACCGCGGAGTCGACGGGAACGGCGGCCTCCTCGACGGCGAACCCGCAGTCGCTCGCCTCGGCGAGCTGGTGGAGCGACCGGGCGAGCCCGTCGCTCGAATCCATCATCGCGGACGCGTACTGACGGAGCGCGACGCCGGCCGCGACGCGCGGCGTGAACCGAAACAGGTCGTTGCCGCGGTCGACGTCGCCGGCGGCGAACCGGCGGAGCGCGGCCGCAGACCGCCCGAACGACCCGGTGACGCAGACGGCGTCTCCCGGTTCGGCGCCGGAGCGCCGCACCGGCGACTCGGCTTCGCCGAGCGCCGTCGTCGCCGCGGTGAACTCCGCGGCCTCGTCCAGGTCCCCGCCGACGTACTCGGCGTCGACCGCCGCGCAGACGTCCGTCGCGCCGCGAACGAACGCCGTCAGCTCCGACTCCTCGAACGTCGGCGCGGCGTAGACGGCGACGGCCGCTTCGGCGTCGGCGCCCATCGCCGCGACGTCCGACAGCGACGCGGCGACGCTCCGCCACCCGGCCGTGTAGCGCGTGACGCCCGCCGGGAAGTCCGTCGACTCGTGGAGCATGTCGGTCGTCAACACCCGGTCGCCGACGACGGCGCAGTCGTCTCCGGCGGCCGGCACCGACCCGCCGAGCAGCCGCAGCGCCTCGCGTTCGTCCATCGCCTCCGAGTCGCGCCGGCACCGGGAAACCCGTTTCCCTTCGACCACCCACGGCCGCGCCCGGCGCACCGACGGCGGTCGAGACACCGACTCGTCGGCCTGCGGGCACCGCTTTCGACGGCTTGATACCTCGGCCACCCCAGGCCGGACGCATGGATACGGACCAGCTTCGCGCCACCGCGGTCGGGTTCCTCGGCGCGTTCGCTGTCCTCGCCGCGCTGCTGTACCTCAGTGGTGGCGTCGACACGCTCGTCGCGGAGCTCGCGCGGGCCGACACCGACACGGTGCTGCTCGTCGTCGCCGTCACGGTGTGCTGGCTCGTCGCGTGGGGGGTCGCGCTCCGCACCGTGCTGTCGGTGCTCGGCGTGAAGCTGTCCGTCGTCAAGTCGTTCTTCGTGTTCTGCGGCGCGATGTTCTCGAACAACATCACGCCGTTCGGGCAGGCCGGCGGCGAACCGGTCGCGGCGCTGCTCATCTCCCGCACCGCCGACACGGAGTACGAACGCGGCCTCGCCGCCATCGCCTCCGTCGACACGCTGAACTTCGTGCCGTCGGTGACGCTCGCGCTCATCGGCGCCGCCTACTTCGCCACCGAAACGACGTTCGGCCAGCGGCTCCGGTTCGCCACCGGCGTCGTCGTCGCGCTCGCGGTCGTCGTCCCGGGGCTCGTCTACCTCGGCTGGCAGTACCGCTACCGGCTCGAACACAAAGCCGTCTCGACGTTCACGCCGGCCGTCTCCCGCATCGCCGACTTCGTCCCCGGCGTCTCCGCGCCGGACGAGGCGGCCATCGAGTCCCGCATCGGCCACTTCTTCGGCGCCATCGAACGCGTCGCCACGAACCGGAGGGGCCTCGCGCTGTCGCTCGCCGCCTCCACGGTCGGCTGGGGGTTCCAGATGGTCGGGCTGTGGCTCGCCTTCCAGGCCATCGGCGTCACCGTCCCGATGCACGTCCTGCTGTTCGTCGTCCCGATGGGCGCCATCGCCGGCGTGACGCCGCTCCCGGGCGGCGCGGGCGGCATCGAAGCCGTCCTCGTCGCGGTGCTCGCCGCGCTCCCCGGCATCGGCATCACGACCAGCACCGCGCTCGCCGCGGTCGTCATCTACCGCGGCGCGGTCTACTGGGTCCCGGTCGCCATCGGTGGCGTCGTCGTCAGCGTCGTCGGCGCGGACCGACTCGGCTGACCGCGAACCGCTCCGCCGCCGACGTGCGTGAGGCGGTCCCGTACCGCCGTACGACCGTGATACGACGGCTTTAAACAGCGCGGCGTAGAATCCGTCGGTATGGTCACCCTCTACGACGTCCCGGCGGAGGACCTCATCGAGGAGGTCGCCGCCCGGCTCGAGGACCGAATCGACGAACCGGACTGGGTGCAGTTCACGAAGACCGGAACGGACCGCGAACTCCCGCCCCAGCAGGAGGACTTCTGGTACGTCCGCGCAGCGTCCGTGCTCCGGAAGGTCGCCGACAACGGCCCCATCGGCATCGAGCGGCTCGCCACCAGCTACGGCGGCGCCAAACACGGCTCCAACCGCTACGTCGTCTCGCCGCCGGACCACCGCGGCGGCTCCCGGAAAATCATCCGCGTCGCGCTCCAGCAGCTCGAAGAGGAAGGCCTCGTCGAGACCGCGAAGGGCGAGGGCCGGCGCATCACCGCCGACGGCCGCGCGTTCCTCGACGACACGGCCGGCGACGTCCTCGAAGACCTCGACCGCCCGGAACTCGAACGCTACGCGTAACTCCGCCGCCGGACCCCGATTTCTCCGACCCGGTAGCCGCTGATTCCGTTTCAGTCACCGCTCCTCCCGCGTAGCCCTCGGCACCGAGTTTGCGGCAGGTCGAGGTGCTCGCTTCGCTCGGTGACAGCGGGTCCGCGGCTCGCCCGAAAGCTCGCCGCGGGTGGTCGAGGCGCTCGCTTCGCTCGCACCTCGCTGTCCCCGCAACGGTTTTGCCGCCCCACCAGTTACGACCCTCCATGAGCGAAAACCCGGACGACGAGCGACTGGAGGAGCTTCGGCAGAAGAAGATGGAGCAGCTGCAGGACCGCGCCGAGCAGGGCGGCGACGAGGAGGCTCAGCAGGCCGCCCAGCAGCAGGCCGAACAGCAGCAGGAGGCGATGCTGAAACAGCACCTCACCGACGGCGCCCGCCAGCGGCTGAACGCCGTCGAGATGAGCAAGCCCGAGTTCGCGAAGAAGGTGAAACAGCAGGTCGTCGCGCTCGCCCGCAGCGGCCGAATCAACGACCGCATCGACGAGGACCAGATGAAGTCCCTGCTCCGCGAGCTGCAGCCCGACCAGAAGAGCTTCGACATCCGCCGGCGCTGAATGGAGCTCGCGCTGCTGTACAGCGGGGGGAAAGACTCCTCGCTCGCCGCGCTCGTCCTCGAACGGTTCTACGACGTGACGCTCGTCACTGCGCAGTTCGGCGTCACCGACGACCACGAGCACGCGCGCCGCGCCGCCGAGTCGCTCGGCTTCCCGTTCGCGGTCCACGAACTCGACCCGGCGGTCGCCGCCGACGCCGTCGAGACGATGTACGAGGACGGCTACCCCCGCAACGGCATCCAGCAGGTGCACGAACACGCCCTCGAATCCGTCGCCGGAACTGACGTCGACGCGGTCGCCGACGGCACCCGCCGCGACGACCGCGTCCCGACGGTGTCCCGCGCGTTCGCGCAGTCGCTCGAGGACCGCCACGGCGTCGACTACCTGTCGCCGCTCGCCGGCTTCGGCCGCGACGCCGTCGACCGCCTCGTCGACGCCAGTTTCGACGTCGACGTCGGGCCGAGCGAGCAGGTGCCGAAGGCGGACTACGAGGGCGAACTCAGGGCGCTGCTCGCCGACGAGTACGGCCCCGGCGCCGTCGACGACGTCTTCCCGAACCACGAGCAGACGTACGTCCGCGGCCGCCGCGACTGAACCCGAAACCGGGTTGTTTTCCACCGTCCCCGACGCAGCAGCGGACGTGACTCTGCCGCTCGATTTCGGCCTCGCCGCCGCGGTCGCCGCCGCGGTGCTGTGGGGCGGCTACCTCTTCTCGCTGAAGTACAGTTTCTCCGCCTACCCGGCGTCGGTGCTCGTCGTCCTCGTCGACGTCGCGGCGCTGGCGTGGTACGCGCCGGTCGCCGCGGCCACCGTCGACGTCGCCGCGCTCCCATCGCCCGCCCAAATCGGCTGGAGCGGCGCCGCCGCGCTCGCCGCCATCGTCGGAGGTGTCGCCGCCGGCTACGTCCTGTTCATCGAGGCGCTCGACGGCGGCGACGTCTCCTACGTCGCCCCGATAAACAAGGTCGTCCCGGTGTTCGTGCTGCCGCTGGAGGTGGTGCTGCTCGACGAGACGATTCCGCCGCTCGCGGTCGCCGGCGTCGTCGTCGTCACCGCCGCCGTCTACGTCGCGAACTACCGCGGCGGCGACCTCGCCGCGCCGCTCCGCCGCGCCGCCACGTCGACGCCGGCGCGGCTCGCGCTGCTGTCGGCGATGGCGTACGCGGTCGGTGACGTCGCCAAGCGCGCCGTCGTCTCCGACGTCGGCCTGCCGCCGCAGGCGCTCGTGCTCACGTCGCTCGTCGGCGTCCCGCTGGTGCTGCTGCCGCTCGCCGTCCGGTCGTGGCCGGACGGACCCCTGGAGTACCGGACGTTCGCGGCCGCCGGCCTCGTCGTCGCCGCCGCGGAGCACCTCACCGCGGTCGCGTTCGCCGCCGTCCCGGCCAGCATCGCCTCGCCCATCGTGAACACGCAGGCCGTCGTCGCGGTCATCCTCGGCGGCGTCGTCCTCGGCGAGAAGCACCTCGGAATCCGGCTCGCCGCCGCCGCGCTCGCCGTCGTCGGCGTCACGATGCTCGCCATCTAGCCCCGGTTTCGCCGACCGCTGCCGCCGCCAGGCCTCGCTGCGTCGTCCGCTCGTCCCACGTCTTTTTGCCGTGGCTGCGCTCAGTCCGTCCATGGACGACGCCGACATGGCGGAGGCGGTTGGCCGGACGTGGGTCGACGACCGGCCGTGGGAGTTCCTCACCGAGTTGACGGCTATCGGCGGCCGGATGGGCGGCAGCGACGGGGAGCGGCGCGCAGCGGCGCTGGTCGCCGACGCCTTCCGCGACGCCGGGCTCGACCGGGTGCGCGACCAGCCGTTCGGGATGCGTGAGTGGCGGCGCGGCGCCACGGACCTCGAACTGGTGACGCCGGAGCGCCGGTCGTTCGAGGCCATCGCGCTGCCGTACTGCCCGCCCGGCGAGGTGGAAGCCGAGTTCGTCGACGTCGGCTACGGCACCCCCGACGAGATCGACGAGGCGGACGTCGACGGGAAAATCGCGGTGGCGTCGACGACGACGCCGAAGGGGAGCCGGTTCATCCACCGGATGGAGAAGTTCGGCTACGCGGCCGACGCGGGCGCGGAGGCGTTCGTGTTCGTCAACCACGTCGCCGGGCAACTGCCGCCGACCGGGTCGCTGACGTTCGGCGAGGAGGCCGCGATTCCGGCGGTCGGCGTGAGCAAGGAGACCGGGGCGTGGCTCACCGAGTACGCCGGCGACGGCGAACTGGCGCTGTCGGTCGACGCGGAGACCGTCGACGGCGAGAGCCAGAACGTCCTCGGCCGGACCGGCCCCGACACCGACGAGGCGGTGCTGGTGACGGCGCACTACGACGCCCACGACATCGCGGAGGGCGCACTCGACAACGGCTGTGGCATCGCGACGCTCGTCACGGCGGCCCGGATTCTCGCCGCCGTCGACCTCGACACCGCGGTCCGGTTCGCCGCGGTCGGCTGCGAGGAGACCGGGCTGCTCGGCGCCGAACACCTCGCCGCGGAGACCGACCTCGACGGCGTGAAAGCCGTCGTCAACATCGACGGCGCCGGCCGGTTCCGCGACCTGGTCGCGATGACGCACACCTCCGAGGCGACGGCGGACGTGG
The DNA here is from genome assembly GCF_051195155.1 of Halobaculum sp. P14. Classification (NCBI taxonomy): domain Archaea; kingdom Methanobacteriati; phylum Methanobacteriota; class Halobacteria; order Halobacteriales; family Haloferacaceae; genus Halobaculum; species Halobaculum sp. P14. Next base: position 269,505 of record NZ_JBNTKB010000002.1, read on the forward strand.
CGCGCCGCGTCGCCGACGGCACCCGCCACCCGGTGTCGGTGCGCGAGGAGCCGCACCCGTTTTCGGACCAGTGGCCGTTCGTCCGGCGCGGCGTCCCGGCGCTGCAACTGCACTCTGACAGCGGCGAACGCGGCCGGGGCTGGGGGCACACCCACGCCGACACCCGCGACAAGGTCGACGACCGGAACGTCCGCGAACACGGCGCGCTCGCCGCGCTACTCGTCCGCGAACTCGGCCGTGACGACACCGAGGTGCCGGCGCTCGACGCGTACGACCTGGAGGAGGCGTTCCGGGACGCCGACTTCGAACCGGGGATGCGCGCCGCCGGGCTGTGGCCCGACGACTGGGACTGACCGGCGTCGACGCGGCGCGCCACCGCTACACCAACGGGTCCTCCGGTTCGCCCTCTTCGACCTCGCGGACAGCGGCTTCGACGACGAGCCAGACGCCGCGAGCGACGTGGAAGGCGCCGTAGACGAGCGCGGCGCCGACGGCTGCGAGGTCGACCAGCGGCCCGACCAGCGGCGCCCCGGCGAGCCAGTCGCCGACCGCCTCGGCGACGACGACCGTGAACGCGCCGAACGCGGCGCGGACGGCGGCGTCCCAGCACACCTCGCGTCGAATCACGGCCCGGACTGTCGGCCGCAGCGCCGGTAAGCCAGGCGGATTCCGCGGCGTCCACCGGGCTCCGTCGGCGTCGCACGGCTCCTCCGTTACTCGTCCGTGGTTCGCACGGCTCCTCCGTTGCTCTCACGGCTCCCGAGGTCCGTTTAGCCTCGCTCGGTTTCCGGCGCCGAAACGCCGTCGAGGACGTCGCGGGCGACGCGGGCGCGGACGACCCCGTCGACGCGGCGCTCGCCGAACACGTCCCGGATCGTTTCGACTGCGGGCGGGTCGGCCGCGAACGCGACGCCGGGGTAGTCGACGCCGACGAGCACCAGCGGTTCGGGCGGCGCGGCGGCGATCCCCGCCGGCCCGGCGAGCCGCTCCGCGCCGAGCACCTCGTCGACGCGGCCGCGGTCGGTGTCGCCGACGGCGACGCCGCGGACGACGGAGGCGAGTCGGCGGACGAACTCCCGCGGGAAGCCGCCGGCGGCGACACGGAGAACCAGAAACTCGTCGTCGCCGCCGCTGTCGCTGTCGGTGTTGCCACCGCGGTCGCTGCTGCGGTCGCTGTCGCTGCTGCGGTCGCGGTAGACCTCGACGGAGACGTCGCGGACGGTGCCGGTGTCGTCGGTGGTGAGGTTGCGGAAGTCGTGTTCGCCGGAGAGCGCCACGGCGGCGTCGCGGGCGCGGTCGAGCGACGCGTCCGGCGCGTGGAGGTGGTAGCGGTAGACGCGGCGCGCGGCGTCGTGGGTGGCGTGGAAGTCGTCGGGGACGTCGGCGGCCGCCCACACCCGGACGTCGCCGGGGAGTTCAGAGCAGACGGCGCGCGGCGTCAGCCACTTCGGCGCGTCGAACGCGACGGTCTGCGCGACGGCCGAGACGCCGGCGTCGGTGCGGCCCGCGGCGGCGTAGCCCACCGGCTTCGGGTCGTCCGGGTCGTGCACGCCGAGGTCGGCGAGCGCGTCGAACAGCGTGTCCTCGACGGTCGGGACGTCTGGCTGGCGCTGAAACCCGAAGTACGGACGGCCGTCGTAGGCGACGCGGTAGGCGCGCATCATCCGTCCGGGCGGCGCGGGGCGGCGCGGGGCAGCGTCGGGCGGCGCGGGGCGGCGCGGGGCAGCGTCGGGCGGCGCGGGGCGGCGCGGGGCAGCGTCGGGCGACGCGGGGCGGCGCGGGGCACGCTCAGGCGTAGTCGCCGTACGTCGGCCGGTCGCGGTCCCCCGGGAAGTCGTCGACCGGCGCCGTGGTCTGGTCGCCCGACGCCATGTCCTTCAGCGTCACCTCGTCGTTCGCGAGGTCCTGCTCGCCGACGATGACGACCGTCTCGGCGTTGATGGAGTCGGCGTACCCCATCTGCGCGCCGAAGCTCCGGTCGGAGACGTCGGTCTCGACGACGTGGCCCTTCGCGCGCAGGTCGCGGGCGACGCGGGCGGCGACGCCGCGGGTGTCGCCCACCTGGAGGACGTAGTAGTCCGTCGCCAGCTCCTCGTCCGGGTAGACGCCGGCCTCCTCGAGCAGCAGGTGGAGCGTCGAGTGGCCCGGCGCGACCCCGACGGCCGGCGTCGGCTGCCCGCCGAACTGCTCGATGAGGTCGTCGTAGCGGCCGCCGCCGAAGACGGAGCGGGAGACGCGGCCCTTCGAGTCGAAGCACTCGAAGACGGTGCCGGTGTAGTAGTCGAGGCCGCGGGCGGTGCGCAGCGACAGGTCGCAGTGCCCGCCGACCCCGAAGTCGTCGGCGGCCGCGAGGACGGCGCGGAGGTTCTCGACGGCGTCGTCGAGCGCCGCGGAGTCCGCGAACTCGGTGAGTTCGTCGAGGTTCGCCGGGTCGGTGACGCCGAGCAGGTCGTCGAACTCCCGCGCCTCGTCGTAGCCGAGGCCGGCGTCCGCCAGCAGGTCGAGGTACTCGTTCTCGCTCACCTTCTCGGACTTGTCGACGGCGCGGATGGCGTCCTCGACGTCGACGTCGGCGTCGAACGACCGCAGGAGGCTCCCGAGGATGTCGCGGTGGCTCACCCGGAACTCGAAGTCGTCGGCGTCCAGCCCCAGCGCCGTCAGCGCGTCGGCGGCGACCGCCAGCACCTCGGCGTCGGCCGACGGGTCCGACGACCCGAAGATGTCGACGTTCGTCTGGTAGAACTCGCGGAACCGGCCCTGCTGGACCGCCTCGTACCGCCAGAACGGCCGCGTCGACACCCACTTCACGGGCTTGCTGAGCTCCTGGGACTTCGCGGCGTACATCCGCGCGACCGTCGGCGTCAGCTCCGGCGTCAAGGTGACGTGCCGGCCGCCGTGGTCCTCGAACGCGTACAGCTCGTCGACGATTTCGTCGCCGCTCTTGTCCGTCCACATCGCGGCGCGCTCGAGCCGCGGCGTCCCGATTTCGCGGAAGCCGTACCGCTCCGCGACGCCCTCCACGGTGTCGATGACCTCCCGCCGCGCCGCCATCTCCGGCGCGTAGAAGTCACGGAACCCCTTCAGGTGCTCGTAGGTAGTCATACACGGAGATTCCGTCGGGACTCGGTTTAATGTCGTGGTTCTCGGGTGATACTCGCCGTCACGGCGACCACCCGGACCGCGATGCGGCACGGACGGTTATGTACCGCGCGTCCGTCTGTGCGGCCGTGTCCCCCAACTGGTCCCGCTCCGCCGGAACGGTTCGCGGTTCGGTCGCGGTCGGCGTCGTCGCGGCGGCCTGCACCGTCGCCGGCTTCGCGGCTTCCGACGCCGGCGTCGCCTCCCCGGTTCCGGCGGCGACGCTGTGGGTCGGCGCGCTGCTCCCGCCGGTGTACGCCGCGGCCGCGACCGCCGGCGGCGCCCCGGTTTCGACCTGGATTCCGGCGGCCGCCGGCCCGCCCGTCGGCTTCGTCGCGTGGGTGCTGTTCGACCTGACGCGGACGACGCGACCGCTCGACGCGCCGCTGTGGCCGTACGTCGCGCTGTACGTCGCCGGGTCGCTCCTGCTCGCGTCCGTCGGCGCCGTCGTCGGCAGCGCGGTCCGACGGCGCGGCGTCGCAGGCTGAGAACTGACCGCTGACCGCTGACTGCCGACTCCGATGCCGACCGCTCGGCATCGCTCCCGGGCGCTACATAGCGGCGCATACCCCTCTTAGCGACGTTTATTCGGGTGTCTCGTCGACCACCGGACGTCATGCACGACGACAAGCGGACGCGACGCGCAGTCCTCGCCTCCTCCGGGCTCGCGCTGGCGAGCGGACTCGCCGGCTGTACCGACGGCTCCTCCAACAGCCAGAACGCGGCTTCCGGCGGAAGCAACGGTACCAGCGGAAGCAGCGAAACCAGCGGCAGCGGCGGGACCAGCGGCAGCGGCGGCGAGACGTACCAGGTCGGCTACGGCGACTACCGGACGACGGTGAACGCCGCGAACTTCCCCGACACGCTGTACGTCTACGCCGTCCAGTCGGGCTGGTCGAACTGGCCGGCCATCATGAAGGCGTTCGAACAGCAGTACGGCGTCGCGCTCAACGACGACGACCGGTCGTCCGGCGAGGCGCTGAAAGACCTCCGGGCGCACGCCAACAACCCGACGCACTCGGCGTACAACGGCGGCTACACCTACGGCATCCTCGCGATGAACGACGGGCTGACGCAGGCGTACAAGCCGGCGAACTGGGACAAGGTGCCGTCCAAACTGAAAACCGACAACGGCCACATGACGGCGACGCGCCGCATGACGACGGCGGTCACCTACCGGAAGGACATCTACGAGGAGCGCGGCCTCGACGCCCCGGAGACGTGGGAGGACCTCCTGAACCCGGACATCACGAAAGACCTCGCGCTGCAGACGCCGACCGCGGCCGTCGGCCTCGCCTCCGCGCTGTCAGTGAACAACGCCCGCGGCGGCAGCCTCGACGACCTCCAGCCGGTCATCGACTACTACAAGCAGCTCAAGTCCGGCGGCGCCGAGTTCACCGACAACTTCCTCGCGCAGTTCACGAAAGGCGAGTACTCGACGTTCATCCGGTACGACTACTCCGGGCTGAACCTCAAGTACAACAACCCGGACATCCCGAAGGAGAACGTCGGCGTCGCGCTGCTCAAGGGGAAGAACGGCAACAAGGGCGCGTTCAATCAGCCGTACGGCTTCGGGATGCTGAAGGGCGCACCGAACCCCGGCGCCTGCAAACTGTTCATGGACTACGTCCTGTCGCTCGAAGGCCAGCGGAAGTTCCTCGACGCGTTCGTCCGGCCCATCCGTGCGCCGGAACTCGAAATGCCCGAGCAGTTCCCGTCCCAGGACGTCTACGCCGCCACCGAGTTCCAGGTCGACTACGCCGAACTCGTGAACAAGCAGGAGGGCATCATCCAGCAGATCAACCGCGAGGCGAACCTGTAGGCGATGGCGACCGACACGGAGTCGGGCGGCGAGCACACCGGGCTCTCGACGGGCCGCGTCTCCCCCGGCCGAGCGGCGCGGGCGCTCGCGGCGCTCCGCGGCGTCTTCGTGCCGGTCACCGAGCGAGACCGGGCGCGTCGACGGCTCGTGCTGCTGTGTCTGCCGTTCGCGTCGCTGGCGGCCGTGGCCGGCTTCTACCCGCTGTGGGAGATGCTGAAAATCAGCCTGTCCACCCAGCAGTTCACGACCACGGTGAACGTCGTCGACGTCGCAGCCACCAGCGTCCGGCGGCTTCAGCCGTCGTTCCCCGGCGTCTCCGTCGAGGCGTACCGGACGCTGTTCACCGACGGCTACTACCGCGCGGTCGCGGTGAACACGGTGTGGTTCGCGGTCGCGACGACGCTCGGCGCGCTCGCCGTCGCGGTGCCGGTGGCGCACGCGCTCGAGAAGTACGACCTGCCGGCGAAGGGCGCGGTCCTCACGGTGCTGTCGTTCCCGAACAGCCTCCCCGGCATCGTCGCCGCGTTCATGATTATCGTGCTCGCCGGGAACGCCGGGCTCGTCACGAACCTGCTCGCGTTCCTCTCCGGGCGGCCGCCGACGTCGCTCGCCGTCGCGACGTCCGTGGTCGGGCTGTTCTTCGGCTACCTGTACACGATGGTGCCGCGGGCGCTGCTGCTGTTGCGCGGCACGTACGCCGAAGTGAACACCGACGCCGAGGAGGCCGCGCGGGCACTCGGCGCGTCGCCGTGGCGGACGTTCCGGTACGTGACGTTCCCGCAGATTCGGTCGGGCGTCGTCGGCGCCGGCATCCTGTCGCTGCGGACGGCGTTCGCCATCTTCGGCACCGTCCTGATTCTGACGGCGATTCAGCCGCCGGTGTGGACGCTCCAGATCAACCGCGAACTCGCGAACGGCTTCAACATCCGCGTCGCCTCCGCGATGGCGACCGTCTGGTTCGCGTTCGTCCTCGGATTCACCGTCCTCGGCCTCCGGTACACCGACGCGGAGGTGGGGATGTGACGACCGACGCCGCGGACGCAGCAATCGCGGACGACGCGGGGGACGCGGAAGCCTCCGCCGACGCCGACGCCGGCGGCACCGCGGCCGCGACGACGCGGAACCCGGGATCTCCGTCGGGGTTCGGCGCCGCGTCGCTGTCGGCGCGGTTCGGCCGGTCGTTCGTCGTCGCCGTGCTGGTCGCGACGCTCGTCTTCCTCGCGGCGCCCGTCCTGGCGACGTTCGTGAGTTCGTTCGCCCGGTCGTGGACCGGCGCGCTCCCGTCCGGGTTCGTCACGACGACGCACTGGGCGTCGGTGCTCGGGCTGAGCGACGGCGTCGCCGGCGCCGCGGAGCGCTCGCTCGGCGTGACGCAGTGGCCGCCGTGGGAGAACCCGCTGCTGTTCTCGGTCGGGCTGGCGCTCGGCGGCGTCCTCATCAACCTCGTCGTCGGCGTCCCCGTCGCGTACGCCGTCTCGCGGTACGACTTCGCGGGCCGCGAGTGGGTGAACGCGTTCGCCGTGCTGCCGCTCGCGCCCGGCATCATCCTCGGCGTCGCGTTCCTCCGCGCGTACCCCGAAATCTCCGGGTCCGTGCTCGGGCTCGTCGTCGGCTACTCGCTGCTGAAAGCGCCGTACATGGTGATGGCCGTCCAGTCCAGTTTCGAGTCGATGCCGCTCCGGCAACTGGAGGAGAGCGCCCGGTCGCTCGGCGCGTCGTGGCCGCGGACGTTCCTCACCGTCATCGTCCCGAACGCCCGCACCGGCATCGTCTCCGGCTCCATCATCTGCTGGACGCTCGCCGCCGCCGAGTTCAACTTCTCGTACATCGTGTTCTCGCGCGGCACGCCGCCGCTCGCGCTGTTTCTGAAAGCGCACATCTCGAACAGCTCGTTCCTGACGACCGCCGCCGCCGTCTCCGTGTTCTTCCTGCTCGTCGGCGCCGTCACGCTGCTGCTGCAGGCCGTCGGCGGCTGGGACCGAACCACCCGAACCTGATTCCATGTCCGAAATCACGCTCGACTCCGTCACGAAACGCTTCGCCGACACGACCGCCGTAGACGACGTCTCGCTCACTATCCGCGACGGCGAGACGCTCGGCGTCGTCGGCCCGTCCGGCTGCGGGAAGACGACGACGCTCCGGCTGCTCGCCGGCTTCGAAACCCCGACGGGCGGCGTCGTCAGGTTCGACGGCGAGGACGTCACGCACGTCCCGCCCGAGCGCCGAACCGTCGGGCTCGTCTTCCAGTCGTACGCGCTGTTCGACAACATGACAGTCCGCGGCAACGTCGAGTTCGGCATGAAGATGCACGGCGTCCCGGCGGCCGACCGGGTCCACGGCGCGCTCCGGCTGCTCCGGATGCTCGGCATCGCCGACCTCGCCGAGCGCGACCCGCGGACGCTCTCCGGCGGCCAGCAGCAGCGCGTCGGCCTCGCCCGCGCGCTCGCCGTCGAACCGCGGGTGCTGCTGCTCGACGAGCCGATGACCGGGCTTGACGCGAAACTGAAACACCAGCTCCGCGCCGAAATCGGCGCGCTGCTCGACGACCTCGACGTCACGACGCTGTACGTCACCCACGACCAGGAGCAGGCGATGGCGATGTGCGACCGCATCGCCGTCATGAACGACGGCGTCGTCGAGCAGGTCGGGACGCCGGAGGCGGTGTACGAACGGCCGACCTCCGCGTTCGTCGCCGACTTCGTCGGCACCTCGAACCTCCTCACGGCGACGGTCCGCGACGGCGCGCTCGACTTCGGCTTCACCGCGGTCGACGCTCCGCGCGACTCGGCGGTCGACTTCGACTACGACGCCGACAGCGCGGACGGCGGCGGCAACGCGGACGACGACGGTGACGGCGATGTCGCCGACCGCGCTGGCGACGTGACCGTCACGGTCCGCCCGGACGACGTCGTCGTCGCGGCGGACGGCTCCGACGCCGGACCGCCGGCCGGGGACGCGACGGCGACGGTCGCGGACCGCTTCTACCTCGGCGAGAAAACCGAGGTCGTCCTCGACGTCGACGGCGGCCCGGAACTGACGGCGGAACTCGGCCGCCACGACCCGGTGCCGGCGGTCGGGGCCACCGTCTCGGTCGGCGTCGACCCGGCCGGAATCCACGTCGTCGACGGCGACGAGTGGCCCGCGGCGTCGACTCCGAGCGCCGAACCGCCGGCAGACAGTCCCGGGGAACGAGCAGCCGCCCCGGAACCGGACGGCGGCTCGGAGCCGGACCGATGACGCGCCGTATCGCCCACCGCGGGTTCGCCGGCGTCGCCCCGGAGAACACCGTCGCGGCCGCGGTCGCCGCCGCCGAGCACGCCGACGCCGTCGAGGTCGACGCGCAGCTCTCCGCCGACGGCGACGCGGTCCTGTTCCACGACGACCGCCTCGACGACCGCGCCGGCTCGCGCGGCGTCACCGACGGCGACGGCTACGTCTGGGAGTCCACCGCCGCGGACCTCGCCGACCTGTCGGTGTTCGACAGCGGCGAGCCGGTGCCGACGCTCCGCGACCTGTTCGATGCGCTCCCGGACGACACCGCCGTCAACGTCGAACTGAAGAACCCCGGCCGCACCGACCTCCGGCCCGGCGAACTGCTCGACGACGCCGCGCGGCTCGAACGCGCCGGGGTCTGGCGGCCGCTGGTCGACGCCGTCGCGGACGCCGCCGCCGAGGCCGACAACGACGTGCTGCTGTCGTCGTTCTGTGAGGGCGCGCTCGCCGCCGCGCGCGACGCCACGCCGGAGACGCCGCTCGCCGTGCTGCTCTGGGACGACCCGGACGCCGGCCTGGCGCTCGCGCGCCGGTACGACGCCGACGCCATCCACCCGCCGAAAACCGCCGTCGGCGACGCCCGAATCGACGACGCGCACCTCCCGCCGCGGTCGGCGTTCGGCGGCACCGACCTCGTGGGCGTCGCGGCCGACGAGGGCTACGACGTGAACGTCTGGACGGTGACCACGTGGCGCGAAGCCGACGCCCTCCGCGACGCCGGCGTCGACGGCATCATCGCCGACTACCCCGGACTCGGCTGGCGAACCGAGTGACGCAGCGCGGAACGACGGCCGAAGCGGCGCCGGTCTCGGGTCGGCGCCACGAACTCGGGATTTGATATCGCGAAATATAGTTTATCCGCGCGGATTTGGGGTCGTTCGGTGCGTCGGATGCGACGGCCGGCGCGCGGCGTTCGAGAACCGGAAATCCGGGCGTTTGGTAAGACTTACCGGCGCGCACGGGAAGGTCCGGCTATGAGTTCGCTTCCCGAGCGGTCCGAAATCGACGAGGAGTACAAGTGGAGCATCGGCTCCATCTACGCCTCGGACGAGGAGTGGGAGGACGCCTACGAGTCGGTTCGAGAGCGCATCGACGACGTCCGCGCCTACGAGGGCAGAGTGACGGAGTCGGCGGCGACGCTCCGTGAACTGCTGGAGACGTACGAGGACGTGATGCGGGAGGTCGCGACGGTGACGCAGTACGCGAACCTCCGGTCGAACGAGGACACCCGGAACCAGGAGTACCAGGCGATGGCGTCGAAGGCGCAGTCGCTGTCGGCGGAGACGTCGAGCGCGTCGAGCTTCATCGAGCCGGAACTCCAGCAGCTCGACTGGGACGACGTCGAGTCGTTCATCGACGAGGAGCCGGCGCTCGCCGAGTACGAACACTACTTCGACGACGCGCTCCGGATGAAGCCGCACACCCGCTCCGCCGAGGTGGAGGAGCTGCTCGCCGACCTCTCGGAGGTCACGAACGCGCCGAGCGAGACGTACTCGATGCTGTCCGACGCCGACATGACGTTCCCGTCCGTCGAGGGGCCGGACGGCGAGGAAATCGAGGTGTCACAGGGGAACTTCACGACGCTGCTGCAGAAGCCCGACCGCGACTTCCGCCGGCGCGTCCACGAGTCGTTCTACGAGGAGTGGGTGGACGTCCGCAACACGGTCGGGACGACGCTCGCGAAGTCGACGAAGAAGGACGTGAAGCTCGCCGACGCCCGGAACTACGACTCCGCCCGGGAGGCGGCGCTCGACGGTCCGAACGTCCCGGTCGAGGTGTACGACAACCTCGTCGGGACGGTCCGCGACAACCTCGACTCGCTCCAGCGGCACGCCGAACTGAAGCGGCGCGCGCTCGACGTCGACGACCTCGAAATGTGGGACGTCTACATGTCGCTGACCGGCGAGGAGGGCCCCGACGTCAGCTACGAGGAGGCGACGGACATGGTCGTCGAGGCCGTCGCGCCGCTCGGCGAGCCGTACCAGCGTCGGATGGCCGAGGGGCTGGAGTCCCGCTGGGTCGACGTCTACGAGAACCGCGGGAAGCGCAGCGGCGCCTACTCCGCCGGCACGTACGACACCCAGCCGTTCATCATGATGAACTACCAGGACGACGTCTCCTCGATGTACACGCTGGCGCACGAACTCGGCCACTCGATGCACTCCGAACTGGCGAAGGAGGCGCAGCCGTGGCAGTACGCGAACTACGAGATATTCGTCGCCGAGGTCGCCTCGACGGTGAACGAGACGCTGCTCACCCAGCACCTGCTGGAGAACGCCGACTCCGACGAACTCCGCCTGCACGCGCTCGACCAGTACCTCGAACGGTTCCGGTCGACGCTGTTCCGCCAGACGATGTTCGCGGCGTTCGAACAGCAGATTCACGAGCACGTCGAGGACGGCAAGCCGCTGACGCCGGACGTCTTCGACGACTACTACGGCGGCCTGAAAGAGGAGTTCTACGCGAACGCCCACGTCGACGACCACATCCGCCGCGAGTGGATGCGCATCCCGCACTTCTACTACAACTTCTACGTCTACCAGTACTCGACGGGTATCTCGGCGGCCGCCGCAATCGTCGAACGCATCCTCGACGGCGGCGAGGACGCCGCCGCGGACTACCGCGACGCGCTGAAAGCCGGCGGCAGCGAGTACCCCATCGACGTACTCGACATCGCCGGCATCGACATGACGTCCGCCGACCCCATCGAGTCCGCAATCGGCGTCTACGACGAGTACCTCGGCCGCGCCGAGGAACTGCTCGACCTGTAGCCGCTCCCCCGGTCTGCTCTCCCCGGCCCGCTCGACCTGCACCGCTCGACCTGTACCGTTCGGCCTTCGGCTTCGACTCGCAGCCCGCACCGCGCCGCACTCGTCGCGTCGCCGGCCGGTTTCGTTCCTCGTTCGTCGGGCTCTCGCCGGCTTCGCCGCGCGATTCACACACCGCGTCGCCGCCGCGGTGTGCGAACCCGAAAAATCCCGGGAGACCCAAAGCCACATTAACGGCGGCCCCCTAGCGAAATCGAGAAATGTCACGGAGTCCGTCCCTCCCCGACCGCCCCCGCCTCGAACTCGACCCGGACATGAGCAAGGCGGAGCGGCTGGAGGCGCTTCGGCAGCACTTCGAGCGCATCGTCCAGGTGAACGAGGAGCTGGACGGCCGGCTCGACGAGGCCGAGACGCAGCGGGAAGACCTCCGCGAGGAGGTCGAGGACCTGAAGGAGCGCAACGAGGCGCTGAAGACGTCGTCGCTGTACATCGCGACCGTCGAGGAACTCACCGACGACGGCGCGGTCATCAAGCAGCACGGCAACAACCAGGAGGTGCTGACGGAGCTGTCGCCGCGGCTCGCCGACGAACTCGAAGCGGGCGACCGCGTCGCCATCAACGACTCGTTCAGCGTCCAGACCGTGCTGGACGACGAGACCGACGCCCGGGCGCAGGCGATGGAGGTCGACGCCTCCCCGGAGGTCACCTACGACGACATCGGCGGCATCGAAGACCAGGTCCGGGAGGTCCGCGAGGCCGTCGAGGACCCGCTCGTGAACGCCGAGCAGTTCCGCGAAATCGGCATCGAGCCGCCGAGCGGCGTGCTGCTGCACGGGCCGCCGGGCACCGGGAAGACGATGCTGGCGAAGGCCGTCGCGAACGAGACGGACGCGACGTTCATCAAGATGGCCGGCTCCGAACTCGTCCGGAAGTTCATCGGCGAGGGCGCCCGGCTCGTCCGCGACCTGTTCGAGCTCGCGAACGAACGCGAGCCCGCGGTCATCTTCATCGACGAGATCGACGCCGTCGCCTCCAAGCGCACGGACTCGAAGACGTCTGGCGACGCCGAGGTGCAGCGCACGATGATGCAGCTGCTCTCGGAGATGGACGGCTTCGACGACCGCGGCGAGGTCCGCATCATGGCCGCGACGAACCGGTTCGACATGCTCGACGAAGCCATCTTGCGCCCCGGCCGGTTCGACCGGCTCATCGAGGTGCCGAAGCCCGGCGCCGAGGGCCGCGAACGCATCCTCGCCATCCACACCGAGGACATGACGGTCGCCGACGACGTCGACTTCGCCGACCTCGCCGCCGAACTCGACGGGTACAGCGGCGCCGACATCGCCGCGCTCACCACCGAAGCCGGCATGTTCGCCATCCGCGACGACCGCACCGAGGTCCGCCGCGAGGACTTCGACCAGGCCCGCGAGAAGGTCGAAACCGACGACGAAGGCGCCGTCACCGACGACAACGCCTTCGGCGCCTACCAGTACTGAACCGGCGGCCGCGGCCGTCACCGCCGCGACGACGCCGTTCTTCGCCGCTCGCAGTCGACGTCGACTCCCCCCGCACTCCTCACTGACTAACCCCGCACTCCTCACCGACTGACCCCGCACGTCGGCTCCGCGTCCGGCCGGAGTGTCGACACCCACTTCTTTCCGGGCCGCCGCAGTCGACGTATGCAGATTCACGTCGCCAGCGGCACCGGCCACGCCCCGACCGCGATGGCCGCCTACGACGCCGCGCTCGCGGACGCGAACCTCCACAACTACAACCTCGTCTCCGTCTCCTCTATCGTCCCGGCGGACGCCGACGTCCGCGTCGTCGACGAGGCGCCGGACCTCGGCCCGGCCGGGAACCGACTGACGGTCGTGCAGGGGCGCGCGGACGCGACGCCGTCGGACGCCCACGAGACGGACCGCGTGAGCGCCGCGCTTGCGTGGGCGACCGGCCCCGGCCCGGGGCTGTTCTACGAGGCCGACGGCACGGACCCTGACGCCGTCCGGGAGACGGTGCTGGAGGGGCTCGCCGCCGGGGCGGAGCTCCGCGACTGGACGCTCGACGCCGAGGACTCCGCGGTGGCGACCGCGCCGACCGACGAGGACGCCTACACGGCCGCCGTCGTCGTCGCCGCCTACGGCGAGAGCGAACCGGTCGCCTGAGGCCGGTCGCGGCACGAATCCGGGGCGCCGACGCTTTTATCCCCCGGAACCGCCTATCCGCATCGTATCCTAATGAACGGCAACAACCCGTACGCGGGGGCGCCCGGCGTCGTCGAAGCCGGTCGGCCCGAGGACGTCGACCTCTCGACGGAGCAGAAGGAGTCGCTCCGCCGGGCGGTCGCCGGCATCGTCACCCGGACCGAGTCGTACCTCCCCGAGGGCTACGCCGTCGGCTCGGAGCTCTCGTACGGCGCGAACGGCCCGCAGGCCACCGTCGCCGTCCGCCCCCCGGTCGGCCACCCCGTCAGCGCCGGCTTCTCGCCGGAACTCGACGACCTCGAAGCCGGCCTCGACGACGACGACCGCACCGAGGTCGCGCAGGGACTCGCCGCCAGCGCCGCCGCACAGGTGATGCAGGCCGTCGGCGACGACCTCGAACCGACCGCGCGGTAACCCGTTCGTCACGGCCGCCGCTCGCCACCGAATCGACCCGGAAAATTCGCGGTCCGCCGCCGTTCCTCCTCGCCGTCGTCCTCGCTGCCCTCCCCGCGCTACTTCCCCCAGAACGGGTTCTGCTTCCGGCGCTTGTCGAGGTAGGCGTTCAGCGCCTCCACCTCCGTCGCTGAGATTTCGCCGGAGAGTTCCTGTTCGAGAATCTTGGCGTGTTTCTCCGGGAGGTCGACCCACAGTTCGTCGCCCTCCTCGATCTGCCGGCCGACCGTCGGGCCGTCGATGGCGATGGAGACGCGTTCGCCGGCGCGCGCCTCGTCGACGTCGTCGCCCTGCTTCTGGATGCCCGACAGCGTCCCGACGCGGTCCGGTTCGGCGCCGTCGAACGTCGCGAGGTTCCGGTTGTTCTGGAGGACGCCCGACAGCACCTCGACGCCGACGACCGCCGGGTCGTTCTGCCGGAACGTGTGGTCCGGGAGGATGCGGACCTTCGCAGGCCGGTGAATCTTGTCGAGCACCGTCTCCTGCTGGGCGCGCTCCAGTTCGTCGACGTACCGCTCGTACTCCTCGACGAGCTGGTAGATGACGTCGTCGCTGAACAGTTTGACTTCGCTCTCCTCCAGTTCGTCGGCGGCGTTCGACAGCACGTCGACGTTGAATCCGAGGATGACCCGGTTCGTCTCCTCGTTCGCGGTTTCGGCGACCGCGACGTCCCGCGGCGCCACGTCGCCGACCTCGGCGCGCAGAATCGGGATTTCGGCCTCGTCGAGCGCGTTCGCCATCGCTTCGAGGCTGCCGAGCGTGTCGGCTTTCACGACGACGCCGTCCTCGGCGGTCTCCACTTCGATCTGTGCGAGCTCTTCGCGCACCTCCTCGATGACGGCGTCGACGTCGTCGCCGCGGACGACCCGGACCGGCGCGCCCGCCATCGCGTCATCGAGGTCGGGCGCCGCGATCTTCACGCCGGCCGCCGCCGCCACCTCGTCGACGGTCTCGAACTGCTTTTCGGTCCGGATTTCGGCGTTCGGCCGCGGCTGTAACAGCGCCCGGACCTCCGTGACGATGGGCTCGTTCTGGCCGCCGACGACGATGGTGTCGCCGGTGCGGACGACGCCGTCGTACAGCACGACGTCGAGCGTCGACCCGAAGCCGCGCTCCTCTTTCACTTCGAGCACCGTCCCCTTGCCGGGGCCGGCGACGTCGATCTCCATCTCGTCTTTCATGTACCGCTGGGAGAGCCCCATCAGCACCGTCAGCAGGTCCGGGATGCCTTCGCTGGTCATCGCCGACAGCGGCACGACGCCGATGTTGTTCCGGAAGTCCTGGACGCGCCAGTAGAAGTCCGCGGAGAAGCCGGCGTCCGAGAGGTCGCCGATGAGCTCGTAGAGGTTCTCGTTCAGCGCCGACTCGGCGCGCTCGGACTGCGCTTCGAGGCTCTGCTGAATCGGGGCGCCGCGCTGGGGGTTCCAGCCGGGCGTCGTGTCCACCTTGTTGGCGGCGACGACGAACGGCGTCCCGGTGCGTTTCAGGATGGCGATGGCCTCCTCGGTCTGCGGCTGGAAGCCGTCGTTGACGTCGACGACCAGCACCGCGATGTCGGCGAGTGCGCCGCCGCGCGAGCGGAGCGTCGAAAAGGAGTGGTGGCCGGGCGTGTCGATGAACAGCAGCCCCGGCAGGTCGAAGTCGGTCGGGTCGACGAGCGCGCCCGCCATCTCCGAAATCGTGTCGAGCGGTACGGCCGTCGCGCCGATGTGCTGCGTGATAGCGCCCGCTTCGCCCTCCTGGACGGCGGAGCCGCGGATGCGGTCGAGCAGCGTCGTCTTCCCGTGGTCGACGTGCCCCAGCACCGCCACGATCGGCGTGCGGAGGGAGTCGGCGTCGGTAGTCGCGTCGGTGTCTGCGTTCGTATCTGACATGGCAGCTGACCCCCGAAGAACGGTTGGTTACGGAGTAGTCGGCGCGGACGCGAAGTAAGGGCTTCGACTCGCCCGAGCACGGCCACCACGACCGGGGCGTATTCTCCGAAACACAGCGGAGTCTACGGGTTTTCACGAGAATCGTATTTTCAGCGCAATCCGAGTACGTATTCGGAGTCCGGTCTTCGTCTCTCGGGAGCGGCGGTTCGGCGTCGTGGCGGCTGTACGCGGCGCGTCGCCGTCGGCTCACCGTCAGACGACGGCGTGGCGTTTATGCCGATAGCCCGAGAGTACCGAGGTATGGCAGACATCCTCGCCGAAAACCTCTCCGGGAAGGCCGTGATGGGCTCTGACGGCACGGAGCTCGGCATGCTGTACAACATCACGATGGACCTGAAGACGGGGTCGCTGTCGGACCTGCTGGTCACGCCGAACGAGAACCTCTCGCCGGCGCAGATCCCGTTCGACCGCGACGAGTCCGGTCGCATCCACGTCCCAGTCGGCCGCGTGCAGGCCGTGAAAGACTACATCGTCGTACGGACGTAAGGGCAGATGCAGGTTCTCGACACGTCCGCGTTCACCGAGGAGTACCACACCGAGGCCGACACCGCGTCGATCCCGCTCGTCCAGGAGGAACTGGACGGTGAGCCGGCGTTCCGCTTCGACGCCATGGAGGGCTCCGGGATGCACATTCACGTCCCGGACGACCCGACCGTCGAGAAGGTGTCCCGCGCCGCCGCGGAGGCGGACGCCGACCTCTCGGACACCGACGTCCGACTCGTCGCGGCCGCGTTCGAACTCGACGGGACGCTCGTCACGGCCGACCGGGAACTCCGGACCGTCGCCGAACGGCTCGGCGTCGACGTCCGACTCATCGGCGCGGGCGCGGTCGACGACGGCGACGCCACGTTCTCCTGTGTCGGGTGCGGCCGCGAGTTCGACGAGGAGCGCGACCGCTGCCCGGTCTGCGGCAGCGACCTGCAGCGCGAAACCGTCGCCTGAACGACCCGACGACCCAGTACTCACACTGATTCGGCGCCGACAACGTCCACACTCGGAGCGGCTGCTCCGGCCGGATTCCGCTCCGCGTCGACGCTGCCGAACATTCTCCGATTCCTCTCTCAGTACCGCGGTTTTCTCCCCAGAGCGAAGAAAACCGAGAAGTCGAGTGCTTCGCACAGATTCGGTCCTACGCTGCGAGGTACTGAATCAGGAACAGGACGCCGTTGTACGCGCCGTGTGCCAGCGCCGGGACGACGAGGTTCCCGGTGTCCTCGTAGAGGGAGCCGAGGACGCAGCCGAGCAGCGTGGCGACGAGGACGTACGCGGCCTGCTGGGTCGCGGTTCCGGTGCCGGCGAAGAAGTGGATGCTGCCGAAGAGGAGGCCGGCGACGGCGACGGCGGCCGGCGCGGGGAGCGCCCGCCGGAGTTCGCCCTGCGCGACGCCGCGGAACAGCAGTTCCTCCGCCGGGCCGACGAACAGCACCGACACGACGACCATGTAGAGGAAGTACACCGGGGCGTCGGCGCCGGGCGACAGCGCGCGGTTCTGCGCGACGTCGACGCCGACGGCGCTGAGCGCGAGCAGCAGCGCGTACTGGGCGACGAGCAGCACGACGGCGCCGCCGACGACGAACCCAGATTCGCGCCGCGTCGGCCACCGAATCCGCAGCAGTTCGCGGTCGCCGGCGTAGACGAGAAACAGCACCGCGGCGGCGGCGAAGCCGACGGTCTGCCCGATGGTCTCCGCGACCGCGAGCGCCGGCGACCCCTGCGTCGCGCCGAGAAACCGCCCGACGTCGGCGGCAATCGGAACGAGCGCCGCCGCGGCGACGAACGCCGCGAACACCGCGAGCACCGACTGGCCGAGCCGAATCGCGACGGCTCCCGGTTCGACGCCGCCGGCGTCCGCCGCGTCGCTGTCGTCCGTCATCGTCACTCCACGTCCAGCCGCCGCTTGTCGGCGACCGCGTCGGCCTCCGCGAACTCGCCGCCGCCGAGCAGCCCGCGCGCGGCGCGCTTCCCCCACTCGACTGCGGGCTGGGTGAACGTCTCCACGTCCGCGAGTTCGCCGTACAGGACGCAGGCCGCCTCGGTCGCGTACAGCAGTTCGCCGACGCCGCGCTCGTCCACACGGTCGATTTCCAGCCGGACGTTCTCGCGGCCAGCGGCGGCGAGGCTCGCCTCCGTCGCGCGGAACTCCGCGTCGAGCAGGTCGCCGAGCGACGACCCGCCGAGGTAGTCCAGGCCCTCGAGGTCGGTCGCCGGAATCTCGCGGTCCGCGGTCTCCGTCGGCCGAATCAGCGTGACGAGCTTGTCGGCCGGGCCGGCGCGGTACAGCTGGAGCTGGCTGTGCTGGTCGGTGACGCCGAGCGCCCGCGCCGGCGTCTGCCCGCGGCCGTCCTTGCCGAGCGACTCGGCCCACAGCTGCGCGAACCACTCCGCGAACCGTTCGAGCGACTCGGCGTACGGCATCACGGCGTTCGTCGCGGCGCCGCGTTCGGCGAGCGCGTACGACACGGCGCCGTAGGCGTACCCCGGCGACTCGGTGAGGCTCCCGGACAGCTTCGCGGCCTCGTCGGCGGCGCCGGCGAGCAGCGCGTCGAGGTCGTGGCCGCACACCGCGGCGGCGAACAGCCCGACGGGCGACAGCGCCGAGAACCGCCCGGGGACGCCGTCTGGGACGGCGAGCGTCGGCAGGTCGTGGCGGTCGGCGAGCCCGCGGAGGTTCCCGTCGGGGCCGGTCGTCACGACGGTCCGCTCGGTCCAGTCGACGCCGGCGGCGTCCATCGCGTCGCGGACGACGAGGAAGTTCGCGAGCGTCTCCGCGGTCGTCCCGGAGCGCGAGACGACGTTCACGACCGTCTCGGCGAGGTCGAGGTCGTCGAGCAGCGCCGTCACCCACGCCGGGTCGACGTTGTCGAGCGCGTACGCGTCGACCGGCGAGTCGAGCGCGTCGGTGATGGTGGCGGCGCCGAGCGCGCTCCCGCCGATGCCGACCGTCAGCACCGACTCCGGGTCGAAGCCGGCGGCGACGCGGCGAATCGGCGCCGGGTCGCACGTCGACGGCAGATTCAGGGCGGCGTAGCCGTGCTCCGCGTCGCGGCGGCCGCGCTCGATGCGGTCGTGCGCGTCGGCGACGCGGTCGTCGAGGTCGTCGAGGGCCGCGCGGTCGAGGCCGAGCGCCCCGTCCAGCGCGTTCCCGATGTCCGCTCGCATAGCCGAGACGGGGGGCGCCGCCCCGAAAACTCTGCCGTCCGCCGCCGAGTCGGGACGCCGAGACGGCTCGCCGAGCCAGCACGCCGCGGTCGTGGCGCGCGTGACGCGGGGCTTATGCCGAACCGGACTGAACCGTCGGCCATGACAGACGGCGACGACGCCGGAGGGAGCTACCGGGGGCTGTTCGGGGCGTTCCCGTACGCCTTCCGGCGCAGCGACTCGCTGCTGTTCCGGTCGTACGTGGTCGTCGGCGGCGTCGCGGCGCTGCTGTTGACGGTGCTGTTCGCGCTGGCGCTCGTCACGCTGTTCGGCGCGACCGCCGGCGCCCGCTTCTCGGTCGCCCGCGCGTTCTTCTTCCTCGTCGGCCTCGCCGCCGTCGGCCCGACCGTGACGCCGGTGCTGCTCGTCGCCCGGTCGCACCGCCGCGGAAGCAGCCGACGGGACGGCTACGACGCCGCGCTCGCCGCGGCCGGCTACCTGTTCCTCGCGTCGCTGTACCTCGGCGCGGTCACCGCGGCGCCGCCGTCGCTCCGGTCGCCCGCCACCGGCCCCGTCGTCGCCGCGCTGTACGACCTGCCGTCGATAGCCGCGCTCGCGTTCCCCGTCGCCGGGTCGGCGCTCATCTGGGCCGCACACCGCCTCCGACGCTGACCCCGGGCTGCGACCACTGGCCACGCCGCCGACCCTCCGCGAGCGGCCTGCCGCCGACCGACCATCCACGGTCGACGCGCCGCGAAACCGGGAAAAGCCTCCGCCGCGTACACCGGGCAATGACAGACCGAGACATCGACATGGACGCGCTCACCGACGCGCTCGAATCGGCGTCCGACGCGGAGCCCGCCGACCCGAGCGGCGAGAAGGAAGGGACGTTCCTCGTCACCCACGCCGACGAGGACTCCGCGGTGCTCCGCGACGTCACCTCCGGGCAGGTCCACACGCTCTCGTCGAACTCCGGCGTCGACGCCGGCGAAGCCATCGAGGGCGTCGTCGCGCCCGACCCGCCGATGAACGTCTCCTGGCAGCTCGTCGAGGTGGAGTCGCGCCGCAGCATCGAACTCGTCGACAGCGACCAGTCGCCGACCCAGAACGCCCTCGACATCGCCGCCGACCAGGACGTCGGCGAACTCACCCGCACCGAACGCGCGGGCGACGGCGAACTCCACGTCATCACGGTCCCCGAAGCCGACACCGCCGACGCCGCCGCGGACGTCCTCGACGACCGCGACACGACGCTCAGCCGCGCGGCCCGACTCGGCGTCAACCGCGTCGAAGTCCGGACCGCGCCCGGTGTCGTCGTCGTCCGCTACCTCCCCTGACTGCCGGATTTCGACGCTGTTCGCGGTTCTCTCGACGACTCCGGAGCCGAGAAATTCCTTCGTCACTACCGCTCATAAACTGCCTGTCGCGATATCGAATCCTCGGAAGTCAGTCGTCACAGCCGCTTCGCGGAACGCGGAGCCACAGAGAAAACCGGTTCGTCGGCGCTCGATTCGACCGTTCCCCTACTCGGCGCGTCGCCGCCGGACCTCCGGAATCGGCCGGAGGACGCCGAACGCGACGCGGACGCAGAGGAAGCCGACGCCGAGGCCGACCAGCAGTATCGGCAGCACCGAAAACGGCACCGTGTCCGTGAAGAGGCCCGCGGCGATGGCGACGATGAGCGCGGCGCCCGACGCCCCGAGCAGCCACACCCCTTTGCGGCTCCGGTCGGACGCCATCGTCAGCGCCGCGAACACGGCGGCCGCGGCGACGCCGACCCACCACAGCTCCGTCGCGACCCCGGTGGTCGTCATCAGCACGAAGCCGACGGCGATGTTCGTCGCGGCGACCGCGACGTCCTGCAGCACGATAGTCCGGTCTGGAGGGCGCACGCCGGACCACTCGCCCGAGTCGCCCTAAAGGCTGCGTCCGGGCGGACCGGCGAGCCTGCGCGGCGCCGAATCGGCGGTCGCCGCCCGGCTCAACTCAGGTCGCGCCGCGAGAACCAGAGCTGGCTGGCTGCGACGAGGACGACCGCGGCGCCGAGCAGGACGCCGGCGCCGACGAGGTCGTAGGTGTGGTCGAGCAGGATCGCGTTCGGGTCGAGGTACCGCATCGGCGCGACGTTCCCGGCCCACGCGTAGTCGGCGCCGGACACCACGGTTTCGAGCAGGTACAGCCCGAACACGACGCCGAGCGCGCCGCGCTGGGCGGTCGACGCGCGGTCGACGCTCACCGACAGCGTCAGCCCGATGGCGGCACAGCACAGCAGGTACGGAATCGACAGCAGGTGCATCATCGCGACCGCGACGACGTCGACCGGGTAGCCGACGGCCGACGAGGCGACGACCACGACGACCGGCGTCGTGACGTTGATGGCGATGATGGGGACGAGAAGCGCCGCGAACTTCTCGGCGACGAGCCGCGCACGCGACACCGGCAGCGACAGCAGCAGGTCGATGTGGCCGCGGTCGACGTCGTCGGCGACGACGCCCGCCGCCGCGTACGCCACGTAGATGCCGACGAGCAGCATCCAGCCGGCCGTGTACAGCTCCGTCGCGAGGAACCCCTCGATGGTGGTGAGCGACCGAACGTTGAACGCCTCCATCAGCGCGTCCGGGTACGCCGACAGGAGCTGGTCGAGCTGCTCGGGCGTCAGGCTCACCGCGAACGACGGGTACACCGACACGAAGAACGCGGCGGCGACGCCGAGCAGCGCCGCCATCGCGGCGGCGCCCCGCAGCCGCTTTCGCGCCTCGTACGCGGCGATTTCAAGCATCGCCGCCCCCGTAAAACCGCATGAACACCTCGTCGAGCGGCGCCTCCTCCACGTCGAACTCGCGGAGTTCCAGGTCGGCGACGGCGGCCGTGAGGTCGTTGACGTCGCCGGTGAACGTGAACGACACGTCGGTCTCCACCTGGTCGGCGTCTGTGCCGGCGCCGCGGACGACGCGCCGGTCGATGTCGTGGACGCCGTCGAAGTCGAACGTCGACGCCGGCGGCTCGCCGACGACGCGGAGCCTGACGACCTTCCCGCTCCGGGTCAGCAGCTCCGAGACGGACTCGGTCGCGACGAGTTCGCCGTCGCGGAGCACGGCGACGCGGTCGCAGAGCCGCCGCACCTCGCTCAGCACGTGCGACGAGAAGAACACGGTGACGCCGCGGCTCCGCTCGGCCTGCACGAAGTCGTTGAACTCCCGCTGGACGAGCGGGTCGAGCCCGGACGTCGGCTCGTCCATGATGACGAGCGCCGGGTCGTGCATGAACGCCTGCACGACGGCGAGCTTCTGGACGTTCCCGGTCGAGTAGTCCCGGACCGGCCGGTCGAGCGGCACGTCGAACCGGTCGAGCAGTTCGGCGCGTCGGCTGTCGCCTTTGACGTCGCCGTGCAGGTCGAGAATCTCCGCGCCGGTCGACCCCGCGTCGAACGTCGGGCTCGCCGGGACGTAGCCGAGTCGCCGCTTCGCTTCCAGCAGGTCGCGCTCCGCCCGGACGTCCGCGCCGAGGACGGTCGCGGTCCCCGACGTCGGCGTCTGAATCCCGAGCAGCGTCCGAATCGCCGTCGTCTTCCCGGCGCCGTTCGGCCCGAGAAAGCCGAGGATTTCGCCCTCCTCGACCGTGAACGACAGCGAGTCGACGCCGACGACCTCGCCGTACCGCTTGGTGAGGTCGGACACTTCGATGGCTGCCATGTCGGAGTCACGTCAGCCTGCGGGGATAGCTGTTCTGGCGACTCCGATGCGGCCGCCCGCGCCGCAGACCCGTCGAGCCAGACTCAGAGCACCCGGAACACCCGGACCGTGTCCCGGTCGCCCGGTTCTTCGAGCAGCTGCGCCAGCCCGCGGTCGGAGAACACGCGCTTCCAGTTCCGGTGGTACAGCGGGAACTCGTCTTGCACGTAGCTCACCTCCGCGCCCTCGCGGCCGCGCTCCGGGCTGTTCCCCTCGTTCTCGGCGGTGACGAGCAGGTTCGACGCGACGCGCGCCAGCTCGTCGAACACCCACTCGTCGTCGGGGTGGACGTGCTGGAGCGTCTCGACGGAGAACACCACGTCGAACGCGTCGTCGTCGAACTCCGGGACCAGGTCTTCGAGCGCGCCGACGTGGAACGTCCCGGTTTCGGCGAGCCGCGGGAAGTACTCCGCCATCACGTCGAACGACTCGTCGTTGAGGTCGACGCCGGTGAGGTTCTCGTAGCCGCGCTCGCGGAGGTGCGCGAGGTGGCGGCCGGAGCTACAGCCGACTTCGAGGACCGCGGCGTCCTCGTCGACGTACAGGTCGAAGACGTCCGCGAGCACGTCGCTCACCTCGTTCGGGCCGCTCTCGGCGTAGTACGCCGGGGAGTAGTCGCCCGAGCGCTCCGCCCAGCCGCGGTGGTTGGTCTCCGGGTCCATACCCCAACCGTGCGGCCCCGGAAGTATAGGCTCCGCGAAACCCTTGCTGCGCACTGCCGAGCTGGTTTGATATCGCTATATTCGATTTATCGTGTTGGGGAGCGAGCTTTGACTCTCACTGTGGCACACCAGCAGCGCTGCCGGACGACTGATTCGGGTCCACGACGAGGGACAGCCGCTCCGCGCCGATACGGTTCCGGTCCGTCCGTGGCCGCGTCAGACGGGCGCATCGGCGAAGAAGAAGGCTTATTCGGCGCGCGGGGGGAGTCGCCTGCATGGCTCGATTCGAGGTACCGGAGGTCGATTACACCCGGTACACGAACCGGCAGCTCGCCGCCGTCCCGCTCGCGGTGCTCGCCGTCGCCCTCGTCGTCATCGGCGGGATGTTCGTCGCGACGGGCGCGCCGGTGGACCCCGGGATCGACTTCACCGGCGGCACGCAGCTCCGCGTCGCGGTCGACGCGCCGAGCGGGCAGGCCCAAGAACAGATACGGGCGGCGTTCTCGGCGACGCCCGACACCATCCAGTCGGTGCGGGGAAGCGACATCTACATCGTGACGTTCGAGAAGAGCGACGTCTCCGCGACGCAGCTCGAACAGCAGGCCCAGCAGGCCGGCTTCACCGTCCAGTCGACCGAGAACGTCTCCGCTGGCTTCGGCCAGCAGACGCAGTGGCTCGCGCTCGGCGGGGTCGTCGTCGCGTTCCTCGGCATGTCGGTGCTGGTGTTCGGGATGTTCCGGTCGTTCGTCCCGTCCATCGCCGTCGTCGTCTCGGCGTTCTCCGACATCGTCATCCCGGTGGCGCTGATGAACCTCCTCGGCATCGAACTCACGCTCGGGACGGTCGCGGCGCTCCTGATGCTCATCGGGTACTCCGTCGACTCCGACATCCTCCTGAACAACCACGTCCTCCGGCGCTCGGGTGACTTCTACGAGTCCACCCACCGCGCGATGCGGACGGGTGTGACGATGACGCTGACGTCGCTCGCCGCGATGGCCGTGATGGCGGTCGCCGCGACGCTGCTCGGCATCGGACTGCTCTCCAGCATCGGCATCATCCTGGTGTTCGGGCTGGCCGCCGACCTGATGAACACGTATATGCTGAACCTCAGTCTGCTTCGCTGGTACAAGTTCGAGGGGGTGGCGCGATGAGCGTCGTCGACTCCGTCAAGGACAACTGGCGGGTCGGGCTGCTCATCCTCGTGCTGCTCGGCTCCACGGTGTTCCTGTTCGCGCCCGGGTTCGCGCCGCAGGCCCCCGTCGGCGGTGAAGGGCAGGCCGCCGACCGGCCGACGAACCTGAAGTACGGCCTCCAGCTCTCCGGCGGTGCGCGCGTCCGCGCGCCCCCGGTCGGCATCACCGCCGAGGAGGTCCAGTTCGGCCAGACCCCGGTGAGCGAAGTCGAAGCCGCGGTGGCGGCGAACATCGAGGGCGTCGACGCGACCGACGTCATCGCGCGCCGCACCACCCAGACGCAGGGCACCGTGGAGGTCGTCACCGAGAACGTCACGCAGACCGAACTCGGAACCGCCCTCCAGGAGGCCGGCTACGAGTACGCGACCATCCGCGACGGCGTGACCGAGGCGACGCGGCAGGAAATCGTCCGCGTCCTCGAATCGAAGATCAACGAGGCGGGGCTGTCCGGCGGCACGGTCCGCGTGTCGACGACGGCGGGCGGCGAGCACTTCATCATCGTCGAGGTGCCGGGCCAGGACCGCCAGAGCGTCATCGACCTGGTGAACCGCCGCGGGACGGTCCGTATCACGGCCTACCACCAGGTGAACGGGTCGTACGTCAACACCACCGTCCTCACGCAGGGCGACTTCAAACGCATCGGGTCCGCGAAGGAGGCGCAGTCCGGCCCCGGCGCGTACGTCCCGGTGGCCGTCGAGGACTCCGAGGCAGAACGGGTCCAGCGCCTGTTCGTCGAAACCGGCGTCGCACAGCAGGGCGGGTCGCAGTGTACCTTCCCGAGTAACAGCACGGAGCCGTGCATCCTGGTCATCCGCGACGGCCGCGTCGTCTCCTCGTTCGGGATGACGCCGAGTCTCGCCCAGTCGATGCGGCAGGGCGAGTGGGCGAAGGACCCGGCGTTCCGGCTGTCGACGCAGAACCTCTCCGAGGCGCAGCAGGTCGCCGTCGACCTCCGCGCCGGCGCGCTCCCCGCGCCGCTCGACGTCGGTGAAGGCGGCGAAGGGACGTCGTCGTACATCTCGCCCGCGCAGGGTGAGCGGTTCAAGACCGACTCGCTGCTCATCGGGCTCGTCGCGGTGCTCACCGTGAGCGCCGTCGTGTTCTTCCGGTACGGCGAGGCCGAGGTCGCGCTGCCGATGATCGTCACCGCGATGGCGGAGGTGTACGTGCTGCTCGGCATCGCGGCGCTCATCAAGTACCCGCTGGACCTGTCGGTCATCGCCGGGTTCATCGCCGTCATCGGGACCGGCGTCGACGACCTCGTCATCATCGCCGACGAGGTGATGAGCGAGGGCGACGTGAACAGTCGCCGCGTCTTCCAGTCGCGCTTCCGGAAGGCGTTCTGGGTCATCGGCGCCGCCGCCGCGACCACCATCGTCGCGATGTCGCCGCTCGCCGTGCTGTCGCTCGGCGACCTGCAGGGGTTCGCCATCTTCACCATCCTCGGCGTGCTGGTCGGCGTCCTCATCACCCGGCCCGCCTACGGCGACATCCTGCGCGCGCTCCTCACCGACCGCTGACGGCTCCGCCCGGTCCGGCCTCCCCCGGCCCGACCCGGCCGAGTCCGATTCGGCTCGCTGCGTTTTCCGCGCCGCGACGGACCGATTCTCGGTGGCTCGACGAGATTGGCCACAATCTCCAAACAGCGCCCGCTGGACGGTCCGTACAGCGCAATGAATCAGTTAGCCGAGTTCGACCACCGGACCGGTCGCGACGCCGGGTCGGGGTCGCTCCGAAACCTCGCGGAGTACTACGACTGGGAACTGGACGAGGCGACGGCGTTCGGGCTTGGCGGCGGTGTCGCGTCCGTCGCGGTCGACCGGCCCGAGGGCGACCGACCCGGCTTCCTCGGGCGGGTGCCGTGGCTCGACGAGCAGTTCTTCGAGTCCATCGACGTGACGTACCGCGTCCGCGACGGGTTCGACTTCGGGACGGCGTGGGAGAACGTCGCGGGGCGCGTCGACGCCGAGGAGCCGCCGCTGTTGACGCTCGACCCGGCCGAGCTGCGGCACGTGCCGCGGACGCAGTCGGTGCCGGCGCACACCGTCGTCGCCATCGGCGTCGGCGACGACAGCATGCTCGTGTCGGACCCGACCCGGGACGAACCGGTCGAACTCGACCGCGAGACGCTGGAGGCGGCGTGGTCCGTCGACGCCCCGGTGTCGACCGCGAACCGGTACGTCGTCGCGGAGTTCGGCGCCGACGCGGACCTCGAAACGGCGGCGAACCGGGCGCTCCGCGAGACCACCGGCTACGTCCTCGACACCGCGACGTACGACCGGACGCTCGGCGGCTCCGACGAGTACGGCGACCACGGCCCCGACGCGCTCCGGTCGCTCGCAGCCGACCTCGACGGCTGGACGGACCCGGGCGACGAGTCGGCGATCAGGCTGCTCCGGCGCGCCGTCACCGAGCACGGCCGCGGCGCCGCGTACCGCCGGCTGTACGCCGAGTCGCTGACGGTGCTGGCGTCGGAGGCCGGCGTCGGCGGCGGACAGTCGGGGAAGATGGACGACGTCGCCGACGAGTGGGAGGCGTTCGCAGACCACCTCGCGGACGCCGCGGAGGCGTACGAGACGGACGCCCGCGTCGCCGCGCTCGACCGGGCCGCGGCGACGCTCGCGGACATCGCCGACCAGGAGGAGGCGTTCTTCGAGCACGTCCGCGAGGAACTGTAGCGGCTAGTCGCCGCGTTCGGCGTCGAGCCAGTCGACGACGGCGGCTTCGAGGCGGTCGAGCGCTGCTTCGACGGTGAGTTCGTCGGTGTCGAGCGTCAGGTCGGCCCGCGGCGGTTCGAACGCCGCGTCGACGGCGTACACGCCGCGCTCCGAGATTGGCTCGTCGCGGGCGCGGTTCCGGGCGACGCACGTCTCCACGGCGGCGTCCACCCAGACGACGTAGACGTCCCGGAGCGTCTGGAACCGGACGCGCCACTCCCGCCTGTGGAAGGTGCCGTCGAGAATCCAGTCGGCGTCGCTGCCGGCGACCCGCTCGTACATGCGCTCGTACGTGCGGCGCCGGTAGTCGTCCGAGTGCAGCAGTTCGAACGTGTAGCCCGCGTCGGCCAGTCGGCGCTGCAGCCGCGTCGCGAGCGTCGTCTTCCCCGACGCCGGAAGCCCGCAGAGCAGCACGAACACGGCCGTGGCGTCGGCCGCTGAACGGAAAGCGGTTGCCGCCGCGGGTCCGGCGCGGACTCGCGGTCCCGTCGAACGCGCCCCGAATCGGCCCGAACGTTGACCTTCGCCGCGGCCGAACCGCGCCGCATGGTCACACTGTTCTGTGACAACTGCGGCGAGAAGTGGGAGTACACCGGCGACAAACCGACGGGGGCGTACGTCGACTGTCCGCAGTGCGGCCACGACGTCGAGATTTCGGAGTTCGGCGAGTAGCCGGCCGCCGGACGGTCACTCCGTACCGCGGCAGGCCGCTGTTTTTGCGTTCTCGGAACGGATTCCCGAGTGATTTGTCCGTAGCCGTGGGTTCGCCAGCCGCCGCGGTTCGTGGTATGGGTTGACGTCCCAATTAAACACGCTAAGGACGAAATAGTGGATGAATGTATATTATCATTATCGTTCATAATGTTTTTCTGTTGGCGGGAGGACGCGGCAGATGAGGTCAACACGATGGCTGTACGCACCCACGCATCCGGCCGACCGACCCGTGAATCGACCACCAGACCACCCCAGCCGCCGACACGAACACCACCCCGATGACAAAGACCGACCCACGAACCGAAGAACTGCGAACCGAAGCGCCCCTCGTCCCCGACCTGCGTCGGCGCGAGCGACCCGACACCGACGAACTCCGATTCGAACTCGCAGCGATTCGTAGCCGACTCGACAGCATCGAACGAGCGATGCAGCCCGACACGGAGGATATCTGATGAACCCGACTGAACTCGACGACGACGTCTTCACCCGCGACATCGACAATCCGAAAGCCCGCGAACTCCGCGAGATGTTCGACTCGCAGGACTTCGTGTTCGCGCCCGGCATGTACCACGCGCTCGACGCGCGGCTCGCCGAGATGACCGGCCACGACGCCGCCTACATGAGCGGCTACTCGACGGTCCTCGGCCAGTTCGGCTTCCCGGACCTCGAGATGGTGACGATGACCGAGATGGTCGAGAACGCTAAGCGGATGGTCGAAGCCACGAACATCCCGGTCATCGCCGACTGCGACACCGGCTACGGCGGCATCCACAACGTCCGCCGCGCCGTCCGCGAGTACGAGAAGGCCGGCGTCGCCGCCATCCACATCGAAGACCAGACGACGCCGAAGCGCTGCGGCCACATCGCCGGCAAGCAGATCGTCTCCCGGGAGGACGCCCGGGCCCGGTTCGAGGCCGCCGTCGACGCGAAGCAGTCCGAGGACACCGTCATCATCGCCCGGACGGACGCGTACGGCTCCGCGAACGGCGACTGGGAGGAACACCTCGAACGCGGCCGCATCTACGCCGACGCCGGCGTCGACATGGTCTGGCCGGAGATGCCGGACCCGAGCCGCGAAGACGCCGTCGAGTACGCCGAAACCATCCACGAAACCCACCCGGACCTCGACCTCGCGTTCAACTACTCGTCGTCGTTCGAGTGGAGCGCCGAGGACGACCCGCTCACGTTCCAAGAGCTCGGCGACCTCGGCTACAAGTACATCTTCATCACGCTGTTCGGGCTGCACTCGGGCGCCCACAGCGTCTACGAGGACTTCAAGACGCTCGCCGAAGAGGACGAGCAGGGCCAGTTCGACCTGGAGCAGCGCTACATCGGCCACGAGACCGAGAGCCACCACGAACTCTCGTTCGTCTCGCGCTACCAGGACATCGAAGCCGAGTTCGACCCGGAGGCGAAAAAGCGCATGGAGGAGTCCGAGGGCTTCTCGGAGGAGGAATCCGACCCCATCAGCACCGACGACGACTGACGACCCGCGACGCGACCGCCGGCTCCGCCACCGGCGTCGCAGGTGCTCCATGCTGACCGTGGCTGCCGACGCGCCGGCGCGCTGACCCGCGCCGGCGCCGCTTTCTCTCGACGTCCGTGCGTCGCGAGCCGCGTCGCTGACGGATGCTTCGACTTCGATGCGATAGCGAGCGTCCGGCGTCCCAGAGCGACGCCACTGCCGGGCGTAGTGTTCAGAAAATCGAGTTACGCTATGTCGCCTCTCGGCGGAGCGGAACCCTCGTTATGCGCGGACGACGTTCGTCGCGCGCGGGCCCTTCGGGGCCTGTTCGATGTCGAATTCGATCTCGGTCCCCTCCGTCAGGTCCTCGCCACCAACGTCCTCCATGTGGAAGAATACGTCGTCGTCAGCGTCGTCCGTCTCGATGAAACCGTAGCCGCCTGTGTCGTTGAAGAAATCAACCTTACCGTTTGCCATTGCAACCAAACGAACGCCGGGTACACGGATAAGGGTTCCGACTATGTTTTCTCAGACGAAAAATTACTGGAAGAACGACTAGCGACAAACTGACTTCGGATACATTTGTCCGCGGACGTGGCCGTTCAGCGGGACACGGTGCCGTTCTCGGAACAATCGCCCGAGGCTTCCGACGAACCCGCGGTTTCCGACTCGCGTCCGGCCGCCCGTCCGCGAGCGCGGCGGCGTTCGGGCGGCCGCTCGATTTTTGCGGGAGCCGCGCGGACAGCCGACGATGGCGACGCACCACATTCCGAAGGGGGTGAGTTTCGACACGCTCACGGACGTCATCGCCGGCTGGGACGCCGTCGGTGCGGCGGCCGAGCCGAAACACACCGCGGACGTGGAGGAGGCCACGGGCATCTCGGACGCGGTCGGCCGGCAGAGCCGGTTCCTCGAAGAACTCGGGGTGCTCGCCGAAGAGGGGCAGAAACACCGGCTGACCGACCGCGGCCAGGCGCTCGCCGGCGCGCTGGCCGTCGGCGACGACGAGCGCGCGAAGGGCCGCGCCCGCGACCTGCTCGCAGACTGGCCGGTCACCGAGGAGCTCCGGGGCGTCGTCCGCGACAACCCGACCGACCAGGAGGCGCTCGTCCCCCTCCTCGCGGCCGTCACGGGGCAGGACGCCGCCGACGAGCGCGTCCGCAACGGCCTCACGACGCTGCTGGACCTGTTCGAGTGGGCCGACCTGCTCGCACGCGACGACGACGGACGCTACCGGCTCCCGGAGGCCGACCGAGCCGGCGCCGACGAACAGGGGAGTGCGGCGGGCCGGCCCGCGACGACCGCCGAGTCGACGGCGACGGCAGCGCTCGAACGGGTCGCCGCCGAAGCGGAGCGAGCCGCGGAACGCGCGGCGGACGCGGAAGCGTCGGCCGCGGCGTCCGCGGACGAAATCGAGGCAGCCGCCGAACGCGTCCACGACCGCCTCGACGCGGTTGCTGACCGGGCCGACACGGCGGAGTCGACGGTGGCCGAAACGGCCGAGTCGGCCGACGAAGTCGCAGACCGGGTGGAGTCGCTCGAAGACGCGGTCGAGGCGGCCGCCGACGAACTCGACGCGGTCACCGAGCAGGCCCGGGAACTCGGCGCGACGGCGGGAGAGCCGGCGGCAGAAGCCGAGGAGCGGTCGGAATCGGAGTCAGAACCGACGCCGGAGTCGCCGACGGAGCGCGGAGCGGTCCCCGGCGGCGAAGCCGTCGAACCGAGCGGTGTGCCGCCGACTGAGGCGGACTCCAGGCCGGCGGCCGAGTCCGAACGCGCCGAATCCCCCGAAGCGGTCGAACCGGCCGAAGCGCCCGAGCCGGCGTCCGTGGAGACCGGCGAAACCGAGTCTGTCGTCGAGGCGACCGAACCCGGCGAGCCGGAGCCGGCGGGCCGACGCGACGGCGTCGAGCAGGTCGGCGTCATCGACGGCGACGCCGACGCGGAAACAGCCGGCGGCGACGAATCGGGGCGAGAGGCCGCCGACGGGTCGCAGCCGGCGGTCGAATTCGAGCTCGGTGACGGCACCGGCGTCAGCATCGGCGCCGCGGACGGCGGCATCGAAATCACCGTCGACGGCGACGTCGACCTCGCGGACCTCCGGTCGCGCGACGACGTCACGCTCCACGGTATCCCGGACGCCGTCACCGACATCGACGCCGACGACCTCCGGACGGACGGCGGCACCGACGAGGTCGACGGCGGCGACGACGACGACGTCCGGGTGTCGGAAGCCGGCGACGCGGTCACCATCGAAATCGACGCCGGCCCCGGAATCACGGTCTCCGTCTCCGACGAGTCGGGCGGCGAATCCGGTACCGAATCACCCGACGAGGAAGTTGCGGCCGAATCGGGCGGCGAGTCGGAGACGGCCGAGGAGCAGGGGACGGCCGAGGAGGCGGAGACGGATGAGGAGTCAGGCGACGCGGCTGCAGAGCGCGCGGAGGAAGGCGCGGCGGAACCGACGGAGGAGTCGGCGACCGAAGAGGCGGACGAGCAGGGTACAGAAGCCGGTGAAGCGGACGAGCAGCGGGACGGAGCCGAAGAACCACTCGAAACGGATGCCGCCATCGACGTCGGCGACGCCGGCGAGGTTTCGGGGTCCGACGTCGCGTCGCTCGTCGCCGAAATCGAGGCCGCTGCTCAGGAGGCGATGGACGCCGCCGAGGACGCCGAAGAGGCCGCGACGGTCGCACAGCAGGCCGTCGAAGCCGTCGACGGCACCGCCGCACAGTCCGAGGCGGACGGCTCCGCGCCGAACGGTGATGCGGACGGTCACGCGCTCTCGCTCGGCGTCGACCTCGACGCCGACCCCGAGGACCTGGAGGTACTCGTCCGCGGGATTCGGCGCGGGCTGACCGAAGAGACCGGCGAATCGGCCGGCGGCGCGGAATCCGAGTGAGTACGTGGCTGGCGCGGAGCCTCGGCCGGCGTCGTTCGGCGGGCAGCCGCGTCGCCACGGCGACTGTGCGCTTCAGTGCGGCGGTCTCGGTGAGTCCGGCGGTTGTCGCATTTGATAACCGGGGGCGAATGGTTTACTCGGTCACCACGGTAGAGCAGCGTAGTGCGTCCACGTGAACCCTTCGGGAATCGGAACTGGCTCACGCTCCTCAGGCTGGTGCCACTCGGGGCGGCCACGCTCTCGTCTTGCGTACTACTCGGCACCGTCGTAGTGTACGTATTCTTCCCGTCCCTGCAGTCACAGCTCGGGGGCTCGCTCGCCATCCAGTATTTCCCGTACAGCTTACTGAAGTTAGTCGTACACACTCCCGACTGGATCACCACGGACAGTCTCTTCTGGGCGGTCGTCGTGTTCGTCACCGCCGAGGGGTGGCTCGCGTTCGAGTTCTGGCTGCGCGTGACGGGGAGGCGGTCCAGCGTTGCCGGGTTCCCCGCTGCTCTGTCCCGCCTCAAACCGGGCCGGATGCGGGTACGGAAGGCAGCTCTCGCCGTCGTTCTCTGCTCGGCGCTCGTCGTTTCGACCAGTGCTGTGGCCGCGGACACGCCGGTCGACCCGGCCGGGACAGCCCTCTCGGCTGAGGAACTCACGGTCGTGACTTCCCAGGGGAACAGCTGGGACGGCGGACAGAACGAGGGGCTCCCCGGTGGAATCTTCCTCCTGAACGAGGAGGGAGACGTCGTCTACCAGAACGACTCACACGAATCCTACTGGGACGTCGACCCCATCGAAGGGAGTTCCAGAACGGTCATGTACACCGCTTCGGACATCGTCTCCAGCGACGAATGCGCTGAAGACACCGTCTGCGTTCGCCAGTACGTCGAAGTCCTGAACGTCTCGACCGGCGAAACGACCGTGATTCACAGCAGGGTCGTCGAGACGCCGAACGGCGCGGGCAACAGAGGGATGATTCACGACGTCGACTTCGTCAACGACACACACCTCTTGGTCGCCGACATCGCCGAAGACCGAGTCTACATGCTTAACCATCGGACGGGAGAGAGGACATGGTCGTGGTCGTTCGACGAGGCGTACTCCGACGAACGCGACGGCGGACCCCGTCAGGATTGGACACACGTCAACGACGTCGAGCTACTGCCGGACGGACGAATCATGCTGAGTCCACGCAACTTCAATCGGGTTCTGTTCCTCCAGCCGGGCGGAACGGTCAACCAGACGTGGACCCTCGGGGCTCAGAACAGACGAGGCGTCCTCTACAATCAGCACAACCCGGACTACATCCCGCGGGAGAGAGGCGGCGAGTCCGTCCTCGTCGCCGACAGCGAGAACGACCGAATCGTCGAATACCAACGGACCGGTGACGGCTGGACCAAGACCTGGGTGTGGCAGGACGCGGCGATGAACTGGCCGCGC
This sequence comes from Halobaculum sp. P14, assembly GCF_051195155.1. Lineage (NCBI taxonomy): Archaea > Methanobacteriati > Methanobacteriota > Halobacteria > Halobacteriales > Haloferacaceae > Halobaculum > Halobaculum sp. P14. The sequence goes on from NZ_JBNTKB010000002.1 coordinate 303,047, forward strand.
GACGCGGACCGGCTGCCGGGCGGAACCACGCTCATCACGGACACGAACTCGAACCGCGTCTTCGAGGTCGGAACGCGAGGGTCAATCCTGTGGGAGGTCTCGTCCATCAAGCGCCCGTACGAAGCCGAACGGTTAGGCACGGGCGACGAGAGTGCAGGCGGGCACTCCGCGGCCTCTCTCTCGCTTCGGTCAGCGTTCCACTCGGGCGCGTGGGGCCGAGCGCCGTACGGCCAGGAACTGAAGTCGATTCTCGACGGCATCTGGTTCGTCGCACCGCTCTGGTTCGGCGTTCCGGAGCTGGTTTCGACGGTCTCCCTCGTCGGCGGTCTGTTCATCCTCTCAGTGGACGCTTTCGTCTGCGGCGCGTCGGCGCTGTCCCGGCGGACACGCACCCCCAGAATGGGCTGAACCGCTTTCAGAGACCGTCCGCATCCGCGTCAGTCGTTCGAAACCCGCGAGTGAACCCCGGAAGGAAGTTCGGCCTCGGCACTCATAGGGCTCGTCGTCGCGCGGGTGCCACCCCGGCTCGGCCCGGTTGCCTCGTCATCGGCCACGTGGACGTACTCGCGGCTCGGTAAAAAGTACCGCGAGCCGCAGGCTTGAAACGGAGGGTGTCGTATGGAAGCGGTACCCAATGAGTCTCACCGGGTCCAACCGACTGTTCTGTCACGACTGTGGCAGGGCGTTCGAGTCCGAATCGGAGCTTCGACGACACGTACAGGGCGGTTCTGAGGAGTAGTCGGCGACCAGTCGGCTACCCGTCGATTCGTTCGCGTGCGGCCGCGACGAGCAGCGGAAGGTACACCGTGGCGTCGCCGTAGACGGAGGCGTTGCGGGCGTCTTTCTCCAGTTTCCCCCACGAGCGCGCCTCTTCCAGCGTGGCGCCGGACAGCCCGCCGGTCGCTTCGGGGTCCATCGTAATCTGGACGGCGTAGTTGTACGCGCGCGGCGTCACCAGCATCGTCTGCAGCGTGAAGTTCTTCGGGACGCCGCCGCCGACGAGCAGGCAGCCGGCGTCGTCGGCGTCGAACGCCTGGTCGGTGAGCGGCGTCATGTCGGCGAGCGCGTCGAGCGTCAGGTCCGCGGTCTGGCTGTACATCCACGCCTGCAGGCCGAGCACGGAGTCCTGAACGGCGGGGCAGTACACCGGGACGTCGTGCTCGTAGGCGGCGGCGGCGACGCCGGGGCCTTCCGCGACGTCGTCGCGGTCGTTGACGTCGGCGTTGGCGCGGCCGAGTTCGGCGCAGAGCTCGGCGATGCTGACGGCGCCGTCGCGGTCGACGAGCGGCGGGAACACCTCTTCGCGGAGGTGCGACTCGAACTGCGCGAAGTGCTCCTGCGGCAGGTAGACGTTGTAGATGCGGTCGACCTCCTCGTCGCGGAGCTGTTCGTCGTGTTCGCGCATCGACTTCCCGGCCTGATGCGTCTCGCCGTGGTGGTGTTTCCCGCCGATGGCTTCGATGGCGTCGTGGGTGAGGTTCGCGCCGGTGGTGACGAGCGCGTCGACGTGGCCGTCGCGGATGAGGTCGGCGACGATGCGGCGCATCCCGGTCGGCACCATCGCGCCGGCGAGCGACAGGAACACGGTGCAGTCGTCGTCGGCGAGCATCTCCGCGAGCACGTCCGCGGCCTCGTGCACCGACTCGGCGCCGATGCCGGCGTGGCCGTACTGGTCGACGAGCTCCGCGACGGTCATGCCGCCGGTGACGTCGGCGTGCCCGAGCGGGTCGTGGCTGAACGCCTCGCGGCTCGGCTCGCGGTGGCCCTCGTGGTCGGTCTCGTCGCCGTGTCCGCCGTCGTCTCCGCCGGCGGCGTCCTCGTCGCGCATGGTCGACGGTGCGGCCGCGAAGCGTTTGAACCGCGTGGTTTTCCGGCCGGACGCGACGGGCGCGTCAGCAGTGGCCCGCCGGCACTCGGTTCAGCGGTCAGTCGGCGGTCAGTCGGCAATCACCGGCTCGGCGTCGTCGGTCGCGCTCTCGCGGTCGTCGCCGCCGTCGGTGAGGCCGGCGAGGCCGTTGACCGCCATGACGACGAAGCCGCCCTTCGCGACGACGTCGAGGTAGACGAACACCAGCACCTCCGTCGCCGGCTGCAACAGCCCGAGGCCGGCCGGCCCGAGCAGCCAGACGACCGGGTAGAGCGTCCACAGCACGACCGTGACGTTCCGGAGCTTCTCGAACGTCGCGCGGCGACGCGCCGGCCGGAACGACGCGAGCGCCGGGAGCCGGACCACGAGTTCGCGTACGAGCGCGAGGAACGCGACGCCGCCGGCGGCGAACGCCGCGAACCGAATCGGCGTCGGAAGCAGCACGGCGGCGACGCCGAAGCCGATGACGAGCGCGTCGAACACCAACAGCCGGGCGAGCGCGGCGCGGCCGGCGTTCGTGAGCAGCCACAGGTAGCCCATCAGTAGCAGCGTCGTCACGAACCAGTCGGCGTACCGCAGCAGGTACAGCGGCCGGCCGCTGACGGCGACGGTGCCGACGCCGAACCGCATGCCGAGGTAGGCGACGGCGGCGACGGCCGTGATCGCAGTGAGAATCGCGTAGTGGGTGCGGTGCTCCGGGTCGGCGCGGGACTGCCACAGCGGCGGCAGCGTTCCGAGCGCCATCCCGGCGAAACCGACGGTGAGCCAGGTCTGTATCGTGAGTTCGAACATCAGTCGTCAGCCTCCGTTCGGGCCGCGGCGGTCGCGTGCGCGTCGACGCTCGCGGCGGCGTCGACGTCGAACTCGCCGAGGAGGCCGCGGAGCCGCCTGGCCCGCGTCGCCAGGTCGGTGGCCGCGGCGTCGACGTCGGCGAGCGCGTCGGTCTGTTCGTCGGTCTTCTCGGCTGCGCGCGCGGCTTCCGCCGTGGTCTGGTCGCCGATTGCGGAGACGTCCTCCGCCATCTCGACGACGGAGTCGACGGCGCGCGCCTGCTCTTCGGTCGCCCGCTCGATTTCGGCGAGGTCGGCGTCGATGCCTTCGACGTGGCCGGCGACGGTGGAGAGCGACTCGATGGCGCCTTCGACCGTCTCGACGCCGGCGCGGACGCGCTCGCCGGTCTCGCGCATCCCGCCGACGGTCTCCTCCGTCCGGGCCTGAATCCGCTCGATTCGGTTTTCGACCTCCTCGGCGGACTCTTTCGTCTCCTCGGCGAGCGCTTTCACCTCGTCGGCGACGACCGCGAAGCCGTCGCCGTCGGCGCCCGTCCGCGCCGCCTCGATGGAGGCGTTCAGCGCGAGCAGGTTCGTCTGCTCCGCGATGTCGGTGATGACCTCCGCGATTTCGCCGATCTCTGCGACCTCGTCGTCGAGCGACTCCAGTTCCCGCATCGTCTCGTCGGTGCGGTCGCGGACGGCGTCCATCTCGGTGAGCGCCTCCTCGGCGGTGTCCTGTCCGTCCGCGCCGGCGGCGGCCGCGCTGCTCGCGGTGTCCGCGACGGACTCGACGGTCGCGGCGACCTCCTCGGCGGACGCGGCGAGCTGAGACATCTCGCCTTCGACGTCGTGGAGGTGGTCGGCCTGCTCGTCGGCGCCCGTCGAGATTTCGGCGACGGAGTCGGCGACGGCGCTGCTGGCCTCCCGGGCCTCCATCGTGTTCTCGTCTGCGGTTTCGGCGGCGTCGACGACGTGCGCGGAGAACTGCTTGACGTCCGCGAGCGTCCCCTCGATTTCGGTGACCATGCCGTTGAACGCCTCGCCGATGGCCCGCATCGCGTCGCTGTCGGCGTCCGGGTCGACCCGGCGCGTCAGGTCGCCGTCGGCGACCGCCCGCATCACGTCCTCGTACTCCGCTGCGGTCGCCTCCAGCCGGTCGGCGGTCGCCTGCGCCTCGGACCGGGCGGCTTCGGCGTCCGACCGCGCCGCCTCCGCGTCGGCGAGCGTCGACCGGAGCGACCCCCGCATCGTGTCGAAGGAGTCGACGACGGTGCCGAACTCGTCGGCGCGCCGCGTCTCCATCTCCACGTCCAGGTCCCCGGCCGCCATCTCGTCTGCGCGCTCCGCGAGCCGGCGCAGCGATATCGCGGTGTTCGACCCGACGGTGACGCCGACGACTGCCAGCCCGATGACGGTGAGCAGAATCAGCCCGAGGATGCTCGACGTCACAGCGTCGCCGAGCGCGTACGCCGACGCCGCCGGCGTCCGCGTCACGACCGTCCAGTCGGTCTGCGAGAGCGACGCCGACGCGAGCACCTGCCCGTCCCGCTGCACGACGCCGTCGTCGCCGAGCACGGCGTCGGCGGCCGCGAACGGCGACGTGATCTTCGACGGGTTCGGGTGCGCGACGAACTCGCCGTCGCCGTCGACGACCATCGTCTCGCTGGCGGACCCGCCGGTGACCGCCGCCGCCTTCGCCTCGACGTTCACCATGTAGATGAGCGCGCGGTCGTCGACGCCGGGCACCGGCGAGATGACGGCGACCACCGGGTGGTCGACGACCGGCACCTCGAACGGCTGCGTGACGTACGTGTCGTCGGGGCCGGAGAACGACGGCGGCGACTCGGCGAACGGCGCGCCCTGCTCGGCGGGGCTGACGCCGACCATCTCCGCCGCGGTCGACGCCACGATGCGCTTGTCGCCGGTGTCGTAGTAGTGGACGGCGGCGACGCCGGACGGCAACACCCCGGTCTCTTGAAGCCGCTTCAGATGCTGCTCGACGCGGCCCGGGTCGCCGGACGTGACGGCCGGGTGCCGCGAGGTCAGCACGGTCTGTTTCTGTACGCCCGCGAGCCAGGTGTCGAGGGTGTCGGCACGCACCTGCGCCGTCGACGCCAATTCGGCGTTGACGTCCGACTGGAGCTGCTGGTCGGTCTGGACGTGGACCACGACGCCGAACGCGACGGTGAGCGAGACGACCACCAGCAGGGCGACCGTCAGCTTCGCCGCGTATCGTCGCTGCAGCCAGTCAGGTGTGAGTGCGCGCCACGCACTCGTGAAACTCATCGGACAACCACAGCAGGTCCTGCCCCTTGAAACCGGGGCGCCAAGTATCAACGACGATTTCGGCGCGACTACTCCGTGTTAAGGCTACCTCGGTCGTGCGCGACGCGCGAGCCGAATCGGGGCGACGAGCGCCGGGCGGCGAGGGCGGACGGCGGACCCGGTGGCTGCCGCCGACGGCCCCGCCTACAGCCCGGTCGGGTGGTCGACGAACACCGTCTCCAGCCCCCAGTCGTCCGCGAGCGCCTGCAGCGACTGCACGCCGAACGTCTCGGTGGCGTAGTGGCCGGCGAGGAACACGGTGACGCCGGCCTCGCGGGCCTCGTGGTACAGCTTCTGTTTGCCTTCGCCGGTGACGACGGCGTCGACGCCGGCGGCGGCGGCCTCGCCGAGCCAGTCCGCGCCGCTTCCGGTGACGACGGCGACGTCCTCGATGCGCTCCGGGCCGAAATCCAGCGTCTGCACGCCCTCGCCGTCGTGGTCGAGTTCGCGTTCGAGCGTCCCGGCGAGCTCCGGCGCCGTGTACGGCTCGGCCGCGGCGCCGCGCTGCCCGACGTACTCCGGGCCGAGTTCGCCGAACGGCTCGCGGTCTTCGAGTCCGAGGACGTCGGCGACGCCGGCGGCGTTCCCGAGCTCCTGGTGGCCGTCCAGCGGGAGGTGTGAGACGTACAGCGCGACGTCGTTCACGACGAGCGGCGCGATGCGGTGGTACTCCTGGCCGGTGACGCGGTCGAGGCCCCCCCAGACCAGTCCGTGGTGCGTCACCAGCACGTCGGCGCCCCGGGCCGCCGCGGCTTCGACGGTCGCCACCGCGGCGTCGACCGCGAACGCCGCCGTCTCGATTTCGCGGTCGTCCGGGCCGACCTGCAGGCCGTTCGGCGACGCGTCGAGGTCGGCGTACGCCGCCGTGTCCAGTTTCTCGTCGAGCCGCGCAGAGAACTCCGAGAGCTTCATCGTCATGCGGCGGGCTTCGACCGCGAGCGGCTTGTAGCCTGCGCGTCCCCGCGGTCGGTGACGTCGCTGGCGGAACCGTCGTCGCCGTCGCGGTCCGCGTCGCCGCCGGGTGTCAATCTCCGTCGCTGCCGGCGCGTCAGTCCGCGTCGCCGTCGGCGTGGCTGAACACGAACTCGCGGAGGAGCTTCGCGGCGAGGGCGGCGGTCTGGCCGTCGTCGCGGTCGTTCACCTCGACGACGTCGGCGCCGACACACCGGGGCGCGACCGCGCGGACGACGCGCCGCATCGCTCGCGGCGTCAGCCCGAACGGCTCCATCGTCCCGGTCCCGGGCGCGAACCCGGGGTCGGCGGCGTCGACGTCGACCGAGAGGTAGACGTCGCGGTCGCCGAACTCGGGGGTCCAGTCGGCGACGTCCGCCGGCGGGACGACGGTGACGTCGGGGGCGTCCGCGCGCTCCCACTCCTCGCGGCTCCCAGTGCGCGCGCCGAGCACGACCAGTTCGTCGACGGTCGCGTGCTCCGCGTCGGTGCTCGCGCTCTCGTCGCCGCTCTCGTCGCCGCCGTCGAGGCAGCGCCGCGCGACGCAGGCGTGGCTCAGCGGATTCCCGTCGTAGTCGTCGCGGAGGTCGAGGTGGGCGTCGAGCGTGACGAGGACGTCCGGGTCGGTGGCGCGGACGCCGCTCCACGTCACGGTGTGTTCGCCGCCGACCGTCACCGGGACGGCGTCGTCGAGGGCGGCGGCTCTGAGTTCGGCGGCGAGGTGGTCGAGGTAGTCGCCGACGGCGTCCCACGGCGGGACGTCGCCGGCGTCGTGAACCGCGCAGTCGGAGAAGAACGAGTCGGTCCGGCGGTCGTAGTCGTCGAACGGCTCGGCGAACCGCCGGACGCGGTCGGGGCCGAATCGGGTTCCCGGCTGGAACGTCGTCGTGGCGTCGAGCGGCGCGCCGACGACGACGTAGTCGGCGTCCCCTCGGTCCGCGACGGCGCCCGGGAACATCGGCTTACCCGAGGACTTTCCGCTGGCCTTCGTACTCGAGGTACTCGATGTTCTGGTCCGGCTCGAACTCCTCGTCCTCCGGGACGCGCATCGTGAACGTCTCGTAGGTGTCGAGGTCCATGATCTGGGCGTCCTCCCCGGAGACGGAGACGACCTGGCCCTGCTTCCGCTCGATTATCGGCACCCACACCTTCGCGTCCACCGGCTGGGACAGCGACCGCTTCTTGTCGTCGAAGACGCCCTTCCCCTCGATGCGGGCCTTCGCGCTGCCGTGTTTCCCCGGCTTCGCGGTGCTGTAATGGTTGATTTTACAGGGGGAGTCGTCCATCATGACGTAGCTTCCCTCCTGCAGTTCCCGGACCTGCTTCTGCTCTTTCGGCATACACCGGATTTCCCGCGGCGGCGGTATAAACGGTTTGATAGCGCGTCGCGGCTCCGCCCGACAGCGCGGCTTCCAGCCGGTTTCCCCCGGGATTCGCGGCTTCCGGCCGGCCGGGTCAGCCGCTGATGACGTCGCCGACGCGGGACAGCCCCTCCCTGAGTTCGTCGGTCTCGTGGCCGAAGCCGAGCCGAAAGTAGTCGTCGTAGCCGAACACGTCGCCCGGCGCCAGCACGACCGAGGCGTCCTCGACGACGGCGCGGCAGAACGCCCGGGAGCCGTCGAAGCCGTCCGGGACGGTGATGAAGCCGTTGACGCCGACCGGGTCGTGCCAGTCGAGGCCGTGGTCGTCCAGCCAGTCCGCGACGATGCCGTGGTGTTTCCGGGCGAGCGCGCGGTTCTCCGCGAGGATGTCGTCCTCCTGCTCGCCGAGCGCCTGCTTCGCGACGTGCTGGCCGAACAGCGACGGCGAAATCGTCGTGTAGTCCTTCCACCGCCACGCCGCGTCGACGACGTCCTGCGGCCCGGCGAGCCAGCCGAACCGGGTGCCCGCGAGCCCGTACGCCTTCGTCAGACTGGTCGTGGAGACGCCGTACTCGCCGAACGACGCCGCCGGCGGAATCGGCTCGTCCGCCAGCAGCCGGTACACCTCGTCACAGAGCAGGTAGGCGTCGTGGGCGGCGGCGACGTCGTACAGCTCCCGCATCACCGACTCCGGGTGGTACCGCCCCGTCGGATTGTTCGGGTTGTTGACGACGACGACCGCCGTGTCGTCGGTGACCGCGTCGGCGACGGCGTCGACGGAGAGCTCCCACTCCGGCGGCTCCAGCGGCACCCGCGTCGCGTCGCCGAAGGCGTCCGGGACGGCGTGCAGCGCCTGGTACGTCGGCGTCACGACCACCGCGTGGTCGCCGTGGCCGGCGTTCAGAAGCGACAGGAACGCGAGGAAGTTCGCCTCCTGCGTCCCGCAGGTGAACAGCACCTCGTCGGCCGACCGGCCGTACCGCGACGCGACGTCGGCGCGGAACTCGGGGTCGCCGTTCGTCGGAATCACGTACCCCAGCTTCCCCGGGTCGAGGTCGAACCGGTCGGCGCGGAGCGACCGGATTCCGGACTCCGCCAGCATGATGTCCGCCTCGTGTTCGTACTCCGCGAACCAGCGCTCCAGTTCGAACGGCGCGATGTCCATGCGCGGAGGTGGTGGCGGCTCCCGCTAAACGCTGCGGGTCCCGGAATCGGTCGCGTCGTCGACTCGGCGGCGCGTCCCGCGTCCGCGGCTCACCAGTCGATTACCTGCTTGTCGCGCCAGAACAGGCCGCCGGGGCCGTCGCGGAACCGGGCGAGCCACGCCGGGGTTTCGGCGCCGCGTTCCGGGCTCCGCGGCGCCTCCTCGCCGCCGAGTTCGGTGTCGACCCAGCCGGGACACACCGCGTTCGCGATGAGGCCGTCGTCGGCGTACTCGCCGTGGAGGTACTTCGTGAGGCCGTTCAGCGCGGTTTTGGTGACGCGGTACGCCGGCGAGCCGCCGCTCTGCTCCTCGCCGAGCGCGCCCATCCCGGAGGAGACGTTGACGATGCGGGGCGTCTCGGCGTTCAGCAGCGGCGGAATCGCGTACTTGCACAGCAGCATCGGGCCGCGGAGGTTCACGGAGATGGTGTGGTCGATGTGGGCGGTTCGCTCCTCGTGGAGCGGCTCGCCGAAGTGCCCGACGCCGGCGTTGTTCACGAGGACGTCGAGCCGGTCCTCGTCGTCGCCGACGCGGTTCAGCGCGTCTTGCACGTCGCCCTCCTGCGAGACGTCGAGGGTGAGCCGCCGCCACTCGTCGGGGATGTCGTAGGTGACGCTGCGGACGCCGGCGTACACCGTCGCGCCGCGGTCGGACAGCGAAGACGCGATTTCGCGGCCGATGCCGCGGTTCGCGCCGGTGACCAGCGCCACCTGCCCGTCGAGGTCGTCGTACAGCGTCGGTTCGGGCGTCGACTCGGCCGCGTCGTCGGTCATACGGCCCGCTTCGTGCTCCGGGGATTACGGGGTTTCGACACGGAGCCGCCACGGAAGCGGAGTCGGTTCGGGTCGCCGCGTTGCCGTGGCGGTGCCGGAGTCGGTCCCGCGTCGTCGCCGCGTTGCCGGAGCGCCTCCGGGTCGCGTTCGGGCGGGCGCGGCCTACTCGAAGTCGCGCCGCATCGCGATTTCGAACCACGGGCAGAGGCGGAGCTGGCGGTACCACTCCGGGTGCTCGTGGAGGTGCTCGTAGTCCACCCAGAGCAGCCCCGCGATCTCGTCTTCGTCCGGGTCGAGCGCGGTGTCGTCGAGCGTCACCTTCAGCACCGCACACACCTCCCACTCCAGCCCGGCGTTCTCGTAGTAGCGCTTGTACTCGAAGCGGTCCGTGACGCGCAGGTCGCCGTACTGGTCGGGGGTGACGCCGAGTTCCTCCTTCAGACGCTGCCGGGTCGCCTCCCGCTGAGTCTGCCCTTCGACCGGGTGGGAGGCGACGGTGCCGTCCCAGTGGGTGTCCCAGAGCCGCTTGCCGGGCGCGCGCTGGCCGAGCAGCAGCCGCCCCTCGCCGTCGAAGACGAGGCAGGTGAACGCCCGGTGGCGGATTCCGTCGCCGGTGTGCGCGTCCAGTCGGTTCACGGTCCCCTCGGGGTTGTCGTCGCCGTCGACGGCGATGACGTCCTGGAGCGCGTTCTCGTGGTCCGGCTCGCCGACCGATGCCTCCTCCGTCGCGTCGTCCGCCGCGGCGGCGTCGTCCGTGCTCATGCCTTCGGGTGCGTGAGGACGCACCATGATGGCTTCGCTTCCGCGCCCGGTCAGCCGAGGCGTTCGTCGAGAATCAGCCGCGTCTTCGTGCCCTCCACTTCGCTCATCTCTCTCGCGCGCGTGATGAGTTGGTTGACGGCGCGTGTGTCGACGCAGTCGACGATGAGCACGATGTCCTCCTCGCCGGACACCTGCCAGACGAAGTCGACCTCCTCCCAGTCTGCGAGCTGGTCGGAGACGCTGCTGGTGTCGACGTTCATGTCGACCGAGATTTCGACCATCGCCTTGACGTTCCCCGTGCGCGTAGTGACGGTGAATCGTTCGATGACGCCCTCGTCGGTCATCCGGTCGACGCGGTTCCTGACCGTGCCTTCGCTGGTGCCGACGCGGTCGGCGATCTCCGTGTACGGCGTCCGCGCGTCGTGTCGGAGGACGTTCAGGATTCGGCGGTCGAGGTCGTCCATGCACGTGGATGCGGCCGCCGACACAAACCGATTACGAATTTCGTAACGATGCTTCGAACGACGCACTTATTATCCAGGCCTGTGTGTGTATCTCGTAATGGCGGACGCCTACGTCGCGCTCGCGGACGGCCGTGTCTTCGCAGGACGCGCCCGTGCGCCGGGCCGCACACGTGGTGAACTGGTGTTCACAACCGCGTACACCGGGTACGAGGAGAGCCTCACGGACCCCTCCTACGAGGAGCAGGTCCTCACGTTCTCCTACCCGTTGATCGGGAACTACGGCGTCCGAGACGAGCGATTCGAGTCCGGCTGCGTCCACCCGAACGCGGCCATCGCTCGCGAACTCACCGACGACGTCGCCGACTGGCTCACCGACGAGGGCGTGCCGGCCGTCGACCACCTCGACACCCGCGAACTCGTCACGTCCGTCCGCGAGGAGGGCGCGATGAAGTGCGGCATCGCCGCCGGCCCCGACGCGACGCCGGCCGACGCGAAAGCCGAACTCGCCGACTGCAAGGGGATGTCCGAACACACCGACATCGGCGCGCAGGTGTCGACGGACGAGCCGTACACCGTCGAGGCCGACGGCGACGTCGACGTCGCGCTCGTCGACTGCGGCGCGAAAGGCTCCATCGTCTCGTCGCTCACCGAGCGCGGCGCGACGGTCCACGTCCTCCCGTACGACGCGGACCCCGCCGACGTCGCCGCCGTCGAGCCGGACGTCCTGTTCGTCTCGAACGGCCCGGGCGACCCCGCGAACTTCGAGGCCGCACAGGCGCTCGTCGAGGAGTTCGCCGGCGAACTTCCGCTCGCCGGCATCTGCCTCGGCCAGCAGATCGTCGCCCGCGCGTTCGGCGGCGAAACCGAGAAGATGGCGTTCGGCCACCGCGGCGTCAACCAGCCGGTGCAGGACCTCGAAACCGGCCGGGTCGTCATGACGACCCAGAACCACGGCTACTCCGTCGCCGACCCCGGGTCGCTCGACGTCACCCAGGTCAACGTCAACGACGACACCGCCGAGGGGCTCGCGAGCGAACAGTACGACGTCATCACCCGCCAGTACCACCCCGAAGCGAACCCCGGTCCGCACGACTCGCTCGACTTCTTCGACGACGTGCTCTCGCTCGCGGAACGAACCGCCGAGCCCGTCGCGGCCGACTGACGCGACCCCGAAGCCCCCCGAAGCGACTCCGACCGCCGCACCCGCCTTTTCCGTTTTTCGACCCGCACAGCGCCGTTGCCGTCGCGGCCGCGCTGCTCGCCGTCGCTGTCGACGCGGTCGCCGCGCTGCTCGCCGCTGACCGCGGGGGTTCAGACGCGGTGCGCGAGCCACGACCCGACCGCGTCGCCGACGGCGTCGGCCTGCCCGACGAAGAAGTGGTCCGCGGCGAGTTCCGTCACGTCGGCGCCCGCGTCGCGCGCCGCGTCCACGACCGGCTCCCAGTCGGCGGTGTCGTCGCGGGCGCCGTAGACGACCTGCACCGGGCACCGAATCTCCGGGACGGCCGCGGCGCAGTCGAGGTCGGCGGCGAGCCGCGCCGTCGGCGCGAGCGCGGAGACCGCGGCGACCTCCGGGTCGGTCCGGTCGTCGGCGGCGGTGAGCAGCGCGACGCAGCCGCCGAAGCTGAAGCCGAACAGGCCGACCGACTCGTACCGGTCGGCGGCCCACGCGGCCGCGTTCCGGGCGTCGGCGCACTCGCCGTACCCTTCGTCCCACTCGCCGTAGTCGAACCGGAGGCAGTCGACGCCGGCGTCCGTCAGGGCGTCGCTCACCGCGCGGAGCCGCTGGTCGCCGCGGTGGCCGCGGTGCTGCGGATGCGGCGGGCACGCGACCACGCAGGCGTCCGCTGCGGCAGCAGCAGCGGCTTCGTCGGCGGTGGGTGCGGCGTCGGCGGCGCGGTCGAGGGTGGCGCGGACGTCGCGGCCGCCGGGAATCAGGACGGTGTCGTCGGTCACGGCTCGGCGTCCGCGGCGAGGGACGAAAACAGTAGCGGGAATCCCGACCGGTCGGCGGCCGAACCCGTTTGTCGGGTGAAATTTATACGGTCAGTCGCCTAACCGTCGGGTATGGGAATCCTCTCTCGCGCTTCGTACGTCCTCCGCTCGAAAGTGAACGCCGTCCTCAATAGGGCTGAAGACCCGACCGAGACGCTCGATTACAGCTACGAGCAGATGCGGGACGAACTGCAGGACGTCAAGCAGGGCATCGCGGACCTCACGACCCAGAAGAAGCGGCTCGAAATCCAGAAGCGGCGGCTGGAGGAGAACGTCGAAAAGCACAACGAGCAGGCGCGGGAGGCCGTCCAGCAGGACCGCGACGACCTCGCGCGGCGCGCGCTCGAAAAGAAGAAGTCGAAGATGAACCAGATCGAGGAGCTGGAAGGGCAGATTCAGGACCTCCAGTCGACGCAGGACCAGCTCGTCGAGAAGAAAGAGGAGCTGCAGAGCCGCATCGACGAGTTCAAGACGAAAAAGGAGACGATGAAGGCGCGCTACGAGGCCGCCGAGGCGTCGACGCGGGTGTCCGAGGCGATGACCGGCGTCGGCGACGAGATGGAGGACGTGAGCCGCGCGATCGAACGCGCCGAGGGCCGCACCGAGGAGATGGAGGCGCGGTCGCAGGCGATGGACGAACTCCAGGACACCGGCGCGTTCGACGACGCGCTCTCGGACAAAGACGAGATCGACCGGGAGCTCGAATCCGGGAAGGCCGACCGCGAGGTCGACGCGGAGCTCGAAACGCTGAAGTCCGAACTCGGCGGCGGCGCGACCGCGGCGGACGAGGTGGACGGGACGGCGGAGACTGAGGTCGACGCGGACGCCGACACCGACGTGGACTCCGAGCTCGACGTCGACGCCGACGTCGAGCCGTCCGACGAGGAGGTCGAGGCGGAACTCGAAGAGCTCCGCGAGGAAGAGGAGTCGACGCAGTCGAAGTAGCGGGGAGCGCGTGAAGCGGTGCCGCGACGGTGCGGCTGTCCATCGGCTCGGCGACTGCCGGACGTTTCTTGTCGGTGTCGCCTGAAGCAGAGGTGTGACTGACGCGAGCGACCAGCCGAGCGACCTGCTCCGCGAACGCGCCTCCGAGAGCCGCTGGAAGCTCTGGTTCCTGCTGGAGGCGGACCGGCGGCTGGTCACGGGGACGCTGCTCGCCGTGCTGCTCGTCTCGTTTCTCGCCGCCGGCTACGCCATCCCGACCGCGGAGGGCGCGATTCGGACGAGCGACTCCGTCGACACGCTGTTTCAGGGTTTTCTCACGGCCACCATCACCGGCGTGACGCTCGTGTTGACCCTGAACCAGCTCGTGCTGTCGCAGGAACTCGGCGCCGTCGGCGACCAGCGCGAACGGATGCGCGGCGCGCTCGGGTTCCGCGAGGACGCGGCCGACCTCATCGACGCGCCGGTGGCCCCGGCGCGGCCCGCGCAGTTCCTGCGGGCGCTCGTGCAGGTCGCCGGGTCGCGCGCCGAGGAGCTCCGCGCCGCGGTCGCCGACAGCGACGACGACGACCTCCGTGAGGCCGTCGACGACCTCGCCGGCAGCCTCGTCGAGAACGCCGCCGAGGTCGGCGACGGCCTCGACGGCGCCCGGTTCGGCGAGTTCGACGTGCTGTCGGCGGCGCTGAACTTCAACTACTCGTGGAAGGTGTACGCCGCCCAGCGCATCCGCGGCGAGTACGGCGACGGCATGAGCGACGAGGCGAGCGACACCCTCGACCGGCTGACGGACGTCCTGGAGCTGTTCGGTCCGGCGCGCGAACACTTCAAGACGCTGTACTTCCAGTGGGAGCTCATCAACCTCTCGCGCACCATCCTCATCTCGGCGGTGCCGGCGCTGGTCATCTCCGGCGTCATGGTCGCCTTCTTCAACGACGCGACGTACCACGCCACGCTGTTCGGCGTCGAGACGCTCGTCGCCGTCATCGCCGTCACGGCGACGCTCGCCATGCTGCCGTTCTTGGTGCTGCTCGCGTACGTCCTCCGGATCGCGACCGTCACGAAACACACGCTCTCCATCGGCCCGTTCATCCTCCGGTCGACCGAGCAGGTCGAAGAGGTCGAGTGGGACGCGTAGCCGGCCCGCTGCGCAACGGCTGCCTGAACGGCCGCGCGGACGGCCGACCGCAACCCCTTCCCGTTCCGGCCGCGGACGGCGATGCATGCGCGACACCTTCGAGGTCCGGGCGCACGACGCCGCGGGCCGCATCGGGGAGCTGACGGTTCCCCGCGCGGGGACGACCGTGGAGACGCCCGCGCTGCTCCCGGTCATCAACCCGAACATCCTCACCGTCGAACCGGCGAAACTGGAGTCGACGTTCGGCGCCGAAATCCTCATCACGAACTCGTACATCATCCGCGGCGACGACGACCTCGCCGAGCGCGCGCTCGACGAGGGCCTCCACGAGATGCTCGACTTCTCGGGCGCCATCATGACCGACTCCGGGTCGTTCCAGCTCGCGGAGTACGGCGAAATCGACACGTCGACGACGGAGATTCTGGAGTTCCAGCGCGACATCGGCAGCGACATCGGGACGCCGGTGGACGTGCCGACGCCGCCGGACGTGAGCCGCGAGCAGGCGGCGGCCGACCTCGAAACGACGCGGCAGGCGCTCCGCGACGCCGAGGACGTCGACGTCGGCGACATGCTGGTGAACGCGCCGGTGCAGGGCGCCACCTACCCGGACCTGCGCGAACAGGCCGGTCGGGAGGCGGCGGCGTCCGACCTCGACGTGTTCCCGGTCGGCGCGGTCGTGCCGATGATGAACAGCTACCGCTACGACGACATGGTGGACGCCGTCGCCGCCGCGAAACGCGGCCTCGACGCGGACTGCCCGGTCCACCTGTTCGGCGCCGGCCACCCGATGATGTTCGCGCTCGCCGTCGCGCTCGGCTGCGACCTGTTCGACTCCGCCGCCTACGCGCTGTACGCCCGCGACGGCCGCTACCTCACCGTCTCCGGCACCGAGCAGCTCGACGACCTCGAGTACATGCCGTGCGCCTGCCCGGTGTGTCACCGCCACACGCCGGCGGACCTCCGCGCCGCCGACGCCGACGAGCAGGAGCGGCTGCTCGCCGAACACAACCTCCACGTCACGTTCGAGGAGCTGCGCCGCGTGAAACAGGCCATCCGCGACGGCGACCTGCTCGAACTGGTGGAGAAGCGCGCCCGCGGCCACCCGGCGATGCTCGACGGCTACCGCGCCATGCTGGAGCACGCCGACCAGCTCGAACGCGAGGACCGCGCCAGCAAGGGCGCGTTCTTCGGGCTGTCACACGAGTCGGCGCGGCGCCCCGAGGTGCGGCGGCACCACGACCGGCTCGACCGGCTCGCCGTCCCTGACAGCCTGCTGCTCTCGGAGTACGGGACCCCCTCCGAGCACACCTACGACGAGGTGTGGCGCGTCGAGCCGCCGTTCGGGCCGTTCCCGCGGGCGCTCTCGGAGACGTACCCGCTCACCGCCGAACTCCCCGACCGGACCGACGAGGCCGCAGAGCGCGCCGCCGCCGACGGCGTCGCGGCGCTCGTCGCGGCGAACCCGGACGCGGACGTGACGCTCGCACACGACGACTGGAGTGCCGACGCGCTCGCCCGCGTCCCCGACGGCGTCGAACTGGAGAACCTCGCCGGGCTGGGCGGCGACGGGAACGAAAGCGAATAAACCGTCGGTCACGGACGTGTTCGCATGACTGACTACTTCGAGGTCCACGAGCGGGACGCCGCCGCCCGGCTCGGGGAGCTCCGGCTCGCCTCGCCGGTGACGACGCCGGCGCTCGCGGACACCGTGGCGGACGCCGACGGCGGCAGCGTCGCCGACGCGGCCGCGGACGTCGCTGCCGACGCGGCAGCCGACGGCGCGTCCGCCGAAATCGACCTCGACGGCGTCCGCGTCGTCGACGCCGGGAGCCTGTGGAGCGCCGACCGGACCGTCCCGGAGGGCGACGACGACGCGCTGACCGTGCTCCCACACCGGTCGTTCCCGGCGGGCACCCGCGACGAGGTCGTGGAGTCGTTCGCCGCGGAGTACCCCGACGTCGACGCCGCGACGGCGGCCGTCGTGAAGAGCGACGCGCCGACCGCCGGCGGCGCCGACGAGGCCCCGGTCGACGCCTACGTCGTCTCGGACGCGCAGGGGTTCGTCGGGCACGCCGCCGCGTTCGTCGACGCCGTCGTCTCCGTCCGTGAGGCGACGCCGACCGACACCGCGCTGTACCTCTCCGGCGTCGCGACGCCCGCGAACGCCGCGACGCTCGTCTACGCCGGCGTCGACCTGCTGGACGCGACCCGCGCCCGCATCAAGGGCTCGCAGGGCCGGTATCTCACGACGGACGGCGAGCGGTTCCTCGACGACCTCGACGAACTGCCGTGCTCCTGTCCGGCGTGTCAGGTGCCCCGCGAGTCGTTCGACCGGCGCGACTGCGAGGCCCACAACGTGAACGCGCTCGCCGCGGAGCTCCGCCGGGTCCGCCAGCGCATCCGCGAAGGCCGGCTCCGCGACTACGTCGAGGGGCAGGCGCGACACGAGCAGTGGCTCACCGCGACGTTCCGCGAACTCGACCAGCAGTACGGCTACCTGGAGGAGCGGACGCCGGTGGTCCGCGACACCGAACTGACGGCGGCGACGAGCGACACGCTGCGTCGCGTCGAAATCCAGCGGTTCGCCGAGCGCGTCACGACCCGCTACCGGAACCGGTTCCGGAATCCGCTGGTGCTGGTGCCGTGTTCCGCCCGGAAACCGTACTCCGAGAGCCAGAGCCACCGGCAGTTCCAGGACGCCGTCCAGTACCGCGCGCACACCGCGTCGATGACGTCGCCCATCGGCGTCGTCCCGCAGGAGCTCGAACTGACGTACCCGGCACAGCACTACGACACCGTCGTCACCGGCCGGTGGTCCGAGGACGAAAAGCAGTTCGTCGCGACGGTGCTCCGCCGGTACCTGGAGCGGAACGACTACCCGCGCGTCATCGCGCACGTCCCGGCGGACGGCTACCGAGAGATCTGCGAGCGCGTCGAGTCGCAGGTCGACGTCCCGTTCGAGTACACCGTCGAGGACCATCCGACGACGACGGAGTCCATCGGGAACCTGATGCGGACGCTCGACGGCGAACTGAAGTACACGAAGCGGGAGCGCCAGCACAACACGGTGCGCGCGCTCGCCGACTACATGCTCGGCGACGGCGCCGGCGACGACCTGTTTTCGGACCTGCACACGAAGAGCCGCTACCCGAAACTGCAGGTCCGCGACGGCGACGGCGAACAGCTCGCGACGATGGTGCCGAACTACGGCGTCCTCGCCTTCACGCTCGCCGGTGCCCGCCGCTGGGTCGACAGCGACGCCCCGACCAAGACCGTCGAAATCGACGGGTTCGTGCCGCAGGGGAGCGTGCTCGCGCCGGGCGTCGTCGACGCTGACGACGACATCCGCGTCGGCGACGAGGTCGTCGTGGAGGGGCCGAAGGCGTTCGCCGTCGGCCGCGCGGAGATGTTCGGCGCCGAGATGCGCGACTCCACCCGCGGCATCGCCGTCCAGGTCCGGCACGTCGAGGAGCGCTGAGCGTCCGCACAATAGCGCGTCACGGCGTCACGGCGCCGCGGCGCCGCGGCGACACCGCGCTGCGGCAGCCCCGGCACCCCGAACGCATCCGCGAACTGACAGTCCAAGCCGGTTTTACGGGTCGACCGCGTCAGGTCCGCTCATGACAGCAGACCGCTGGTGGGTGCGGCTCGCCGCCCGCTGGCTCGCGCGCGTCGACGGCGTCTCGGGGATGATTCGGCTGGCGATGCTCGGCCTGACCGGGCTCTCCACCGCGACGCTCACGCTCAGGCAGTACGGCCACGGCGAGTACGCGTGGCCGCTCATCGGCGTCACCCTCGTCGGCACGCTGATATTCACCTACCTGTACACGGAGGGCGGCGTGTGGAACCAGATGTCGCGCGACCGCCAGGACCTCTCGGCGAACTTCGCGCACCCGTCGATGCGGATGAACAACGAACTGCTGGCGCGCGCCGTCCTGGCGGCCCAGGAGAACCGCGAACTCACCGACGACGAACGGGAGGCCATCAAGAACGAACTCGACGACGCGTTCGAGGAGTTCCGCGACGGCATCGACCTGGAGCAGTAGACCGCGGCTCAGTCGGCGTCTTCGGTCGACCAGTCCCAGGCGTCCGGCGCGAACTCGCCGCTGTCCCGCGTCCACCACTCGGGCCCGTCGGCGTCCGCGTCGCCGTCCGCAGCCACGTCGCCGTCTGCGGCGTCGGTTCCGTCGACGGCGGCGTCGTCGTGGCCGGGGACCGTCAGGCCGTCACAGAACAGGCTGTGCGTCCCGATGTCGCCGCGGTCGGGGGGTTCGGTCGGCCGGAACACGGCGCCGCCGTCGACGGCGACGAGTTCGGCGTCCGGCCGGTCGACGGCCGGCGGCTGGTTCGGGGCGTCGTCCCAGTCGTCGGGGAGGTCGTCGCGCCACTTCATGCTCGGACGGTGGCGGGCCACCGAAAAGGGGGTGAGCGATTCGACGGACGCCGACAGCACCCGACGGCGGGAGGATTCGCGCCGAACGCCACGGTGCCGAACCGGGACGGAGACGCCGCACCGAGAGATTTTTGTCGACACTGCTGAATCATCCCGGACGTGACACCACGGCAGCACCGGCTCGTCGAGGCGGCGCCCGGCGTCATCGCGGTGGCGACCGTCGGCTTCGCCGCGCTCGCGGGCATATTCGGAGGCGGCGGCGCCGGCGCGGCGGTCGCGGTGGTCGGCTGGCTCCTGCTCACACCGCTGTCCGCGATACTCGGCGACGTCTTCGTCGGCAACGACTCGGAGACGGCTGCGTCCCTGTCGCGGTCGCGGTCACAGTCGCAGTCGGACGCCGTCGGCGCGGAGCGCGACGCCGAGGCGGCCGACCCGGTCGAGCGGCTCCGGGAGCGGTACGCCGCCGGCGACATCGACGACGTGGAGTTCGAACAGCGGCTCGACACGCTCCTGGAGACCGAGGACGCCGACGCGGAGACCGCCCGCGAGCGGCTCCGCGAACGAAACAAGTAACGGCGATCCGACACCTCCTGCGGGCATGGTCCCCCGCTCCTCCCTCGTCGTCGCCGGCGTCGCGGGCGCCGCGGTCGCGCGGGAGCGACGCGCCGACTCGGCGTGAGCCGCCGTCGCCGCCTCGTTACCGACGGCCGACCGGCCGGCTGACCGGGAAGCGAACGCATACGTCCCCGGCGGCACAGCGACCCGTATGGACGATTCGGACCCGGAGACCCGCGTCGGCGTCGACGTCGGCGGCACCTTCACGGACCTCGTGACGGTGCGCGACGGCCGCGTCCGCGTGGACAAGACGCCGTCGACGCCGGCCGCGCCCGAACGCGGCGTGCTGACCGGCCTGCAGGACCTCGACGCGCCGCTCGGCGACGTCGACTTCTTCGGCCACGGAACGACGGTCGCGACGAACGCCGTCCTGGAGGGCGAGTGGGCCGACACGGCGCTCGTCACCACCGAGGGCTTCCGCGACGCGCTCGAAATCGGCCGGCAGGACCGCCCCGACATCTACGACTTCGACGCGGAGAAGCCCGCGCCGGTGGTCGAACGCGACCGGCGGTTCGAGGTGCCCGAGCGCGTCGACGAGGGCGGCGACGTGCTCGAACCGCTCGACGAGGCCGCGGTCCGCGACCTCGCCGCCGACCTCCGCGAGCGCGACGTGGACAGCGTCGCCGTCTCGCTGCTGTTCAGCTTCGAACGCCCCGACCACGAGCGCCGCGTCCGCGACCTGCTCCGGGCGGCCGGCGTCGACGCCTCCGTGTCGCTGTCGAGCGACGTCCTCCCGGAGATTCGCGAGTACGAGCGGACGCTCGCGACGGCGCTGAACGCGGCGCTGAAGCCGGTGATGGACGACTACCTCGGCGCGCTCGCCGACGGCGCCGCCGACCGCGGGCTCACCGCGCCGCTGCGCGTCATGGGGTCGAACGGCGGCCTGATGGCGGCCGAGGCGGCCCGCGACCGCCCCGTCAACACGCTGCTGTCCGGCCCGGCTGCCGGCGTCCGCGGCGCCACCTACGTCGCGGGCCGCCGCGGCGTCGACGACCTCGTCACGATGGACATGGGCGGGACGTCCTGCGACGTCTCGCTGGTCCGCGGCGGCGACCCGCTCGTCACCACCGACACCGAGGTCGGCGACTACCCGGTGTCGGTCCCGACCGTCGACGTCCACACCGTCGGCGCCGGCGGCGGGTCGGTCGCCCACGTCGACGCCGGCGGCGCGCTCCGCGTCGGCCCCGCCTCCGCCGGCGCCGACCCCGGCCCAATCTGCTACGGCCGCGGCGGCGCCCGCCCGACCATCACTGACGCGCACCTGCTGCTCGGCCGCATCGACCCGGCGGGGTTCCTGCCGGACGCGCTCGGCCGCGACGCCGACGCGGTCCGCGACGCCTTCGAACCGCTCGCGGACGCCGTCGGCGGCGACGTCGAGGACGCGGCCGCCGGCGTCCTCCGGGTCGCCAACGCGGACATGGAGCGCGCGCTCCGCGTCGTCAGCGTCGAGCGCGGCTTCGACCCCCGCGAGTTCGCGCTCGTCGCGTTCGGCGGCGCCGGCCCGCTGCACGCCACGGCGCTCGCCGAGAGCCTCGGCATCCCCGAGGTCGTCGTGCCGCGCGCCGCCGGCGTGCTCTCCGCGCTCGGCCTGCTCATCAGCGACGTCGTCTACGACTACTCCACGTCGATGGTGCGCGAGTGGGACGCGGTCGACGCCGCCGACCTCGCCGCCGTCTACGAGGAGTTCGAGCGGTCGGGCCGCGAGGAACTGGCCGCCGCCGGCCGCGACGTCGACGAGATGCGGTTCGAGCGCACCGTCGACCTCCGGTACGCCGGCCAGTCGTTCGACCTCTCCGTTCCGGTCGCCGACGCCGGCGCCGGCGACGCAGCAGGCACCGCCGGCGACGCAGCCAGCGACACCGGCGGCGCCGACGGGGCGGCGTTCGACCTCGACGCCATCGCCGAGCGGTTCCACGACGCCCACGAGCGCCGGTACGGCCACGCGGCCCGCGACGAACCGGTCGAACTGGTGACGGTTCGGCTCCGCGCCCGCGGCCTCGTCGAACCGCCGGACCTCGCCGCGGCGCACCGCGACGGCGACGTCGACGACGCGGTCCGGGAGACGCGCCGCGTCGTCTTCGGCGGCGACGACCACGCGACTCCGGTGTACGACCGGACCGCGCTGCCGACCGACGCCGCCGTCGACGGCCCGGCGGTCGTCGAAGGCCCCGAGAGCACCGTCGTCGTCCACCCCGGGCAGACCGCGAGCGTCGACGGCGACGCGAACCTCGTCGTCGCCACCGGAGGTGACGGCGAATGACCGACCGGGACGCGGCGCGGGACGCCGAAGCCGAGGACGGCGTCGGAGTCGGCGCCGACGCCAATGCTGACGCCGGCGTCGATTCGGTGACGCTGGAGGTGCTGCGGAACGCCTGCGAGGCGGTCGCCGAGGAGATGAACGCGACGCTCGTCCGGACGGGCTACTCGCCGAACATCAAAGAGCGGCAGGACTGCTCGACGGCGCTGTTCGACGCCGACGGCGAGATGGTGGCGCAGGCCGAGACGATGCCGGTCCACCTCGGCGCGATGCCGTACTCCGTCGCGGCCGCCGTGGAGGCGTTCCCGCCGGAGACGCTGTCGCCGGGCGACTCGGTGCTGCTGAACGACCCGTTCCGCGGCGGCGCACACCTCCCGGACCTGACGCTCGTCACGCCCGTCTTCGACGACCGCGGCCGCGACGACGACGGCTCCGGCGGCGCCGACGGCGTGGACGGCGATGGCAGCCCGGAACTGCTCGGGTTCGCCGCGAACCGGGCGCACCACGCCGACATCGGCGGCTCCACCGCCGGCAGCGTCGCCGCGGACTCCACCGAAATCTACCAGGAGGGCCTCCGGATTCCGCCGGTGAAACTCGAAACGGGCGGCGCGGCTGGCGCCGTCGACGACGGTGCTGGCGGCACGGCTGACGGCGGCGGCAGCGACGGCGACGCGGCCGACGTCGCGGCCGCGGAGGCGGCGGGCGAGGTTCGCGACGACGTGCTGTCGATGATTCTGGCGAACGTCCGGACGCCCGAGGAGCGCCGCGGCGACCTGCGCGCGCAGATCGCGGCGAACGCGACCGGGCGGCGCCGACTCCGCGAGGTCGCCCGCGAACACGGCGACGACTTCGCGCCGGCGCTCGACGCCATCAAGGACTACTCCGAGCGCCGGATGCGCGCCGAAATCCGCGACCTCCCCGACGGCGTCTACGAGTTCCGCGACGTGCTCGACGACGACGGCCGCGGCAACACGGAGCTCGCGGTGAACGTGACGCTGGAAATCGACGGCGACGGCGTCGCGGTCGACTTCGACGGCACCGCCGCGCAGACCGACGGCCCGGTGAACGCCGTCTTCGCCGTCACCGCCTCGGCGACGTACTACGCGGTGCGCTGCGTCACCGACCCGGACATCCCGCCGAACCACGGCTGTTACCGACCTATCGACATCGACGCGCCGGCGGGCACCATCGTGAACCCGGAGCCGCCGGCCGCCGTCGTCGGCGGGAACCTGGAGACGTCCCAGCGCGTCACCGACGCCGTGCTCGGCGCGCTCGCGCAGGCCGCGCCGGGCGCCGTCGCGGCTGCTGGGCAGGGGACGATGAACAACGTCACGTTCGGCGGTACGGACCCGCGCACCGGGACGCCGTACGCCTTCTACGAGACGCAGGGCGGCGGCTTCGGCGGCCGCGCCGGCGGCGACGGCATGGACGGCGTCCACGTCCACATGTCGAACACGCTGAACACGCCCGCCGAGGTGCTGGAGACGGCGTACCCGCTCCGCGTCGACCGCTACGAACTCCGGCCGGACTCCGGCGGCGCCGGCGAGCACCGCGGCGGCCTCGGCCTCCGCCGGGACATCCGCGTCCGCGGGCACACCGCCCGGTTCAGCCTGCTCGCCGACCGCCACGTCTCCCGGCCGTACGGGCTGGCCGGCGGCGACGACGGCGCGAACGGCGCGGCGTACCTCGTCGACGACGACGGCGACGACCTGGAGAAACTGGCGGCGAAACACACCCGCGACCTCGGCGACGGCGACGTCGTCAGCGTCCGGACGCCCGGCGGCGGCGGCTACGGCGACCCCGCCGACCGCGACCGCGACGCCGTCCTGCGGGACCTCCGGCTCGGCAAACTCACGGCGTCGGCGGCGGCGGACCGGTACGGCGTCGACGACGCGGAGTAGTCAGTCGTCGGCGGTGGCGTCGCCGCGGTCCGTGTCCCCGCGGTCCGTATCGCCGCGGTCCGTGTCGTCGCCGACGCGCTCGGCGCGTTCGTCCGAGCCGAGCAGCGGCGTCCCGTCGGCTCTCGGGCCGAGCGTCGGGCCGTGCGGCGCGTCGTCCGGGTCGATGCGGCGTGTGGTCCGGTAGTCGGTCGAGCGCTCGACGGGGACGCGGCCGACGCTCGTCACCATCTCGACGTAGTCGTCGAAGCTGCGGAACTCGCCGAAGCTCCCGCCGGCGCGCTTCGTTATCTCCTCCGAGAGGATGGTGCCCATGAAGTCGTTCGCGCCGCACGACAGCGTCTTCAGCGCCTTCTCGTCGCCGTACTTCACCCACGACGTCTGGACGTTGTCGACGTTGTCCAGAAACAGCCGGGCGACGGCGATGAGCAGTTCGTCCTCGTCGTCGGAGGCGCCGCCGTCGACGACGCCGTGTTCGAACAGCGGCGTGCGCTCGTGGACGAACGACAGCGGGACGAACTCGGTGATGCCGCCGGTTTCGTCCTGCAGGTCGCGGATGCGTTTCAGGTGGACGACGCGGTGCATCTCGGTTTCGACGTGGCCGTACATCATCGTGGAAGTGACGTCGAGGCCGGCGTCGACGGCGCCGCGGATGGCGTCCATCCAGCCCGCCGTGTCGATTTTGCCGGGGCAGATGACGTCGCGCACCTCGTCGACGAGAATCTCGGCGGCGGTGCCGGGCGCCGAGTCGAGGCCGGCGTCCGCGAGCGTCTCGTACACCTCGCGGTAGCTCCAGTCGGTGCCGCGGCGGGCGTGGTACGCCTCCTCCGGCGTCATCGAGTGGAGGTGGACGTCGTCGACCGACATCGCCCGCATCTGTTCGACGTACGTCCCGGGGTCGACGGCGTAGCGCTCGGGCGGCTTGTAGTTCACGTCGCGCGCCGGGTCGTCGTGGCCGCGCAGAATCTCGTGGTGCTCGTCGGTGAGCGCGAACGCCGGGTGGAGCCCGGACACCGACGTGACCTCGGAGACGCCGCGGTCGACGGCCGCGCGGACGACGTCGCGGGACTCGGCGGGCGTCTTCGTGAAGCCGTCGTGGTCGCCGTCGTGGTCCGCCTCGAACTGGTGGGCGGTGTCCTTGAAGTTGCAGAACAGACAGCCCGTGTTGCAGGCCGTCGTGACGTTGTTGTTGACGTTCGCGACGAACGTCACCGCCTCGCCGACCCGCTCGGCGCGGCGGCGGTCCGCGAGTTCGAGCACCTGCTCTTTCCGCCGCTGGTCGATGCCGTCCGCGTCGGTGCCGGTGGTGAGCAGTTCGACGCCGTCGTCGACCGTCAGCCGGACGCCGTCGCGCGCCTTCGCCAGCGCGTTCTCGAACGACTGGTCGGTCTCGGGGACGTGTTCGAAGCCGAAGTCGTCGGGGTCCAACTCGGCCGCTGACGGTCCGCTCATGGACTGGACGGTGCGGCCGAACCGTCAAAAGTGAGGCGGTCCCCGGAACCCTGCACGAACACGCATACCTCCGCCGTGATTCGGCGCGGCTGTGGGCACAGGAGTGAAAGATTCATGTGCCGTGGCGCCGCGCCTCCACGCATGACGAGCGTCAAGGAGTTCCTCGTCGACCGCGAGCCGACCGCCGACTCGCCCGGCGCCGGCCGGTTCGCGTTCACCGACGACTACTCCGTCTTCGACTGGGGGAAGATGCCCGACCCGATTCCCGGGAAGGGCGCGTCGCTGTGCACGATGGGCGCGTACAACTTCGAGCGGCTCGAAGCCGCCGGCGTCCCGACCCACTACCGCGGCGTCGGCGCCGACGCGGCCCCGCTCGCCGCCGTCGACGACCCGCCGCGCGAACTCGCCGTCGACCTCGTGCAGGTACCCGAACTCCCGTTCCGCGGCGACGGCGACGGCTACGACTACGACGCCTTCCACGCCGACGCCGGCAGCAACTACCTCGTGCCGCTCGAAATCGTGTTCCGCAACACGGTCCCCGTCGGCTCCAGCCTCCGGCGCCGCGCCGACCCGCGCGACGTCGGCGTCGACCGCGACGACTGGCCCGCCGGCCCCGTCGACCTCCCGGAGCCGGTCGTCGAGTTCTCCACGAAGTACGAAGAGCAGGACCGCTACCTCGACCGCGCCGAAGCGGACCGCATCGCCGGCGCCGCCGACGTCGCCGACCTCGAAGCGCTCGCGCGCCGCGTCAACGACGTCGTCACGGCGCGCGCCGCCGACGCCGGCTTCGTCCACGAGGACGGCAAAATCGAGTGCGCGTCCGTCGACGGCGACGTCGTCGTCGCGGACGTCGTCGGCACCTTCGACGAGAACCGGTTCGCCTACGGCGGCCAGGAAGTGTCGAAAGAGGTCGTCAGACAGCACTACAAGCGCGAACACCCCGACTGGGTCGACGCCGTCAGCGACGCGAAAGCCCGCGCCGACCGCGAGGGCGTCGCCGACTGGCGCGGGCTCTGTTCGGCGTCGCCGCCGCCGCTCTCCGCCGACATCGTCGACGCCGTCGCCGACATGTACGCCGCCGGCGCCAACGCCTACACCGGCACCGACTGGTTCGACGCGCCCGGCATCGACGCCGCCGTCGACCGCGTCCGCGACCTCTGAACTGCGGCGTCGACGCGCTCGACCGCTCCGACGATGTCGAGCATCTCGCGAACCGGGCGCGTGAACGGCGCCTCGGTGCGGCGGGGCGCGAAGAACAGCGGCGGCGAGTGACACAGCGAGAACGAAGGCGAGCGCGAGCGGGGCAGCGTCGCGGCGGTTACTCGGCGGGCGGCGCCGCGGCGGTCGGCGTCGACTCGGCGACCGCGCCGAGGTCGTACTCGTCGGCGTCGACGCCGTCGCGGAGGTCGACGCGGCCGCGGCGGACGACGAGCGCGTCGTCGAGGTGCGCGCGGAGCGCCTCGACGAGCGCCTCCGCCTCCAGCGGCTGTCCGCGCGCCTTCAGGTCGTCGACGTCGGCGGTCGGCGGCACCGCGAAGCCGCGCTGGGCGATGATCGGGCCCTGGTCGAGGTCGGTGGTGACGTAGTGGGCGGTGACGCCGGCGACGCGCGCGCCGCCCTCGACGGCCTGCCGGTACGCCTCAGCGCCCGGGAACGCCGGGAGCAGCGACGGGTGGACGTTGACGATGCGGCCCTCGTAGCGGAACACGACCTCCGGCGAGAGGATGCGCATGAACCGGGCGAGCGCGACGCAGTCGACGTCGTGGTCGTCGAGCAGGTCCAGCAGCCGGTCCTCGTCGTGGCTGCCGGACTCGTCGCCGACGTCCGCGAACGGCACGTCGAACTCGTCGGCGAGCGGCGCCAGAGTGTCGTGGTTCCCGGCGACGACCGCGACTTCGGCGTCGAGCGTCCCGTCCTCGCAGGCTTCGAGGACGGCGCGGGGCGCGTGCTCCTCGCGGGTGACGAGCAGGCCGATGCGGCTCCCCTCCTGTTCGTGCGGGAACCGCACCTGGATGTCGACGTCGAGGTCGTCGGCGAGGTCGGCGAAGTCCTCTCGGAGCGTCTGCGGCTTGCACACCATCTCGGACGTGTCGGCGTGCAGCCGCATCCGGAACACGCCGTCGCGGACGTCCTGGTCGAGGTCCTCGATGTTGCAGCCGCGCTCGAACAGCAGCGAGGTGACCTGCGCCACCAGTCCGGTCGCGTCGGCTCCCACGACGACGATTTCGGTGTGTCTCATCGGCGGTTCACCTCGCGCTGGTCGAGTCTGACCATGGAGTGGCGAGGGCGGCCTGCGGTATGCCGTTGTCGCTCTCCGCGACGGTTGCCATCCACGAACGTGTACAGCGACCGAGACCCAAAACGGATTTTAGGCACGACTACGCACCTGCACCCGATGACCGCCTACACCGCGACGGTGACCGTCCGGCTGAAGCGCGGCGTGCTCGACCCGGAGGCCGAAACCACGAAGCAGGCGCTCGAACGCCTCGGCTTCGAACTGGACGCGCTCCGGTCTGCGGACCGCTTCGAACTGGAGTTCGACGCCGCCGACGCCGACGCGGCCCGCGACCGCGCCGGCGAGATGGCCGAACGGCTCCTCGCGAACCCGACCATCCACGACTACGACGTCGCCGTCGAGGAGCGATGATTTCGGTCGTGCAGTTCGGCGGGTCGAACTGCGACCGCGACGCCGTCCGCGCGCTCGAACACCTCGGCGTCGACGCCGAACGCGTCTGGCACGCAGACGGCCTCCCCGACGACACCGACGGCGTCGTCATCCCCGGCGGCTTCAGCTACGGCGACTACCTCCGCGCCGGCGCCATGGCCGCCCGCACCCCAATCATGGACGAGGTCCGCGCCGCCGCTGACGACGGCGTCCCGGTGCTCGGCGTCTGCAACGGCGCCCAGATCGGCTGCGAGGCCGGCCTCACCGACGGCGCGTTCACGACGAACCGCTCGGCGCGGTTCCAGTGCGAACGCGTCCACCTCCGCGTCGAGCGCGCGGACACGCCGTGGACCGCCGCCTACGACCGCGGCGACGTCATCGAAGTCCCCATCGCCCACGGCGAGGGCCGCTTCGAAATCCGCGAGGACCGCCTCGCCGACCTCCGGGCGGACGACCGCGTCCTGTTCCGCTACTGCGACGCCGACGGCGACGTCACGGACGACGCGAACCCGAACGGCTCCACCGACAACGTCGCCGGCATCCTCGGCGCCCGCGAGACGGTCGCCGTCATGATGCCCCATCCCGAGCGCGCCACCCTCCCCGACGTCGGCGGCGTCGACGGCCAGGGCGTCCTCCGGGCGTTCGCCTGACCGCCCCGACCCGACGAACTCACCGACTATCCTGGGAAATCAGCGCGGCCCTGCCACCGACTGGTTACAAGATATATGTTCACGGGGCTCTTCCGTACTGACCTGAACGAATCCGCTCCGGACGCGGCGCGGACGACGACCCACCCCTAATGACGACACAACAGCTCGACTCCGACCTGGAGGCGCTCGTTCGCTACTCCGAGGACATCCTCTCGGTGCTCGACGAATCCGGCGTGTTCCAGTACAAGAGCCCGGCCATCGAGCGGGTGCTCGGCTACGAGCCGGGCGAGCTCGTCGGCGAGTCCGCGTTCGACTACGTCCACCCGGACGACCGCGACGAGGTCCGCGAGACGTTCATGGAGGTCGTCGCCGGCGACGACGAGACGACGCGGACGGCGCGGTTCCGGTTCAAACACGCCGACGGCTCGTGGGTGTGGCTCGAAGCCGTCGGAAGCCGGTCGGCCGCCGACTCCATCGGCGGCTTCGTCGTCAACTCCCGCGACGTCACGGCGAACCGGCGGCTCCAGTCGGAGCTCGAAGCCAGCGTCTCGGCGCTGCACGAACTGTACGAAATCGCCTCCGACACCGACCTGACGTTCGACGAGAAGGTCGGCCGCGTGCTGCGGCTCGGCCGGACGCGGCTCGACCTCCCGTACGGCTTCGTCACCCGCACCACGGAGTCGAGACAGATAATCCTCGCCGCCGAGGGCGACCACGAGCTGCTGCAGGCCGGCGAGTCGTGCCCCATCGAGGAGTCGTACTGCCGGAAGACCATCGACACGGACGGCCTGCTCGCCATCGACGACGCCGTCGCCGCCGGCTGGGAGTCCGACCCGGCGTACGAGAAATTCGGGCTCGGCAGCTACGTCGGCGGGAAGCTCGTCGTCGACGGCGACCTGTTCGGGACGCTGTGTTTCGCCTCCCGGGAGGCGCGGGACGCCGACTTCACGGAGAGCGAGCGGACGTTCGTGGAGCTGGCGAGCCGGTGGCTGGGCTACGAACTCGAACAGCGCCGGTACCAGCAGGAACTCGAACGGCAGAACCAGCGGCTCGACCAGTTCGCGAGCGCGGTCAGCCACGACCTGCGGAACCCGCTGAACGTCGTGCAGGGCAGACTGGAGCTCGCCGCGGACCGCTACGGCCCCGACGACGACATCGACGCCGCCGCGGAGGCGCTGGAGCGGGCGTTCACCCGCATCGAGGAAATGCTGGAGTTCGCCCGGATGAGCCGGTCGATGGAGGAGACCGAGCCGGTGTCGATTCCGGACGTCGCCGCGGAGGCGTGGTCGCTCGCCGGCGACGACGCCGGGACGCTCCGGGTGGCCGACGACCTCGAAACCGTCGAGGGCGACCGGTCGCGGCTCCTCCGGCTGTTCGAGAACCTCTTCCGGAACGCGGTCGAACACGGCGGCAGCGACGTCACCGTCACGGTCGGCCCGCTCCCGGGCCGACTCGGCTTCTACGTCGCGGACGACGGCCCCGGAATCCCGCCGGAGAACCGCGACAGCGTCTTCGAGTACGGCTTCACGACGCGGCAGGGCGGCAGCGGCTTCGGCCTCGCGATCGTGAAAGAAATCGCGGCGGGCCACGGCTGGAACGTCTCCGTCACGGACAGCGACGACGGCGGCGCACGCTTCGAGTTCGTCGGCGCCGACGCGACCTGACCGCGAAGAACCAGACAGTTCCGCCGGCACCTCGGACGCGGAGCGGTCCGCGCGGCTCGGCCTCGGCGAGGTAATCTCCCCGAATCGCGCTCGAACGGAGCACGCCATCCCCAGTCGTCGTCTGATGCGAGGGAAGGGATTTGAACCCCTGAACCCCTACGGGAGCGGATCTTAAGTCCGCCGCTTTTGGCCTGGCTCAGCCACCCTCGCGCGGGTCGTCGCTTCCCGCGGGGACCGCAAGTGGGTTTCGGTCGGAGACGCCGGCGAACGAGACGGGGAGCGACACCGGCATCCCTCTCGGCACCCAGTACACGGGTATGACCGACACGAACGGCCGGGACGTCCCGGACCGCGTTACGAGACGCCGACTACTCGCCGGTGCGGGTGCGGCGGGCGCCGCCGGGCTCGCGGGCTGCTTCGGCGGCGACGGCGGCGGGACGCCGACCGACGGCGCCGACACCGGAGCCGGCGGCACCGACACGGCGTCACCGACGCCGACGCCGGGCGGCCGGCTGAGCTTCGCGCAGACGAAGTCGCCGCTCGACCTCGACCCGATGCAGGCGAACGACGTCCCGTCGCTGCAGGTGGTCGAACGGCTGTTCGACAGCCTGTACACGTACAGCGAGGGGACGGCGCTGGTGCCGCAGCTCGCCGCCGGCGAGCCCGAGGTGTCGAAGGACGCGACGCGGTACGTCGTGGAGCTCCGCGACGACGTCACGTTCCAGAACGGGACGCCGATCACCGCCGAGGACGTGAAGTACTCGTTCCTGGCGCCGGGCCGCGAGGAGACGTCGAACGGCTCGGAGTTCACGATGGTCGACTCCATCACCGAGGTGGACGACCGCGCCGTCCAGTTCGACCTGAAGTACCCGTTCGGGCCGTTCCGGCACAAGCTGGCGTGGTCGCCGGTGCCGAAGGAGCACCGCGAGAACAACAAGAAGGCGTTCAACAAGAACCCGGTCGGCTCCGGGCCGTTCACGCTGGAGTCGTTCACGGAGGGCCAGTCGGTCGAGCTGTCGACGTGGGAGGACTACCACGGGAAGCAGCCGGTGCTCGACGGCGTGACGTTCGCGCCCGTCGAGGAGCCGACGACGCGCGTCACGACGCTCCGGAACGGCGAGCACGACATCGTCCAGACCATTCCGCCGAAGCTCTACTCCGCGGTGCAGAACCAGGAGGGCGCCAGCGTCGAAGAGCGCGAAGGCCTCGGCTACTACTACCTCTCGTTCAACTGCAACGAGGGCCCGACGGCGGACCCGAAGGTCCGCGAAGCCATCGACTACGCCGTCTCGATGGACGAAGCCGTGAAGAACTACGTCGAGCCGGCCGGAAAGCGCCTCACGGCGCCGATGCCGGACTCGGTGACCGAGCCGTGGGGCTTCCCGACCGACGAGTGGGAGCAGATTCCGCACGACAAAGACCTCGACGAGGCCCAGCGGCTCCTCGACGAGGCCGGCGTCCCGACGGACTACTCGTGGAAGATCATCGTGCCGCCGGACGACAAGCGCGAACAGATCGGCATCTCCGTCGGCAACAGCCTGCAGGAACTCGGCTACACGAACGTCAGCGTCACCCGGCTCGACTGGGGCGCGTTCCTCGACAAGTACGCGACCGGCAAGGAGTCCGACTACAACATGTACACGCTCGGCTGGGTCGACGAGGTCGACCCGGACGGCTACCTCTACTACCTGTTCCACGAGTCCGAGGAGGGCTCCACGAACGGCTGCTACTACGAGAACGACGAAGTGATGACGCAGCTGGAGCAGGCGCGGCGGACCGCGGACCACGCCGAGCGCAAACGGCTGTACACCGACGCCGTGACCTCCATCCTGGAGGACCGCGCGCACCTGCCGGTGTACAACCTCAAGAACAGCTTCGGCGTGAAAGACTACGTCGAGGGGTTCCGGCCGCACACCGTCGCCAAGGTCAACCCCCGGGTCGCCGGGCAGGAGACGGTGTCGCTCAACAAGTAGCGGTGCGGCTCGGCGGCGTCACCAGTCGACGCTGAGGGTGCCGTCGCCGTGCGGGTCCGGCGCCAGCTCCTCGTCGGTGCGGCGGTCGACGACGTGGATGCAGCCGACGTCCTTCTTCGCCGGACACACCTCCGCGGCGCGGATGTTCTCGTCCAGTTCGTCCTCGCCGACGTAGTACGACTTCGGCCGCGCCATCCCGGAGGCGATGTCCATCTCCCAGTTGTCCGCGACCTCCGCGCACTTCCCGGCGCCGAAGCAGGCGTTCGCCTCGAAGATGATCTTGTACGGCTTCTCCTCCACCGGCGGCCCCTCCCCGCCGAAGTCGCTCGCGGTCTGCACGTCGGCGTCCAGGTCGCTCATGCGGAGCCGTAGCGACCGTGTGGTCTTTCCTCTGTCGGTCAAACGAACCGAGTGATGCCCTCCAGCGACGACGCGAACGACGACCGCCGAGGCGACACGGACCGCGGAAGCGACGCTGCCGGGCGAAGCGACGCCGCTGACCGCGGCAGCACCGTCGACGCCGGAAGCGACGCGGACCGCGGAAGCGACGCGGACCGCGGAAGCGACGCGGACCGCGACAGCACCGTCGACCGCGGCGGCGACGCCGCGTCCGGGGACGTGCGGCGGTTCCCGACGAAGCGCGGCGAGTGCGTCGTCGCCGCCGACGAAATCCGGGTGTCGGGAAGCGTCCGCGGCTACCTCCGGAATCTGTACCGGAGCTACTGGCGGAGCGACGAGTGGTGGCGGAAGGCGGTGTTCGTCGGGTTCGTTCTCGCGCTCCCGACGGGGGTGGCGTCGCTGGCTGCCTCCGACGGCGGCCACGAACTGCTCGTCGTCGTCGCGCTCGCCGGTGTGCTGCTGGCTGTCGCCGCCTATCAGCGCGTCGTGCGCGGCGTCACGACCGCCGACCGGATTCCGCTGGCTGCGGTCACCGAGGTCGTCGCCGTCGAGGGGACGAAGGGGTTGACGCGGCCGCGGTTCGTCGTCCGCTACGAGTCCGGCGGCCGCGAGCGTCGGCGCTACGTGAACATGCCGTCGCGGTACACGCCGAACGGCGACGAGGCGTTCCTCCGCGGACGAGCGGCGTTCGAAGCGGCCGGCCTCACCGTCCGCGACGCCTGACCGAGACGCGGCTGACCGAGCCGACTGACCGACGACGGGCGGGCGTCGCCGCGTCGTCGCGCAGCCGTCGAGTTCGGCGGCAGCGGCTTACAGCGGCAGCACCGCCTGACTCATGCCGGGGCCGTAGACGACGGTGACGTAGATGGCCGTGAAGAGGAACGCGTCCCAGAGCCCGTGGATGAGCGCCGGGACGACGAGGTTGTCGGTGTACTCGTAGACGGTGCCGAACACGAGGCTCGGCACGAACAGGATGACGATGGTGGTGAGTCGCGCGCCGAGCGACCCGGTGAGCGCCGTCACGTGGATGGCGGCGAACAGCGCAGACGACAGCACGACCGCGGCCGGCGCGTCGAACGCCTCCCGGAGCCGGTTGTGGACGGCGCCGCGGAACAGCGTCTCCTCGCACGGCCCGATGACGACGATGGAGGCGACGACGAGCAGCGGGATGATGCGCGGGAGTTCCTGTGCGAGCTGGCCCGTGGAGTTCTCCGCCGTCGGCAGCCCGAGCACCTCCGTGATGAGCAGCGTCATCCCGAGCGTCAACGCGAACACGGCGAGGAACCCGGCGCCGACGACGCCGACCTCTTTCAGCGACGGCACCCGGACGCCGAGGTACTCGCGGACCCCCGCCCAGTCGAAGCCGCGCCACCGGAGGTACAGCAGCGGGAACGCCATGAACGGGAGATACTGGCCGAACACGAACAGCGCCGCCAGCCGGACCGACACGGACGCGACGCCGAGCGCGTCCAGCGCCAGAACCGCGGGGAACGCCAACACGATCGCCAGCACCGCGCCGGCGACGCCGAGACCGTACCCCACGCCGAGCGACCGGACGCGGGGGGAGAGCGTGACCATGCAGGGGGCTTGCGGGCGGACGCAAAGACGCTTGCCACTGCCGACTCTCGCAGTGCCCGAATCCCGGACTCTCGGTCGGCGGTATCTGTTCGTCGTCGCTGACTCGTCGTCGCTGACTCGTCGTCGTCCGGCTGTCGCCCGGACGTGGTGGCTCGGCCGGTCAGTCGTCGCGGTGCGCGCCGGCCTCGTACTGCGAGACGGCGATGACGGCGCGGCCGTCGCGGACGTCGCCGGCGAAGACGGCGTCGCGGAAGTCGTCGTAGTCGGCGGCGACGGGCCGGATGCTCTCGTCGTCGTCGAAGTCGGTCGACGCGGTCGGGGTGCAGCCGGACGCGACAAAGTGGTGGTGGACCGAGTTCGAGACGCCGTTGCTCGGCTCCACCGACGCGAGGTGCTCGACCGCGCCGGCCTCGTAGCCGGTCTCTTCGCGGAGTTCGCGGCGCGCCGCCGCCGCCGGCTCCTCGTCGCCTTCGAGCGACCCGGCGGGCAGCCCGCGGTTCACGCGGCCGACCGCCTGCCGCCACTCCTCGATGAGCACGACCTCGTCGCTCCGCCCGTCGCCGGATTCGTCGGCCGCTCCGTCGGCGGTGAACGGGAGCACCACGACGGCTCCCGGCTCGTCGACGTAGTGGTACTCGCCTTCGGTGCCGTCCGGAAGCCGTACGTCGTCCACGCGGACGTCGAACCCGGGGCAGGCGTAGTCGACGCCGGAGTCCAGCGTCTCCCACGCCAAACCGTCGTCCGGGCCGTCGGCGTCGTCTGGGTCGTCGGGGCGGTCGCCCGCAGCGTCGCTGCCGGTCATACCGGAGCGTCGCGTCGTCCGCCGAAAAAGCCGCTGAAGTCCGCCGCCTCGGCTGGGTCGGGTCAGTCGCGGACGCTGACGACCGCGCCGGCGATGACGAGCGCGAGCGAGACGAGCGTCGCGGCGACCTGCGGCTCCGCGAACCACACCGGCGCCCACGGCGCCGCGGCGCGCACCAGCACGACGAGCGACGAGAGCACCGGGACGCCGCCCTCCGGCGCGGTGTCGTCACCGGCTTCGGGCGTGCCCGCCGCGTCGCCGTCGGCGTTCATCCGCGGGAGCCCGTCGCCGCGGAGCTCGCGCGGCACGCGGTCCGCCTCGTACGGGATGCGCTCGGTCGCGTACCGCCAGACGACGGTGCCGTTCTCGTCGACCTCGACGATGCGCTTGTTCAGCGTGTCCGTGATGAGCGTGTTGCCGTTCGGCAGCCGGTCGGCATCGCGCGGCCAGCGAAGCTCCAGCCCGGCGGCCTCGGTGAGCGTCCACGCGACCGACCAGTTCCCGTCGTCGCCGCGGTGGAGTTCGACGACGCGGTCGTTGTCGGAGTCGGCGACCAGCACGGCGCCCGCGCCGAGCCACTGCGGATTGTGCTGGTGGTTCAACACGTCCGGGTCGCCACAGCGCACGTCGCCGTCGCCGTCCGTGTCGCGGAGCTGGCCGCCGCCGCGGCACGACGCGTCGCTGCTGCCCGCGGCGTCGGCGTTGATGATTTCGACGACCTCGCTGCCGCCGTCGGCGGTGCGCTGAACGACGACCAGCTGGTTCGCGTTCCGCACCGACACGAGGAACCGGCCGTCGCCGATGCGGTCGACGTCGTTGACGTGCAGCCAGTCGGTCGTCGTCGGGTCCGCCGGCGCGTCGTAGACGCTGGAGGCGTTCCACTGCCACACCACCTGTTCGTCGCGCACCACCACGATGCGTTCGCGGTCCATGTCGGTCATCACGAACCCGCCGCCCGGCAGCGGCTCGGCGTCGTGAACCTCGCTGTTCTTCTGGGTCCGCACCGGGAAGCTGTACTCGTCGACGACCGTCGGGCCGCCCGACGCGTCCGGGTCGATGATGCGGTAGCCGGTGCGGGCGCACGGCGAGTCGTACGGGCCGCACCGCTCGTAGCCGTTGTGCATGAACCCGGCGAGGACGTTCCCGTTGTTGAGCCGCTGCACGTCGAAGTAGCTGTCCGCGGAGCCCTCGCGCCACGCCACGTCCGTCCCGTTCAGCAGGTAGACGCTGCCGTACTCGTGCCACCCGGCGCCGCCGCCCTGCGACCCGACCAGCGTCTGCGGCGACTCCCCGGCGGCCGTCCCGCCGACGTGGCCGCGGTCCGGCGCGACCGCCGCGCTCACCGCGATAGTCAGACCGAACAGCACCACGCCGGCGAGCAACAACTGCGCCCCGCGGTCCACCCTCATCGACCGAGCGAAGTCGGCATCGGAGCAAAAGCCTTCTGTCATGGCTGGATGGGCGAGACGGACACGCCGTGATTCCAGTTAGGTCGGTAGCGGCCGTGTTGGTGTCTGCGAACGCCGTCACCGCTGACTGCAGGACCGCGCCGCCGACCGCGAAAGCCCCCGGCGGTGGCGAGTCGGGGGCCTCGCTGCGCGCCTCGCGCGCTCCCTTCGGTCGCTCGCGCTGCGGTGCTTGCGTCGGCCGCCGTTCTCGCCACCGCCGGCCCCTTTCAGCCCCACCCGAGGCCCGGACGGACAGTCGCCGCCGTCAGGCCGGCTCGTCGACCGGGGCCGCGGCGTCGACGCGGCGGAGCAGTTCGTCGATTTGGCCGCGCGTCTCCGCGAGCGACCCGGAGTTGTCGACGACGGCGTGGTCGCCGGCGACCGGCTCGAACTCCGCGCGGAGCAGTTCGTACACGTCGGCGTCGGCGTCGCTCTCGTCGCCTTCGCGGGCCGCGATTCGGTCCCGGGCGACCGCCTCGTCGCACTCCACTTTCACGAGGACGACCGAGGCGCCGTGGGCGTCGGCGACGTCGCGGGTGCGGTCGCGCAGGTCGGCTCGCCTGAACGTCCCGTCGAGCACGGCGACGCCGTCGCGGCCGAGCGCGTCGCCGGCCCGGTCGAGCAGTTCGTCGTACACCGCCGCGGTTTCCTCGTCCGTGTAGTCTGGCTCGGGGAACTCCTCCTTCCGGACGACGTCGGTGCGCAGCAGGGGCGCGTCGATGCGCTCTGCGACGGCCGCCGACACCGTCGTCTTGCCCGCGCCCGGCAACCCGCAGACGACGAAGAGCCGCGTTGTGTCCGCCATTGTCTCAGGTCGACGGAGCACCGGCGGCCCCAAATCCGTTCCGCTCCGCCGACTCACCTGCGGCGTGGCCACACACCGCACCGCGCTCCGGACCCACCGCTTGCCGGACTCATCGCTCGTCGGGTTTACCGCTCCCCGAACTCACCGGTCGCCGGCGGGGCGCTGACGGACCACGGAGTCCTCGTCGACGAGGTAGACGAACGTCTGCGTGAACCAGTCCGCGTGGACGACCGTCGACGTCGCGGTGCTGTTCGGAAGCGGCTCGCCGCCGGTCGTCGCCGACGCGGTGCAGCTCACCACGACCCGGTAACCGACCGAGACGCGCGCCGCGGAGTCGACGCTGCACTCGATGGAGACGTCGCTGCTCGGGCCGCCGTACAGCGTGTTGTACACCCAGCGCCGCTCGTGCGTCTTCGCGAACGACGCCGCCGTCGCCGTCGACAGGTCGTCCGGAATCGCCGGGCGCTCCTTCGGACCGTCCGGGAATGCTGGCGTCGAATCCGGCAGCGGCGTCAACGGTCCGGCGGTCGGCGACTCCGACGGGGACCCGGGCGGAGTCGTCGGCGACGCAGTCGGTGTCGGCGTCCCGCCGGACGTCCCGAGACAGCCGGCCGAGACGACGAGCGCAGCGAACAGGACCGCGTGGAGGGCACGGTGACGCATTCGGTCGGCACCCCGAACGCCTGCGGTAAGTGTCTTGTTGGCGAATCAGTCGCCGAAACCGCGACGGCAGTGACCGACGGAACCGCCGGCGTCGCCGCTACCGTGACTGTGCGGCGGAGAATGCGGGAGAAGTGGGCCGGCGCGAATTTGAATCGCGGTTACGGCCACCCGAAGGCCGAAGGATACCAAGCTACCCCACCGGCCCGCACCTGTTCGAAGGTCAGCCGTTCCTTTAACGCTTCCGAAAGGGGGTTCAGGCGTCGAGGTCGTCGGGGCCGAGCGCGCCGGGAGCGTCGGTTCCGGGCTCGTCGGCGGTCGCGGCGTTGCCGCCGGTGAGCTGTTCGTAGACCGTGACGAGGACGGCGAGCGAGAACACCGTCGTGACGCCGGACATGACGCTGCTGAGCGCCTGTCCGACGGCCGGCGCGAGGACGGAGAGGATGCCGGGGACGAGCCCGATGACGAAGCCGATGACGGCGAGGATTATGCCGAGGAAGAACAGCCGCCAGCGGTGGCCGGTGGCGAGCTCCCAGCTCCGGCTGAGCGAGTCGGTGATGCCGGCGTCTTCGAGGGCGACGAACGGCAGCGCGAACATGAGGCTGATGGCGATGTACAGCCCCGGGACGAAGAGGAAGATCAGCCCGACGAAGACGGCGATGAAGGTGAGGATGTTGACGACGATGCCGACGCCGGTCGCTGCTGCGAGCCGGCGGGTGTGCGTCGCGGTCGGGAACTGGTCGATGTCCTCGTGGAGCGCGCGGAGGGCGACGAGCGAGAGCGCGACGCCGCCGACCATGGCCAGCAGGACGACGACGATGGAGACGACGAGCGGGATGTCCAGGGCGAACGGGAGCGACTGGGTGGACTGCTCTACGACGTCTGCGGGGAGGTACCGCCTGTACACCTCTACCACTGCGGACTGGTAGAACACCTGGAACACGAGCTGGTACGCTACGTACAGCACGGCGAGTATCGCGCCGCCGCGGGTCGCGAGCCGTTCGACGCCGGAGGTCAGCGCGTCGCCGATGTCAACTGTCGGGGACATTTCGTCCGGGATTCAACGTCACTCCTGATAAAGATTCTTCACGAGCGGCGCGCGAACTGATTCGGCCGCCTTCGGGCTGAACCGACATCCTCCCGGGGCTACTGAGGCGTGCAGATTGCGGAGTCGGTATCGGGCGAAAATCCTGACGGCGGTCCGAGCGGTGTCGGCTCCGACAACCAAACACGAGAGAAGGGAAAGATACTCTGCCGAAAGACAAACAAAGAGTTTCTACCTGGGAATGAAAGGGGCGGAATCCACAACTGCATCGGCACCTTTATGATATTTGGTCCGCCAAAACGAAACAGGGAGTCACAGAATGCAAGCCGACGAATCCAACGACGGAACGGTGACGGACGCGGTGGACGCGGTATCGTCCACCGGCGCGAGCGACGGCGGCTCGGGAGGTGCCCGGTAATGGCGCGAGGGACCGCCGACTGGTGGCCGGACCTGCTGGACGTCGACATCCTCGACGACAACGCCGCGGAACTCGACCCGTACGGCGAGGACTTCGACTACGCCGAGGAGTTCCAGAAGCTCGACCTCGACGAGGTGAAATCCGACATCGAGGACGTCATGACGGACTCGAAGGACTGGTGGCCGGCCGACTACGGCCACTACGGCCCGTTCTTCATCCGGATGGCGTGGCACAGCGCCGGGACGTACCGCACCAGCGACGGCCGCGCCGGCGCGTCCGGCGGCCTGCAGCGCCTCCCGCCGGAGAGTAGCTGGCCGGACAACGTCAACCTCGACAAGGCCCGGCGCCTGCTCCAGCCGGTCAAGCACAAGTACGGCCGGAAGCTCTCGTGGGGCGACCTCATCGTCCTCGCCGGGAACGTCGCGCTGGAGTCGATGGGCTTCGAGACGTTCGGCTTCGCCGGCGGCCGCGTGGACGAGTACAAGTCCAACGAGGCCACCGAGTGGGGCCCCGAGACCGAGTGGGAGACGACTTCGCCCGAGCGCTTCGAGGACGGCGAGGTGGGCAACCTCAAGGACCCGCTCGCGAACACCGTGATGGGCCTCATCTACGTGAACCCCGAGGGCCCGTACGGCGAACCCGACGTCGAGGGCTCCGCGGCGAACATCCGCGAGGAGTTCGAGCGCATGGCGATGAACGACGAGGAGACCGTCGCGCTCATCGCCGGCGGCCACACCTTCGGGAAGGTCCACGGCGCCGACGACCCCGAAGAGCACGTCGGCCCCGAACCCGAGGCGGCACCGATGGAGGAGCAGGGCCTCGGCTGGGCGCAGGAGCACGGCGACAAGATCGGCGGTCTCGAAGCCATCACGAGCGGCATCGAGGGGCCGTGGAACTCCGCGCCGACCCAGTGGGACATGGGCTACATCGACAACCTGCTCAACCACGACTGGACCTCGGTCAAAGGCCCCGGCGGTGCGTGGCAGTGGCGCCCGGTCGGCGACGACATCGAGGAGGCGCCG
The DNA here is from genome assembly GCF_051195155.1 of Halobaculum sp. P14. Lineage (NCBI taxonomy): Archaea > Methanobacteriati > Methanobacteriota > Halobacteria > Halobacteriales > Haloferacaceae > Halobaculum > Halobaculum sp. P14. Next base: position 343,343 of record NZ_JBNTKB010000002.1, read on the forward strand.
GGCCCGCACGACCCGGAGGACACCGAGGAGCCGATGATGCTGACGACGGACGTCGCCCTGAAACACGACGACGACTACCGGGAGATTCTGGAGCGCTTCCAGGAGAACCCCGACGAGTTCCAGGAGGCGTTCGCGAAGGCGTGGTACAAGCTCATCCACCGCGACATGGGTCCGCCCGAGCGTCTGCTCGGCCCGGAAGTCCCCGACGAGACGTTCGTCTGGCAGGACCCGATTCCGGACGCTGACTACGACGTCGTCGGCGACGAGGAGGTCGCGGAACTCAAACAGGAGATTCTCGACGCCGACGTCGAGCGCTCCCAGCTCGTCAAGACCGCGTGGGCGGCCGCGTCGACGTACCGCGACAGCGACAAGCGCGGCGGCGCGAACGGCGGCCGCATCCGGCTCGAACCCCAGCGCAGCTGGGACGTCAACGAGCCCGAGGAGCTCGAATCCGTCCTCGAAACCTACGAGGAGATTCAGGACGACTTCAACGGTTCCCGCTCGGACGACGTGCGCGTCTCGCTCGCGGACCTCGTCGTGCTCGGCGGCAACGCGGCCGTCGAGCAGGCCGCGGCCGACGCCGGCTACGACGTCGAGGTTCCGTTCGAACCGGGCCGCACGGACGCCACGCAGGAGCAGACCGACGTCGAGTCGTTCGAGGTGCTCGAACCGAAGACCGACGGCTTCCGCAACTACCTCGGCGACGGCGACTTCGACGACCTCTACGACTCCCTCGAGGAGCGCCTGGTCGACAAGGCGGAGCTCCTGAACCTCTCGGTGACGGAGCTGACAGCGCTCGTCGGCGGGATGCGCGCGCTCGGCGCGACCTACCAGGACACCGACCGCGGCGTCCTCACCGACCAGCCGGGGACGCTCACGAACGACTTCTTCGTGAACCTGCTCGACATGGAGTACGAGTGGGAGCCGGTCGACGAGGACGAGGAGGTCTTCGAGGGCTACGACCGCGACAGCGGCGAGCAGGAGTGGGAAGCCACCCGCTTCGACCTCATCTTCAGCTCGAACGCTCGCCTCCGCGCCCACGCCGACGTCTACGCGGCCGAGGACGGCGAGGAGAAGCTCGTCGAGGACTTCGTCGACACGTGGAGCAAAGTGATGCAGCTCGACCGGTTCGACCTCAAATAAGCCGGCCGAGCCGCCGGCTACGCGGCCGCATCGCTTCGACGGCGCGCGCCTGACGCCGGGCCGGCCGCGGCCGCGGCCGCGCCGCCGACGTGCGACGACCTCGACCCGACACCGCCTCGAATTTTCTCGGTTTCGTCTTCCGCCCGAGTCGCTCCCGGGTTTCTGTGGATTTCGCGGTTCAGCGGCGAGAAGTCGATAGTTCACCGGCGAGCCGGTCACGGACTCGCGGCGCGGGGTCCGCGGAGCACGGCCGGACGGGTCGCCGCCGCGGTCAGTTCGTCGGGCCGCCGTAGTCGGTGTAGCCGTCGGTGTCGAGGTAGTTGTGCGCGACCGAGATGGCGTGGTCGGCGTGGATGGCGTCGGGGCCGAGCCGGACGCGGCGGTCGGCGGCGTCCGCGAGCAGTTCCGCCTCGGCGTCGGTGAAGTCGCTGTGGTCCGAGAGCACGAACACCGGGTCCGTCGGCGGGTCGGCGTCGGCGACGGCGGCGCCGTCCTCGTGCAGCTGGACCACGGTTCCGGAGAGCGCGTCGAGCGTGTCGGCGAGCCCCATTCGGTACAGTTCGACGCCGGGGTTGACGTCGGCCGGCATGTGGCCGATGGCGTCCTCGCGCTGTTCGAGCGCCTCGCGGACCCGCGCCGCGGTGGAGCGCTCGTCGGGGTGGAGTCCGCGGGCTGTTTCGCCGTCGAACCGGACCGTGTACTCGTCGCCGAGCACGAGGTGGACGCGGGCGTCCTCGCGGATGCCGTGCGAGAGGAACAGGCCGGCGTTCACGCAGCGGCACAGCAGGTCGAGTCGCCCGGCGGCGCCGGGGAGGTCGTCGAGCGGGAAGTCGGGGGTCGTCGGCGCGTCGTGGCCGCAGACGACGAACTGTCTCATACCTCCCCTCGAACCCGGACGCCCCTGTTCGTTCCGGTTCACCAGCGGACAGTCCTGTCGATTGAGGGTCGTAACTGTACGGTTCTCCTGTGAGCTGGCAAACTATTGTGTATTCCGGGGGGAAAAGATGAAATCCCTGTCTCACCGAACGGCACCTTTATATACGGCAGGTTTCCATGTCAGGGTATCCCAGTATAGAGGGACACACCCATGACAAACGACGACGTCAAACGCGTTTTCGACCGCATGAACCGCCGCTCCTTCCTTGCAGGGGCGGGTGCAGCAGGCGCAACGGCCCTGGCTGGCTGTTCCAGCGGCGGCGACAGCACGCCGACGGACAGCTCCGGTGACGGTAACACCGATTCGACGCCGACCTCTCAGCCCGGGGCGTCCCCCAGCAACACGCTCAACCTCGCGCAGGTCAAGAGCCCCATCGAGTTCGACCCGATCATCCTGAACGACGTGCCGTCCGATCAGGTCGCGATCCAGATGTTCGAAGGCCTCTACACCTACGACTCTGGCACCGGCATCGTGCCGGAGCTCGCGACCGGTGAGCCGACCGTCTCCGAGGACGGCACCACCTACGAGGTGACGATGACGACGGACGCCACGTTCCACAACGGCGAGCCCGTCACTCCCGAGGACGTCAAGTACAGCTTCGAGGCGCCGGTCGCCGAGGACACCGAGAACGCCTCGACGTTCAACATGATCGACACCATCGAGATTTCAGGTGAGGACACGCTGACGTTCAACCTGAAATACCCGTACGGGCCGTTCATGAACACGCTCGCGGCGGGGCGCATCGTCCCGAAGGAGTACCGCGAGAACAACAAGAAGGCGTTCAACACGTCCGCGCCGATCGGCTCCGGCCCGTTCAAGTTCGACAGCTGGCAGGAGGGGAGCTACGTCGACCTGCTCCGGTACGAGGACTACTGGGGCGAGCCGATGGCGAACCTGGAGAAGATCCACTTCACGCCGGTCACCGAGGCGACGACGCGCGTCACGACGCTCCGGAACGGCGAGAACGACGTCATCGAGCAGATTCCGCCGAAGCTCTACTCGACGGTCCGCAACATCGAGGACGCGAGCATCGACGAAGTGCCCGGAATCGGCTACTTCTACCTCGCGTTCAACTGCAAGGAAGGCCCGACGTCGGACCCGAAGGTCCGCGAAGCCATCGACTACTGCGTCAACATGGACGAAGCGGTTTCGAACTACGTCGAGCCGACCGGGATTCGGCAGTACAGCCCGTTCCCGGCGTCTATCACGAAGGAGTGGGGCTTCCCCATCGACGAGTGGAAGCAGATTCCGCACGACAAGAACATCGAGGAGGCGAAGGCGCTGTTCGACGAGGCCGGCGTCCCGACGGACTACTCGTGGAAGATCATCGTGCCGCCGGACGACAAGCGCGAACAGATCGGTATCTCCGTGTCGAACGGCCTGAAGGAGGCCGGCTTCCGTAACGTCTCCGTCCAGCGGCTGGACTGGGGCGCGTTCCTCGAGAAGTACGTCACCGGCAACGAGGAGGACTACAACATGTACACGCTCGGCTGGTCCGGCACGCCGGACCCGGACGCGTTCACCTACTACATGTTCGGCCGGACGAAGGACACGCTCGGCGTCACCAACGGCTCCTACTACGGCGCCAACAGCGAGCGCGGCAAGCAGGCTGCCAAGAAGATCGTGCAGGCCCGTGAGTCCGCCGACCGCGCGGAGCGGAAGCAGCTGTACACCGAGGCGGTGACGACCATCCTCGAAGACCGCGCGCACCTCCCGGCGTACAACCTCAAGAACAGCTTCGGCGTGAAGAACTACGTCAACGACTTCGCGTCGCACCCCGTGGACTCGTTCCACATCACGACCGGGCACAACAACGTGTCGGTCGACAAGTAACGCGCACGGCCCGCACGGGCCGCTTTCCGTTCACTTATACCGAAGTCGGTGTTACGACCGCAACGAGAACACACCTAGACAATGGGACGCGCACAGTACACGATTCGACGCATACTCCAGGCGGTACCGGTGCTCATCGGCGTCGCCGCCATCACGTACTTCCTGATGGAAGCGATGCCTGGTGACCCGGTGAGCATCATGCTCGGGCCGTCGCCGAGCGCATCGCAAGCCGCCGCCATCCGCGCCAAGTACGGGCTCGACAAGCCGGTGTGGGTGCGGTTCCTGAACTACCTCATCGACGCAGTGCAGCTCGACCTGGGTCGCAGCCTCTACTACAAGGTCCCCGTGACCCAGAAGATCGCCGAACGGCTCCCCGTCACGCTGCTGCTGCTGGCGTCGAGCTTCGGGTTCGCCATCGTCACGTCGATCCCGCTCGGCATCATCTCGGCGAAGCGCCGCAACAAGCCGACCGACCACGTCGCGCGCGTCGTCGCGCTGCTCGGCGTGTCCACGCCGTCGTTCTGGATCGGCCTGATGCTCATCATCATCTTCTCGTACCGGCTCGGCGTGCTGCCGGCGACGAACCTCGTGATGCCGTGGGCACCGGTCGCCTCCGTCGAGGGCGCCACCGGCCGCATCGACGTACTCATCAAAACCGCACAGCACCTGCTGTTGCCGACGCTGTCGCTCGGCACGCTGCAGATGGCGGCGCTCACCCGCATCGAGCGCTCGTCGATGCTGGAGGTGCTCGGCGAGGAGTACGTGAAGCTGGCACGGGCGTACGGCGTCAAAGAGACCACCATCCTCCGGAAACACGCGTTCCGGAACGCACAGCTCCCGCTGATCACGCTGCTCGGGCTGCAGCTCACGAGCGCCATCGGCGGCGCGGTGCTGACCGAGACCGTCTTCTCCATCAACGGGATGGGGCGGCTCATCATTACCGCGATCAACAACCAGGACTTCGCGCTGGTCGTCGGGACGACGCTGGTGTTCGGCCTCGTGTTCGTGGTCGGTGTCATCGTCACCGACCTCTCGTACGCGTACGTCGACCCGCGAGTCACGTTCGACGAGGCAGAGTAACACATGGCTACGACAACCAACACGGACGACCACGACGACGCCGCCGACGAGCAGCCCGAGGCGCGCGTCGGGTGGCGCTACACGCTGACGCAGGTGCGGCGCGACCCGACGGCGCTCGCCGGGCTCGCAATCATCGGCGTCGCCATCGTCGTCGCCGTCATCGCGTTCATCGACGGCATCCTCTTCGAGTTCCTCGCACAGTACGCCTTCTTCGCGAACCTCGGCATCGAGCAGTACGCCATCGCGAAGGCGGTGTGGGTGAGCCCAATCGCCGAAACCGGCGCGCCCATCCTGCGGCCGCCGATGTTCGTCACGAACCAGCTGTACCCGAACGACCCGGGGACGTTCGCCCACCCGCTCGGCACCGACCACCGCGGCCGCGACGTGCTCGTCCGGCTGTTTTACGGCACCCGAATCGCCATCACGGTCGGCGTCGTCTCCACCGGCGTCGCGCTGCTCGCAGGGATGCTCATCGGGTCTATCGCCGGCTACTACGGCGGCCTGCTCGACGACGCGCTGATGCGCGGCGTCGAGACGCTGTACGCCATCCCGTTCCTCGTGCTCGTCATCGTGTTCATGGTGGCGTTCGGCCGCAACCTGACGTTCGCGATGATCGGCGTCGGCGTCGCCAACATCCCGACGTTCGCGCGGCTCATCCGGTCGCGCGTGCTGTCCGTCCGCGAGGAGGACTACGTCGAGGCGGCGCGCGCCGCCGGCGTCCGCGACCGCAACATCATCATGCGGCACGTCATCCCGAACAGTTTCGCACCGGTGCTGGTGCAGGCGACGCTGCAGGTCGGCGTCTCCATCCTCATCGTCGCCGGCCTGTCGTTCCTGGGCTACGGTGCGCAGCCGCCGACGCCGTCGTGGGGGCAGATGCTGTCGAACTCCCGTGACTACATGCTGCCGAACCCGTGGTTCAGTATCTGGCCCGGCCTCGCCATCCTGGTGACCGTGGTCGGATTCAACCTCCTCGGTGACGGCCTCAGAGACGCACTCGACCCCCGCATCAACAACTGATGAGTACCGAAGAACCACTCCTGAAAGTCGAGAACCTGAAGACGCAGTTCTTCACCGAGGAAGGCACCGTCCGCGCCGTCGACGGCGTGAGCTTCGAAGTGAACGAAGGCGAACTCGTCGGGCTCGTCGGCGAGTCCGGCGCCGGCAAGTCCGTCGCCGCTCAGTCCATCATGCGGCTCGTCGAAGAGCCCGGCCAGATCGTCGACGGCACGGTGACGTTCAAGGGCCGGAAGCTCGTCGACATCGAGGAGACGCCGGACGGGAAACTGGAGCCGTCCGACGAGATGCTGACCCAGCGGGAGATGCGGCAGGACATCCGCGGCAAGGAGATCGCCATCATCTTCCAGGACCCGATGGAGTCGCTGAACCCGGTGTTCAAGGTCGGCAATCAGCTCCGCGAGTTCATCGAACTGAACCGGGACGTCACGACGGCGGATGCGCGCGAAATCGCCGTCGACATGCTGCGCGAAGTCGGCATCCCGGAGCCGGAGGTCCGGTACGACGAGTACCCCCACCAGTTCTCCGGCGGGATGCGCCAGCGCGTCCTCATCGCTATGGCGCTCGCCTGCGAGCCGAGCCTCATCATCGCCGACGAGCCGACGACGGCGCTCGACGTCACCGTCGAGGGCCAGATTCTGGACCTCGTCGACGACCTCCAGGACAAGTACGACACGTCGTTCATCTGGGTCACCCACGACATGGGCGTCGTCGCCGAAATCTGCGACCGCGTCAACGTCATGTACCTGGGCGAGGTCATCGAGCAGGCCGACGTCGACGACCTGTTTTACGACACGAAACACCCGTACACGGAGGCGTTGCTCCGGTCGATTCCGCGCCCCGACCAGACGGTCGAGGAGCTCGACCCGATCACGGGCGTGATGCCGGAGGCCATCAATCCGCCGAGCGGCTGCCGGTTCCACACGCGGTGCCCGGAGGCCCGCGAGATGTGCCGCGAGGTGCATCCGGCGTACGGCGACGTGAGCGACGAGGACGCCGAGCCGCACCGCGTCTCCTGCATCAAGTTCGAGGACGTCGGCTACGACGACAGCGAGCCGCTCGAAACCGAGGCGACCGGCGCGTTCGCCGGCGGGCTGACCGAGATGCGCGCCGGCGGAGACGGAGGTGAGACCGATGAGTGAGACACACGAGGACCGCGAACCGCTCGTCAGAATCGAGAACCTCACGAAGCACTTCAGCCAGTCGAGCGGCCTGCTCGACGCGCTGTGGCCGAAGTCGCCGGTGAAAGCCGTCGACGGCGTCACCTTCGACATCATGGAGGGCGAGACGCTGGGGCTGGTCGGCGAGTCGGGCTGCGGGAAGTCGACGCTCGCGCGGACCGTGCTCCGGCTGGTCGACCCGACCGACGGCGCCGTCTACGTGAACGGCGAGAACCTCGCGGAGCTGTCCGGCTCTGACCTCCGCGAGCAGCGCCGGAACATGCAGATGATCTTCCAGGACCCGCAGTCGAGCCTGGACCCGCGGATGAAAGTCGGCCCCATCGTCGAGGAGCCGATGAAGGCGCACGGGCTGTACGAGGGCGAACGCGAGGAGCGCGCCCGCGACCTGCTCGAGAAGGTCGGGCTCGACCCGCAGCACTACAACCGCTACCCGCACCAGTTCAGCGGCGGGCAGCGCCAGCGCATCAACCTCGCGCGGGCGCTCGCGGTCAACCCGGACTTCATCGTCTGTGACGAGCCGGTGTCGGCGCTCGACGTGTCGATTCAGGCGCAGGTGCTGAACACGATGCAGGACCTCCAAGAGGAGTTCGGGCTGACGTACCTGTTCATCGCGCACGACCTCTCCGTGATTCGGCACATCGCCGACCGCGTCGCCGTGATGTACCTCGGCAACGTCGTCGAACTCGCGGAGACGGAGGAGCTGTACGAGAATCCGCAGCACCCGTACACGGAGGCGCTGCTCGACTCGATTCCGGTGCCGGATCCGCGGTCGACCGGGACGCGCGGCGTCCTCGAAGGCGACGTCCCGTCGCCCATCGAGCCGCCGAGCGGCTGCCGGTTCCGGACGCGCTGCCCGGAGCTCATCCAGCCCGACCAGTACGGCATGAGCGACGACGAGTGGGCGGCGGTCCGCGAGTTCACCCGCGCCGTGAAGCGCCGGACGTTCGAGGCCGAGGGCCGCGACGACGTCGACGAGGCGTTCTTCCCGGACGGCTACCCGGACGGCGACGCTGGCAGCGTCGTCGCCGACGCGGTCGACGACGTGCTCGCGGGCGACTGGGAGGACGCTTCGGACCTGCTGCAGGAGTCGTTCGCAGAGCAGAGCATCTGTGCGGAGGAGACGCCGGCGTACACCGTCGACTCGGAGTTCGGGACCGCCGAACACCGCGCCGCCTGCCACCTCCACCGCGACGAACACGGCGCCGTGAACCTCGGCGACGGCGTCGGCGCGGACTCCGACTCCGCGCCCGCCGACGACTGACGCGCCGAATCTCCGCCGAACCAACCCTTTTCGTGCCGGGCCGCTGCGCACCGGTATGACCGTTCTCTGCACCGGATACGAGCCGTTCGGCGACCACGAAACGAACCCGTCGGGCGCGGTCGCCCGCGAACTCGACGGCGCGACGGTTTCGGGCCACGACGTCGTCGGCGACGTCCTGCCGGTCGTTCTCGGTGACGCCGGCGGCCGGGTCCGGGCGCTCGTCGACGAACACGACCCGTCCGCGGTCGTCGCGACGGGCCTCGCCGCGGGCCGCTCGGCGGTGTCCGTCGAGCGCGTCGCGGTCAACGTCGCGGACACGGCGGGAACGCCGGACAACGACGGCAACGACCCGGTCGACGACCGAATCGACCCGGACGGCCGCGACGGCTACCTCGCCACGCTGCCCGTGCGCCGAACCGTCGAGGCGTGCCTCGACGCCGGCGTCCCGGCGCGCGTCTCCAACACCGCCGGGACGCACCTCTGTAACGACGTGCTGTACGAGACGCTGGCCGCGCTGGACGGCACCGGCGTCCCTGCCGGGTTCGTTCACCTGCCGGCGACGCCCGAACAGGCGGCGAGAAAAGCGGGCGACGACGCCGCGGCCCGCGGCGGAAGCGTCACGCCGAGCCTCCCGCTGGACCTGCAGACCGGCGCCGTCCGAATCGCCTTCGAAACCGCGCTCGACGCCTGAGTCGCTACGCCGACTCCTCCGGCCGCGCGGCGTCTCCGCCGTCGGCGTCGTCCACGGCGTCGTCGACGTTGCCGCCGGCGTCGTCAACGCTGCCGTCGACGTTGCCGCCGTCAGCGACCGCGGCCGCGTCCGCTCCGCCGCCCTCGTCGGTCGACGCGACGGTCCGCTCTCCGTCGAGCGCGTCGCGGCCGGCGGCGGTGGTCCGGTAGATGCTCTCGCCGCTGACGGCTTCGAGGTAGCCGAGCGCGGTGAGCGACTCGATTCGGCGCTCGACGAGCGGGACGTGCAGGCCGGTGTTCCCGGCGACGAGCGCGGGGTAGTCCGGGCCGTCGGCGGCCAGGTAGGCGAGGACGCGGCGGTCGGCGTCGGTGAGCGCGGCTGAAGGCGGCATAGTGTGGTACTAGTTGGCACGGAACAAAACGTTGGCGGCGGGTCGCCGCCTGGCCGCGGCGCCGCCACTCGTCCGCCGCCCGCCCCGCGGCGACGCCGCGTTTCTGCCGCGTCCCGCGGTGGCTGCCGGAAGTAGGCGCCCTGCTCCGCCGGGACCCGGACACTCAAGAGCGACGCGGCGGACGCACATCGCATGCGACTACCCTCCGCGGTCGTCGGGGACGCACAGACGAGCGGGTTCGCCTGGCGGACGCTCACCGAACTGGTCGACGTCGGGAACCGGATGGCGGGCCAGGAGGGCGAACGGCGCGGCGCAACCGTCGTCCGCGACGCCTTCGACGACGCCGGCTGCCGCGACCCGCACGTCGAGGAGTTCGAGATTCCGGGGTGGTGGCGCGGCTCCTCGTCGCTCGAAGTCCACGAGCCGCACCGCCGCGTCCACGACGGCCAGCAGGACGTCCTGGCGCTGCCGGGCTGCACCGCCGGCGAGGCGACCGGCCGCGTCGTCGACGTCGGCGACGGCACCGAAGCCGAGTTCGACGCCGCCGGCGACCTCGACGGCGCCGTCGTGCTCGCGTCCTCCGACACCCCGGAGTCGGCGGACCGCTGGATTCACCGCATGGAGAAGTACGTCAACGCCGCCGCGCGCGGCGCCGACGCCTTCGTCTTCCGGAACCACCTCGACGGGTCGCTGCCGCCGACCGGCGAAGTCGGCTACCACGAACGCCCCGGCGACATCCCCGCGGTCGGCGTCTCCTGCGAGGTCGGCAAGCGGCTCGCCCGGTACGCCGACGCCGGCTGTGAAGTCACGGTCTCCGTCGACTGCCGGAACGAGCCGACGACCTCGCGGAACGTCGTCGCCGACGTCGGCCCGGACACCGACGAGGCGGTGCTGCTCACCGCGCACGTCGACGCCCACGACGTCAGCGAAGGCGCCAACGACAACGGCGCCGGCTCCGCCATCGTCGCCGAGGTCGGCCGACTGCTCACCGACGTCGACCTCGACACCCGCGTCCGGCTCATCACGTTCGGCTCCGAGGAAATCGGGCTGTGGGGCGCCTACCACGCCGCCGACGCGCTCGACCTCGACGACGTGCGCTGCGTCGTCAACCTCGACGGCGCCGGCTCCTCGCGCAGCCTCCGCGTCCACACGAACGGCTTCGACAGCGTGAAGCGCGTATTCGCCGGCGTCACCGCCGACTTCGACGCGCCGCTCGTCACCGACGACACCATCTCGCCGCACGGCGACCAGTGGGCGTTCGTCCAGGAGGGCGTCCCGGCGGTGATGGCGTCCACCGTCTCCGAGCAGTCCGGCCGCGGCTGGGGACACACCCACGCCGACACGCTCGACAAACTCGACTCCCGCGACCTCCGCGACGTCGCCACGCTCGTCGCCGAAGCCGTCGCCCGCCTCGCCGCCGACGACGCCGACACGCCCCACCGCAGCCGCGAAGCGATGCGCGACGCCATCGACCCCGGCTACGAACAGGAACTCAAACTCGGCGGCCGCTGGCCGTACGACGACCTGGAGTAGCCGCCTTCCGAGCGACGGCCCGCTGCCCCGCGTTCGGGTCGATGCTCCTTCGTTCGGATCGCTCGCCCGGCTCCGCGTCCGGCGTCGCTCTCCCGCACCTCCATACCATCAGGATTGTTTATCACGTACGAATCTATATTTAACTCCGCACATATGGCGTAGTTGGCTCATGAACTGTACGATACCTGGCTCACGAACAACTATTCCTGGCGTCTGTCCGATTCACGATTCGAGGGCCGGCGAGGGGGGCCGTGAGTAGGCCGAGCTGGGTCATCGAGGCCGTCGCGCGCCGCGTCGGCGCCGACGAAGTCGTCATTCCGGAGGTCGTGAGCGCCGAACAGGTGTCCGCCGACATCTGACACGGCGCGAAGTCGGCCGCACCCGCCGTCTTCGGTGGTGACTTTACGGCTGCCGCCCGTACGCGGAGCCATGACCGAACCCGACCTCGACGAGTTCTCGTCGCGCCGCTCGACCGTCTACGGGCAGCGCGGCGTCGTCGCCACGAGCCAGCCGCTCGCCTCACAGGCCGGCATCTCGGTGCTGGAGGACGGCGGAAACGCCTTCGACGCCGCCGTCGCGACCGCCGCGGCGCTGAACGTCGTCGAGCCGACGTCGACCGGGCTGGGCGGCGACGTGTTCGCGCTGTACCGCACCGCCGACGGCGAGGTCGGCGCGATGCGGTCGTGCGGCCCCGCGCCGCAGGACGCCACCATCGAGAACGTCCGGGACGCCGTCGCCGACGAGCAGGGCGTCGACCCGAGCGACGCGGAGATGCCGGACACCGGCGCGCACGCCGTCACGGTCCCAGGCACCGCCCGCGGCTGGGAGACGACCGCGAAGACCTTCGGCGAGAAGTCGCTGTCGGAGCTGCTCCGCCCGGCGATTCGGTACGCCCGCGACGGCTACCCGGTGTCCGAGGTCGTCTCCGCGCAGTGGCAGCACGGCGAGGAGCTGTTCGAGGACGACAACGCCCGCGAGGCGTTCCTGTTCGACGGCGAGGCGCCGTCGACCGGCCAGACCGTGACGCTGCCGCGGCTCGCGGACACGATGGAGCGCATCGCCGAGGAGGGCGCGGACGTCGTCTACGAGGGCGACGTCGCCGAACAGATCGCCGACGAGGTGCAGCGGCACGGCGGCTTCCTCACCGTCGACGACCTCGCGTCGTTCGAACCGGAGTTCCTCGACCCGGTGTCGACGACGTACAACGGCGCCGAGGTGTACGAACTCCCGCCGAACAACCAGGGGCTCATCGCGCTCGAAGCGCTCAACATCGCCGAGGAGGTCGGCGCCGGCGACTACGACCTGGACTCGCCCGAGCGCGTCCACTACTTCGCGGAGGCGATGAAGCTCGCGTTCCACGACGGCCACCGCTACATCACCGACCCCGAGTTCGAAGACCACCCGCCGCTCGGCAGCAAGCGGTGGGCGAAGCGGCGCGCCGAGCAGGTCGGCGACACCGCAAACCACGACGTCTCCTTCGGCGTCCCCGACGCGAACGCCGAGGACGCCGACACGGTGCTGCTGTGCGTCGCCGACGACGAGGGGAACGTCGTCTCGTACATCAACTCCCGGTTCGCCGGTTTCGGCTCCGGGCTGGTCGCCGGCGACACCGGCATCGCGCTGCAGAACCGCGGCTCCAGCTTCTCGCTCGACCCGGAGCACCCGAACTCGCTGGCGCCCGGCAAGCGCCCGTTCCACACGCTCATCCCGGCGCTCGCGGACTTCGCGCCCGACGACGACGAGCGGGACGACTGGGCGGCGTTCGGCGTCATGGGCGGCTACATGCAGCCGCAGGGGCACCTGCAGGTGATTTCGAACGTCGTCGACTACGACCTGCCGCTGCAGGCGGCGCTCGACCGGCCGCGGTGGCGCTACCGCGAAGACGGCGCGCTCGCGCTCGAACCGCACTTCGACTCGCACGCCGCGGCGAAACTCGTCCGGAAAGGCCACGACGTGGAGACGCTGCCGGCGGCGCTGTTCGGCGGCGCGCAGATCGTCAGAAACGAGGACGGCACGCTGTCCGGGGCGACCGAGCCGCGGAAGGACGGCAACGCGCAGGGCTACTGAGCCGGCGGCGCCGCCGAGGACCTAGTTTTCGGTCTGTTCGTCGGGGACGCCGCCGCGTTCGACGTCGCCGAGGTCGGGGTCGAACAGCGCTTCGACGGGGCAGTCGAAGTACGCCGCCAGCTTGAACGCCAGTTCGAGCGACGGGTCGTACCGCTCCCGCTCGATGGCGTTGATAGTCTGTCTCGTGACGTCGACGGCGGCGGCGAGGTCCGCCTGGCTCAGGCCGGCCTCGTCGCGCCGCTCGCGGAGGTCGTTGTTCATGGCCGGTGGCGGAGCCAGAGGTAGACGGCGCCGAACAGCAGCCCCTGCAGCGACACCGTGTACAGCGCGCCCTCGAACACCGGCGAAAGCGCGTACAGCCCGATTTCGTCGGCGACGACCAGCCCGGGCCCGGCGAATATCATGACGAGCGCGGAGGCGGTGAGCGTCGCGGTGCTGGCGCGCCGCTCCAGTTGCGTGTCGCGCTCGTCGAAGACGGTGACGGGCGACAGGAAACAGAGTGCGAGGAACGCGATGAAGCCGAGCCAGTAGACGCCGACGCCGACCACCGGGTAGCCGGCGGACGACCCGGCGACGAAGCCGAGCGTGCCGACGCCGACGCTGCCGTACATCAGCCGGCGGTACCGCCGGCGCCTGGAGGGCCGATTCGTCGCGGAGTGTTCAGTCGAGTTCATGGTATGGACGTAAAGCCCCCGTTCCGTAAAGAGCACTTTACAGGAAAGTATACTTTACACTCACACTTAGTTCTACCGCAGGGAGCGCCTCGGACCGTCCCTCGTGCCGCTCCCGGCGCAAGCGACAGATGAATGGCGGCGCGTCGCCTACCCGTCGCCGTGCCACAGCCGCGTCACGCCCCCGACGAGGCCGACCGGTTCGGCTTCGACGACACCCGCGACTACCTCGGCGCCGCCGTCTCGCGGCTCCTCCCGCGCCGACTCGTCCGCGGCGCGCTCGCCGTCTCCGTCGACACCGACCGCGACAGCTACGCCCCCGGCGACCCGGTCGAAATCCGCGCCACCATCCGGAACCGCTACCCGGTCCCGGTCGAGGTCGAAACCGCGTCCCGCCGCCGCTGGGGCTGGACCGTCGACGGCCTCCTGGAGGCGAGCGACGAACCGCGCCGCGACCCCGGCGGCACCGGCGCCTTCTCGTTCCGCGCCCGCGAGCCGAAGACGGTGACGTGGACGTGGGACGGCCTCGTCAAACACGTCGACGGCGACGGCACCGAACGCTGGGAGCCGCTCGCCCCCGGCGAACACGACCTCCGCGTCTACGTCGCGACCGCCGCCGAGAAGCCGGCCGCGACGACGACGATTCTCGTCGAGTGACGCGGCGCCCCGACCGGAACGCGGGCGTCTGCCGACACCGCTTCGGCCGGTACCGACTTCGGCCGGCACCGCTCCGGCCCGCGCCGACTCCTGCGGGCGCCGCTCCGTCCGCGGTCAGTCCAGGAAGAAGTCCTCGTCCTCGAACGGCTCGTCCTCTCCTTCGACGGCGAGGACGTCGAGGGCGGTGACGACGGCGCCGACGCCGAGCAGGCACGCGAGGCTCGGCTCCGTCCGGCCCTCGTCGCCCGAAATCAGCTCCTTGATGTAGAGGCCGCCCTCGCCGTGGATTTCGACTGTGGCGTGCCGGTCGTCGTCGAGTTCGGCGTCGACGTCGTACACGTCGCGGGTCCGCGTCTTCGCGGCGCGGCGGTGGTCGACGCGGTTCGGCGTGAACTGCTCGACCGTCGCGCCCTCCAGCGTCTCCGCGGCGTCGGCGAGCGCGTCCGCGTCGACGTCGCCGTCGAACTCGACCTGCGCGCGGTAGCGCTTGCTGGCGTCGAGCCGCTTCACGCGCTCCACCATGTCGTGGGTGCAGCGGCGCAGCCCCTCGACTTCGACCTTCCCGTCGGCGAAGGCGTTGATGTCGGCTTCGAGCCGCTCGGCGTCGACGCTGCGGCGCCGCGGCTCCTCCACCTCGATGACGAACGGCCGGCCGGTGCCGAGCATCAGCGCGTCGACGTCCTCGCGGCCCGCGCCGTGGAACACCGAGTCGACGCCCTCCATGACGTCCTCGACGACCGGCGCCGTGAGCTGCTGGACGCTCTCGGGGTACAGGTAGCCGGTGCCGTCGCAGGTGTCGCAGGTCTCGCTGCCGGCGCGGCCGGTGCCGTGGCAGTCCGAGCACGGCCACTCGGTCTGCGGGATGTCGCGCTCCAGCTTCCGGTAGCGGCCGTAGACGAACGCGGAGTTGACGGTGGCGTCGACGCGGTCGTCGTCGAGGTCGAGCAGGAACTGGACCTCGGGCCGGTCGAAGTCGACCTCAGCGTCGAGCAGCCGGCCGACGCGCTTGCCGACCTCGCGGTTGAACTCCTTGCGGAGCGGCTCGCCGGCGTCCGGGTCGAGCCCGGCGTCCTCGCGGAGCAGCACGTCGTTCTCCTCGGCGAGCGCCGGGACGCGCGTCCCGACCTGGTACGTCCGGGTCTCGTAGCCGTCGGCGGCGTCGGCGGCGCGTTCGGCCCACCGGTCGAACTCGGCGCAGCGCCCCTCGCACACCCAGCAGTCCTCGGGGGCGCCCGCCGAGAAGTCCTCGTCGTCGGCGAGCGCGACGGCGACCCGGAGGCCGCGGCCGCGCTCGGCGTTCCCGAGGCCGAACGAGCGCTCGGCGAACGGGCGGCCGAGGCAGTTGTCACAGAGCGGCCCGGTGCGGAGCAGCCGCCGGGCCGCGGCGAGCACGTCGATGTCGTCCATACCGCGTTCATCGTCGCGGCCGCCGTTACACTCTTTCGTTCGCGTCGGCGCCGGACGCCGCCCCGTCGCGGCTCCTCGCGCGCAGCCGGCGTCGTCGGTGTCGCCGACGCACCGCCGCCGCGTACGACGTGGATTCGTCGCCGCCGCGGCCGAGCCGTCGACGGACCGCGGCGACGCCGGCGAGCGCGGCGAGCAGGAGCGTGCCGAGCAGGAACAGCGCCAGTGCGCGAATCGTTCGGGTCACGGCTCGCCGTACGCCGCACCGGCGGAAAAGCCGAGGCGACGTTCCGGTTCGCCGAACCGTCGCCGGCGGCGTGGCTGCGGCGCTGCGGCTACGCGGCGTCGGCGGCGGCGCCGTCGCCCGGGTCGGGCGGGCGCTGCCTGACGCCGTCGACGCGGACGTCGTTGACGCCGAACGTCGACTCGAACGCCTCGGCGAGCGCGTCGGCGTCGCCGTCGGCGTCGCCGGCGAGCGCGAGCGTCGCGTCCGCCTGCACCGTCAGGTCGTTCAGACCGGGTTCGATGCCGCGGAGGTCGACCGACTCGACGGCGTCGACGCCGTCGAGGCGACCGAGTTTCGTTTCGACGCCCTCGGCGAGGTCGCCGGGGGCTGCGCGGGACACTGCGACTGTCATGCTGGCGTCGGCCAGTCGGCTGAGTTGGACCGACATAGGCTCCCGGCGCGACTCGAACGCGCCTGCGGGCCGGCTCCCGGGGAGTCGTGGCGGAGCCACGGGAGCCGCGCATGCGAGACGCTCCGGGGTGAACTGAACGGGCACGGAAAACGTCGTCCGCCTCCGTTCGGGTCACCCCGAACACGTCGTCGCTTACGCGGCGATGGAGACGGACGGTACGTCGAACCGCTTCCCCTGCATCCCCGCGTCGGCGTTCGGGGTGCACGGCCGCCACCCGCCATACGCGGCGCTCGCCCCGGTGAGGCGTGCGCCGAGTGCGGTGGTGGTGGTCATGGGGTATCGGTCGACTCGCGTCACCTGGGCTGTTTCCCGGGTAACACTTAACCGTTCGGTTGGCGTGTGGGGCCGTGACACTGCTCGCCGTGGCCGGTACAGCGGGCGCGCCCCGGCGGCGCCGTCCGGTTCGACGCCGCGAACCCGGTGACTCGGCCGGGGTCGCAGGGGAGACCCAAACATTGTAGGCCCAACCCTCTTTCTGTGTAGCCGTCACGAACGACGTGGAATGCCGGAATGCATCATCACGCGGCGCGGGGGCTGTGGGCCCCGCGCCGAACCCAGTGGGTGCTGGGACACGACTGTGGAACCCCGGGCTACGCGGCCCCGTCCGTCTCGTCCGCGCGGAGGACGATGACGACGACTCGCTACGGGCGCGAGCACGCAGACGAACAGGACGCAGAACCGGTGGACCCCGACGAGGTCGACGACGACCAGCTGGTCCGCACCGAGGACGGCGAACTCATCCACGAGGACACCGGGCTGGTGGTCGACGAGGACAACGTCGACCACGGCCCGGAGTGGCGCGCGTTCGACGCCGCCGAGCGCGACGAGAAGAGCCGCGTCGGCTCCCCGATGACCCAGACGATGCACGACAAGGGGCTGACGACGAGCATCGACTGGCGGAACAAAGACTCCAGCGGCCGCCAGCTCTCCTCGGAGAAGCGCAGCCAGATGGAGCGGCTGCGGACGTGGCAAGAGCGCATCCGGACGCAGGACTCCGGCGAGCGCAACCTCCAGCTCGCGCTCAGCGAGATCGAGCGGATGTCGTCGGCGCAGGGCGTCCCGAAGTCGGTCCGGGAGGTCGCCTCGGTCATCTACCGGCGCGCGCTCGACGAGGACCTCATCCGCGGGCGCAGCATCGAGGCGATGGCGACGGCGTCGCTGTACGCCTCCTGCCGGCAGGAGGGCATCCCGCGCAGCCTCGACGACTTCGTCGGCGTCGCGCGGGTCGGCCGCCGAGAAATCGCGCGGGCGTACCGCTACATCTCCGGCGAACTCGACCTGGAGCTGAAGCCGGTCGACCCGAAGGAGCACGTCCCGCGGTTCTGCTCGGAGCTCGACCTCTCGGACGACGTCGAGCGGCGCGCCACCCGCATCGTCGAGGAGACGACCGAGCAGGGGCTGCACGCCGGGAAGTCGCCGACCGGCTTCGCCGCCGCCGCCATCTACCTCGCGTCGATGCTGAGCAACGAGAAGCGGACCCAGTCAGAAATCGCCGACGCCGCCGACGTGACGGTCGTCACCGTGCGGAACCGGTACAAAGAGCAGATGCGCGCCATCGACGTCGGCGCCCTGTAACGCCGGCGCCGCGCCATCGCGACGGCCCGTTTTCGCCGCCGTTCGCTCCCTGCCGCGTCGACCGCGACCGCGCCGCCGACACCCACGTCGACCGTGACCGCGACAGCACCCGCGACCGCGCCGCCGCGACGACCCTGTTTCGAACCGAAACGCTTTGGCTCGGCTTCCGCCTCACCCTCCCCATGGGAACCACGCTGGTCATCGAAAACGGGACGGTTCACACGCAGACGGACCGCGGCACCATCGAGGGCGACGTCCACGTCGAGGGCGGCGAAATCGTCGCGGTCGGCGACGTCGACGCGCCCGCGGACGCCGAGGTCATCGACGCGTCCGGGCTGCACGTCACGCCGGGACTCATCGACGCGCACAGCCACGCCGGCATGGCCGAGTGGGGCGAACCGGAGGACGGCGACTTCAACGAGGGGACGAGCGCGACGACGCCGCACGTGAACGCGCTCGACGGCTTCCACCCGCGCGACGAGGAACTGAAACACGCCTTCCAGAACGGCGTCACCGCGGTCTCCTCGCGGATGGGGAGCGGGAACGTCATCGGCGGCGTCATCTGCTCGATGAAGACGTACGGCAGCGTCGCCGACGAGATGCTCATCCGCGAGGACGGCATGAAGGCGGCGATGGGCGAGAACCCGAAGCGGTTCCACGGCGAACGCGAGGGGCGCCAGCCGTCCACGCGGCCCGGCGTCGCCGCGACGCTCCGGCAGTCGTTCATGGCCGCCGAAGACTACCTCGACCGGAAGCGGAGCGCCGAGGACGAGGGCGAGCCGTTCGAGCGCGACCTCGGCAACGAGAACCTCGCGCGGGTGCTTGAGGGCGACCTGCCGCTGCGCGTGCACGCCCACCGCGCCGACGACATCATGACGGTGTTCCGGGTCGCCGCCGAGTTCGGCATCGACGACCTCTCCATCGAGCACGCGACGGAGGGCCACGTCGTCGCAGACGAGTTCGTCGACCGCGACGTGCCGGCCATCGTCGGCCCGTCGATTTCGAGCGCGTCGAAGTACGAACTCCGGAACATCACGTTCGAGACGCCCGGCATCCTCCACGACGCCGGCGTCGAGGTCGCCATCCAGACGGACGCGCCGGTCGTCCCCCAGCAGCACCTCGACGTCTGCGTCGGCCTCGCGGTCCGCGAAGGGCTGCCCGAGGACGCCGCGCTGGACGTCGTGACGACGAACCCCGCAGAGATTCTCGGTATCGACCACCGCGTCGGCACGCTCGCCACCGGGAGCGACGCCGACATCGCCGTCTGGGACGGCCCGTTCTACCGGTTCGACACCCGCACTCAGCACGTCGTCGTCGACGGCGAACACGTCTTCGACCGCGAGGCCGACGCCGTCGACCCGCGGGACGCGTACGCCTGGTAGCCGGCAGGGGACAGCGCGCCTGCGCGCAGCGGCCTTCTCATCGGCGATACGCGCGGCCGAACCGTGAAGTGTGTTGGCACGGAACGCCGCGACATGCAGGTCCGTGAGGTGATGAGCGACGACCCGGTGACGGTCGACGTCGACGCGTCGGTGCAGACGGCGGTCGGACGGATGCTCCGCGAGGGAATCGGGAGCGTCGTGGTCACCAGCGGCGACGACCCGGCCGGGATTCTGACGGAGACCGACGCGCTGAAGGCCGGCTACCTCGCGGAGCGCCGGTTCGCCGACATCCCAGTCACGAAGGCGATGACGCGGGACCCCGTGACGATTCCGCCGTCGGCGACGACGCGACGCGCCGCCAACCGGATGCGCGCCGAGGACGTCAAGAAACTGGTCGTCGTCGACGGCATCGACCTCGTCGGCGTCGTCACCGTCACCGACCTCGCGCGGAACCAGACGGCGCTCGTCCGGGAGGCCCACCGCATCGAACGCGGCCGCGGCGGCTGGGAACCGGACTCGTAGCAGCCCGCCACCGCCCGTCCCGGCGTTCGGGAGATGACAACGGCTTAGTCCGCGCTCGCCCACCTGCCGGTCGTGCTCGGCGCCGACGAAGCCGGAAAGGGGCCCGTGCTCGGGCCGATGGTCGCCGCTGCGGTCCGCGCCCCGAGCGACGCGCTCCCGGACGGCGTCGACGACTCGAAACGGCTCTCCGCAGCGCGCCGCGAGGCGCTGGACGCGGCGCTCCGCGACGACCCGGCCGTCGACGTCGCCGTCGCGGTGATTCCGGTCGACCGCATCGACGCGCCCGACACCGACATGAACACGCTGACCGTCGACGGGCAGGCCGAGGCGCTCGCCGCGGTCGCCGCCGACGGCGACGAGGCGGTCGTCGACGCCGGCGACACCAGCGAGTCGCGGTTCGCGCGCCGCGTCCGCGAGGGCGTCGCCGACCGCGGCGTCGACGTCGCCGTCGCGGGCGAACACGGCGCCGACGAGTCGTACCCGGTGGTCGCCGCCGCGTCCGTCGTCGCGAAGGTGGAGCGCGACCGCCGCGTCGCCGCCATCGCCGACGAGTACGCCGCCGACGGCGACGTCGGCAGCGGCTACCCGTCCGACCCGACGACCCGCGAGTTCCTCAGCGGCTACGTCGCCGCCCACGGCGACCTCCCCGACTGCGCCCGCCGGTCGTGGAGCACCTGCGACGACGTGCTCGCCGCCGCAGAACAGTCCGGACTCGACGACTTCTGACCGCAGACTGCCGCCGCTGCTCCTGCGCCGCTCGCTCGCCCTGTTCCGCCCGCTTCGCTTCTCCCGGCCGCCGTCAGAACGCGTCGAGCGACTCGCCGCGCTCGAACGCGAGCAGCGCGCGCTTCGCGTCGACGCCGCCGTGCGCCGAGAAGCCGCCGAGCGACGACGCGCCGACGACGCGGTGACACGGCACGACCACCGGCACCGGGTTCGCGCCGCACGCCTGCCCGACGGCCTGCGCGGCGCTCCCGACCTCCGACGCGAGTTCGCCGTACGTCCGGGTTTCGCCGTACGGGATGGCCGCCATGGCGCGCATCACGTCGCCGAGGAGCCCGTCCGGGAACGCGACGTCGACGTCGAACGTCCGCCGGTCACCGGTCTCGTACTCGCGGAGTTGGCGACGGAGCGCCGCGGACGAGACGCCGAGCACGGACTCGTCGATGTCGTAGGTGTCGCCGAGGACGTCGGCCTGCATACCGGAGAATCGGGTCGCTGCGGGCTTAAGCGTACGCACCGGCGGCTACCGAACCGCGGTCGGTCGGCGTGCGGCTCGCGCGGTTTGTCCGGCTCGCGCTGCTCGCGGACGCCGTCACTCGAACGGCGGGAGCCGCCACGCGTACGCCACCAGCGCGGACGCGGCGAGAAGCGCGGCGATTGCCAGCGCCCACGTCGGGACGCCTGCGGACCACAGCGTCGACACCACGACCCCGGCCAGCGGCACCAGCACGAGCACGCCGACCGCGATTCCGGCCAGAATCGTCAGCACCGGGTGGCCGCGACCGTCCAGTTCCTCGCGGGCGACGCGGCGGGCGACCCGTTCGACCTCCGCCTCCGACAGCCCGGTTTCGGCCTCCGACGGCTCGGCTTCGGCGCCGTCCGGGTCTGCGTCGTCGTCGGTCGGTGAATTGGAGGGCACGGCCGTGGCAACGGCCGGACCGATAAAAAGTGATGCGTCGGCCGCGCTCGACTCCGCGCGGCGCGGACGGTCCGGAAATCCGGAACGTCACCCCCGGTTATCCGGGTGCCGGCCGTCGGTCCGTCCATGCCGACGCCCCCCGAGACGGACGCCGAGTGGAAGCCGGTGTACACCCCGTTCAGCGCGGACCTGACCGACGTCGTTCACGCCGCCAACGGCCCGTACGCGGTCGGGACTAGCGGCGTCGTCGCCGGGAAGCGCGGCGGCGGCTGGGAGGCCGTCGTCGACACCGGCCCCGCCGACAACAACAGCACCCTGAAGGCCGCCGCCGTCACCGACGACGGGCGGCGTGTCTGGTTCGTCGGCGCCTCCGGCGCCATCGGCGCGTACGACCTCGACGAACGACGAAAGTACAACTACACCTACGACGGCGACGCCAGCCCGGAGTGGCACGACGTCACCGTCACCGGCCCGGTCGGCGAGGAGCGCGCCTACGTCGCGAACGGCTCCGGCGCCGTCGTCGAGTTCTCGGTCACCGGGACGGACGTGACGTTCGGCGCGACCCCGAAACCCGGCGACGGAGCGACGATTCGCGCCGTCCAGGCCGCACCGAGCGGGGTCGCCTACGCCGTCGACACCTCCGGTCGCGCCTACGAGAACGCCGGCTCCGGCTGGAGCGCCATCGGCAGCCTCGAAGTGCAGCTTGCGTTCAACGACATCTACGCCGGCCCGGAGGGCGTCTACGTCGCCGCCGGCGACGGCCGCCTGTACCGCTACGACGACTCCGGCGAGTGGACGCCGGTCCGCGTCGGCCAGAATGCGCTCCGGTCCGTCGACGTCCACGGCGGCCGAATCGTCGTGCTCGCGGACGGCGCCATCTACGAGCGCCCCGTCAGCGGCGGCGAGTGGACGTCGGTGCCGACCCCGACCGGGAGCGACCTGCTCGCGCTGGCGCTCGGCTACCCGGACGTCGTCGTCGGGAACGCCGGCACCGTCGTGAACCGGCCGCCGCACCACCCGCCCGAGCAGCCCGAGCCGACCCCGGACGAGCAGCCGGCGGAACGCGGACAGGTGTGCACGCTGCTCGTCGAGGCGCTCGTCGACCGGCTCAGCCGCGCCGAACTCGTCGAACTCATCGAGCGACGCGACCGCTGTGACACCGCGCTGGTCGAACAGCTCGACGAAATCACGGCGGAGCGTCGCCGCGAACGACTCCGCCGCCTCCCCGTCACCCGGATTCCCGCGGCGCGAACCCGGGTCGACTGCGAGCCCGTCGAACCGCGAGCGGAACGCCGCGTCGAGTACGAGCCGGTCGAGTACGAGCCGGTCGAGTACGAACCGGTCGAGCGCGAACCGCGACCGGGCGGGGAGCGCCGTCGCGAGCGTCGCGGCGAGCGTCGCGGCGAGTCCGGCCGGCGACGGGCGGACTGTGCGGAGCCGGAGCGGTACGAGCGCGGCGAGACGCTCACCGTCGCGGAACTCGAACGGCTGCTCGAAGCATAGCGGCGGCGGCCGGCGGCCGGCTCAGCCCGTCGTGACGATTTCGACGACGTCGCGGTGTTCCAGTTCGGCGTCGGCGCCGACCTGCCGGTTCGTCCGGCAGTCGATGCCGTGGAGGAAGCCGTCGCCGATGTCCGAGTGCAGGTGGTACGCGAAGTCCTCGGCGGTGGCGTAGCCGGGCAGCACGAAGCAGTCGCGGAACGGCCCCTTGCTCCAGTCGCCGTTGGCGCTGCCGGGGAAGACGGCCTTCGCGTCGAGTTCGTCGAACAGCGCCGCCTCGATGACCCGCTGGACGCCGGTGCCGTCGAACGCCTCCACGAACTCCCGTATCTGTTCGAGCCCGCGCTCCTGCTCGGCGGAGACGTCGCCGACGATGTCGAAGCCGTCGTCGCCCTGCGTGTAGTCGACGACGCCGCCCTCGGCGGCCTTCTTCAGCGCCTTCTCGGCGTGCGCGCTCGTCGGCACGACCGTGAGGTGGTCGTACTCCGGGTCCGACGTGATCTCGTCGTAGTTCTCCTGTGCGGCCGCCGTGTCCATCTTGTTCGCCGCGACCACCATCGGCTTGGTCCGCTTCCGAATCTCCTGTGCGAGCGCGAACCGGTCGTCGTCGTCCCACGGCTCCGGGTCGAGTTCGAGTCCGAGCGACAGCACGACCTGCTTGATTTCGTCCTTGTTGGTCTTGAACGCGCTGAGCTGCTCGGCGAGCACGGATTCGAGCGTGATTTCGTCGCCCGGGTTCGGCCCCTGGTACATCGACTGGAACTTCTCGATGCCCTTCTCGAGGATGCCGAGGTACCACTGGTCCAGTTCGGCTTCGAGGAAGTCGATGTCGTCGCGGGGGTCGTGGCCCTCGGTCGGCTCGCCTTCGATGTCGGTCTCGCCGGAGAAGTCGACGACGTGCACGAGGACGTCGGCCTCGTTCAGGTCGGAGAGGAACTGGTTGCCGAGGCCGTTCCCCTCGTGGGCGCCGGGGATGAGCCCGGCGACGTCCACCAGTTTCACCGGGACGAACCGGGTGCCGTCCTCGCAGAAGCCGTGGTTCGGTTCGCACGTCTCGTCGAACTCCGGGGCGGCGCAGTCGATGCCGACGTACGCCTCGCCGATGCTCGGGTCGATGGTCGTGAACGGGTAGGCGCCCTCCGGGACGTCGTTCATCGTCGCCGCGTTGAAGAAACTGGACTTCCCCACCGAGGGCTTCCCGACGAGGCCGACCTTGTAGCTCATTGGCCTCGCTGGGCCGCTGACGAACGAAAGGGTTTCTACCCGACGGCGCCGTGGCGGGCGTTCGCACGGGTCGCGCCCGCGCCCGACGCGGCCGAAACCGGCGCCGCCCGGAACCGCGGCGAAAACCGCACGACTGCGGCGCGTCGCGGCCGCGGTCACGTCACTCCCTGTCTCGGAACGCCTATACGTCGGAGTCGCCTCGAACACGTAATGAATCTCAGCTACGACGACGCCCTCGACAGGGCGTACGACGACCTGCCGGAGACCCCCGCGGAAGCCGGCGACCGCCTCCAGGTCCCCGACCCCGAAGGCCAGACCGACGGCGCGTTCACGCGACTCACCAACCTCGACGCCATCGCGGACGCGCTCTCCCGCGACCCCGACCACCTCCACAGCGCCATCCAGCGCGAGTTCGGGACGAACGGCCAGTTCGAAAACGGCGTCGCCCGCTACAACGGCTCGTTCACGGTCGCCGACTTCGAGGCCGCCATCGACGAGTACGTCACCGAGTACGTCACCTGCTCCGAGTGCGGCCTCCCCGACACCGTCCTCAAGACCGAAGACGGCGTCAACATGCTCCGCTGTCAGGCCTGCGGCGCGTTCCGCCCCGTCGAGAAGCGTTCCGGCTCGGCGTCCCGCTCGGCCGCGACCCCCGACATCGAGGAGGGCGAGACGTACGAACTCAAAATCACCGGCACCGGCCGGAAAGGCGACGGCGTCGCCGAGAAAGGCAAGTTCACCATCTTCGTCTCCGGCGCCCGCGAAGGCGACGTCGTGAACGCCTACGTCCACAACATCTCCGGCAACCTCGCGTTCGCCCGCCCCGTCTGAGGCGGCGACCCCGGTTTCTTCTCCCCGCATCGTTCGACGGCCCCGCCGCACCGCCCCCGTCCCGGGACCCGCGCCGCCACAAGCGGTTTCGGCGTGGCGGCCGGTCACAGACGTATGAGCGGAAGCGACGAGGAGAGCGACGACGGCTTCTTCGCGGAGCTACGCGACCGCATCGAGTCCGGCGAGGAGACGCTGGAGTCGGTCGTCGAGGAGCTGACGGTGGAGTCGCCGCCGCCCGGAACCGCAGACCACCCGCGGGCGCACGTCAGCCGCAGCCTGCAGCGCGAGATGGCGGAGACCGGCCACGACCCGGCGGCGACCGCCGAGGCGGTCCGCGAGCGCGCCGCCGACAACGACCGCACCGTCGCCGAACAGCTCAGATACGAGTACGAGACCGCGGATTCTCAGGAGTGAGGCGCGGAGCGGCAGCGCTTTTTCCCGCCGTCACGAACCCGGCGCCGTGACCCGCCTCGACGTCTCCGACGGCTTCGACGTCCACGACCACCGCGCGAACCTGAAGCTCCTCCGGCAGGACGCCGGGTCGATGACGCTCGCGAACCCCGAAGGGCTCGGCTGCCCGGCGTGCGACCGCGCGTTCGACCGGCTGTTCGTCACCGACGACGACCGGGTGTCGTTCGGCGACCCGCCGTCCGGGCCGCTCTGTCTCGTCCGGACCGACGACCGGCTGCTCGTCCTGACGCACTGACGGCGCCGCGGCTTTCAGTCCGGCTCGTCGGACTCGTCGGCGTCGTCCGGCTCGTCGCCGCCGCCGTCGCCGGACGTCTCGTCGGTCGCGGCCGCGGCGGCTTCCTTCGCGGCCTCCGCGTCGTCGGCGACGGTCTCGGCGGCCTTCTTCGCGGCCTCCGAGGCCTTCTCGGCGGTTCGCTGCGCCGTCTTCGACGTGCTCTCTTCGACGTGCTCCCAGTAGACGAACAGCGCGAGCGCCGCGACGAACAGCGCCGCCCACGCGACGAGCTGGGCGCCGTAGTCGGTGCCGACGGTGAGCAGCACGCTCTTCGAGAGCATCTGCGACACCGTGGAGCCGACGACGACGGAGCCGAGCATCTTCCGGCTGAACACCTCGTCTATCCGCCGGACGACGTCCGGGTCGGGCGTCTCCGGGAGGAGCCCTTCGAGCGTCGCAGCGACCCGGTGGAGCCGCGCCGCCGCGCCGTCGCGGATCCGCGTCGAAAACGGGGTCGGCGTCGCCGCCGACTCGGTCTGCTCGCCCATGGCGCCACGGTCGGCCGCGCTCCCCGTAAGGCCGCGAGAACCGAGGGGACGCGGCGGACCACGGCGAGCAGCGACGGCGACCGACGGACGCCGGGCGCAGTCCGCGGGTGCCGTGCGGACGCGCCCGGTCACGGTGCCGTCACCCGTTGCGCGTCGCCGTTCGTCGCCGCGTCGTCACCCGTTGTGCGTCGCCGTTCGTCGCCGCGTCGTCACTCGTCCGCCGGGTCGAAGTCGAGCGCGACCGAGTTGATGCAGAACCGTTCGCCGGTCGGCTCGGGGCCGTCGGAGAAGACGTGGCCGAGGTGGCCGTCGCAGTTCGCACACAGCACCTCGACGCGCTGCATGCCGTGGCGGTCGTCCTCGCGGAGCGTCACGGCGTCCTCGTCGGCGGCGTAGAAGCTCGGCCAGCCGCAGCCGGCGTCGAACTTCGTCTCCGAGTCGAAGACGGCGGCGCCACAGCCCGCACAGCGGTAGACGCCGTCGTCGTCGCGGTCGACGTGCTCCCCGGAGAACCGCGCCTCCGTGCCGCGTTCGCGCAGCACCTCGTACTCCTCGTCGGTGAGGCGGTCGCGCCACTCCTCGTCGCTGTCCGGGAGCGCCGCGTCGCCGCGGGGCGCCGCTTCGGCGGCGTCGTCGCTGGCCGCGTCGTCAGGGTCGGTCGGTGTGTCGGCGTCGCTCACACTCTGTCGTGGGGCGCGAGAACGGGTAAATGCAGCCCCGGCGGCGGCCGCCGCGGGCGCCCGCGCTCGCCGCGGCCGTCAGTGGCAGATGGCGGGGAGGTCGGTGAGGTCGTCGATGTCGTACGTCGGCGACACGGACAGGTCGTAGTTCCGGCGGTGCGGCCGGCGGATGAACGCCGAGTCGACGCCGGCGTTGTGCGCCGCCTCCACGTCGCTTTCGTTGTCGCCGACGAACAGCGCCGTCTCCGCGTCGAGGTCAGCGAGCGCCCGGTCGATGTAGTGGCTGTTCGGCTTCTTCCGGCGGAGGCTCTCGACGGTCGGCTCGCGGCCGTACGCCGTCCCGAACAGGTCGTCGACGCCGTAGTGGTCGAGGACGTAGTCGACGGTCTCCTGCTGGTTCGACGAGACGACGCCGAGCGGCGCCGACAGCTCCCGGAGCGTGTCGATGTCGTCGTACAGCCGCTTCCGGCCGGCGTGAATCTCGCGGCGCTGCGCCTCGAAGGCGGTCCGGTCGCGCGCCGCCCAGAACTCCCGCGGCGTCAAGTCGTACGTCGCACACACCTGCTCGACCTGCTCGGGGGTCACGCCGACCACCATCGACTCGACGTGTTCGGGGTCGGGGTCTTCGACCGACAGCGACTCGAACGTGTCCCACGCCGCCTCGTGGAGCACGTCGTAGCTCGTCCGGCCGACGAGCACGCCGTCGTTGTCGAAGATGACTGCATCGTACACCATTTGTCGGCGATGGGCGGCGTACCCGTAAAAACGTTTCAGGTGGCTGAACGCGCCGCGTCGCCGAGAGGCTCTCCGCCGCGCCGCCGCGCCGAGACGGGGACGCCGCGCTGCCGCGCCGCTGCACCGGCCGGTCGGCTCAGTAGACGCCGGGGATGAGGCGGTACGGCGTGCGGTCGCAGTAGTCGTCGTAGCCGTCGAGGTGCCGGCGGAGCGCGCGCTCTTCGACCCGGATTCGGTGGCCGTAGCCGGCGAGGACCGCCGGGACCGTGACGGCGACGCCCGGCCACGTGCCGAGCGCGAGACTCAGCCCCACGTACAGCAGGACGCCGGCGGTGTACGTCGGGTGCCGGACGACGGCGTACGGCCCGGAGTCGACGACGCCCTGCGACGCCGAGACCGTGACCGTCCGGGAGAAGGCGTCGCCGAGCAGCGCCACGGTGTACCAGCGGAGCGCGGCGCCGCCGACCTGGAGCGCGATGCCGACCCAGAACAGCGGGACCGCGGCTGCGTCGAACGTCGCCCACTCGGGCGCGACGAAGCCGAGCACGAACGCGACGCCGGCGGCGACGCCGAAGGTGGCGTACAGCACGTACTTCGAGTTCGCGTCGTGGTCCGCGCCGCCGCCGTCGCGACGCAGGGCGTCGACGAACTCGGGGACCACCCAGGCGGCGTACGTCGCCCAGAACACGTAGCTGTACGGCGACTGGAGGAACGGCGGCGTCATGTCGGGACGGTTCGTCGTTGCCGCCGCCGCGGAACAGTGTTTCGGTGGCTATCCTCATCGCCTGACGTCCGCTGCCGCCGGTCGCGGCCAGCTTCCAGCCTCCAGCCTCTGCGGTAGCCGTAGCCGGCCACTATTCGCCGTCGAGTCCGGTGACGGCGGCGCCGTCGTTGCGGCCGCGGACGACCGCGACGTCGCCGTCGACGCCGGCGGCGTCGAGCGCGTCGCGGCCGGCGTCCCGGGCGTCGTCGGCGCGGGCGGCGTCCGTGACGCCGTACACCGTCGGCCCCCACGAGGACTGACCGGCGCCGAACACGGCCGGCGCGTCGCCGAGCTCCGCGACGAGGTCGCCGACCGGCGGCCGGTAGACGCCGCCCTGCGCGTCCGCGAACCACGTCCCGTTCAGCCGGCCGACGGCGCGGACGGCGTCCCCGAACCGCTCGACCGCGCCGTCGACGACGGCGGGAAGCAGCTTCCGCTGGAGGACGCCGGCGACGCGGTCGGCGACGGCCGGGTCCGCGGCCTCGACGACCCGGCGAATCGAGGCGTCCTCGTCGCCGCCGCAGCGCCCCGGGTCGGCGTCCGGGACGACGAGCAGGAACCGCCAGTCGTCCGGCACCGGGTGGCGGGCGACGACCGGCGGCACCGTCCAGTCGCCCTGCGCCGGCGGCTCCGCGGTGAACCGCTCGGTCGGGTGGCCGGCGTCGAGCAGCACGCCGCCACGCTCGAACGCGGCGACGCCGACGCCGGAGCGGCCGCCGCGGCCGAGGTCGGGCGCCCGCGCCCTCACCTCCGGGTCGCGGCCGTGCGCCCGCGCGACCGCCGCCAGCGTCGCGAGCGCGAGCTGCGTCCCGCTGCCGAGCCCCATGTGTCGCGGCAGCGGCTCGCGGACCCGGACGCGGGCGCCGTCGACGCCGAGCAGGTCGCAGGCGGCGGCCGCGTAGCCGCGAGCCTCGCCGTGTTCGCAGTCGACGCCGGCGGCGGGCGCGGCTTCGACGCGGACCCGCGGCTCGTCGAGCGCGACGCCCGCCGCGCCGTACAGCCGTTCGTGCGCCAGCGAGAGGTTCGCGAAGCCGAAGTGCAGCCGCGCGCCGGCGGCCACCTCGACGCGACCCGCCCCGGAGTCCGACGTCATCTGTGCGTGGCGCACGCTTCACCGCCCCGGGCCGTGTCGGTTTCGACAGCGGACAATACGGACGCCGACGGAGTCGTCGCCGTCGCGAACCGCTGGCCGTCCGTCATCACCGCCGACCCTCCGCCCGCGCCGTCGACCGGCCGCCTCGTCCGCCGTCGTGCGTGCGGCACAACGACTAAGCGCGCCGGGGCGCGACGGTGGTGCATGACGCGCGTCCCGTTCGGTGTCTCGCAGCTGGATTCGGTGCTGAGCGGCGGCGCTCCCGCGGGGAACGTCGTGCTGGTCGCGGAGGAGTCCGGGGCCGGCGGCCGCGAGTTCGTGTACACGAGCGCGGCGATGAACGCGCTCGCGCGGGCCGACGAGGACCTGTTCGACCTCTACTACGGCGACCTGAACCCGGACGCCGAGGTGCCGCCTGCGGTCCACTACCTGTCGTTCACGGCGGGGCAGGACTACCTGGAGCGGGAGCTCCGCTACACGATGGCCGACGAAATCGTCGACGCCGCGGCGCCCGAAATCGAGTTCGTCGACCTCGCGCCGGAGTACTTCCAGCTCTCGTCGATTCCGCGCGAGTGGTACATGGGCGAGACGACGTCGCTGTCGGACCTCGGGAAGGCCGGGAACCGCGAGGACGTGCTGACGACGCTCGGCGAGTACCTCAGCGAGCACGCCGCCGGGAACCTCGTCGTCATCGACTCAATCACGGACCTCATCGGCGCGAGCGGCGGCGACGTCGAGTGGGAGGACGTCGCGACGCTGGTCCGCGGGCTCGGGAAGGCGGCGCACTCGTGGGGCGGCATGCTGCTCGCGCTCGTGAACACCGACACCATCACGGACCGGCAGCTCGGCCAGCTCGTCGACGGCGGCGGCGGGACGCTGCAGTTCAGCTGGGAGACCGGCGGCTCCAAGCGCGCCCGGACGATGGTCGTCCGGGAGTTCCGCGGCGTGCTCTCCCAGCTCGAATCGGAGAACATCGTCCGGTTCGAAACCGAGATTCACGACAGCGGCCTCGACATCAGCGACGTCCGGAAAATCCGGTGACTGCGCCCGCCCGACTCGGCTCGGACGGCGGCTCAGTCGTGGGGCGGCGTGCTGCTCGCCCGGGGCTGCCGGCGCCGCCGGCGCGAACGTGGCGTCTTGCGGAGCTATTTTACCTACGCCGCTCTCAGAACAGTCGAATGGCCGGTGAGCAGGTGGAGGGGCTTCCGGACGCGCTCCGCGAGTGGGTGGAGTCGCGCGCCGCGGAGACCGGACGGGACCCCAACGAAGTGTTAGTGCGTGCAGCGGCCGCGTACCGCCTCCTCGACGAGAACGAGGAGCTGCTGCCGGAGCCGTCCGGCGCCGACGCCGCCGCCGTCGACGAGCTCGCGGACCGCGTGAACCACGTCGAGCGCCGCGTCGACGGCGTGGAGGCGACGCTCGACGAGAAAATCGACGACGTCCGCGACCGCATCGTCCAGGTGAAACGGGAGACGGACGCGAAGGCGGAGGCGGACCACGACCACCCGGAGCTCCGGCAGGCCGCCGAGACGGCGACGGTGCTCGCCGACGACCTGGAGGACCTCCGCGACGACCTGGACGCGCTCGAAACCAAGTTCGAGGACGGCTTCGCGAACTACGAGGACGTCCTCGAGTACCTCACGGACACCGCGGAGGAACACGACGAGAAGCTGCTGCGGCTGGCGTCGGTGTACGCCGACGTGAAAAACCGGTTCGGGAAGCTGGAGGCGCGGGAGGCGCGCCGCCGCGCCGCGGACGAACTGAAGCGGGAGGCGAACCGCGCCGGCGTCGAAGCCGCCGCCTGCGCCGCCTGCAACTCGAAGGTCCGGCTCGGCCTCCTGACGGCGCCGGAGTGCCCGCACTGCGGCGGCACCTTCGAGGGAATCGAGCCGGCCTCCGGCTTCTTCGGCTCCGCGACGCTCACCGTCGGGGAGCGCCCGGCGCTCGAAGGCGACGTCGCCGAGGAACTCGAACCGGAGGACGTCTTCGAGGAGCACTCCTGACATGACCGACGACGCGCCGCCGCACGACACCGACGACGACGCCGGCAGCGGCGGTGACGCCGGCGACGACGTCGACACCGGCGGCGACGTCGACCGCGACACCGACGGCGACACGGACACCGAGGGCACCAACGACAGCCACGTCGACGCCGACGGCTCCCGGGAGCGGACCGAGTCGACGCCGCGAGTCGAGAATCCGTTCGCGGAGCCGGACGGCGAATCGGGCGCGGAGCCGTCGGGGTCGTCGGAGGCGTGGCAGGGAGTCGGCTCCGGCGACGTCGACGCCGGCGGCGACGCCGAGGACCGGGCGGACGCGCCGTTCGGGTCGCTCGCGGCGGAGGTCGGCGAGCGCCGCCGGCGCGACTCCGGCGAGGACCCGTTCGAGCAGATGGAGGTGTCCGAACTGGACAGCGAGGAGGTGTGGGAGTCGCTGCTCGCCAGCGAGCCCGACGAGGCGGCGCCGGTCGGCGGCGAGGCGGAGCGCGTCGGCGGCGACGACACCCGCCCGGAGCACGTCGTCGACAAACGCGAGTACTGCCAGCGCTGCCCGCACCTCTCGAAGCCGCCGGCGGTGCGGTGCACCCACGACGGCACCGACATCGTGGAGGTGCTCGACGGCGACCAGTTCCGGGTGCGGGGCTGCCCGATGGTCGGCGAGGAGGGCAGTGCGCCGGACTTCCGGAACGGCTGATTTACGGGGCTGGACCACCGACGTCGAAGCGATGCAGTTCTGCGACGACTGCGGGTCGATGATGGTGAACGAAGACGGCACGATGGTGTGTACGAGCTGCGGCGCCACCCAGGAGCGCGACGCCGAGCGCGCCGAGCAGTTCGTGTCCACGGACGCCCAGAGCACCGACGACGTCATCGAGACCGAGGAGGGCGCGAACTTCGAGGGGAAACCCACCTCCGAGGACGTCACCTGCGACGAGTGCGGCAACGGCGTCGCCTGGTACACCATCAAGCAGACCGGCAGCGCCGACGAACCGCCGACCCGATTTTTCAAGTGCACCGAGTGCGGGAACCG
The DNA here is from genome assembly GCF_051195155.1 of Halobaculum sp. P14. NCBI lineage: Archaea > Methanobacteriati > Methanobacteriota > Halobacteria > Halobacteriales > Haloferacaceae > Halobaculum > Halobaculum sp. P14. The sequence continues at coordinate 376,117 of NZ_JBNTKB010000002.1, forward strand.
GTGGCGCGAGTACAACTGACCGGAACCGCGGAATCGGGGCGGCCGGAGCGGCGGCCGCGCGCGGATGTCGACGCCGCGAAGCCGGACCGCCAGCCGAAGTTTTCGCGCCGACCCGACTCTATTGCCTAGAATTTTGACGGAAAGAAACTGGCCTCCTCGCCAATAAAAACGCAGGACGTAATCCGGACTGGCCGGGTTCTATCAATAGACACAAACATTTATTACAGTCTCGGCACATGAATCGTCCATGTCACGTACGCTCAAAGTATCAGGATTCTTGGGACTGACCGTGCAGATGCTCTGGGGAATCGGGAACGTCGCGAGCCACATGGTCGGGACGCCCGACAACTGGGCGCAGATCGTCGGGGCGCACGCCCACTTCGGCGTGCTCGGCATCCTCGCGGTCGCAACCGGGTTCGCCGTCGACCACTACGGCACCAGCGGGACGCGCGAAACCGTCGTCGTCTGGGGGTACGTCCTCGGCCAGTGGCTCCTCCCCGGGACGCTCGTCCTGCAGGCCGTCACCGGCGTCCAGCCGCTCGGCATGCTCGCGTTCCTCTGGGGCATCCTGCTCGCCGCCGCGATGGGGACGATGACGCTCGAAGCGCTCGACGAAACGCCCGCCTGACGGCGGCCCGCGCCGCGACTGACGTGTCGCCGAGTCGGAACGTCGCCCCTGCTTTTCCGGGTCCGCGCCGACCGTCCCCGTATGTCGGAACTCATCGTCCGAATCGAGGAGTCGTCCGCCGCGGTCCGCGTCCACGACGTCGCCGAAGGCGAACACGGCGCGTTCCTGCTGAACGAGGACGGCGAACACGTCGGCTTCGTCCCCTACGACAACCTCGCGTACGTCCACCCGGACTCCGAGGCGTACGTCGACGACGAGGCCGGCCGCCGCGGCACCGATGCTCCGGCCGACGGCGACGCCGACACTCCGGCCGACGCCGACTTCGACTCCGACGCCGCACGCGACGCGGAGCGGCCGGGGACGACCGGCCCTGACGGCGTCGAGGCGGTGTCCGGGACGCCCGTCGCCGACGACGCGGACGACTAACATGAGTGTTTCAAGCACAACCCGAACTGGGGATCGAACGGACTACACTAAACACCCCGAAAACTGACTCTCGGACAGATATTTGGGATATCTTGGAAGTTTGGAATACTTCTGGTGATTTACTCGTCTCTGATTTGAATTAGAGACGCAATAACACCAACAGAAACTACTGCAGCGAACGGGAGCACATGGAGGACATAGTATCCCATTGTTTTGACGAATAGCGGAAGCGTGTAAATTAATGTCAATACGATTGGAAGGCTGTACCACTCTCGGGAGCCAGTCCATGTCCGGTGGATATGGATTGCTATCGCGGAGACCGTAAGAATGACCTCAAATAGGAGGAATTGGCTGAGGAAGAATACACCAACAGCCCACCCTCTTGGGTTCACAAAGATGTTCCGCACCGGCTGTTCTGTTAGTGGACGATATTGGCTTAGAAGTCCGTTCTCTATCCCACCGATTAGTGATGGCCAACCCCAGATAACTAGCAAAGGAAGGAAAGCGACGACAACCGTGAGGATTCCGGCGATGGTGTATCTAACGACTCCTTCCCATCCTCTCTCCCGAAGGGTCTGATAAGCAAGAACAGGAGCGCCGAAAATTGCGTATTGCGAACAAAGTGCACCCGCAGCAAGAGCTGATCCCCGGTACTCTGGTTTATTTGCTCTAACTGCGAAGAGGACTCCGACAAGCATCGGGGACCGGGCATTAACGCGCATTCCATCCGCGATTGGGAGAGCGGAAAGGAAAATTAGGGCTGCCAGCAGACCTGCTCCCTCCCCCGAGGGCATGTTTGGGCCGGCCCCGTCCCGAACCCATCGATAGAGGAGAATGGCCGCTATTGCATTTGAGACAGCAATAAAATGCCGTGTTGAATAGCGATCTAATCGGCTTATATCACGGAGTAGAAGGACGAAGCCGAGGAAATCGATTCTGTCCAT
>NZ_JBNTKB010000003.1:0-290837 GCF_051195155.1 Halobaculum sp. P14
TGCTCGGCGCCGCGCTGCTCGCGATCCGTCGCGACTAACGTGAACAACGACTGACCGGCGAAACCGGTCACTCAACTTCAGTCCGCTTCACGCGGACCTTTTCTTTCGGACGCTCCCGCCCCACAGCCGCAGCACTCGAAAACAAAGAGTCGCGAATACTGTCGACAAGATGTTTCCGGCTGCTTCCCCGGTACTACTGCTCGACTCGCCACTGATGACGCGGATGAACCCAGTCCCACGAACTGACGTCGACTTCGTCGAAGTAGTCGCCGCGGCCGGCGTAGCGAATCTCCTCAGGGGCGTCGCGGGCGAGGTCGTCGACGCCGTCGGCGTCGAAGGTCGCGGCGACGACGTGGTTCCAGAAGTAGTCCCAGTAGAGCGCGACCTCGCAGTCGTCGATGAGACCCAGCAGCTCGTAGCGGCCTTCGTCGGCGTCGGTGAGGTGGCGCGTCATGGCGAACGCGTCGCTCGGTGAGCGGTGTTCGGCGATAGTCCAGGCAAGTTCTCCTTTCAGACGGTTTCCGGTGGGAGTCGAGTACTGCGACATCAACTCAGCGGTGGGGATACGGGGTAAAAATCGCGAGCCATGGGCAGAGCGGAAGTGAAAGTAAAGCCGGCTCTCAGGGTGTTATTCCGGAGAACCGACGGACCACGTCGCAGGTTCGTAGGTGAGCGGGAGTTCGTCGGTCGCGATGATCTCGGCAATCTCCTCGGCGGAGAGGCCGCCACGGTCTTCGGCGGCGGCAAGCAGCTCGCCGATTACGCCGCGGCCGGGCTCGACTGCGTTCCCGCCGACGAGCCGGAGGTAGGCCCGGCAGGCGTCGTCGAGCGCTTTCGCCTTGGTGTTCTGGTCGGTACACGCTTCGAGGTCGTCGAGGAGTACGTCACGGCGTCCGGAGAGACGCCAGCGGAATGAGTCGGGCATTTCTGAACACAGACCCCGATTCGGTGGGGTTCTGGAGTAACGCAAACCTGATTCGCATATAAAGTATGCATCACGGCCGGCCAGATCACGCCGACTCGCCGAGCGCTGGACCGTCGCGACCGCCGAAAACTGAACACGCGGTTCTCGCCGAGTTCGCGATTCGTGTTCAGTTTCGGGGAAGCCGATGTGCGGACGTGCAACCGCGGGGAGCAGACTGGTTAGAGGTGTTTGTCAAGCCAGCCAGTATCCGGGGAATACGATTCATCCATTAGGAGTACTACTACGATCAAAATGAGGCGGAGAGAATTGTGGGAAGATCAATAAATGGAATAGAGGTGAGAAAAGTCGAGATATCTGAAATAGAAAAGAAAGCATATGGCTAACATTACTCTTCCTGGCCCTTTGTGCTTCAGTCGGTCAAGTAGTGTACTTAAGCAACGATGAAGTATGATTGAATAATCTTGTTCAGGCCACAACTCTATTCCTAATCTGAGGGGCGGATATACATAAAATAATACGATAGCTGGACCTGACAGATCGAGGGTCATAATGGCCAAATTAACGAACTTCGCAGAGAGTGATTCGGAAGCTAGCCATACGAAATATGCAAGTCCTACACAAAGAATGGCGCTGTATATATTAAAATAACTCTGTTGGACGCGCCGTTCTACCTCGGTTAATCGCTTATCATTTTGGATTATCCATTCATCTATTCCTGGCCTATCATTGAACAATCCTGTTTCAGGTTGGGCCTTTTGTTTTGATATTGGTAACATGCCGTCACTTGTTAGTGCTGCTACAGCGTCGATGACTGAATGAGAAATAAAACCAAGAATCAATAAAATTAGGAACGGGATTGTGAATCTCAACATTCTTGATGCGTACCAGATGTCGTTGCTAGCGTTCCCGGAATCACCAAGAGATCCAAAAATCAGTACATCAGCGGAAAGTTTCGGGAGGCTTCCCTGGGCTGTGGCGAGTGCGACAATAACGCTTAAAGAAATCAATACTACCCGTATTATCTGTTGAGATTGTTCTCTAAGCCTTCTATAGCTCTCGACTTGTTCTTTAAGTAGAAGTTCTCTCTCAGAGGTATTCAGCGACTCCAGATCGTCCTTCTGTAACTCCCTTTTCATGAGTAGCAAGGATTACTAGTTTCATATAAGTTTCACCATTACTGGAGGATTAGGATCGGTCTATGGTGGGGGGCAGATGTAGTTCGTCGAAAAGTACGGTGCTGAAACGAGATAGACTATGGATCTCCAGGTGTCCGAACTTCGGCGGTGTTTGATCCTTCTTCGCAGACCCAGGGGAGTTCGTCGCCGTCCTCGATGCCGAGTTCGTCGACGATCTTCGAGGGGATCGTGACCGTGACCGAGCCGTTGTGTTCCTGAACCGTCCGCGTGTCGGCGAATAGCCGGGAGATTCCGGACATAGATTATCCCCCGGGCGCCCCCCTATAATACGGTAGTCACACACGGGAGTCCCCCGGGAAGCACCCGTGTAGCCCCTATATTTTCCCGATTTGATAGGAGCGCGGTGTGTCGAGACGGTCAACGGTCGACCGTCTCGGTAGCTCCGGGTCGGCGGCCGGGAAGGCATCATGACCCGAAAACACGGGCGGAAGCGCCCGCATCCCTCCTTTTCGGAGGGGACGGGAGGCGAACAGAGCGAACGAACGAGCCGTAGCGCTCGGCAGGCGCCATGACCACGGACAGCCCGGCGTCCTCGGAGGACGCCGCAGACGAGTTCGAGGAGCACCGCGTCCGTCGCAGCGACGAGCGAGTGCTGTCGCTGTCGCTCGGCGACGTCGCACGCGTCGACGAACGCCTCGGCGACCTTGTCGGGAGGGCCGGGACGTGACCGACGTCGTTCCGGTGCGGATCTCCGAGTACGTCAACCCGGACGAAGCGGAGATCGACGACTCCGGCGACGTGCCGTACGTCACGAACCATGACGAGCTGGAGACGCGGGACGTAATCCGCGCGTTCAGCCGCGACTCGGTCGAGGCGAACAACCTCACGTCGAGAATCGTCACCGAAGACGATGCCATGTGGCGCGACGAGTTCGCCGACCTCGAACTCGGCGACGAATTCGCGGTCCACGAGGCCAGCGAGAGGGCCGAGGCGTGAGCAGCATCCTCGACGAGAAGCACGTCCATCTCATCGGCTACGGCGCGCTCGCGCTGATTCTCGGTACGTCGACGTGGAGTAGCCCGATGGGCCGATGGACCGGCGTCATGTACGGCGGCTTCGCTATCGGGGTAACGGTCGCCGCGTTCGGTATCGGCATCCGGAAGGGGCTCAGCGACGCCGCTGGCGTCGTCCGTGCGTGGCTGGGGTCGGAGGAGCAGGGCGACGAGGAGGTGCCGCAGGCGACGCCGGACGGTGGCCGTGCGGTGGAGCCGGCGACGCCGGCGGAGGTGCTGGACGCGGCCGAGGAGTACGGTATCGAGAACGTCCGCGCTGACCGCGTGACGGAGGCGCTGGAGCAGGCGGCAGAGACGGGTGGCGACCGGAACCGCCGAACGAACACATGAAACTCAACAGACAGACGTTTCTGACGCTCGCGGCCGTGTTCCTGGTCGTGGTGTCGTCAGGCGTCGCCGCAGCGGCGTCGGCATCGTACGGGACGAACCCCGAAGCAGACTCACATCCGGACACGAAGGCGGTCGAGGACCGGCTGACCATCGAAACGCACGACCGCGAAACGATGGGGTGGCTGGAGTACGAGGGAGACAACGGCAAAATCAGGCAGATCAACGCCTACGTGAACGGCACGGAGTCGGGCGCGAAGGTCAGCTACCGAGCTGACCGGATCGACGCGGAGGCGCTCGGCATGTTCCCGCGCGTCTCCGGCGAGGAGAACAACTCGGTGACGTGGCTCGACACGTCGAACTGGACGACGTCGAGCGGCGTCTCGGTCAGCGACACGGACGGCGCGACGGCGACCGGCGTCCGGTCGGTGAAGATCGCGTCGAACGGGTCGTTCGGCGCGTCGACGACCGGGTCGGCGACGTTCGACAAGCCGGCGATCACGTCGGACGCGGAGAAGCGGTACCTCCAGTTCGTCGGGAACGTCGACAGCCTCGAATCCGGCGCGGAGGTCGCGGTGCAGGTCCGTGACGGCGGCGGGGACTACGTCGAGGCCGTGATCAACTCTTCGCGTGACGCGACGGCGCAGGACGTCATCGCGAACACGACGGCGTCCGGCGTCGTCTACCAGGAGCAGCTCGGCCAGCTCGCGGTGAAGGGCTCGGGCGACGGCTCGCTGGACGCGGTGACTGAGGTGCGCGTCGTGGTTCGCGGCGGCGACGGTGCCGTGACCATGACGGGCCTGAACGTCGAGAAGAAGAGCCGCTGGGACTTCGGCGAAGAGCGCGTCCTCGACACGTCGACGGACGACTCTGGCGACTACAAGTCCAGCACGGTGTACTCGCACACCGGCGGCGAGATCAACGCGTCGAGCCTGCAGGGGCTCGGCGAGACGTTCTCCGCGGCGACCATCGGGGACCTGCAGTACCTGAACGTCGAGTACCGGATGCAGGACGACCCGGCGCACTCGGAGATCGCGTTCGAGAAGGCCGGGAACTACCCGAACTACAAGCACAAGCTGGTGCTGAGCCACCGGTTCACGATTCCGACGGCGTACGACATCACGCACGGCGAGATCGTGCTGAAGACGCGGCAGTCGTTCCTGTCGGACCGGTACCTGCGGCTCCGCTACGCCGAAGGCGTCGGTGACACGAAGGACAGCGAGATCTCGTCCGACGCGTGGATCGACCTGACCGGGTCGCTCGGTGAAGAGGGCACCTGGATCACCGTGGACAGCTCGGTGCAGCCGGGGACGTCCTACGAGTTCCAGCTGACGACGCTGCTGCTGGACGACCAGTACAAGGCGCTGCAGCCGACCGCCGGCGGTGGCGGCGGGTTCTGGGGGTCGTCGAGCGGCGGCGGCAACCCGTTCATGAGCCTCTACAACTGGATCGCGGGCGGGGTCGTCGGGCTGATGACGATGCTCGGCCTCGCGAAGGCTCGCGGAGGGTAATCGTATGGCAAACGGACCGCGGCTGGATCAGGCGAAGTCGTACATCTCGCTGGCGAACTCGTACGGCGGGTTTGCGGAGTCGTTCGTGAACGGCGCTGGCGGGCTGGTCGTGGCGTTCTTCACGATCGCTATCGGGATCGGGGAGGCGTTCGCGAACCTGATCATCAACCCGGTGGACGCGTTCGCGTTCGTGACGGGGCAGTCGATTCGGGCGATCTTCGGAGGACCGGCGCGGTTCCTGCAGAGCGCGTGGAACACAGCGGCGGCGTCGCTGGGGATGGACCCGTGGACCAGCCTCGGGCCGTTCGTGGTCGTCGTGGCGGTCCTCGCTGCGATGATCGCGCTGGGGATCGTCGTGTGGGGGCTCGACGCGGCGAACTTCGACACGCCGACCGGGATGGACCTGCCGTTCATCAACCTCGACGAAGGGGGCGACCAGGACGACGAACAGTAACCATGCTCAGGAGCCCCACACCACGGAGGTCGACGTAGATGCCGCCCCGGACACGAATCGGAGCCGGCGGATTCGAGGTCAAGCCGGGCGATTTCATCGGCTCTAACGGCATCATGATCGGCAAGCTGGTGTCGACGCTGCTGGGGGCTCTCTGGCTGGTGTTCGCAGCCGGCTGGATTACTCTCATCCGCGCGATTGTCCGGCTGCATCTGGTACCGATCAACGCCGCAGCAAGCCTCTACGCCGGCATCATACGGACTCTCGGCGGTCAAGCGTCACAGACGGCGCGGCTCGCCTGGGGCGAGGCGTTCCGGGCGGCTGTCGAAGCGTCTCCGATTCTCGCGCCGGCGATCATGAGCGCGGAGATTATCGTCGTCGTCCTGATCCTCGCTGCTGCGCGGCAGAGGTGGGGACTGTGAGTGCCCAGAGTTCCGGCGGGAGCAACCTCCCCGCTTGGGCGGCACCCCTCGGGGGTGCGACTGCGGGCGGTGTGACGCTCCTGTCGAACCCGGAACTGTGGGTGAAGACGATTCTCCGGAAGTGGGTCGTCGGCGGCATCCTCGACGCCGCGACGTACGTGCTCGGCTGGCTCGTGTTCGGCTACGAGAAGTCGACGAACATCATCCTGGACGCGGTGCCGATTCTGCGGACGCCGTACCAGCTGGTCGAGTCGGCGATCACGGGCGCGATTGTCACCGTGTTCGGCGCGGTTCGGTCGGTGGTCGAGCTGACCGGGCTCGCCGGGCCGCCGGCGGTCGCGGTGACGGTCGTGCTGCTGGTGTCGATCGTCCTGGCGCTCGGCTGGGGTCTGTTCTCGGTGATTCCGGGGAGCGACGCGATCGAGGACGGAGTCGGGGTGTTCACGAAGTGAACTCGAAGCATATCGCGGAGGTCGCGACGGCGCTCGCCGGGAATCTGTGGGCGTGGTTCGCGGCGACGGAACAGATCTGGTTCCCGACGGTCGGGGCGTACGTCCGGTGGATCGCGCCGGCGTACAACCTGCCGGATCTGCGCGGCCCGCTGGCGTTCCTGACGCTGTGCTACATCGGGCTGCGGCTGGGGGACCTGTGGAGTAAAAACGACAGTCTGGAGGACCTGGTATGACAGAACAACGGAGACCGAGACGTATCGACAACGGAGGTGAGGCGTGATGCCGGTGGACGTCGTCGGCTGGGTCACGTCGCACGTCACGCTCGTCGTCACGGCGCTGCTGGCCGTCGTGGTGCTGTACTGGCTGGCGGAGGCCGTCGACGAGGCGGAGGACCACCTGGAGGCCGCGTCTGGCTTCGCAGGCCGCGCGAAGCAAGGGACGGGCGGCACGCTGAACGTGCTGCTGGTCGCGTTCGTGTCGGTCGTCGGGTGGGCTGCGACGACGTTCAGCACCGCGGCGGAGTTCTGGACGATGCTGGTCGACGTCGCGCCGCAGATGCCGGTGCTGACGGCGTCAGTGATCACGATCGGGCTCGGAGCGGTCGGGCTGAGCGACGTGATCGTGCTGGAGCCGCTGCACTTCATCGGCATCTCGGCGGTGCTGGTGGCGCTCGGCCTCCTGTACCGCCGCGGATTCGGCCGTGACCGGGGTGATCTCGGGTGAGGCGCGCCGCCGCGGTCCTGCTGGTCGTGCTGCTCGTCGGCGGCGCCGTCGCACCTGCCGCGGTCGCTCAGTCTGACGGCGGGAGCGCGGCGGCCCGTAACCTCACGCTGGAGGAGCTGGTGCCGGGCGGGACGAAGCCGGCGAACGCGCCGGCGTCGATCCGGCAGAACGGCCGCTACGGCGAGTTCGCAGTGAAGAACCTGCCGACGGGTCTGCTGGTGAACGAGGCGGAGGACAGCCCGTCGTGGCGGTACATGGAGCCCGGGACGACGGTGAACCGGAACTACATCCAGCTGTGGTCGAAGCGCCCCTACGGGGCGGACAGCGAGCAGTACGTCGTCGAGATCGCTCACTACCGGGTCGGGCAGGAGACCGTGACGGCCGAGGACGGCTCGACGTCGACGCGGAAGGCTGCGGTGAACGTGACGCGGTACAGCCGTACCGTGGACTTCAGCGGCGGCTACGACTTCGCGAAAATCAGCCTGAACGACCACTACAACCAGAAGGTGCGGACGGTGATGTGCGTCCGCGGGCCGAACGAGCCGAGCTGCCTGGAGAACCCGGGCGACACGCGCTGGACGTTCTACCACAAAAGCTCGAAGGCGACGCTGCCGATCGAGACGAACAGCGCTGGCGCGCGGCTCGCCTGGGGGATCACGGCGCTGCTGCTGCCGTTCTTCGGGGCGACCGTGACGACGCTGTACGGCGGCCGGAAGGCGGTCGAGCGAGCGAAGGCCGGCCCGCAGATCAGCGCGATCTGGTGGGTGCTGACCGCGGTCGCGGGGATGCTGTTCCTCGTGCTGGCGTGGGACTGGCTGTCGGCGACGCTCATCCGGGCGCCGTACCTCGTGAGCGCCGCTGGCGGCATCCTGCTCGGCGTGATCGCGGTCGAGTGGTTCGGCCGGACGACGTACGGAGCCGGGTTCCTCCAGTTCCACCTGGACGACGGCTTCGACCCGACGGACCCCGAGTCCGTCACTGAGGCGGTCGAGGACGGCGGGCACGCCGAGGCGGCCGAGGAGGCCGCAAAGAGCGGCGACCCGCAGGAGGCGCCGGGCGTCCTGAAGGCGACGTTCACGGTCGCGAAGTTCGCCCGCGGCGACACCGGCGAGCGCTCGTCGATCAGGAAGGGCCTCCGGAAGTTTTGGGCGCGGGCACGCGGCGCGTCGTCGGACCTGGAGACCGACGGGAACATGCAGACGCGGATCGACGTGGACGGCCCGATCGAGGAGCTGTACCTGCTCGACCCGGAGGACGACGACCCGCTGGAGTACGAGCCGGAGCATCACTCGATCGAGTTCCCGGACCTCGTGACGTACGAAGAGACCGAGGACGGCGAGACGGTCCGGAAGCTGCATCCCGTGCCGTGGATCGCCGGCGGCGCAGCGCTCGGGTTCTCCTGGCTCGCGGGCGCACTCGCGGCCGGAAGCGGGCTTCTCGGCCTGTTCGTCGGCGGCCTGTCGCTGTTCGCGTTCAAGATCGCGAAGCCGCGCGACGGGAAGCTGGCGGCGAACCTCGCGCCGATTCACTACCACCACGCCGTCGCGTCGATGCTGACGCACGCCCGCGGGCTGGCGGACGCCAAGTCGTGGGACGACTGGTACCGCCGGTACACCGAGTCCGAGGCCGACTCGCACGCTGACCGGAAGGAGCTGCTCGACGACCGGAGCGAATCGCAGATGGAGCAGCTGTTCGACCGGTACGTGAACGACGGCGCCGGCGACGACCCGATTCGGGAGTCGGCCGACGGCGAGGAGGCGCCGGCCGATGACTGAAGCGGCGGTCGACGTCGACGGCGTCGAAGGGCCGGCGGACGGCCTGCGAGCTGTCTTCGAGGCCGTCGAGGACGCGGACGCGTGGGGTGGTGACGAGCAGCGCCGCGCGCTGCACGACCGGCTGGAGGACGCCGGCGTGGACCATCCGACGCGGCCGGCGACGGCGAAGCTGACGCACGACCAGATGGATCTGCTCGTCGACCTGCTGAATGGCTTCGGGAGCCGCGGGGAGCTGCTGGAGTGGCAGCAGGACCTCGTGATTCAGACGGTCGGGCAGCTGGAGGACAGCTGGTACTCGCGGGTGGCGTCGAGCGCGCCGACGGTGTCCGCGCTGCTCGGCGAACCGTGGGGGACGACGGACGACATGCCGCCGGCGCTCGCCCGCGAGGTGCGGCGCGGAATCGCGGCGAAAGACCTGCTGCCGGCGTTCCACGCGGGGCACGCGGTCGCGCGGTGGGCGGCGGTCGAACGGGTCGACCACCTCGACGACGACGGCGAGGGCGACGACATCGACCCGATTGACCCGCGAGAGCAGCAGTACCCGCTGATGCGGCCCGCCTTCGGCGAACTGGACGGGCAGCAGGAGGCGGCGCTGGCGGATCTGCTGGAGGGGTTCGAGACGGCGGAGGAGTTGCTGGCGTGGGCGCATCGCGTCACGTCGGCGAGCTACGCGGAGATCGAGCGGTCGACGGTGACGGCGCCGTACTTCGAGCAGCCGCTGCGGCGGCGGCTGCTGGGGACGTCGCCGACGCCGGAGGAGACGTTCGTCCGGGAGTCGTGGGCGTCCGAGTACCTGCTGCCGGCGTTCAACCGCGCGGCTGACGCGCTGGGGAAGCGCGCGCAGGAGGTCACGGCCGCCCGCGGGTTCCGCGGCGAGACTGGATCTGGATCTATCACATGAGCACGAACGAACCGGAGCCGGCGTCTGTTACCGGCACGACGGAGGAGTACAGCATGCTGGAGGTCGTTCAGGACCCGGACCTGCTGAAGGCGCGGGTCGAGGGAGCAGCGGCGCCCGGCATCGAGAAGACGCGGGAACTGACCGGTGACGACCGTGCGCACAGCGTCGGCGAGAACATGCGGCGGGCGTTCGGGTTCCGGTGCTGGTCGAACGTCTTGGAGGACCTGGAGCACATGGATCATCCGGCGATCGAGGACGGCAGCCACCCGATCATCCATCATCCGCGGGCGTTCCTGGACCACCTGGTCCACATCGACGACATGGACAAGCTGCGGCTGGAGCACGACGACCTCTCCGGGCTGAGCAAGGAGCGGCAGGCGATGTTCCGGTGGCTCCAGGAGCACCCTGGAATCGTCTCGGACCTCCGGATCGGCGGGACGGACTGGGGCGCGTTCGGGCCGAAGGGGAGCGGGAAGTCGACGATGGCGATCGCGCTGCCGGTGATCCGGAACCTGGAGATCAATCAGGACGCCGTGGTGTGGCGCGGCAGCTCCGCGCGGTCAGAGTGGCTGCCGGTCCGCGCCTGGACGCGGCTGTGCCTCCCGGCTGGCATCGAGGTGGAGGCGACGCTGGAGCCGCCGAGCGACCAGATGGAGCCGATCGAGATCGACCTGGAGGAGATGGTGCACGAGGTCGTCCGGTACTCGTCGATTCGGGAGCTGAACCACGAGGTGCTGAAAGAGGGGATGCTGCACGTCGTGTATCCGGACCCGCGGTTCCGCGGCGCGACGCAGGCGTACCGGGAGGCCGACGAGATTCAGGAGGTCGAGCACGTCAGCGCGTGGGACGTCGCACGAGGCTCGCCGGACGACGACGAGGACCTCGGGCCGCAGGACGTGACGCCGTCGGAGATGTGGTGGTTCGCGTGGGCGATCGACAAGATCGACAACGGGCCGCCGATCTGGACGACGCTGCTCGCCGACGAGATCGGGAACTGGATGCCGGAGCACGCGAGCAACGAGTACCACCGGCTGCACGACCGAATCAGCGCGTACCGGGACAAGTACGTCGACGCCCGGAGAAACAAGTTCAGCCAGTTCGGGATCGGCCACGACCCGGAGGATCTGCACAACCTGATGCGGAAGAAGATGCGCTGGCAGATCACTATGGCCGGCGCCGACAACCCGACGGGGAAGACGGTCGGGATGGGCGAGGCGCCGATGGAGCGGAACTACGCGAAGCGGATGCGGCTCGGTCAGGCACTGTCGTGGAACAGTCAGAACTACGCGGAGTTCAGCTGGTCGGATATCCCGTCTCAGTTCAAGGTGCCGGGGCAGCTACACATCCGGTTCCCGGAGGTTCAGGAGGTGCTCGCCGGATGCTGACCGTCGGGATACCCCGGGTTTCGCCGGTCGGGGCGGCTGCTGGAAAGGATTCCGCGCAGGTCCGCCGGATTCGGCGGCGTCGGTGGTTCTCTACGGCGCTGACTGAGAATCTGCGCCGTCGGTCGCCTGCAGCGACTACGCGCCCGCGCGTAGAAAAGGGAATACAGTCAACCCCCCACCCTGGTCAGAGGTGGTTGGCGTGAACCCGCGCCAGGTCGCCTCGGTCGTCGCTGCGGTGCTGCTCGTCGCGACCGCGGCGCTCGGCCCGATCGGCTTCGCAGCGTCGGCGGCAGCGGCGCCGGACGGGTTCGTGACGCTGCCGGACAGCAACGTCCAGGAGGACCTGCCGGTCGGCACGTCAGCGTCGCTGCGCGCGTCCGACCTGGAGGGCTCAGTCATGGCGTCCAGCCACGCGTCGAGCCTCCAGGTCGTTGTGACGACGCCGGATCGGGCCAGCAGCTACGTCAACGGCACGACGGTCGGCGGCGGTGGCGGCGTGGCGCTGATCTTCATGGACGACACGAACCACCAGGGCCGCCGGGTCGCGGTCCCGGCGGACGCGGTTCGTGAGGCGGTCGGGCACGTTCCGGAGGTCGTGCACGGCGTCCACGAGGACGGTTCCTCTTGGACGTCGCCGGTGGACGCGCGGAACGGCCTGCTGATCTTCGAGATCCCAAAGTTCTCCGCGAACTCGGTGACGTTCGAGGGGACCGCGTCGATCACGGCGTCGCCGGCGGTCGACGGGTCGAGCTACAGTTACGAGCTGGGCAGCCCGGACATCGTCGACGACTACCAGATCAACGTGACCGGGTCGACGGCGACCGCGTGGGACAACGAGTCCGCGACGGCGCTCAGTGACGGCGATACGATGTCGTTATCGGTCGGCGGTGACGGTGAGCCGACCGGGCCGAGTGCTGGCGAACCGGTCGTTCGGTTCACAGGCCGTTCCACATCGGTCAGTGATTCGTTCAGTGGAACGGGGGCGCAGGACGGAGATACCACGTCGTTCAGTATCTCTGGAGATGATGTTACGAATGGGAAGGTCACATTCACGGGGAAGGTGACGACGAGCAACGGCGACGTCTCTGGGTCCGGAGTCTCGCCGGGTGAGACGGTGTCGGTCGCGAACCCTGGCAATATCGCTCCGACCGGTCCCGGGCCGAACGGCGATCCGGAGTTGACACTGACGGCGCAGTCGGGCACGCAGACCGTCCCATCGCTCAACGAGGACAGCTACAAGGCCGTGCTGGGGGCCGACCGGAGTGGCGAGGTCCAGATTAACAACGTAGGGGGTGTGATAACAGAGGTACGGATTAACGTGTTCTCGGGGTCGACAGGCGCTTACTCGGATATTTACATCGTAAAAGGTGAGGGCGTCGACGGGACCACCGGCGAGGGGACGCAGGTTGCGAGCGACGTTCAGTTTGCGTCGTCCGGTTGGACGACTGTGGACGTGCAGGACGTGGTCGTCGGCAGCTCGCAAACCGTGACCGTCGAGTTCCGACCTGGGGCCTCAGCTTCCGACCTGGCGCAGATCTGGACTGATTCCTCGTCGTCGACGTCGACGATGTCGGCCGGCACGGCGAGTGACCCGAACCTTCAGAACGCGTGGGGGCATGTTCGGCTGACGACTGGCCCAACGGTGTCAGCGACGGTCGACGGGACGACTCACAGCTACGGTGCGGTTGCCCCTGGACAGTCGGAGACGCTGGAGGTGCCGCTGGCGGCATCCACGTCATCCATCGATTTCACGGGCGCCGGGACAGCGTTCAATTGGACGCTCGCCAAAACCGATCGGAACGCGACCGAGAACCCTGGAGTGGATCTGGACGGCGATGGGAGCCCAGAGGGTCAGTACACGGGCGTGTTGCGACAAGGGGATACAGCGACCGTTGCACTGAGCGGCCTGACTACCGGGTCACAGACCGCGACGTTCCTGTCTGCTGGAGCTGGGTTCGACTGGACGATCGCGTTCGACCGGCTGGAGTTCAGCGAGAACCCGGGCGTCGATATCGACGGTGACGGGACGCCGGACGCGAACTATCAGGGCATCCTCGAACCGGGGGAGACGGCGACGGCGGACCTGAGCGGGCTGTCGACGTCGACGACGCAGCTCACCGTGCAGACCGCGGGGAGCACGATTGTCGACACGGCGGTGCTGTTCGAGGAGCGGACGCTAACGACGAATCCGCGGGTGATCGTGAACGGGCACGAGACCGGCGGTGCGGCGGTTGGGACGCTGGCTGACGGGGAGACGGCGAGTCTCGACACGGATACGTCGTGGATCGTGGACGGGACGAACAACGTCTCGGTGCAGGTTGGCGACGGGACGCTGTCGAGCGACGCGCCGACGCCGCAGGTCGGGCTGAACTACTCGCACAGCGCGGAGGTGCTGGTGTCGACGAGCTACGTGGGCGGGTCGTGGGTCGAGCGGTACAACGTGAGCTACACGTTCAGCGGCGACCGAGAGGACCCGACCGTGACGGTGCCGTTCTCGAACACCATCTACGACATCCGGACCGTCGAGCAGCGCGTCGGCGACGGCGCGTGGACGTCCGTGCCGTCGTCGGACTGGACGCTGCAGAACGGGACGACGCTGGTCGTGCACGTGTCGGACGCTGACGGGTCGACGGGCGTCGAGGCGGGCGACACGATCGCGCTCCGGACGACCGGCTACAAGGCGAACGCGGTCGACGGGTCGATCACCGTCACGGACCCGACGACGCCGGCGGACGCGACGCTGGACGCCGGTATCCGGATCGACAGCGTCGGCGACCAGTTCCGGATCGGCGTCGGCGGCACCGAGTTCGGAGACCGGCTGCACTACGCACACAGTGAGAGCTGGAAGTCGCCTGCTGAGACTGCGGTAATCGGTGCTGACGGGACGCAGGCGCTGTTCTTCCCGAACGCGAAGGCTGGCGGGTCGGCGCGGATCACGACGCTGCCGGTGAAGCCGATTCCGGCGAACGGCGATGTCGGCGTGTCTGTCGTGGATGCTGACGGGCCGGTGCTCGCGGTCGGCCCGGGGAACGCCGGCGCCGGGTCGGAGGTGACGTTCCGGTACCTGGGGTCCAGCGCTGGCGAGACGTACGGACTGTACTCGCTGGACGCGAAGCGTTACGTGGACAAGTCGGAGGCGGGGGCGGCGTTCGTGGACCTCGTGGACGACGACAGCGAGGAGCAGCTGGCGATCAAGCAACCGTCCAGCGACGGCCTGTCGGGTACCGGGTCCGGCGGCGGCGTCGGCGGCAACGTGGACGTCTCGGGCTCCGGAATCTGGAGTGAGGACGGCCCGGGCGTCCTGTTCCGAGAGATCGCGGTGGTCGTGGCGTGGGCGGCGCTCGTGCTGCTGCTCGTCGCGGCAACTGCGCGGTCGAGCCTCACGGGCCGGCGCCGGTGGGCCGCGGTCGGAGTGGTTTCGCTGGCGTCCGGCCTGTTGTCGCTGGAGATCCTCCGGCCGGGAACCGTGTCGAACGCGGTCTCCGGCGGGCTCCAGGAGATCATTCCGCTCGCCGGGCTCGCCGCGATCGGGATCATCGGCTACTCGATCGTGTCCTGGTGGCAGGCGCGGCAGGCGGAAGCCTCGACGCCGGAGACGAAGGTGTCTCTGAACCTCGGGAGGTTGAAGTAGGATGCTGGAGGATGTCGCTGCTCGGGTGTTCGAGGCGCTGGGTCTGCGAGGCGTCTCGACGGTCGCGCTGGTGCTGCTGGTGTCGGTGGTGCTGTACGCGCACAAGGCGGCCTCAGCGGGCCGCCGGGTCGTCCACGTGGGTTCGACGGCGCAGCACGATGCGAAGGTCGTGGCGGGCGTCCTCGCGCTGCTGCTGGTGGCTGGCGTCCTGTCGGCGGACCTGGAGCGTGGGCAGGAACTCTTGCGGCTCGGTCGAGAGCATCTTCGTCGAGCCCGGCTGCTCCAGCGGCTCGTGGAACTCGTGTCCTGAGTTTCTCGCTGACTCGTTATTCGCGTCCGCACGAGGGCACGGAAGTCCCGTTCAGGTTACCGAGATGTTGGTTCACGTGGCAGCTACGAGTTCAAATGAGTTTCATCAGGACAAGATGTTATTAGATTCCAATGTCAGATGTGGGCCATGGACCCCGAAGATGTCGTTTCAAGATTTGCAAGGCTATATGAGGAAAAGAATGAGTACATCTTGGAGAAAAATTTGATAGCGTATGAAGATAGGCCAATTCTACCACTGAGAGAGGCAATCCGGACTCGCAAGCAGGACGACTCGACGGGTCTTCTGATTCAGGGTCTCCAGATTGGTGACGGAAGATTTCAATTCACTAAGCGTGATGATCTTCCGGGTATCTCAGATCTAAGTATCGAGAACTTGGTTGAGCTCCCTGTCTCTCTACTCATAGATTTGCAAAGTTCCGTTTCAGGTGATGCTCGCGTATATTGGGAACATACGTATTCAACGTTCGATCGAGCTATACACTTGGGAAGAAGAACGGCTCCATTAGAGTTAGATATCTGGTTGGAAGTCAAATACTTATTTGACCTGGCACTCTGCGACATGGAGGTTTCCGGATACTCTCATGCAGAAAATGTTCTGGGGAACTCTGAGAATATTGCGGCATATCTATCATATCCAATATTAGAAGGACTACTCAAAAATTTGCTCAGTTGTGTAGACCAAAACGGATGTGTAATCGATTCTAACACTATTGAAAGGGTTAGTCAGGGAGGTGGGTACTACGACGCAGGGGACGAATGCCACAATCTGACCGACCTTCTTTGCCACTATGAATTCAACTATGCCCCCGGCCTTGTCTGTGAGGCACTTTCAGAATTTAGGAGCAACTTGTCAGAATTTGACAAGGAAAACGGAGAAGATGAGGCATACGGTATAATTACTGATTGGCGGGGTTCTGCGATGCACGGGGAATTAGTTACTGACGTACAATATGGAATACTCATAAACCTGATTTGTATGATACTATGGGGGGAGGTAATACAAAATTAGACCTCCATCGGCTGCACGGGTTTACTTCGGACATAGCGGACTTTGTCGGCACCGCGGCCGCCGCGACGGTCGAGAAAGCCGTTCTCTGCGAGTACAGTGAGGTGCTGGCGGACGGTGCGTTCGCCTGCTCCTGCTTCGTCAACGATCTCGTCGACGGTGAAGGGTTCCGGCCGGCGGAGCGCGACGATCCAGATTCGGTCGGTGATGCTCGGCTCGACCATGTGCGGCCCGACGGTGCGTCGTCACTTAGTGGTATCGCATATATCTGCAAAGGGTTGCTGATTTGGGCGCGGTGGCCGAAGGGGTGCGGTCTGTATTTTTGCTTCCCCCCGTAGGGGGGTGCCCTTAGGCACACTCCCTAAGGGGTGCTGCCCGCCGGGCGAAAACACCGGTCAGTTGACACTGCTGTTGCTCCCTGAACCTACCACGAATCGGATGCTTCTGAGGGGATTACTGTCGCGTCAGGCCGAAAAGAAGGGTCGAACGGTAGTGATGCCTCTCACGAGGGCCGCTTCAGCCGGGGATCTCGAACGTCTTCACGGCGTGCTCCTCAACGTCGATATCGAAGCCGGCGCGCTCGACGGCGGCCTGGATCTGTTCGGGAGTCCAGGAGGAGCCCGCTTCGATCATGCGGCGCACCTGCTCGATCGCGTCGACGACCGTCTGGCCGCGGAACGTGCGGGCGAGCTTCTCGATCGCCTGCTCGGTGGCCTCGCTCGGGTCGTGTCGGAGCAGCGTGTTCGCGTCCTCGATGTGCTCGGTGCCGGACTCGTCGTTCCAGCGGACGCGCTTCGGGAAGTGACCGGGCGCCTTGCCGGCCTTCCGCCACGCCTCGAAGCCGTCCGTGGTCACGTCGCCGGCGGTGACGGGAGCGTGCGTTCCCTCTTCGGGGTGCGGGAGGCAGGAGCCGAGGTGCAGCTCGTGGCCGTCGTTCTCGACGACTGCGTCCCACTTCTCGCGCCAGTTGTCGAACGGGTCTCCGGCGGTCCGCTGGTACGCGTCCTTCTCCAGCACCGTATCGGCGGCTCGGACGGCGTGGTCAACAGCGTTCTCGACGGTCGTCACGGTTCGACCGAGGATCTCCTCGAACTGTTCGCGAAGATGCGCCGAGTTGAACGAGATAACGCCATTCTGGGACTCGATCGCGTCGCCCATCCGGCTGAGCCAGCGGTAGACCGTGGTTTCGCTGGTCTCGGACTGCTCAGCGAGGTCGTCGTATCGGGCGCGGCCGCCGTCCGCGACGAGCTGCTCGGTGAGCGAGAGATCGGAGGTGGTCATGCGCTGGAAGGACCGGACCAGCATCGACTCCTGGGAGCGCTCGATCTGGGGCGTCGGGTCGTCGGCGAGGTCGACGTCGAACCGGGTAGGGCGTGGCGAGAAGTGCCAGTCCTCGACGAACGCCGGGACCTCGTCGTTTGCTGTTCCGGGTGCGTTCGGGTCGATCGGGATGCCGGACCACGCCAGGAGGTTCACGAGTCGCTCGTGGAGCTGTTCGCCGAGGTCGTGCCGCCGGCTCCAGGGGACGGTGCTGTCGTTGATTCGGTGGTTGCTGACCTTCCGCTGGAATAGGGCGCCAAACTTCGGGTGGTACAGCGGGTCGTCGGGGTCGGAGTGCTCGTGTTCGGGGTGGTAGGACTTGATCTGCGTCCCCCAGTTGTGGCCGGGAATCAGGATGTTCGCGCCGGCCTGGTCGATGAACAGCCGGTGCATGTAGCCCTGCACCTCGCTGTTGTCCCACAGGTACGCGCCCTCAGTCCCCTCCTGGTCGGAGAGCAGCATCGCGAGCTGGTGGAAGGCGCCGCCCATCCGCGTGAGTTTCTCCGAGAGCGACCGGGAGAGCCGCAGATACCGCTCGTACGTGCTGATGTTCGAGGTCGGAAGCGGCTGGGTGAAGTAGTCCTCATCCCAGTCCTCGCCGGCGACCTCCGCGAGGACCTGGCACGCACAGCGGAGGAGGTGCGGGTACTCGTCCGGTTCGAGGTTCGAGCCGTCAGCGTGCACGTTGAAACCGCGGTCCGGCTGATGGTCGTGGTCGAACGGCGAGCGGATTCTGTTTCCGGTGTCGACGTGCGTCATCTCTGCGTACCGCGGTCGGACGTGGAACCCGACGCTCCGTTCTCCGATGCCGTCGACGTGGATGCGCGGCTCCCACATGCCGCGGTCTTGGTCGAGGCCGAAGTCGGGGTGCGGCGCGATCTTGCCCGCGGGGTTCCCGTCGTCGTCGGTTCCGTAGTAGAGCGAGACCTCGACCTCTTCGCGCGGGTCGTCGTCTGCTGGGTCCGCTTCGGAGATCGGGTGCGGCTCGACGCCGTCGAGCCACGGGATGCGGGCCTCGAAGGTGCCGCCGCCGTCCAATTTTCGGATGAACTTACAGAGCGCCCAGTACGGCGCCATGTTGTCGGCGAGCGAGCCGGCGGTCGCGAAGTTCAAATCCGCCGTGACCTCGTGCGGATTCGTCGAGACGACCGGCGCGTCGGGGTTCGGACGGGTCGTCATTCCGCGTCCCCTCCGTCGGTCGCGACAGCGTCCGGCGTCGCGTCTCCCTCCGTCTGTTCAGCATCGTCGGAGCGTTCCCACGCGGGGATTCCGACCCGTTCAGCCCAGCACGGGAGGTCTCTCTCGGGCAGGTCGTCCCATTCGGGGTGCTGGTCGCGGATCGAGTCCGCCGCCGCCTGGAGCTGCTCGCGGCTGGGGCGTTCCCCGTTGGCTTCGAGGTCGTCGATCCGGTTCTCCAGGAGCGAGATCACGGCGTCGCGAGGCCCGCGGTCCAGCGCGCGCTCGACGGCGATCCACGCTCGGGCGGTTGCGATGCTGTCGATGCCGCGGATTCGGGCTTTCGCCAGCATCATCGCGTCCGGTCCGCCGAGTTCGTCGCGGTCGAGGAACCGCGCGGGGTCCTCGCCGAGATCGTCTCGGAGCCGCGGGAACTCCTCGCGGTCGTCGTGGTCGGCTGGGGAGTTCTCACTCGGCATGTTCGCCTCCGTTGAGCAGGCGCTCGCAGCTCGGGCAGGCAGGGACGCCGGCGACGAGACGAAGGTTCTCGGTTTCGCCGCAGCCGCGACAGACGCCGTCGACCTCGGTCACCAGTCGTCACCTCCGAACACGGAGGGCCAGCCGAGTTTGGCGACCTGTCCGTCTGTGTTGCCGCTGTCGTACCACCGTCCTCGGAGCAACTCGTCGACGAGCGACGCCGGGACCAGGACGACGTCGAGGAGGACGCGGTTCAGTCCCTCGCGGTAGACCGCGAGTGCGTAGTAGGCCGCGTCCTGGACGAGGGACGCGTGCTGTCCGGTGTCGCCTCCGCGGAAGTACCAGCGTCCGGGGGTGTTGACGGAGCCGTTGCTGGTCTGCTCGCGCGCGGCTTTGATCTCGACCTCGGCGCCGCGCGGTAGCAGCGGCGTTCCGCCGAGGCGGGTACCTGCGTGGCCGTCGATGACCTGGACGGCGACGGCGTCGTAGTGTTCAGCAGCCGAATCAGGGACGGCGCGGAGAGCCTGGACGGATTCGACGACGAGCGCCTCGACGTCGGTGCCGATGCGCTTCGCAGCGGCGAGCGCGGGGGAGTCGTCGTCGGTGCTCACCGCTGCTCACCTCGGAGATGCTGGACCGACGCGTGAACGCTGTACGTGGCGTCGTCAAGTGAAATGACGGTGACGAGCGTGTCGTCTTTCCGGATGAGGACGGTGCTGGAGGGGTCGTGGTACCGGACCTCGTCGCCGTCGAGCCCGTGGCGTCGGACGGGCGTGGCTTCGAGCCACGCACCGTGCGGGTCGAGGCGCGCGTCTGCGGTACGTTCGAGCCACCGGGTCCGGGCGTGTTCGGAGACGCGGAGGCTCACTCGTCCACCTCCTCGCCGCCGTCGGCGGCGATCTCGGAGTAGTAGTGGCCGCCGCCGTCAGGGAAGCGCTCGGGGCGACGTGGGCAACCGGCGTGGTGGCCGAATTCGCCGGGGAGGCTGCTGGACTGTGATTCGGTGCAGCGTGCGCGGCAGTGCGGGCAGCGGAACTCTCCGTCGCCGTCGGTCCCGAGCGTGGCTCGGTTGCGGCTGGAGAGTTTCACGCCAACCCCTCCGTGAGCGAGTCGCTGGTCGGCGTTTTATCCGGAGGGTTACCTCTCGGGAATGATAAGAAACGGCTAAGATGTGGATGGGGTCGGAGGGATTTGAACCCCCGATTGACTGATATCTCCGGTCGCGCCTCGGTCCTCCAGAGGGTCGTCGTCGCGGCCGATGATCAGTCGGTCGCTCGGTATATCAGTCTGGAGTTCGTCACCGGGCGGTCTGCCTCTGGAGTCAGTCGCCATACCTGGCTTGGCCACGACCCCGCTCGCGTCTCGTCGTTGGCCGGAGCACCCTAAAGGAATTTCGATTGTGTCGGGCGGTCAGTCGCGGTCGGTGTCGCTCCAGCCGCAGTCTTGGCACTTGTAGCCCGTGACGAACTCGGTGACTGACGGCATGTAGCCGACCTGGAGGACGTCGCCGCCGCAGTCGGGGCAGTCGCGGTCGGCGTCATCGATGGCTTCGGCTTCCATGACGGAGCCGTCTTCGATGAGTTCGGCGAGCTTTTTCGGCGTGACCATGCGGCCTTCGACGACGCGGTTGCTCATGCGGGTTCCGTGGCGGCGCGGCGCCTAAAACTCGCGGGTCTCGCCGTCCGGCGGCGGAGTCCCGACCGGGTCAACTGGGTTGGTCGTGGCGGCCAGGTCGGCCGAGTCAGTTCCGGCCGGCTACAGCCACGGTGCGCGGGACGGCTGGTCGCTGCTCTGGTCGTCGTCGGCGTCGACGGGGTCGATGCCGGCGTTCGGTTCGGGAGTCGGGTCGGCCGTGTCGACTGCGGCGTCGGCTGCGGGGTCGTCGGCGCCGCCGTCGGTGGTCGCGACGCCGTCGGCGTTCGTCGGGGCGCCGGGCGGCGCGGAGTCGGGTGACGGGTCGTACGAGAAGACGGCGGTGACGCAGAGCACGGCGAGTGCGACCGGCGCCTCCGTGTCGATGCCGACGTTGGCGATGGTGAGTGCGAGCGTGCCGAGCGCGACGGCGGAGCCGAACCGGAACCGGTCGATGTCGACGTGGTCGCGGAGCCGGTCGCCGGCGAGCGCGACGGCGAGCGCGAATCCGACGCCGACCGCGGCGGCCGCGGCGGCGCGCAGCAGCAGTCCGAGTTCCGGCTCGAAGATGAGCTTCGCGCCGGCCGGCTGGACGGAGGCGAGCAGCCCGAGGCCGATGATGGCGCCGGGACGCGGCAGGTACTCGCCGATCTCTGCGCTCGCGGTCTTCGCGGCGACCGCGACGATGACGAGCGCCGCGAACCGGTGGAACACGACCGGGTCGATGAACGTCCGTATCGACTGGGCGAGCGCGGCTTCGACGGCGGCGACCGGAATCAGGACGGCGCCGAGCAGCAGAATCGACAGGGCGTTCTCGCGGGGCGTCCCCTCCATCTCGGCGAGGACGACCGCGACGGTGGCGGAGCCGCCGAAGATGAGGACGCCGGTCTCGACGATGCCGAACGGGACCGTGAGCGCGCCGGCGATGACGAGCGCCGGGAAGATCCCGTCGACGAGCGGGAGCGCCATCACGGTCGCGAGCAGCCGGGTCGGGCCGCTGACGTGCCGTTCGAGCCGGAGGGCGACTGGGTGCCGTGAGGTGCTCATCTCAGCGGGCGGGGCGGGCCTCACCGGCGGCCTGACGGCGATCGGGATACGAGTCCGCGTGCGCGTGTGAGCGGAATCCGAACCCGAAGAGCCAGCAGCGGCCTTCGATTCCGAGGTTCCCCTGCGGTTTGGTCTGCCGGGTAAATGTGGAGAGCGCGGCGTCGACGCTCACCTGACCGACAGTACCGGTACCGTAGCGGGACTCGGAGTCCATACACGAAACACGTTCGACTGACACAATAAGCGTTGCGTGGGACACGGCCGCACAGCACACGAAGAACGACGGAGGGATTTAAAAGTGAGGTATCGATTTTCAACTTCTCGTCCGGAATCGGCGTCGAACAGTCGGCCATCGGCACCGATTCGGGCAACCTTTGCACCGGTCGTCGGTCGCGCGCGGCTGTGACGCCGTCCCGTGCGAGAACGTGGCGTAGCCGCCGGCGCTCGCAACGTTTTTGCGGTGGGCGCAAGCACCGTTGATATGGCGAACGACGACCGACCATTCTCGCAGAAACTGGAGGTGCCGGAGGCGCTGACGTTCGACGACGTCCTGTTGCGCCCGAAAGAGAGCCGCGTCGAGCCCGACGAGGCCGACGTGTCGACGCGCGTCTCGCGGAACGTCGAACTCAACATCCCCGTGCTGTCGGCGGCGATGGACACCGTCACCGAGAGCGACCTCGCCGCCGAGATGGCGCGCGAAGGCGGCCTCGGCGTCCTCCACCGCAACATGACCGTCGAGGAGACCGCCGCGGAGGTCGAGCGCGTCAAGCGCGCCGACGAGCTCGTCATCCGGCGGGAGAGCGTCGTCACGGCCTCCCCCGACCAGACCGTCAGCGAAGTGGACACGATGATGGGCCGCGAGGGCGTCTCCGGCGCGCCCGTCGTCGACGACGACGACCGCGTGCTCGGCATCATCTCCGCGACCGACATCCGGCCGTTCCTCGAAGTCGGCGAGTCCGACGCCGTCAAGGAGGCGATGACGGACGAGGTCATCACTGCCGGCGAGGACGTCACCGCCCGGGAGGCGCTCGAACTGATGTACGACCACAAGATCGAGCGCGTCCCCGTCGTCGACGACGACGACCGGCTGGTCGGCCTCGTCACGATGCAGGGCGTCCTCGCCCGCCGCGAACACGAGAACGCCGCCCGCGACGACGACGGCGCGCTGCTCGTCGGCGTCGCCGTCGGCCCGTTCGAGGAGGAGCGCGCCGTCGCCGCCGACGAGGCCGGCGCCGACGTGCTGTTCATCGACTGCGCGCACGCGCACAACCTCAACGTCCTCGACTCGGCGCGCGCCATCAAGGACACCGTGGAGGCGGATGTCGTCGTCGGCAACGTCGGCACCCGAGAGGCCGCCGAGGCGGCCGTCGACTTCGCGGACGGCCTCAAGGTCGGCATCGGCCCCGGCTCCATCTGCACCACCCGCGTCGTCTCCGGCGCCGGCATGCCGCAGATCACGGCGGTCTCGGAGGTCGCGGACGTCGCCGCCCCCGAGGGCGTCCCGGTCATCGCGGACGGCGGCATCCGGTACTCCGGCGACGCCATCAAGGCCATCGCCGCCGGCGCCGACGCCGTCATGCTCGGCTCGTACTTCGCCGGCACCGACGAGGCGCCGGGCCGCGTCATCACGATGAACGGGAAGCGCTACAAGCAGTACCGCGGCATGGGCTCCGTCGGCGCGATGTCCGAAGGCGGCGGCGACCGCTACCTCAAGGACGCCGAGGAGGACGAGGAGTTCGTCCCCGAGGGCGTCGAGGCGGCGACGCCGTACAAGGGGCGGCTCTCCGACGAACTCCACCAGCTCGTCGGCGGCATGCGCTCCGGGATGGGGTACGTCGGCGCCGAGACGCTCCCCGGCTTCAAGGAGCGCGCCGAGTTCATCCGCGTCTCGCAGGCCGGCCAGACCGAAGGCCACCCGCACGACGTCACCATCACCGACGAAGCACCGAACTACACCCCCGAGTAGCGCCGCGTTCGGGCCGCCCTCGGGCCGCGTCCGGTCGTGTCGCATCCGGCGTTCTGCCGCGGTTCGGTCGAGCCGTTCGCCGCCGGAGCCTCAGCCTGGTTCGGCGTCGACTGACGCCCGAATCCCCCGCGTTCCCGGCTGGCGTCCCGGGCCGCGAGAGTCGAACGCTTTTCAGGGCGACCCGCCTACGTCCGGTAATGGCCGCGATTCCGTTCCACTACGTCGACCTGCGGGCGTTCTGCTACGCGACGGAGGACGAAAAGCGCGTAGAGGACGCGCTCCGGACGTTCCTCCCCGAGGAGTACGACGTGGAGCGCGTCGAGAACGAGGGACACCACGGCGACCGCATCGTCGTGCTGTCCGCGCGCGTCGAGAACGCCGACGACGTCCGGCACGTCCTCTCGGTGCTCTCGGCGCTCCCCGAACTCGACCGGGTGCAGTCCGAACTCGACGAACGCGTCGACCAGAACAACTCGCTGTTCTTGCGGCTCGACAAGCAGGCCGCGTTCGGCGGCGAGCCCCGTCTCGGCCCGGGAATCACGCTGCGCGCGAAAGTCGAAGCGTACCCGGCGAAACACGAGGCGGCCGTGGAGAACGCCCGCGACACCCTCGAACTGCTCGCCGAAGAGGACGGGCCGCGCCGCGACGCCGAGGCGTAGCGCCGGCTCGGTTCGACCCGGAGCGCCGGCTCAGTTCTTCCACTTGATGGAGCAGCCGCGGCTCGGCATGTCGTCGTGGCTCACGTCGTCGCCGGCGAGCACCGCGTCGATGGCGTCGCGGACGTAGACGTGCTCCGGTTCGTCGTCGGGGTTCAGCGCGTCGTCCAGCCGGCCGTGGTACGCCAACTCGAAGCCGTCGCCGGTGTTCCGGAACAGGAACGGGTCGGGGGTGCAGACCGCGCCGTACGCCGACGCGACGGCCTGCGACTCGTCGCGGAGGTATGCGTCGTAGTCGACGCGGCCCGACTCGACGTACTCGCGCATCTTCTCGAAGGAGTCCTCCGGGTAGGCGTCGTCGTCGTTCGGATTGATGCCGACGACGGCGCAGTCGTCGTACTCGTCGGCGAGGCGGTTCAGCAGGTCGAACTTCGCTTGCGCGTACGGGCAGTGGTTGCAGGTGAACACGACCAGCAGCGCGTCGCTGCCCGCGAAGTCGTCGAGGGAGTGCCGTTCGCCGTCGACGCCGGGCAGTTCGAACTC
Organism: Halobaculum sp. P14; assembly: GCF_051195155.1. Taxonomy (NCBI): domain Archaea; kingdom Methanobacteriati; phylum Methanobacteriota; class Halobacteria; order Halobacteriales; family Haloferacaceae; genus Halobaculum; species Halobaculum sp. P14. The sequence continues at coordinate 24,866 of NZ_JBNTKB010000003.1, forward strand.
CGGCGCCGCGTCGCCGCGGCCGAGCTCCGAGTCGGACTCGGTCAACACCATACCGCCGTGTTCGTTCGAGCGCACGAAAACCTTCTCGCCGACCGGTCACCGGGCGCCAGTCCGGACAGTCGCCGGACGCCGCCTCGGTTGTTCGCCGTCACAGAACTATTCGCCGGCGACGAGGACGACGGCGACGGCGGCGAGCGCGATGCCGGCGAGTTTCCGCGCCGTGACGGGCTCGTCGAGCGCGACGATGCCGACGGCGGCGGAGGCGACGAAGAACATCGCGAACACCGGCGCGACCAGCGACACTGGCCCCATCGACAGCGCCCGGTAGTACGACAGGATGCCGACCGCGAGACAGAACCCGGCGGCGACGACGTAGCCGATCTTCGGGTCGTCCAGGTACGTCATCAGCCCCTCGCCGCTGACGGTGATGACCGCGAACGTCGCGACGACGAGCACGACGTTCGCGACGAGCGCCGCGACGTTGCTCGGAATCGGGTTCGTTCCGCTGGTCGCGACCCGCATCAGCGGCGCGACCATCGAGTACGACAGGAAGGCGACGACGGCCCACGGGAGGTAGTTCATCGGTTCGTGGTCCACGGCGACGACTGAAAGCCGTTCGGAGTCGGCCGGAGCCGCGCCGCACAGCCGCGCCGGACAGCGGCGTCGCACGCGGCGCGGCGTCCGCGGCGTCCCCGCCCCGCGTCCACCCGGTCGTCGCGTCGGGGCCGAACAGTTGCGCCGGGCGAAACCGCTTTCCCCGGGGGCGGATACCCGGAACCATGGACGAGCAGACGCGCTCCTTGCTCGACGCCCTGGCCGCGAACGCCCGCGAGTCCGCCGCGGACCTCGCACGGCAGACCGACCTCGACGAGGCGGAGGTCGAAGCACGCCTCGACGAACTGGAGGCGGCGGGCGTCCTCCGCGGCTACGCGGCGCTCATCGACTGGGACCGGACGGACCAGCAGCGCGTCGCCGCCATCGTTGAGGTGAACGTCCAGCTCGACCGCGAGACGGACTACGACGACGTCGCACGCCGCATCGCCGAGTCCGGCTACGTCGACTCGCTCCGGCTCATGTCCGGCGACTACGACTTCGCCGTCCACGTCTCCGCCGACTCGATGGGCGAGGTGTCGCGGTTCGTCTCCGAGGAGGTCGCGCCGCTGCCGGCGGTGACGAAGACGGTGACGCACTACGTGATGGAGACGTACAAAGAGCGCGGCGTCCCGTTCACCGACGGGGGCGACGACGACCGGCTCTCAGTGACGCCATGACCGGCGACCCACCGCGCCGCGCCGACGGCGCCGGCGTCGGCGAGGCGGCCGGCAGCCGGTTCACGCCCGCCGACCGCGTCACGCAGGTCGCGCCATCGGGCATCCGGAAGTTCTTCGAAATCGCGGAGACCCGCGACGACGTCATCTCGCTGGGCGTCGGCGAACCCGACTTCACGGCGCCGTGGCCCGCCCGGTCGGCGGCCATCCAGTCGCTCGAACGCGGCCAGACGAGCTACACCGCGAACCGCGGCACCCGCGAACTCCGCGGCGCCGTCGCCGAGCGCGTCGCCCGGTACGGCCACGACTACGACCCGGACGAGGAAATCCTGGTGACGACCGGGGCGTCCGAGGCCGTCGACCTCGCGCTGCGGGCGTTCGTCGACCCCGGCGACACCGTCGCGCTCCCCGGGCCGACGTACGTGTCGTACGAGCCAGGCGTCCGGTTCGCCGGCGGCGACCCGCTGACGGTGCCGACGTACCACGACGACGACTGGTCGCTCACCCCGGAGGCCCTCCGGGACGCCGGCGCCGACGACGCCGACGCGCTGGTGCTGTGTTACCCGAACAACCCGACCGGCGCGACGATGTCCGCCGACGAGATGGACGCGGTCGCGGAGTTCTGCGTCGACAACGACCTGCTGGTGCTGTCGGACGAAATCTACGCGGCGCTCACCTACGGCGGCGACCACGAGTCGGTCGCGACTCGGCCCGGGATGCGCGAACGCACCGTCGTCGTCAACGGCTTCTCGAAGGCGTACGCGATGACCGGGCTCCGGCTCGGCTACGCGATGGCGCCGCCGGACGCCGTCGAGGCGATGACGAAGGTGCACCAGTACGCGATGCTGTCGGCGCCGACCACGGCCCAGCACGCCGCAGTCGCCGCCATCGAGCGCTGCGACGACGAGGTCGCGTCGATGCGCCGCGAGTACGACCGGCGGCGGCGCTACCTCACGTCCCGGCTCCGCGAACTCGGCCTCGACGTCGCGGACGCCGGCGGCGCCTTCTACGTGTTCCCGAGAATCACCGACGTCCACCCCGACGGCGACGACGAGGCGTTCGCGGAGACGCTGCTGCGGGAGGCCGGCGTCGCCGCCGTCCCCGGGTCGGCGTTCGGCGAGACCGGCGCCGGCCACCTCCGGCTGTCGTACGCGACGTCGATGGACGGCCTGAAGGAGGCGACCGCGCGGCTGGAAGCGTTCCTCGACGACCGCGGGGACTGAGGCGACGCTGCGACGGCGGCCGCGGTTCGTCCGTTCCCGGAACCGGCGCGGCGACGGCGGCCGCGGAACGCACGTCGCCGGAGCCGACGCGGAGCCGTCCGCGGCCGAACAACCGCTGACTCGATGTTCAGCGTTCCACCGGACTTACGACGACCGCCGCGTGATCTGTTCACATGGAGTTCGCGCTCAGCGACGAGCAACGACAGCTCAAAGAGGAGGTCCGGCGGTTCGCGGAGAACGAAATCGCGCCCGTCGCCGCCGAACACGACGCCGAGGAGTCCTACCCGACGGAGGTGGTGGAGAAGGCGGCCGACATGGGGCTGTTGGCGCCGCACGCGCCGGTCGAGTACGGCGGCGTCGGCTACGACGCCTTCGAACTCGCGCTCATCACGGAGGAGCTGTTCGCCGTCGACCCCGGCATCGGCCTCTGCGTCTCCTCGGCCGGCTTCGGCTCGGAGGCGCTCGTCGCGTTCGGCACCGACGAGCAGAAGGAACGCTTCCTCCGCCCGGTCTGCGAGGGCGACGCCGTCATGGGCGCCGCCATCAGCGAGCCGCACGCCGGCTCCGACGTGTCGTCGGTGTCGACGCGCGCCGAGAAGGACGGCGACGAGTGGGTCATCAACGGCACCAAGATGTGGATCACGAACGGCTCCGTCGGCGACCACTTCGTCGTGCTCTGCGAGACGGACCCCGACCAGGACGACCGGTACCTCGGCTTCTCCCAGATCGTCGTCGAGGCGGACCGCGACGGCTTCGAGGCCGACAAGATCACCGGGAAGCTCGGCATCCGCGCGAGCGACACCGCGGAGCTGCTGTTCGACGACGTCCGCGTCCCCGAGGAGAACCTCGTCGGGTCGCGCGGCATGGGGTTCCCCCAGCAGATGCAGTTCTTCGACGAAACCCGGACCGCAGTCGCCGCACAGGGCGTCGGCATCGCCCGCGGCGCCGCCGAGCGCGCCCTCGAGTACACGCAGGAACGCGAGCAGTTCGGCCGCCCGGTCGCCGAGTTCCAGGCGGTGCAACACGAACTCGCCGAGGCGTTCACCGACCTGCGCGCCGCCCGGAACCTCACCTACGAGGCGGCGTGGAGCGTCGACAACGACGCCGAGAAGCTCACGCGGCTCGCGTCGATGGCGAAGGAGTACGCCTCCCGCGTCGCCGTCGACGTCGCCGACACTGCCGTCCAGCTGCACGGCGGCGCCGGCTTCGTCAACGACCACGACGTCGAGCGGTTCTACCGCGACGCGAAGATCACGCAGATCTACGAGGGCACCACGCAGATACAGAAGAACATCATCGCCCGCGAACTGCGCGAGAACGGTCCGTAACGCCGCACGCCAGTCCTATTCGCGACCGCGATTCGGTTCGGTCGCCTCAGAAGTCGAACGTCGGGCCGCCGTCTTCGCTGTCCTCGTCGCCCTCGCTTTCTTTGTCGCCGTCTTCGCCGTCCGTCTCCGCGTCCTCGCCGTCGGCCTCCTCGGCGTCCGTGCCGATGTCGCGGAACATGCGCTCGAAGTCGCCGTGGTCGCCGAGTTCGTCGACGGTCTGGTCGAGCTCCTCGCGGAGCTCCTTCACCCGGTTTTCGAGTTCGCGGTACTCCTCGGAGTTCTCGAGCGCTGTCCGGCCCTTCTCGGACTCCAGGACGGCTTTCTTCGAGGCGATGGCGAACAGTTCCTGGACGCGGGAGTCGTACTGGCTGCGGCGCAACAGCCCCTCGACGGTGTCGACGAGCGCCTCCCGCGTCACCGGCTTGACGAGGTAGTCGTCGAACCCCATCGCGACGATGTCGAAGTCCGGCTCGACGGCGGTGACCATCGCGACGCGGCAGTCGATGCCGCGGTCGCGGACCGCGACGAGCACCTCGTCGCCCGACAGCCCCGGCATCCGTCGGTCGAGGAGGACGGCGTCGACGTCGTCGTCGAGCTGTTCGAGCGCCTCGCGGCCGCCGTAGGCGGTGCGGACTGTGTACTCGTCGCCGAGCCACGCGGCGTAGAGGTTCGCGAGGTCCGGTTCGTCCTCGACGACGAGGACGACGGGCGAGTCGGTCGACGCAGGGCCTTTCTCACTCATGATACGGCGGGGCGGTTCGTACGGTTCTGACAGACCGGGACATATCAAGATACCCCTTGGGCGTCGCTCCGACGCCGGCCCGCAGCAACCGACCTTGTTCGCTTCGCCCTTCCATCACGTGTCTCCTTCCCCTCCCGGTACGTAAATCATGTCCCTCGCCGGGTCAGTCCGTACAGAATTACCGGCACCACTGTCCGACTCCGAGACGCGTCCGCCGTCGGTCGGACGACCGCACGGTGACGACGTCGGTTCCGTTTACGGGACGGGTCGCTGCGCGGTCTGCGGAACTGCGCCGCTGTTGCCGGTCTGCGGAACTGCGCCGCTGTTGCCGGTCTGCGGAACTGCGCCACGCCGGTCCGCGAGGCGGCGTCGCTCCGACGGATTCGGACGGGCAGGAAAAGCGCGGTGCGGCGCTACTCTTCGTCTTCGTCGGCGGCTTCGAGCTGGTCGGCGGGGACGCCCTGCTCTTGGCCCTCCTCGAAGCTGACCGTGTAGGTGGCGTCGCCGAACATCGTCTCCATGACCTGCGTCACGGTCCCGGTTTCGCCGTCGTGTTCGCTGTGCTCGTCGTGCAGGACGACTCGGTCCTCCTTGTCGAACTCGGTCATACCTCCCGCTTTACGGCCGCCGTACAAAAGGCCGCTGAAAGGCGTCGGCACGGCCCGAGGCGCGCCCCGGCACTCCGCTCGGCACTCTGTCCGTCCGGCGGCGGAGTCCGCCGGCGTCGAAGCCTCTTTTTCCGGCCGGAACGAACCGCAACGTATGCGTCCAGTACAGCCGACCGACCACCCTCCGGCGACGCCGCCGCCATGACCGGGCTCGACGACCTCTGGTTCCTCGCGGACGAGGCGCGGCAGACAGCCGAGCGCGCCGCCCACCGCCTCGACGCGGAGTACGACGACTACCTCAGGTGGGAGCGCAGCAGGACCGTCTCGCGCGCCCGGTTCCGGACGCTCGCCGACCGCGTGAAGCGGACCGGCGCCCCGTTCGGCGCGCACACCGTCGTCTACCGGTCCGACGGCGACCTGCTTCTGGTCCGGCACGACGGCGTCGACAAGTGGGTCGTCCCCGGCGGCGGCGTCCGCGACGACGAGACGTTCCGTGAGGCCGCCGAACGCGAACTCGCCGAGGAGGCCGGCGTCGACGCGGAGTACGACGGCCTCGCCATCTGCAACCGCGTCGCCGTCGCGTGCGACGACCACGAACTGTGGGGGGTCCTCCCGGTGTTCGCCGCTGAGGCCGACCCGGACGCGACGCCGGAGGTGCGCGACCCGGACGACGAAATCTCGGCCGCGTCGTGGTTCTCGACGCTCCCGGCCGACACGCGCGACCGCGCCGACCTCCAGGCGTGGCGCGAAAAACAGGGGTTCGCGTAGCCGCGCCGCGCCGTCAGTCCGCGGTCGACGGCGCCCGGTGGAACGGCTGGGCGGCGATGGACTCGCGGAGCTCCGGCAGCGACCCGCGGCCGTGGTCGGACATCGCGGTGACGACGGCGAACACCTCCTCGCGGCTCACCTTGACGCCCTCGCCGTTGACCGCGCGTTCGGGGTGCGCCGACAGCTCCCGGAGCGTCCCGACCGACAGCAAGAACGGGATGGCCCACGCCTGCAGCGTGTTCCCGTCGACCAGCGGGACGTGTTCGAGGTACGTCTGGGCGTCGTCGAGACAGCTCCGCGCGAACGACGCGGTGCGGCCGACGACCGACGCGGCGCCGTCGCGGTGTTCCGGGTCCGTGACGGCCTCCTGCGGGACGTCCTCCTCGGCGAGCCACTCCGCGGGCAGGTAGACGTTGTTCTCCTCTTCGAAGTCGTCGTGGACGTCCTTCGCGACGTTGACGAGCTGGAGCAGCAGCCCGAACTCCTCGGCGGTCTCGGCGAGCCGGCGGGCGCGCTCGTCACGGACGTCGCCGCGGGTGAGCAGGTTCGTGATGAGGTTCCCGACGGTGCCGGCGACGTAGTAGCAGTACTCTTCGAGCTCCTCGCGGGTCCGGATGCGGAGCCCGCCGGTGTCGGCGTACCGCTCGACGAACGTCGCCATCCCGGTCGCCATCTCGCGCGCCGGCGGAACGACGGCCGCGCGGACGTCCTCGGGGAACGCCTCGAACGTCGCGAACACCCGCTCGACCTCGTCGACGGTCTCCCAGTCGGCCGAGCGGTCGTCCGCCGGCGGCAGGTGGTCGTCGATGTCGCGGCGGAAGTCGGCGGCGGTCGTGTCGTCGTCGGGGTCGAGCGCGGCGTCGTAGGTGCGCAGCAGCTCGGCCTGTTCGTCCGGCGGGATGCGGTCGGTGTCCTCGACCGTGTCGGCGATGCGGCAGACGAGGTAGCCGAGGCAGATGTACGACGACATCGGCTCGTCGAGCACGTCTACGGTCAGTGCGAACGTCCGTGAGACGCCCTGGACTGCGTCGTGACACCACGCGAGGTCGGCGCCGGGGTCGTTCACGGAGGGGCGGTCGGCGTCGGACATTCGGATGAACGTGTCTACGGAAGCAGGGTTAAAAAGTGGTGCGGGGCGACTGGCTGTCGAGCCGCTGTCACGAACGGCGGCGTCGACGCCGACTCACCGCGTCGCTCGCCGCGTCAGCGCCGCCGCAGACGGTAGTTCAGCGAGTTGCCACCTCCGGCTGCCCGGCCCGCGGCGTTCGACCGGCCCGCCGCCGACCCACCGGAAACTCCTAATCCTGGCGGGCCGCAGACACGGACATGGATTTCGGACTGTCGACGGAGCAGCAGCAGATTCGCGACGTCGTCGCCGAGTTCGTCGACGAGGAGGTCGTCCCGCGGGCGGCCGAAATCGACGAGACCGACGAATTCCCGGCGGACCTCGTCGACCAGATGGCGGAGCTCGGCCTCATGGGGATGCCGTTCCCGGAGGAGTACGGCGGCGCCGACCTCGACTACCACAGCTACGCCATCGGGCTCGCGGAGGTTTCGCGCGGCTCCGGCGGCCTCGGCACGGTCGTCGCGGCGCACACGTCCCTCGCCGGCAACATGCTGTACGCCTTCGGCGACGAGGACCAGAAACAGGAGTACCTGACGCCGCTCGCCGAAGGCGACGACGTCGGCGCGTTCGCGCTCTCGGAGGCCGGCGCCGGCTCCGACGTCCCGGCGATGGAGACGACCGCGGAGCGAGACGGCGACGAGTACGTCGTGAACGGCGGGAAGCTCTGGATTTCGAACGGCTCGGTCGCGGACACCGTGACGCTGTTCGCGAAGACCGACCCGGACGCCGGCAACAAAGGCATCTCGTCGTTCGTCGTGCGGCCCGAGGAGGACGACGGCTTCATCGTCGAAGGCACCGAGCACAAACTCGGCGACAAGGGCTGTCCGACCGCCGAACTCCGGTTCGACGACATGCGGCTCCCCGAGGACCGGCTCCTCGGCGACGAGGGCGACGGCTTCGTGCAGGCGCTCAAAACCCTGAACGGCGGCCGCATCACCATCGCCGCCCGCGGCGTCGGCATCGCCCGCGCCGCGCTGGACGCCGCCGCCGACTACGCGACCGAACGCGAGCAGTTCGGCGGCCCAATTTCGCAGTTCCAGTCCATCCAGCACAAGATCGCGGACATGGACACGAAGGTGCAGGCCGCAGAGCTGCTGATGCACAAGGCCGCGGACCTGAAGATTCGCGGGCAGCCGTTCATCAAGGAGGCCGCGCAGGCGAAACTGTACGCCTCGGAGGTGAGCCGCGAAGTCGCCAACGAAGCCATCCAGATTCACGGCGGCTACGGCTACACGAAGGACTTCCCGGTGGAGCGGTACTACCGGGACGCCAAGCTCAACGAGATATACGAGGGCACCAGCGAGATTCTGCGGAACACCATCGCGAGCGAAGTCCTCGACGAGTAGTCGGCGAACAATCACCGAGCGGTCGGCGAACAGTCACCGAGTGGTCGGCGAACGTCGCCGGGTAGTCGCTGAGCGGTCGGCGAATCGTCCGCGAGCAGCCGCGGAGCGGTCGGCGCGGCGGCGACGCCGCGCTACTCGGAGAACTCTGCGGGCGTGTTGAGTTCGACGCTGCCGGAGAGGTCCCGCTGCGGGAACGGGATTTCGATGCCCTCCTCGTCGAACCGCTCTTTGACGTTCTTCACGTACTCGGCGCGGGTCTTCACGAAGTCGGCGCGCGACGGGTTCGCGATCCAGACGCGCGACTGCAGGCCGACGTAGCTGTCGGCGAGTTCGGTGAGCCGGACGGACGGCGCCGGGTCCGAGAGGACGTCGGGGTGGCGGTCGGCCTCCTCGACGATGATTTCGGTGGCGGCGTCGATGTCGTCGTCGTAGCCGATGCCGAACACGAACTTCAGCCGGAGCGTGTCTTTCGCGACCGGGTTCTTGATGACGCCGTCGGTGAGATGGGAGTTCGGGACGGTCAGCAGTTCGTTGTCGAAGGTGCGGACGCGCGACACCCGGAACGAGATGTCCTCGACGATGCCGGAGTTGCCGTCCCACTCGATCCAGTCGCCGATGCGGAACGGCCGGTCGGTGAAGATGAAGACGCCGGCGACGAAGTTCTTGATGACGTCCTGCAGCGCGAAGCCGATGGCGAGCGTCGCCGCCGCCGCGATGGTGGCGAGCGACTGCAGGAAGTCGCCGTAGCCCGCGAAGCCGAACGCGACGGCGACGCCGACGAACACGACGGCGACGTTCGCGACCTTCTTCAGCGGCTTTTTCGCGTGGGGCTCGAGGCCGCGGCGGTCGAGCACCCGGTCGACCAGCGGAATCACGAACGTGCGGCCGACGACGTAGAACACGACGAGGACGATGAGGAACGTGAGCGCTGCGCCGAGCACCGCGGCGATGTCCACCGGGACGCCGAGGCTCCGGAGGAACGCCGCGACCGGCTCCGACGGGTTCGCGTTCCGCGACGTCGTCGGCGTCTCCGTCGCCTGCAGCAGCACGCTCATCTGTGAACGACGGCCGTGTTACCGCGGGTCTCCACGAGGTCGGCGTCGACGCGGTCGGCGAGGTCCGCGGCGAGTTCGTCCACGTCGGTGCCGCCGCGGGCCGCCCGGAGGAACTTCACTTTCACGAGGTCGGCGTCTTTCAACTGGTCGTCGAGTTCGTCGACCACGGCGTCGACGCCGTTCTTCCCGACCCACACCGTGACGTCGAGGTCGTGTGCCCGCTTCCGCAGGTCCTGGTCAGTCATACACAGTTGTTCCGCGGGCGGCGGTTTGAAACTTTACCCTCGCCGGTCGGAGCCGCGGGGATTCGGCGTTCACGGCGGACTGCGGTCGACTGCACGTCACCGTCGCGGCGGCTGCGGCTCACGGCGACGCCGCCGAGCCGGCTCGACTCACGCGCTGCGTTCCGGCCGGTACGGGTACCGAGCGGTCGCGCCGCAGCCGCACCGAATCACGACGTGGCTTCCCTCCTGCAGCCGGACGCGGCAGTTCCGGCCGGGGACCAGAAACGCGTCACACCGGTCGCAGGTGAACCGCTCGAACCGACGCGGCACGCCGCAGCGGTGCCGCTCGGCGAGGCGGCGAGCGAGCCGAACGTACTCCTTCGCACGCTCCGGCTCCCCGCCCTTCACGGCCTCCCGCGACAGCTCCGCGAGCCGGTCGATGCGCTCCTCCGCGATGTCAGCCATCTCGTCTCTACGCGTCGGCGGCGCCGCCGGATAGCGCTTGCGGGTCGCGAGAGGCAGCTTCAAGGCGGACTCCCTCGGAGGTGTGGCCGTGTTACGTTCGTTCGACGGGACGGAACCGGACGTCGCCGAGTCGGCGTACGTCGACGACGCCGCGGTCGTCATCGGCGACGTCGTCGTTGAGGCGGACGCGAGCGTCTGGCCGAACACGTCGCTGCGCGGCGACAGCGGCCGCATCGTCGTCGGCGAGGGCGCGAACGTCCAGGACAACGCCGTGCTGCACGAGGACGCCGTCCTCGAACCGGCGGTCACGGTCGGCCACAGCGCGGTCGTCCACGCCGCCACGGTCCGCGAGGGCGCGCTCGTCGGCATGAACGCCGTCGTCCTCGACGACGCCGAGGTCGGCGAAGACGCCGTCGTCGGCGCCGGCGCCGTCGTCACCGAAGGGACCGAGGTGCCGCCGGAGACGCTCGTCGTCGGCGCGCCCGCCGAGCCGAAACTGGAGCTCGACGACCCCGCGACGCGGGCGACCGCCGAGCACTACGCCGAACTCGCCGACCGGTACGAGGCGACGTCCGAGCGGCTGGAGTGACCGACTGCGGCGCGGTGCGGCCGACGCGGGTGTACCGCGGTCGACGTGGGTACCGCGGCCGCCGCCGGCGCGTCGCCGCTGCCCGCGCCAATCCAGCAGCCTCAAGGCCGGACGACGAGAACGCCGCGGCAGACACACCGTGCGCGTCCTGAACTACCTCGAACTGGAGTCGCGGCTGGAGCGCGCCGGCATCGGGACGGCGCACGACCAGCAGGTCGAGGCGCTCCGGCGGGCGCGCGACGCCGGCGCCGACGTCGACGTCGTGGAGTCGCCGTGGCGCGGCGACGGCCCGGTTTCGGGGCTGCTCGGCGGCGTCGGCGGCGCGCTCGCCGGCGACGGCGCGCTCCGCGAGTACGACGTCGCGCACTGCAACCTCATCGGCCCGGGGAGCGTCGCGGTCGCGCGGCACGCGAAGCGGCACGGCCGGCCGCTCGTGCTGCACTGTCACGTCACGAGCGAGGACTTCCGCGAGAGCTTCCGCGGGTCGAACGCCGTCGCGCCGGCGCTCCGCCGCTACCTCCGGTGGTTCTACTCGCAGGCCGACCTCGTCCTCACGCCGTCGGAGTACACGAAGCGCCAGCTCGCAGACTACCCGGTGGACGCGCCGATTCGGGCGATGACGAACGGCGTCGACCACGGCTCCGTCGCGGGCCACGAGGCGCTCCGCGAGGAGTACCGCGACCGGTTCGACCTCGACGGGACCGTCGTGTTCGCAGTCGGCTCCGTCTTCGAGCGGAAGGGCCTCACCGCGTTCTGCCGGGTCGCCGAGCGGCTCGACCACGACTTCGTCTGGTTCGGCACCGTCGACTCCGGGCCGCAGGCGTCGCCGACGGTCCGCAAGTGGACGAGCGACCCGCCGGAGAACGTGACGTTCACCGGCTGGGTCGACGACAAACCCGGCGCGTTCGGCGCCGGCGACGTGTTCTTCTTCCCGACGAAAGAGGAGAACCAGGGCATCGTCGTGCTGGAGGCGATGGCGTGCGGGAAGGCGTGCGTCCTCCGGGACATCCCGGTGTTCCGCGAGTACTTCGAGGACGGCCACGACTGCGTGCTCTGCGAGGACGAAGACGAGTTCGCGGCGGCGCTCGACCGGCTCGCCGCAGACCCCGACGAACGCGAGCGGCTCGGCGCGAACGCCCGCGAGACGGCCGCCGAACACAGCCTCGACCGCGTCGGCGACCGCCTCGTCGACACCTACGCGGAACTGCTCGACGACGCCTGACGACCGACACGCGCCGCGCGGGCCGCCGTTCGCCGCTTCGCCGTTCACCGTTTTCCGTTCGCCGTTCGCGCCGCCGGAGCCGTCGCGCGCCGCGAAGACGCAAGGCATTACCTCCCGCTCTGAAAACCTGGAGTGAATGCAGACCGTCGCCGCCTTCACCGACACGTATCTGCCGACGGTGAACGGCGTCACCTACACCATCCAGACGTGGCGCGAGCGGTGGGAGGACCGCGGCGGCCGGATGGACGTGGTCTACCCCGGCACCGACGAGTACGACCCGGAGTCCGGCGAGCACCCGGCGCGCAGCGTCCGGTTCCCGTTCTACGAGGGGTTCCGGGCGGCCGTCCCGAGCGTCCCGTCGGCGGTCCGCGACGCCGACGTCGTCCACGCGCACACCCCGTTCGCGCTCGGCCTGTCGGCGCTGTACCTGTCGCGCCGCATCGACGCGCCGCTGGTCGCCTCCTACCACACCCCGACGGCCGAGTACGCCGACTACCTCGCCGGCGGCCCGGCGGCGACGGCCATCGAGGGCGCGGCGAAGCGCTACGAGCGGCTCTACTTCGCCCGCGCGGACGCCGTCGTCGTCCCGAGCGACCCGGCCGGCGACCACCTCCGCGATATCGGCGTCGACACCCGAATCGAGGTCGTCCCGAACGGCGTCGACGTCGACACCTTCCGCCCGGTCGACGACGCCGGCTTCCGCGAGACGTACGGCCTCCCGGACGGCCCGCTGGTCGGTTACACCGGCCGGCACGGCTTCGAGAAGGAACTCCCGGACATCATCCCGGCGGTCGCCGCCGCCGACACCGACGCGACGCTCGTGTTCGGCGGCGACGGCCCCGCCCGCGACGCGCTCGAAGCCGCGGCCGCCGAACACGACGTCGACGCCCGGTTCCTCGGCTTCCTGCCGCGGGAGGACCTCCCGGCGTTCTACTCGTCGCTCGACGCGTTCCTGTTCCCGTCGCCCGTCGAGACGCAGGGGCTCGTCGCGCTGGAGGCGAACGCCTGCGGCACGCCGGTCGTCGGCGTCGACGCCGGCGCGCTCTCGGACACGGTCGTCGACGGCGTCACGGGCTACCGGTTCCCGCCGGGGGACTCTGCCGCGTTCGCGGACGCCATCGACCGGACGCTCGCCGAACGCGACCGGCTCTCGACGAACTGTCTCGACCGACGGGACGCCGTCAGCGTCGAACACGCCGTCGACCGACTCGGCGACGTCTACGACGGCCTCTGAGCAGCAAAAGTGGGTGCGGTTCGGCGGGTCGCAGCCGGCAGCCGCGGTGGCCGGTCGCGACGCCGCGTCGTCAGTCGTCTTCGACGGCCTGCGCGATGCGCTGCAGCTGCCGGGTCACGTCGCGGACCTCGTCGCGGAGCTGACGCACCTCGCGGACGAGTTCCTCGTTGCCGGCGCTCTCCTCTTCGCCGCCGGGGCCGCCGCCCATCCCGGGCGGACCGCCGCCCATGCCGCCGGGGCCGCCTCCGCCGCCGCCCATCATGCCGCCCATCATCTGCGCGAACGGGTTGCCGCCGCCCATGCCGCCGCCGCCTCCGCCGCCCATCATCTCCTCGGGGCTCGGGGCGCCGCCTTCGCCCTCCTCGCGCTCCTGTTCGCGTCGCTCGCGAATCTCCTCGACGCGCTCGCGGAACGACTTCTCCTCCTCTCCGGACTCGGACTCGGATTCCTCGGGCTCGTCGTCTGCCATGCGTCCCGGTTTGTGCGGAGCCCCGAAAAGGGTTGTCTCTCCACCGCTCGCCGCCGCCCGAACCACCACCACTCACCCCTGCTCGCCGCCCCGCGCTGCGCCTCGACCCCTCGGCTGGCCGCCCGGTTCGTCGGCGTCGACGGCGCAGACCGGGTGGCTGTCACAATCCGTGTGTTCTTCCCTGTCGACCCCTGAGGTCGCTGCGTGTTCACGGACCGGTCCGCGGACGTCGCCGACCGAACGCCGCACCGAGGCTACGGCGCGGCCGTGACGCCGGGCGTCGACGGGCCCTGCGTCCTCGTGACCGGCTACGGCGACGAGAACCGGCTGCTGACGTGGCGCGACGGCGCCCTCCGGGACGTCGCGTCGTCGGCCGTCGCTGACCCGGGCCGCCACGCCATCGGGGTCGCCGCGGCGGACCTGGACGCCGACGGCGACGAGGAGCTGTACGTCCACAACACCGACGAGTTCGGCGGGCACACCCGCGATACGGACCTGCTGCTCGACCCGGTGGACGGCTTCCCGGACGCCGACGGCGCCCGGTGGCGCGACCTGTTCGGCCTCGGCGTCAACGCCGACCGCGGGAACTTCCGCGCCGGCCGCTCGGTCGCCGCGCTCGACCGCTACGGCACCGGCCGGTACGGCGTCTTCGTCGCCTCCTACGGGGCGCCCTCGCGGTTTTACGAGCTGGGCGACGACGGCGAGCTCTCGGACATGGCGTCCGCCGTCGGCCTCGACGTCGACGCCTGCGGCCGGTCGCTGCTCGCCGGCCCCGTCGTCTCCGACCGCATGGACCTGTTCGTCGGCGTCGAACGCGGCCCGAACCGGCTGTTCCGCAACGACCGCGGGCACTTCGAGGACGTCGCCGCCGCCGCCGGCGTCGACGACCCGGACGGCGACGCGCGCGGCGTCACCTACGCCGACGGCGGCGTCGCCTGCGGCAACTGGGAGGGGCCGAGCAGGCTGTTCACGCCGGACGCAGACGGCGGTCCCGCCGACGGCGGCCGCTTCGTCGACGCGGCGCCGCCGGCGTTCGCCGCGCCGACCCGCGTCCGCACCGTCGTCGCCGCCGACTTCGACAACGACGGCCGCGACGAACTGTTCGTTCACGCCATCGGCGCCGAAAACAGGCTGTTCCGCCGCGAACGCCCCGTCGACGCGGACGCCACCACCGCCGGTGCCCCCGACGCTGCGGACACCGACGGCGCGTCCGGCGGCTGGACCCGCATCGACGCGGGGCCGGCCGCGGAGCCGAGCGGGCTCGGCACCGGCGCCGCCGTCGCCGACGTCGACGGCGACGGCAGCCTCGAACTCCTCTTGGTGCACGGCGAACTCGCCGCGCAGCCGCTGACGCTGTTCGGCGCCGACGGCGACGGCGACTGGCTGCGAATCCGGCCGACGACGCAGTACGGCGCCCCGGCGCGCGGCGCCGCGGTCACCCTCGAAACCGACGCGTGGACGAAGACCCGCGTCGTCTGCGCCGGCTCCGGCTACCTCTGCCAGATGGAGCCGGTCGCCCACTTCGGCCTCGGCGACGCCACCCCGGAGCGCGCCACGGTTCGGTGGCCCGACGGCCGCGAAACCGAGCTGTCCGCGCCGACGCCGCGGCGGGAACACGAGATTCCTCACCCGATGGCGCCGCGGTTCTGACGGCGCCGGCGGCGACGGACGCCGTTCGCGGCGCGTCCGGGCCGCTATCACCACCGTTTTGCGGTCGCCGACCGGAGCGCCGGTATGGACGACGGCGACCGGCTCGGCAAGGCGGACCGGGGCTTCTTCGACGACGTGGTGTACCCGAACCTCGGCGCCGACCGCGACGACGTCGCGCTCGGCCCGCAGCACGGCGTCGACTTCGGCGTCCTCGACGTCGGCGGCCGCGCGCTCGTCGCCGCGACCGACCCGCTGTCGGTGCTCCCCGACCTCGGCTTCGAGCGCGCCGGCCGGTTCGCCCTGGCGTTCGCGCTCGCGGACGTCGCCGTCGCCGGCGTCGCGCCGACCCACATCTGCCCGTCGTTCGCGCTCCCCGCCGGCATCACCGACGATGAGTTCGCGGCGCTGTGGACCGCGATGAGCGACGAGTGCGCCGACCTCGGCGTCGCCGTCGCGACCGGCCACACCGCGCGCTACCCGGCCGCGTCGTACCCGTGGGTCGGCGCCGCGACGGTGCTCGGGGTCGCCGACCACGACGACCTGGTCCGGCCCGACGGCGCCCGGCCGGGCGACCGCGTCGTCGTCACGAACGGCCCGGCGGTCGAGACCGCGGGGCTGCTCGCGACGCTGTACCCCGAGGCGTTCGCGTCGCTCGACGAGTCGACGCTGCGGGACGCGCAGGCCTGCCTCGACGAGGTCGGCGTCGTCCGCGACGCGCTCGCCGCCGCCGACGCAGGCCGCGCCGCGTCGACCGATTCCGACGGCGACTCCGGCGGCGTCACCGCGATGCACGACGCCACGGAGGGCGGCCTCCGCGGCGCGCTCTGTGAAACCGCCCGCGCCGCCGGCGTCCGGTTCGACGTCGACGCCGACGCCGTCCCGTCGCTCCCCGGCGCGGTCGCCGCCTGCGAGGCGCTCGGGCTCGACCCGTGGAACTGCACGACGTCCGGGACGCTCATCGTCACTGTGCGCCCCGGCGCCGCCGACGCCGTGGTCTCGGCGCTGACCGACCGCGGGACGCCGGCCGCCGTCGTCGGCGACGTCTCCGCCGGCAGCGGCGTCTACGTCGACGGCGACCGCGTCGAACCGCCCGCCGAGGACGAGTCGTGGGCGGCGTACGAGGCGCTCAGCGGGCAGCGATAACGGCCGGACGGCTGCGGCTCACGGCGCTCTTACTCGCGCCGCCAGTCATCCAGGTACGCGGCCTGTTCGTCGGTGCGGTCCTCGACGGGAACGCCGACGGCGTCGGCTTTCTTCCGGGCGACTTCGCGGTCGAGCCGGTCCGGGACGGCGTGGACCGCCGGCGACAGGTCGGCCTCGACGAGTTCGCGGCCGGCGACCGTCATCATGGCGAACGTCGAGTCCATCACGGCGGCCGGGTGGCCCTGGCTGTACGGGCCGCTGAGGTTCACGAGGCGCCCCTCGGCGAACAGGTTCAGCCGGCGGCCGTCCGGCAGGTGAAACCGGGTGACGCCGGCGCGCGGCGTCGACGTCGACTCGGCGAGGCCGCGGAGGGCGTCCACGTCGATTTCGACGTCGTAGTGCCCGGCGTTCGCGAGCAGCACGTCGTCGTGCATCTCCCGGAAGTGCTCCTCGCGGACGACGTCCCTGACGCCGGTGGCGGTGACGAACACGTCGCCGTCGGCGGCCGCGTCGGCCATCGACGCGACCCGGTGGCCGTCCATGTGCGCTTCGAGCGCCTTCCGCGGGTCGACCTCGACGACGACGGTGTGCGCGCCGATTCCGCGCGCCTTCTCGGCGACGCCGCGGCCGACGTGGCCGTAGCCGGCGACGACGACGGTCTCCCCGGAGACGATGCGGTTCGCGGTGAGCTGGACGTTCGAGACGGCGGACTCGCCGGTGCCGTGGACGTTGTCGAACCGGCGCTTCATCGGCGTGTGGTTCACGGCGAACGCCGGCACGGCGAGCACGTCGTCGGCCGCCATCGCTTCGAGCCGGTGGACGCCGGACGTGGTCTGCTCGGCGACGCCGACCACCGAGTCGAGCGCGTCGCCGTGGCTGTCGTGCAGTTTCGCGGCGAGCACGCAGCCGTCGTCGAACAGCAGGTCCGGCTCCCGGTCGAGCAGCCGGTGGTGCTGTTCGTCCAGTTCCGCCTCGGTCATCCCCTCGGCGGCGAACGCTTCGAGCCCCGGCTGGTCGTCGAGGTGGTCGATGACGGCCTCGTGGCCGCTGTCCGGGTCGCTGCCGGTGAACAGCACGTCCGCGCCGCCGGCCGCGACCGTCTCGATGAACACCCCGGTCTTCGGTTCGAGATGCGACGCGACCGCCGCCGTCATCCCCGCGAACGGCTCCGCCCGCCGCAGGTCGTCGGCGAGTCCGCGGAGCAGCGGCGTCGACTCGCGCGTCCACGCCAGCGGGTCCGCGCCCTCCGGGCCGGTGAGCTCCACCTCCTTCATCGACGGGGCGTACGCACGGTTCCGTGGTAAGACTGCGGGCTGCTGCGAGCCCCGGCGCGAGCGCGCGCCGCGGGCGACCCGGCCGCCGGTCAGTCGGCGTCGAGTTCGCAGAGCCGCGCGGCGAGGCTGCGGAGCTCGGCTTCGACGCCGAGTTCGTTCAGCCAGCGCGGCGGGAGCGCGTCGGCGCCGAACCGGGCGCCGGCGACCGCTCCGGCGACGGCGGCGACGGTGTCCGCGTCGCCGCCGCGGCTCGCCGCCCTGGCGATTGCGTCCTCGGCCGAGTCGGCGGTGAGGCCGTCGTGCAGCGCGGTTTCGAGCGTGTGGACCACGTAGCCCGAGTTGTCGAGCGACACGGCAGCCGGGTCGTCGGCGGCGGCGAGCGCGTCGCGGATTTCGGTCGGCGCGTCGCGGTCGGCGGCGAGCGACAGCGCGGTGCCGAGCGCCGCCGCCGGCGCCGCGCCGGACAGCAGGTCCGCGACGACGGCGGTGAGCGCGACGCACGACTCGACACAGCGCGGGTCGGCGTGCGTAATCGCCGACGACGCGGCGGCCGCCTCGGCGAGCCGGCGTCGGTCCGACCGGAACGCGACGGCGTACGGCGCACAGCGCATCAGGCTGCCGTTCCCGGCGTTCTGCCCTTCGGGCCGGTCGGCCCAGACGGCGTCGCCGGCGTCGCGCCAGTCGGCGCCGTCGCGGATGCGGCCGAGCGCGTCGGCGGTCATCCCGCCGACGTCGAACGGGTCGCCGTCGAGCCAGTCGACGAACCGGCGGGCGACGTCGGCGCCGTCGAAGCCGCCGTTCTCGGCGAGCGACCGCGCGATACACAGCGCCAGCTCCGTGTCGTCCGTCACCGTCCCGGCCGGCTGGCCGTGCGTTCCGTCCCCGAGCATCTCGGTGACGCGGCCGTGTTCGGCGGCGACGCTGGACTGCGTCCGGAACTCCACGGGCCGGCCGAGCGCGTCGCCGCACGCCAGTCCGAGCAGGCAGCCCGCGGCTCGCCGCTCCGTCTCCGTGTCGGTCATACTCGGCCGGTCGCTCCGCCCACAGAAACCGGTTTCGCGCCGCCGGCCGGCCACTGCCGGGACGCGTTCGCCGCCGGGCGGGTCGGCTCAGGCGCCGGCGGCGACGAGCAGGGCGCCCGCGGCGACGCCGACGATGGCCGCGCGGCGCGAGACGGCGTCCTCGGCGGCGAGCGCGACCGCGCCGACCGCGACGGCGACCCCGACGGCGGCGACGACGCCCGGCCACGCGCCGCCGCCGAACACTCCGGCCGGTTCAGTCGTCGGCGCGTGGCCGGGGTGCGCCGCGGCGACGCCGACCGCCCAGCGCGCCGCGGCCGCCGCGACAGCGGCGACTGTGGCGACTGCCGCGGTCGCTGCTCCGACGCGGGCACAGGTCGAGCCGCCTGCGGCGTCGTCGCCGCCGGAGTCACCGCCGTCGGGGTCGAGTCTGCGCATGGCGGAGAGGAGCGGAACGAGCCAAATGAATCCGTCGACACCGCGGAATCCGGGGTCGCCGGCGCCTCGGCCCCGGCGTCGTTCCGCCCGGGCCGTCGGGTGGCGAACCAAACAACTTTGGCTAAACGACTTTCCCCGTTCTCGACCGAACGCCGAATTACACTGGCTCACGCCGGGTGAGCCGGTGACGCAGCGTGGAATGCGACGGCATCGTGGGTCGAACGGGCGGTGACGGGCGAGGGCACCGAACTGTGCGCGTCGAGACGCGGGGGCGACGCTCCCCCGACGCCCCGGCGTCGGATTTCCCGGAGAGAACCGCGCTCCGGCCGTGTCTGCGTCTCGGGCGGCGGCTAGTCGTCGGCCGGGTCCGCGCGGAGCCGGCGTTCGACGT
The DNA here is from genome assembly GCF_051195155.1 of Halobaculum sp. P14. Classification (NCBI taxonomy): domain Archaea; kingdom Methanobacteriati; phylum Methanobacteriota; class Halobacteria; order Halobacteriales; family Haloferacaceae; genus Halobaculum; species Halobaculum sp. P14. The sequence continues at coordinate 44,448 of NZ_JBNTKB010000003.1, forward strand.
ACGTGTCGAGTTCGGCGCGGACGGCGGCGACGTCGCTGGTCGTCGTGGTGGTGCGGCGCGTCATGCTGCCGAGCAGCGTCGTCACCAGGAACACCGCGGCCCGGTCCGGGTCGACGTCGTCGCGGAACGCGCCGCTGTCGACGCCGTCGGCGACGATGTCGCTGAGCCGGTCGACGAGGAGGCCGTCGTGTTCGGTGAACAGGTCGCGGAACTCGTCGTCGTGGGCGGCCTGCGCGCGCAGCTCCGTCATCGCCTCCAGGAAGCCGATCTGGTCGTCGTCGACGTCCTCCGCGAGAATCCGGTCGAACACCGTTTCGAGCCGCGCCTCCGGGCCGTCGGCGTCCGCGTCGGGGACCGACGCCTGAAAGCGGTCGAGCGTGAACGACAGGAAGTCGAGCAGCAGGTCGTCCTTGCTGTCGTAGTGGTGGTACAGCAGCGACTTGCTCTTGTCGAAGTGGTCGCCGATCCGCTGAATCGTCAGGTCCGCATAGCCGTGTTCACAGAGCGCGAAGAAGGTCGCCCGCATGATGGCCTCGCGGGTGTTGGCGGGGTCGCCGAGGAACGAGTTGCTCCCATCCATACTAACTAACTATTCAATCAGGCCAGCAAAAGGGTTTTGATGGTTCCTGCGGCCCGAACGGGCCACCGACGCCGGTCGACTCACGCTCGGCGTCGCGAGCGGAAAACCCTTCTCACCGCGGACAGCGACGCCGCTGTCGGTGCAACGTGGCTCTGCGGTTCGTGAAACGGCGCACCGGCTCCTGCTCAGCCCCGGACCGCGACGGCGACGCTGTGACACGCCAGCGCGACGGCGCCGACGGCCGCAGCGCCGAACAGCGCGGTCGACGCGGCCGCCGGAACCGGAAGCAGCAGCGCGAGCAGGCAGCCGACCACGGCGAGAGCGACCACAGAGTCGACCGTTTCCGGCGGTTCGACGCGTTCGCGGAGCCGGCTCAGCGCGGCGCGGCCGAGCACGGCGACCGGGAGGGTGACGCCGACCGCGGCGGCGACGTGGACCGCGACGACGCCGACGGCGTCGACGGTCGGCGCGGCGGCGCCGACGACGGTCCCGGCCGCGTAGGCGCCGAGCAGCGCGAGCAGCAGCGTCGCGAGCGCGCGCTCCGTGCTGCGGGCGGACGGGACGACTGCGGCGGCGACCGCGGCGGGGGACTCGTTCCGGGCCATACCGCCCGGTTCGTCGTCGTTCACCTTATTGTTCGGCGGTTTCCCAGTTCTCGGGAATCCGCCGTTCGTTCATACCCGCTCCGGGCCGACTACGCGTGACAACGACTCACAGCCGGCGGACGCGACGCCGGCAGCCCCAAAGCGATGAACGAAACACTCACCACGTCGACCGACCGCGACCGCGCCCGAACCGACCCGGAGACCGACTCGACGCGCCGAACCCGGGCGACGTGCCCGGAGTGTGACGGCCCCGTCAGAGCCGACGAGGAGCGCGCCGAACGCACCTGCCAGGACTGCGGGCTGGTGCTCGACGCCGACGAGGTCGACCGCGGCCCGGAGTGGCGCAGCTTCGGGGACGAACCGGACTCCGACCGCCGCCGCGTCGGCGCCCCGGTGACGACGCTCATGCACGACAAGGGGCTCAGCACCACCATCGGCTGGCAGGACAAGGACGCCTACGGCCACCGGCTCTCCGAGCGCAAGCGGACGCAGTTCCAGCGGCTCCGCCGGTGGGACGAGCGGTTCCGCACGAAGAACGCCCAGGAGCGGAACCTGAAGCAGGCGCTCGGCGAAATCGAGCGGATGGCGTCCGCGCTCGGCCTCCCCGAGAGCGTCCGCGAGACCGCGAGCGTCCTCTACCGGCGCGCGGTCGACGAGGAACTGCTGCCGGGCCGCAGCATCGAGGCGATGACCACCGCCTGCCTGTACGCCGCCGCCCGCCAGCACGGCGTCCCGCGGACGCTCGTCGAGATGGCGACGGTGAGCCGCGTCGAGAAGCTCCCGGTGCAGCGCGCGTACCGCTACGTCTCGACCGAACTCGGCCTGGAGATGGAGCCGGTCGACCCGACGCAGTACCTCCACCGGACCGCCTCCGACCTCGGCGTCTCCGACGAGACGGAGCGGCTCGCCCGCGACGTCCTCGAAACCGCCGTCTCCGAGGGCGTCCACAGCGGGAAGAGCCCGGCCGGCCTCGCCGCCGCCGCCGTCTACGCCGCCGCCCGGCTCACGAACGAGTCGCTCACGCAGGACACGGTGAGCGACGTCGCCAGCGTCAGCACCGTCACCGTCCGGAACCGGTACCAGGAGCTGCTGGAGGTGTACGGCGAGCGCGAGGCCGTGTAGATGCCGCGGTCGACCGCCTCGGCGACCCGGTCGGTGTCGGCGGCGAGCGCGACGCGGCCGGGCCGTGACGCCGCGGCGACCCACCGGTTCGTTGATGATGCCGGCTGACCACCGTTCTCAGTGATGGTCGACTCCCCGGCGACCACGGCGGACGACCCGGCGCTGCAGGACGTCCTCGACGCGCTGGGCGACCCCGACTGCCGCGCGATCCTCCGCGAGACAACTGACCCCATGACCGCAACCGACCTCGCCGACGCCTGCACGATATCGAAGTCGACGCTGTACCGCAAACTCGACCTGCTCAGCCGCGCGTCGCTCGTCCGCGAGTCCATCGAGGCCGGCCCGGACGGCGGCCGCGTCTCCCGGTACGAGCGCGACGTCACCGACGTCACCGTCTCCATCGAAGTCGACGGCGACGATTCCAACGGCTCCGACGACTCCGCCGCCGGCGGCGACGCCGACGAAGCCGGGTTCGCCGTCACGGTGTCGCGGCCGGCGCGCGCCGCGGACGAACGCCTCGCTGACATGTGGTCCACGATGGGTGACGAGCTGTGAGCGTCGCCGTCGACACCGCCATCGTCGCCGTCAAGACCGTGATTCTGCTGCTCGGCAGCGCCGTCACCCTCATCGCCTACCGGGCGTCGCGCCGCACGAAATCCGCGTCGCTCCGGCTGCTTTCGGTCGGATTCGGCGTCATCACGCTCGGCGCGCTCCTCGCCGGCATCGCGAACCAGTTGCTGTCCGTCTCCATCCAGCAGGGCGTGCTCATCAACAGCCTGCTCGTCGCCATCGGCCTCTCGGTCATCCTCTACTCGCTGTACCACGAGCGGTGAGCGGCCGCCGCGAACCAGCGGCCCTCCTCAAACTCGACTCGGAGTACGGCGTCCACTCGGTACGCCGTCCACTCGATTCGGCCGTGGCACGAACTCGGCGAACCGGAACGCGGCGGCGACGGCTGACCGGCGGCGGCCACTCACCGCCGGAGCTGCCCCGGCGCGTCGCCGGCGGGGAGCGCCGCGAACAGAAGACCCAAACGGCCGTCCGGCCTCCGGCCGGTATGGCTGTCATCTCGAAGCTTCTCTACATGCTGGCGCTGCTCGGCGTCGGCATCGGCGGCCGGTACGTCGGCGTGCTCACGGAGACGTGGACCGACCGGCTCACCTGGTTCGCCTTCTACGTCGCGCTGCCGGCGCTCGTCTTCCGGTCGACGTTCAGCCAGCCGCTCGGGAAGGTGCTGTCGCCGACGCTCGTCGTCGGGCTGTGGGCCGCGCTGCTCGGCGTCGCGCTCATCAGTTGGGTCGTCCACCGCCGGAAGGCGTCGCGGGCGACCCGCAGCGTCGCCGTCGTCCAGTCGTACCACTGCAACTTCGGCTTCCTCGGGCTCCCCATCGTCGCGATGACGTTCGGCGACCTCGCCACCGCGAAGGCCAGCATCCTGCTCGGCATCGGCGCGCTGACGCAGGTGCCGCTCACGATTCTGCTGCTCGTCACCATCAACAACGCCGACGCGTCGCTGCGCGACGAACTCGGCGGCATCGCCCGGAACCCGGTCATCGCGGCGCTGGTCGTCGGCCTCGCGTTCTCCTCGTTCGGCCTCGGCGTCCCGGCGCCGGTGCTGGCCGGGCTGGACGCGCTGTCGACGCTGGCGCTCCCCATCGCGCTGCTGTCGGTCGGCGCGTCGTTCTCGCTCGACCTCGGCGCCATCGACGTGCCGACGGTGAGTTCGGTCGTCGCGCTGAAGGTGTTCGTGATGCCGGCCATCGCGCTCGCGGCGTTCACGCTGCTCGCCGCCGACCCGACGACGCTCCGCGCCGGCGTCGTCATGCTGGCGATGCCGACCGCCGTCTCGACGTTCATCTACGCCTCGGAGCTCGGCGGCGACGCCCGGCTCGCCTCGACGAACGTGTTCGCGACCACCGTCGTCTCGCTCGGCACGGTGCTGGTCCTCCTCCAGTTCCTCGGCTGACCGGCCGCTCCCCGAATCTCTCATTCGTCTTCCAGTAAATATCCGCGCCGAACCGCCCCGCTTTACCTTCCGGTGTGCGAACGGGCGGCCATGTCACTGTCCGAGTACGTCGACGAGTTCGAGCGCCGTGACTGGCAGACGACCACCGACGGCACGGTCCGGTTCGCGCTAATCGGGCTCGGCTGGTGGACGGTCGAGGAGGCGATTCCGGCCATCGCCGAGTCGGACCACTGCGAGACGACGACGCTCGTCACCAGTTCGACCGCGAAGGGCGAGGAGGTCGCCGCCGACGTCGACACCGTCACCGACGTGGTGACGTACGACGAGTTCCACGACGGCGCCGCCGCGGACGCCTACGACGCCGTCTACATCTGCACGCCGAACGCCTACCACCTCGATTTCGCTCGGACCGCCGCCGAACTCGGAAAGGACGTGCTGACCGAGAAGCCGATGGAGGCGACCGTCGAACGCGCCGCCGAGATGGTCGCGGTGTGCGACGCCAACGACGTCACGCTCGCCGTCGGCTACCGGATGCAGACCGAGCCGATTGTCCGCCGCGTCCGCGAACTCGTCCAGTCGGGCGCCATCGGCGAACCGTGTCACGTCCACGGCGCGAACACCCAGCGGCTCCTCGACATCTTCGACGACCCCGACCAGTGGCGGCTCGACCGTGACCGCAGCGGCTACGGCACCTCCGTGATGGACCTCGGCATCTACCCCATCAACACGGCGCGGTTCATCCTCGACGCCGACCCCGTGGCGGCGCAGGCGACGATGCGCTCGGAGCACGAGGCGTTCTCCGACGTCCCGGACGAACACGCCGCGTTCACGCTTGAGTTCGACGACGGCGTCCTCGCCGCCTGCACCGCGAGCCAGAACGCCCACACGACCACGCACCTCGAAATCACCGGCACCGAGGGCCGCGTCCGCATCGAACCGGCGTTCCACCTCGACACCGAACTGACCGTCACGCTCGGCGACACCACCCTCGATTTCGACACGCCGAAGGTGAACCAGATGACAGAGGTGTTCGACTACTTCGGACACGCCGTCGTCACCGACGCCGACGTGGGTCTCGACGGCGAACACGGCCTCGTCGACATGGAGACCATCGCCGCAATCCACCGCTCCGCCGACACCGGCGGCCGCGTCACCATCGAGTAGCGCGCCGCGGCCCCCGATTCTTCCTGGTCGTCGACCGCGAACGAAAGTTCCGCCGAGGCAACATTTAACAGACGGTGCGACGACTCCGGGCACAACGTGTCTGCTCGCTGTACGTATCGGTTCGACCCGGCGGAGCACGGGGGAGACGACGGCGCGGCGACCGCGGTGACCGCGGTGACCGCGGAGTGGTCGTGTCCGCACGAGGCGCACGGCGACGCCGACTTCTGCGTGTTCCACCTGCCGGTGGAGGAGCGCGCCGAGCGCGGCGTCACCGACGGCGACGTGGCGGCGGCGCTCTGCGAACTCGCCGGCGCCGGCGGCGCCGAGGCGAAACAGGTCGTCGGCGCCCGGTTCGGCGACCTGACGCTGGACCACGAGGTGCTGGAGGCGCCCGACACCCACCCGGTCGACCTGCGGCACGCCCGCGTCGCCGGGACGCTGTCGCTCGCGAACGCCGACGTCCGGCAGCCGCTCGACCTGCGCGGCGCCGACGTCGAGGCGTTCGACGCGACGGACGCGACGCTCCGGGCCGACGTCGACGTCAGCGGCGCCGACGTCGCCGGCGAGTGCACGCTGCGGGAGGCGACGTTCGACGGCGACGTCGACTTCCAGCACGCGACGTTCGGCGGCGCGGTGGCCGCCGAGGAGGTCCGGTTCCACGCCGACACCTGCCTCCGCGACACGGAGTACGCCGGCCCAGCCCGGTTCGACGGCGCGGAGTTCCAGGGCGACGCGAACCTGCTCGACGACGACGCCTGCTTCGAGCGCGCCGTCTTCCGCGACGACGCCAGCTTCACGAAGGCCGCGTTCCGGTACGCCGACTTCGTCGACGCCGTCTTCGAGGCCGACGCCGGCTTCGACGAGGCGACGTTCGACGGCGACGCCGAGTTCACCGACGCCGACTTCGGCGGCGCCGCGACGTTCCGCGGCGCCGAGTTCCGCGGCGACGCCAACGTCATGCTCGACGACGCGACGTTCGAGCGCGCCCGGTTCGCCGCGGACGCCGACTTCGAGCGCGCGGAGTTCTCGTACGTCACGTTCGCCGACGCCGCGTTCGAGGCCGACGCCGGCTTCGACTACGCCGCGTTCACCGACGACGCCGACTTCGCGGCGGTCGACGTCGCGGGCGACGCCCGGTTCACGGAGGCGCGGTTCGGCAGCGACACCGACTTCTCGGGCGTCCGCGTCGACGGCGACGCCGTCTTCGCCGGCGCCGAGTTCCGCGGCGGCGACAACGTCGAGGACGACGACCTGACGTTCGCGGACGCGACGCTCTCTGGGCACGCCGACTTCCGGCGCGCCGCCTTCCGGGTCGCGAACTTCCGCCGCGTCGACGCCGCCTCGATGGACTTCGACGACGCCGTCTTCGACCGCGACGCCGCCTTCGACGCGGCCGCCGTCGACGGCGAACTGACGTTCGACGAGGCGCGGTTCCACGGCGACACGTCGTTCGCCGACGCCGCGTTCGCCGCCCCGGTGTCGCTCCGCGGCGCGGAGTTCACCGGCGGCGACAACGTCGAAGACGACGACCTGACGTTCGCGGACGCGACGTTCACGGCGTCGCTCGACTGCTTCGCCGCCGAGTTCGCGCTCGCGACGTTCGCCGGCGTCGCCGTCGACGGCCCGGCGACGTTCGCCGAAGCGAGTTTCCACGACTCCGTGACGATGACCGGCGCCGAGTTCGGCGACGAGGTGACGTTCGAGGAGGCCCGGTTCCACGACGACGCCGCCTTCGACGGCGTCTCCGTCGCGCTGCGGGCGACGTTCCGCGGCGCCGAGTTCCACGGCGGCGACAACGTCCGCGACGACGACGCGACCTTCGAGGACGCGCGGTTCGCCGACGACGTCGACTTCCGGCGCGCCCGGTTCGAGCAGGCCAGTTTCGCCGCGGCCGCCGTCGGCGGCGCCGCCGCGTTCGACGAGGCCGCCTTCGAGGGGCCGTCGACGTTCGACGACGCCGCGTTCGCCGGGGAGGCGCGGTTCGACGAGGCCCGCTTCAACCACGACGCCTCGTTCGCGGCAACCGAGTTCGACGGCGCGGCGGCGTTCCGCGGCGTCGAGTTCGACGGCGGCGACAACGTCCGCGACGACGACGTCACGTTCGCGGACGCGGCGTTCGCCGACGTGGCGACGTTCCGCCGCGCCGAGTTCCAGCGCGCCGCGTTCACCGGCGCCGTCTTCGGCGGCGAGACGACGATGGTTGCGGCCCGGTTCGACCGCGACGCGGCGTTCGACGGCGCCGAGTTCCGCGGCCGCGCCGACTTCTCGGAGGCCCGGTTCGAGACCGACGCCGACTTCGACGGCGTCGCGTTCGGCGGCGACGCCGTGTTCACGGGCGTCGAGTTCGAGGGCGGCCACCACGAGGACGACGACGCCGCGTTCAACGACGCCGTCTTCGGCGGCGACGCCGAGTTCCGGGAGGCCGAGTTCCGGGAGGCCGGCTTCGACGACGCCGTCTTCGAGGCCGCCGCGACGTTCGAGCGCAGCGCGTTCGAGAGCGCGCACTTCGAGCGCGCGACGTTCCGCGGGCCCGCCGACGTCTCGTTCACGTCGTTCGCGGACCAGACGACGTTCGCGGACGCCACGTTCGAGGCGGCCGCCGACGTCGACGAGGCGCGGTTCGACGGCGACGTCAGCTTCGCCGACGTCGACTTCGAAACCGGCGGGAGCTTCCGCGGCGCCGAGTTCAACGGCGGCGCGCACACCGTCGACGACGCGGACTTCGAGGCGGCGACGTTCGGCGGGAGCGCGAACTTCGAACTCGCGGAGTTCCGCCACGCGGACTTCCTCGGCGTCGAAATCGACGGCGACGCCGTCTTCGTGGACGCGACGTTCGGCGAGCGCGCCGAGTTCAAGAACGCCGCGTTCGGCGGCGCGGCGCTGTTCTCCCGCGCCGTCTTCGCGGACCGAACCGACTTCTCCAGCGCCCGGTTCGGCGGGGAAGCCCACTTCGACGAACTGCAGTTCCGGAAGGACACGACGTTCGCCGACGCCGAGTTCAGCGACGACGCGACGTTCCGCGCCGCCGAGTTCGAGGGCAGCGCGAACATGCACAACGACGACGCCAGCTTCCAGAGCGCGACGTTCCACTCGACGGCGGACTTCGACAAGGCGAGCTTCCTGTTCGCGAACTTCACCGAGACCGTGTTCGCGGCCCGCGCGACGTTCAGCGAAACCGACTTCGAGAAGTCCGTCCGATTCCGGCCGGAGCCGGACGGCGAGGAGACGCTGGTCGACCTGCGGCGCGCCCGCATCCGCGGCGGAACGCTCGGCCAGCCCGAAGACGGCAGCGTCTTCTACGACCTGACGCGCAGCAGCGTCAACGAGGTCGAACTCGACGACGCCGACTGCGACCACGAGCTGTTCGACCACTTCCGCTTTTGCAACACGGACTTCGAGGAGTTCGACTTCACCGCCCACAAGGCGCATCTCGCCCGCAGCAACTGGGTCATCCACGAGTTCGCCGTGAGCGAGGAGACGCTGCCCGCCGAGGAGGCGGGCATCGCGGACCCGGCGACGCTGGAGAACACGTACCTGAAGGCGAAAAACTGCGCCAGCGAGTTCGGCGACCGGAAGGCCGCCGCGGAGTTTTTCATCAAGGAGATGTACTACCGCCGCCGGAAGAACTGGGACATCGCGCGGAACCGCGACGCCACCGCCGACCACGACGTCTCCGTCCCGAACCGCCTGAAGGCGCTCGGAAAGTGGGGCGGCAACAACGTCCTCCACCAGACGTGCGGCTACGGCGAGCGGCTGTGGCGCTCCGTCTACGTCTCCGCCGTCGTCATCGTCGTCTGGGGGCTGCTGTACGCGACCGTGACGAAGGGGACGCGCGGCTCCAGCGGCCTGACCACGCAGGGACTGGAGAGCTTCGCGCAAGTGACGACGCCGCGCGGCTGGCTCATCATCGGGAAGAACATGTACTTCAGCATGGTGACGTTCACGACGCTCGGCTACGGCGACATCCAGCCGGTCGGCGCGTCCGCCCGGACGCTCGCCGGCATCGAGGCGTTCATCGGCGCGATGCTGGTCGCGCTCGTCGTGTTCGTGCTCGGCCGCCGCGTCGCCTGGTGAGCCCCCGCGGCGCTCCGGCACGCCGACAGTTCGGCCCGCAGAACGACGCCTCGCCGCCGTCAGTTTCCGCTCCCGGCACTACCCCCGGCTCCGCTGCCGTCACCGCCGCGGCCCGCGCTGCCGCCACCGCTGCCGCCACCGCTGCTGCGACTCGCGCCGCCGGCGTCGCCGCCGCGGGATTCCCTGTCGTCGTCGCCGTGGGTTCCGCCGTCGACCGCCCAGTCGACGTAGTGGATGATGGCGAACGCGGCGACGAGAAACAGCAGCAGCAGGCCGTACGTGAGCCCGCCGAGCAGCGCCTCGCTCGCGGACTCGTACTTCCCGGTGCGGAAACTGATTATCTTCCGCGCCATCGCGATCATGCCGACGTTGACGACGATGGGCAGGATCTCCTTGTCCTCGACGTACGCGATGACGGTCCGGTATATCTCCACGATGATGAGCAGCAGCAGCACCGTGTCGATGAGCTTGATGACGCTGCGCGCGCTCGTGATGGCGCCGGACTGAATCATCCCGGCGAGCTTCAAGCCGAGGTCGAAGACGCCGACGGCGAACAGGAACACGAGCACCAGCGCCGTCACCAGCTCCAGCATGTCCATCACCGACTCCGACCCCGTCGCCAGCGAGTCGGCGAGGGATTCGAGGGCCGGCTCGTCTCGGTCGCTCATTCGCCCCGAACAGGGACGTGCCGCCAATTAAATCATGTCCCACGCTGACAGGTGCGGCCGGGAGCGGGACCGGGTCGCCGCCGAGCCCGACGCCGCCGGCGACGTCGCGGTCGACGGCGACGCCGCACTGTCCCGTCCTGATACCAGCCTGGCCCGCCGGCGCGGGGGCCACTCCGCGCTCTGAGACACGCTTTTGAGGCCGCCGCGACAATACAGCACCGTGACAGAACAGACGGACCCCGACGGCGACGACGACTCGCTCTCCCGGCTCGGCCGCGTCGCGCTCGGGCTCGGCCTGGCGCTGCAGGCCACCGAGGACTTCCGAGACATGGACGACACCGTCTCGTACGCCGAATCGGCGGGCGTCCCGATGCCGGACGTCCTGGCGCCGCTGGCGTCCGGCACCATGGTCGCCGCCGGCGTCGGTATCGCGGTCTGGCGGCTCCCGCGGCTCGCCACCGGCGCCGCCGCGACGTTCCTCGCCGTCGTCACCGCCACGATGCACGACTTCTGGAACGCCGACGAGGACGACCGGGGCGGCGAACGGCTCGCCTTCTTCGGCAACCTCGCCATGCTCGGCGGCGTCCTCGTCTTCCTCCGCAGGGCGTTCGAGTGAACGCCGGCATCGACGCTGACGCCGGAACCGACGCTTCCGTCGATACTGGCACCGACGTGATGGGTAGCTATTACTGGATTCGGTTCGTTCGGCCGGCGTGACACTCCGCCAGGAACTCACGTCCGTCGAATCTGTCCACGACAGCGGGTCGTGGCTGTTCACGGTCATGGACACGTACGGCCGCGAACAGGAGTTCATCCTCGTCCCCTGCGAGGACGGCGTCGAGGCGTGGCGGAACCAGTGCACCCACGAGCCGCAGCGGTTCGACCGCGGGAACGGCGCCGCGGTCCGCGACGGCGAACTCGTCTGCCCGCGTCACGGCTCCATGTTCGACACCTGTTCGGGCTACTGCGACAACGGCAAGGCCGCCGACACGACCCTCGGAAGCGCCGACGTCGACTGCGAGGACGGCACCGTCTACCTCACCGACGACGCCTACGAGTTCGCGCACGCCGGCGGCGTCGACGCCGGCGACGACGACAGCGGCCCCAGTTCGACGTCCCACCTCTCATTCTGACTCGAAGCCGGTCGCCGCCGAGGTGGGCCGAGCGCCGCTCGGCTCACAGCAGCGCGACGAGTAGGACGGTGACGGCGGCGGCGAGCGCGACGCTGACCACCGTGATTTTCGCGGCGAACATCCGGTCGGCCTGCTGGTGGGACGGGTCGGTCACGTCGCCGCGTTCCGCCTCGTCGCCGTCGTCGCTGCAGAAGTTGTAGCGGCCGAGCAGCGCGAGCCGCACGCAGAACGCCTCGTACGCCTGGAACGCCCACTCGAAGCCGACCGACAGCGGGACGAACACGGCGACGAGCAGCTCCTCCGGGATGCGGCCGACGAGGTAGGCGGCGACGATGGCCGCGGCGGCGACGAACGACACCGCGGCGACGAGCGCTCGCTTGCGTCGCTGGCGCCCGCCGATGTTGCACCGGCCGGGCTGGTATCCACTCATGTCGCCCCCTAGGGGGACGACTCGGTTCACGCTTGTGACTCCGGAAGCCGGGCCGGGGCGACGGCGCTGGTTCGAGCGACTTCCCTCCGATTCCCGGCGCACCCGTCAGTTCCCCCGATTCCGAGCCGCGAGAAGCGAGATGAGTTAGTCCGTCTCCTCTGTGGCGTCCGCGGCATCCGTGGCGGTGGAGACGCCGGAGATGTCGAACCGCGCGCCGCCGTCGCTGTGCGAAGCGACATCGACGGTCCAGCCGTGGCCGTCGGCGATGCGGCGGACGATGCTGAGACCGAAGCCGGTGCCGTGCGCGGCGGTCGAGTAGCCCGACTCGAAGACGCGGTCGCGCTTCTCCTCCGGGATTCCGGGGCCGTCGTCGGCGACGAAGAAGCCGTCGGGCCGGTCGCCGACGGTCACCGTGACGCCCGGGCCGCCGTGGTCGACCGCGTTCCGGAACAGGTTCTCGAGGAGCTGCTGGAGCCTGTTCGGGTCCGCCTCGACGACCCGGTCGGTGTCGACGGTGAGCGAGGCGCTGCCGGTGTCGACGGTCCCCCAGCTCTCCGCGGCGACGTCGGCGAGCGACACCGGCTCCAGGTCCGTGACCTCGTCGCCCTCCTTCGCGACCGTCAGCAGGTCGTCGATGAGCGTCTCGATGCGGTCGTGCGCGTCGGCGACCGCCGCGAGCTGGTCGCTGTCGCGCTCCTCCCGCGCCAGTTCGAGCCGGCCCTGCGCGACGTTCAGCGGGTTCCTGACGTCGTGTGAGACGATGCGGGTGAACTGTTCGAGCCGCTCGTTCTGCCGGGTCAGCCGCTCTTCGCGCGCACGGCGTTCGGTCACGTCGCGGCCGACGCCGACCAGCCCCGCGGGGTCGCCGGCGGCGTCAGTGAGCACCGACCCGCTGAGTTCGTACGGGATGCGGCGGCCGTCCTTCGTTTCCACCGTCGTCTGGACCGTCGTGGTGCCGCCGTCGTAGACGTCGGCGATGGCCTCGACGACCCGGTCGACGTCGTCGTCGACGACGAAGTCGGCGGGCGTCATCGACGCGATTTCGTCGTCGGTGTAGCCGGTGACCTCGCGGAAGGTGTCGTTCCAGCGGTGCATCGTGCCGTCGAGGCCGACGACGTAAAACGGGTCTTCGAGCGCGTTCAGCGCCTGGTCGAAGAAGACGCGCTCCGCGCGGAGCGCGGACTCCCGGGAGGCTCTCACGAGCGCCGCCTCGGTGTTCGCCGCGAGGATGCGCGCGAGCGACACGTCGCGGTCGTCGAACAGGTCGGGCTCCCGCGACCCGAAGTTCAGGACGCCGAACTCGCCGAGCGGCACGATGACTTCGCTCCGGATCGCGGTTTCGCCGTTGTAGCGTCCGTCGACGGTTGACACGTCGCCATAGACGTGATGTTCGCCGGACTGGAACGCCTCCCACGCGAGGCTGTCGCCGCCGCGGAACGTCGGCTGGTCGCCGACCGTCACGGCGGCCTGCTCGGTGAACGCCGCCGGGCGCAGCACGTCCTCGTCGTCGTCGTACAGCCAGCAGCCCGTGATCGGGATGCCGAGCAGGTCGTGGGCCGCGTCGACGGCGATGCGGGCGATGTCGTCGTCGGACTCGGCGCTCATCAGCCGGCGGCTCGTCTCGTGGAGCGCTTCGAGCGTCCGCTCTTGCTGTTTCCACTCCGTGATGTCGCGGGTGAACCCGACGATGCGGACCACGTCGCCGTCGGCGTCCCGAATCGGCTGCGCCTGCACCCACACCCAGCGGCCGAACGACTCCGCCGGGTTCACCCGGTACTTCAGGTCCGCCGTCTCGCCGGCGGAGAGCCGCGCCATCGCGTCTCGGACCGCGTCGCGGTCGTCGGGGTGGACGGCGTCGAGGAAGCTCGTCGGATCCGCCGCCAGGTCGTCGACGGAGTGGCCGTAGATGCGCTCGTACGGCGAGTTCACGAACAGCAGGTCGCTCCAGTCCCCGGTGAACATCCACAGCACCTGCGTCGTGTTCTCGGCGAGTTCGCGGAGCCGCTGCTCCACCCGGGTGGCGGTGCGCTCCGCGCGGTGCTGGTCGACGGCATTGACGATGCGGTTCGCGAGCAGGTCGAACTGCTCGGTCCCCGCCCCCTTCCGGAGGTAGTCCGTGACGCCGGCGGAGATGGCGTCGCTGGCGATCTCCTCGCTGCCCTTCCCGGTGAACAGGATGAACGGGAGGTCCGGGTCGGCCTCGCGGACGGTTTCGAGGAATTCGAGGCCGTCCACGTTCGCCATGTCGTAGTCGCTGACGACGCAGTCGACGTCGACGTCGTCGCCGGCGAGCACGTCCGTCGCGGCCGCGGCGCTGTCGGCGGTGGTGACGGTGAGCCGGTCGTTCAGCCGTTCGAGCGACAGCGCGGTCAACTCCGCGAAGGCGTGGTGGTCCTCGACGTGGAGCACGTCGATGCCGCGACCCGTCGCTGTCGAGACGGGGCCGATGCCGTCCTGCTCGAACGGCGACTCGGTCATTCGACTGGAGTACCGGGTCTGCGAGTAAAAGCGTAGTGGGCGGAATCGGGCGACTCGCCGCGGAAAACGGTTGAAATTACGGGAACAGAGGAGAAATTCGCCGCGGAGGCGTTCGGCACGTCGCGGTTCGTCGCCGTCACGCTTCGTCGAGCGGCGCTTCGAGGCTTGCGACGTCGACGACGACCTCGTTGGCTGCGGCGTCGACCGACTGGACGACGCCGCCGAGCACGAGCTTCGAAATCGGGGTCGGCCCGACGAGAATCGCGTCGCCCTCGTCGAACTGCTCGACCGGCTCTTCGAAGTGGAGGCGCGCCTCGCACTCGTCGGGGTCGTGGACGTTCGTGAAGTCGATCTCGTCGACCGTGACGTCGACGTGGTCGTACTCGCGGGCCAGCATCACCGTCTCCGGGTTCTCCAGCGACTGGTAGTCGAGGACGTTGTACGCGTTCGCCGTCGCCTTGTAGCCGCCCTTCGGCCCGGGGATGCCTTCGACCAGATTCAGCGCCTTCAGGCTCTGCATCTGGTTCCGAATCGTCCCCGGGTTCCGGTCGACGTCCTCGGCGAGCACCTCGCCGGTGACCGGGGACTCCGACGTCTGGTACCTGTCGACGAGCGCAGCGAGCAGCTCCCGCTGGCTGTCGGTCAGCTCGATCTGGTCCATCTACCAGCATGAACGATTCGGGCCTATAAATACTGCCTGCCTGCCTGCCACGGACCGCACTCTTCCCGCGGGATTCCAAACGCGTCCGCAGTTTTCCGGCTCAGTTCTGGTAGTCTGGTCGCTCCGCGTACTCGATGGGGTCGCGGACGCCGGCGCGCTGGAACGCCTGCAGCCGGAACGCGCAGGCGTCACACGTCCCGCAGGCCGGGGCCTCCGCCCGGTAGCACGACCACGTGTGTTCGAACGGGACGCCGAGGTCGACGCCCTGCTCGACGACGTCGGTCTTCGACCACTCGGCGAACGGCGCCTCGACGGCGACGTCCGTCTCCGGCTTCGTGCCGACGTCGACCATCGCCTCGAACGCCTCGAAGAACTCGGGGCGGCAGTCCGGGTACCCCGAGAAGTCCTCCGAGTGCGCGCCCATGTAGACGGCCGCACAGCCGTTCGCCTCCGCGAGCGACACCGCCATCGCGAGGAGGTTCGCGTTCCGGAACGGGACGTACGACGAGGGGACCTCCTCGGCGTCCACGTCGGCGTCGGGGACCGCCATCGAGTCGTCCGTCAGCGACGACCCGCCGATTCGCTGCAGGTGGTCCGTCTCCACGTGGAGGAACGACGCCGCGTCGAACTCGTCGGCGAGCCGCTCGGCGCACCGCCGCTCTTTCGCCTCCGTCCGCTGCCCGTACGACGTGTGCAGCAGGTGCAGGTCGTGGCCGCGCTCCCGCGCCAGCGCCGCGGCCGTCGCGCTGTCCATCCCGCCCGACAGCAGCACGACTGCGCCGCCGCTGTCGCTGCCGGGGCTGCTGCTCGGGCCGCCGTCGTCGCGTCCGGCGCTCGGTTCGCCGGGGTCGTTCGCGTCGCTCATGCTCGCCGTTCGGCACCGGCGGCCGTGTGCGTTTCGCTCCGAGCGGCGGCGCCCGAAGCGGCGCGGTTCACGCGCCGTCGAAGGTCGCCGCGGCCTCGTAGACGGCTCCCTCGTAGCGGAACCGGAAGCGCCCCGGTTCGTAGCCGCCGGTCCGCGCCCCTCGCGAGACGGTGTTGCGGTCCGTGACGAGCGAGACGGCCGTGACGCCGTCTTCGATGTACGGCAGCGTGTTCCGGAGCGCGGCGTTGTGCGGCTGCATCACCTGCTCCGTGATGAGGCGGGCCTCGGCGGTGTCGCCGGCGCCCGCTCGGGTCAGCGTCAGCGTCGCCCGCGGCACCTCGTCGGCGCGGCGCGGCCACCTCACGCGGATCCGCGAGCCGTCGCGAGTCACGGTCAGGCCCTCGGTCGGCTCCAGCGTCGCCGCCGGCGCCTCGACGTCGAGCAGCGCGGCGTTCGTTCTGCGTTCGCGGCCGACGCCGACCTCGAAGGCGTACCGGCCGCCGCCGAGGTAGCCGACCGTCGACGACGCCCCCGTGTCGATGGCGTGTTCGTCGAACGCCGCGAGCGTCCACGTCTCCGTCCCGCCCGGCGGAACGAACGACAGCGGCACCGGCCAGCCCCGCGGCGCGACGTGGAACCACCGGCCGTCGACGAGCTTCCACAGCCGCCAGAAGTACGGATTCCCGGCGAGCCGGCTCCGGCCGTGGTTGACGAGCGTGTAGTCGACGCTCGCCGGCAGCTCCACCCGCTCGGACTCCGGCCGGAGGAACGACGTCGTCGCCGCGTCGGCGCCGTGGTACCACGCCATCCGCGTCGCCTCCGGGAGCGCCGGCGGCGACGCGCCCGCGAACCGGGAGTCGCCCGTCGGCCCGGGGTGGTCGGTCGACCAGACCGCGACGTCGACGGTGCGGTCGCCGTGCCCGTCGAACCGGTAGCGGGCCCGCGGGAACCCCGAGCCCTCGCCGCGGCCCACCAGCGCGTACTCGATTCGCACGGACTCGCCGGGGCCGAGCCGGGCCTGCTCCGGGAACCACGGCCCGTCGACCGGATCGTCGAGCCGCCACCGGCCGTCGTCGGCCAGCGCCACCGCCGGCGTCGCCGTCGCGAGGTCGTGGTCGGCCGTCGGCGCCAACACGAGTTCGTCGCGGTACGTGTACCGTTCGCTCCGCGGGCGGCCGCCGGGCCACGCCGACGGGACAGACTGGAACAGCGGGAGCGCGTGCAGGTCGAACGTGTTCGCGGCGTCGTTCCGGTTCGTGAACGTTCCGCGGAGCAGCGCGGGGCCGTCCGCGGTGGCGGTTCGAGCGAACTGCATCGCGACGGAGCCGTCGTCGCGCGTCCGCGACCGCGTCTCCGGCAGCGCGACCGTCACGGGGAGCGTCTGGAACGCCACGAGGCTCCAGTCCTTCTCCGGCTCCAGCGGCGACACGTCGTCGCTGTCGGCCGGTGTCGGCGTTTCGTCGGTCGAGCGAGCCGGCCGCGTCCGCGTCGCGTCTGCGGTGTCCGTCGGCGGTGAGCCGAGCGTCGAACAGCCGGCGGAGGCGGTCGAGCCGAGCAGCGCGAGGACCGTTCTGCGGCGCATAGCCGGACCGTCCTCGCCGCGCGACATACGCTTTCGGGGGACTCAAACGGCCGTTTGACCGACCGGCGGCCGGCCGTGCGGCTCCGCCGACGGAGTTCCGATGCAGGAACGCCTTTGTGGGCCCTGCGCGAGTCGGCAACCATGCGACGAAGGCGCGCCTCCGACGCCGACCCCGACGCGGTGACAGACGCGGCTCGCGGCCGAGACCACAGCTCGCTCGACCCGGTGGCCCGGAATGGCTGACGGCGGCTCCGTCTCGGTGACACGGCTGGAGTTCCCGATGGACTGGCCGCCGGGGCACGTCGCCGCGTTCCTCGTCGACGCGGACGAGCGAATCCTCGTCGACGCCGGCCTCCCGAACACCGAGGCGTCGCTCCGGGACGGGCTGGCGGCGGCCGACCTGGCGCCGGCCGACGTCGACCACGTCGTGGTGACGCATCCGCACCCGGACCACACCGGGCAGATTCCGACGCTGCTCGACGCCGGCGACCCGACGGTGCACGCGCCGGCCTCCGCGGTCGACCGGCTGAACCGCGACGCCGACGCCGTCCGCGAACGCAGCCGCGCGAACCTCGAACCGGCCGGCCTCCCCGAAGACCAACTGGACGAGGCCGCCGAGACCGCCGTCGCGTCGCTCGAGCGCGCCCGGTCGCTGCTCCCGCCGGACAGCGTCGACGACGCGGTCGACCCGGGCGAGCCGCTGCGGGTCGGCGGCGTCGAGTTCGACCCGGTTCACACGCCGGGCCACCAGGCAGACCACCTGTGTTACGCGGCGACGCTCGGCGGCGACGACGTGCTGTTCTCCGGCGACATGGTGCTGTTGCCGTTCCGCTCGGCGCTGCTGCACGACGGCTACGACGACGGCTACCGCGAGGCGGTCCCGGCGTTCTCGGACGCGCTCGACGCGCTCGCCGCCCGCGACGTCGACCGGACGTACCCGGGCCACGGCGACGTCCACGCCCGGTTCGCGGAGACGGTGACGCGGGACCGCGCGAAACTGAACGGCCGCGTCGACAAGGTCGAGGCGGCGGTCGCGGACGGCAACCGAACCGTCGCGGCGGTCGTCGACGCCATCCAGGCCGGCCACGACGTCCGGTACGTCCTCCCGGAGACGATGAACATCCTGGCGCACCTCGTGGACGCCGGGCGCGTCGAGCGGACCGTCGTCGACGGCACCGCGCGGTACACCGTCGACTGACCGCTGCAGCCGCAGCGTCGGACAGCCCTCGCGGTCTGTGGCGAACAGCGCCCCGGCGCCGGGACGCTCCGTGACGGAAACCGCCCAAAGACAGTTAGCCGGCGAGCGCGAACCCGGAACGAATGGCAAACACTGAGTCGACGCGAGCAGGCGGGTCCGAGCCCTCGCTGCTGGTCCGCGCGGTGTGGTTCGTCCTGGTCGGGTGGTGGGCGACCGGGCTCTGGCTGTCGGTCGCCTGGCTCCTGAACGTCACCGTCGTCGGGCTGCCGCTCGGCATCCGGATGATAAACACGGTGCCGAAGGTGCTGTCGCTGAAGGAGCGCGACTTCGTCGACGAGACCGGGACGCCGAGCGAACAGCCGCACGGCCTCGTCGTCCGCGGCGTCTACTTCGTGTTCGTCGGCTGGTGGGCGAGCGGCGTCTGGACCGGCGTCGCCTACCTGTTCACGCTCTCGGTCGTCGGCATTCCGGTCGCCGTCTGGATGTACAACAAGCTCCCGTACGTCGTCTCGCTGTACGAATACTGAGGCGGTCGCGAGCCGAGGCGGCTCCGCGTCGCCGGGGGCAACGGCCGACTCAGGGACTCGGCGACTCAGAAGCCGCCGTAGCGCAGCGACACCATGACGGCGATGAGGACGAGTTGGAACAGCCCCTGCACGCCGCCGAGTTTCGCGTTCTGCTGGCCGATGGCCGAGATGACCGACGGGTCGGGGTCGTCGGACACCATCTCCATGTACATCCGGACTTCGCCCGGCATCAGGAAGCCGAACCCCTGCACGGAGAGAATCGTGACGATGGCGAGCGTGACGACGATGGCCGGCGACGTCATCTGGAACTGGCCGATGGTGGTCGCGACCCACGCGAGCGACCCGACGGTGACGACGGCGGTGATGGCCTGCCAGCGGCGGTCGCGCCAGGCGTTCAGCCGCCAGCCGACCAGCAGCATCACCGGAATCAGGTTCGCGGCGGTGAACAGCGCGAGCCACGGCTCGGCGTGCGGGAACAGCCCGATTCGGATGGCGAGCGTCAGCCCCGCGGCGATCGTGAGGAACGCCATCGACGGCAGGAAAAACGAGGTCTTCGGGGTGAGCCGCTCGAACACGGCGGCGCTCTGCTCTTCGTCCAGTCCGCCGATAACCGGGCCGAGAATCCCGCCGATGAAGATGTCCGTCCCGGTCCACAGCAGCCCCGCCATGACGTGGATGTAGGTGTGCTGCTGTATCGACGCCGCCGTGACCGCGTAGCCGACCGCGGCGACCGACACCGCGACGACGCCGACGGCGAACGCCGGGTTCGCTCGCCGGCCGAGCCCCGCGACCGTCCCGCGAATCGTGTTCGTTGCCATGTGTTCCCCTCCCAGTCACGTCACCCTCCTAAGAGTTACTGCTCCGGGGGTTTTCGACCGGCTGCAGCGGGGGTCCGCGACGACGATTCGCCGGAGCGCCCGGTGCCCGTCGGGTGTCCGTGTCGCCTGCCGCCGCCCCGAGCCGGGTGCGGCGTCAGTCGGTGCGCTCCGCCTCGACCACCGCGAGCGACTCGTCGAGTTCGACCGTGAGCGACTCGTCGTCGGCTGTAAACGTCACGGCGGCGCGGAGCGGGTCGCGGCCGACGATGCGGGCGCGGTCGGTGCTGATGGTCCGGAACGCCGACAGCGGCTCGTCACGCACGTCGACGCCGTGGTCGTGGTAGAACGCGACGACGGCCGGGACGTCCAGCAGGGCGATTCCGAGGTCGCCGGCGAGCGTCTCTCCACACCGGTCGCAGGTGAACCGGAACGTCGGGACGTCCCGGTACTCCTCGGGCGGCGAGGCGTCGTCGTCGGTCGTCGCGAGCTGGTCGGCGAGCCGGGACCGCATCCGGCCGTCGCAGAACGGACAGAAGCCGCTGGCGGCCTGCTGAACCACCGTCCTGAGATACCGGTTCGCGACGGCGGGCCACTCGTCGGCGTCGTAGCCGGCGAACACGCCGGGCGGGATGCCGAAGAAACTGCCGAGGTCGCAGTCGTCGCACGTGATTTCGACCTGCTGGTCGTCGTAGTGGAACGTCCGGTCGCCGCCGCACGCCGGACACGGGTCGTCCAGCGGAACCGGGTCGACCGACCCGGTTTTGGTGTAGCGGCCGGCGAGCAGCGCGCCGCGGATCTGCCGGCCGGCGACGGTCAGCCGGTAGCTGTCGTCGGTCTTCGCGACGAACGTCCCGGTGAGCTTCTGGAGGTGGTAGTTGAACTGGCCGGAGTCGCGCATCCCGACCGCGTCGCGGAGCGCCGAGAACGTCGCCTCGTCGCCGTCGGCGTCCGCCAGCGCCCGGAGGATGGCGAGCCGCGTCTCGTCCGCGAGCGCGGCGAACGCCTCGTCCGGGTCCGTCGCGTCGACAATCGGCTCACTCATGCGGGGCTGGTAGTCTGACGGCCGTATAGAGGTATCGACGGCCGCCGACCGGGCGCCGGCGTCCTGGGTCGCCGTCCGCGGTCGGCGTCGTCGGCCGGCGTCACCGGTCGGCTTTGAGCACCGCGGTGACGTACTCGTCGGCGGTCTGCCGGGCGTCGGTGAGCGTCTCCTCGGTGTCGAGCAGCGCCGCGCGGGTCCGGGCGCCGTCGACGATGGTCATCAGCGACCTGGCGGCGTGTTCGGCGTCGACGTCCGCGAACGCGCCCCGGTCGATGCCGTCGCTGATGACGGTGCGGAGCATGTACCGGATGTACTCCTCGTTCGCCTCGAACTGCGCGTCGAACTGCTCGTTGTGGGGCGCCTGCGCCCGCATCTCGAGCATCGCGACCAGGAAGTCCCGGCGGTCGACGTGGTCGAGCAAGAGCCGGTCGAGGAGCAGGTCCAGCCGTTCGTCGGGGTCGGTGACGTCGACGCCGTGGACGGTGTCGACGAACCGGTCGAGCAGGTAGTCGAGGAACGCCGCCAGCAGGTCGTCTTTGGTGTCGTAGTGGTAGTGGATGGCGGCCGTCGACTTGCCGTACTCCTCGGCGATGCGTTTCACCGTCAGGTCCGCGTAGCCGTACTCGCACAGCGCTCGGTAGGTCGCCTCCATGATCTCCTCGTCGACGTCGGACTCGGGGCTCGTCTCCGAGGAATCACTCATCAGTCTCTCTTCGGAGTGACCCCGGCAAAACACTTGTGGAGCGGTCTCACGACTGCCGAGTGAACCACATGGTTAATCAGCGAAAATGGGGGATTTCGAGCCGTTTCAGGCCGCGAACATCGTCTCTCCGATTCCCGAAGGGCTTTTGACTAACTAGTCAGTCAGTATCAGGTACGCAATGAACGACGCACTGCTTCGAGCCGACTCGACGAACGGGGCCGCCGTCGCCGTGCCCACCGCGGTGGTCGGGGGATGAGCCTCCGCGGCCGCGTCGCCGCGCTGTTCAAGGGCCGCGACGAGTTCGACCTGACGTCCGGCGACATCGGCAAGCCGCTGCTGTATCTCTCGCTCCCCATCGTGGTGACGAACCTCTTCCAGACCGCCTACAACCTCGGCGACACGTTCTGGCTCGGCCAGTACAGCACCGACGCGCTGGCCGCCATCTCGTTCGCGTTCCCGATGGTGTTCCTGCTCATCTCGCTCGGCACCGGGCTCTCCGTCGCGGGGAGCGTCCTCGTCGCCCAGCACACCGGCGCCGACGAGGAACGGGCGGCCGAGTACGCCGCCTCCCAGACCATCACGTTCGCGCTCATCGCCTCCGTCGTCCTCGGCGGCGTCGGCTACGTCTTCGTCGACGAGTTCCTCGCGCTCATGGGGGCGTCCGCCGACGTGCTGCCGCGCGCGGCGGGCTACATGCAGGTCATCTCGCTCGGCCTCGTGTTCATGTTCGGCTTCTTCGTGTTCGTCTCGCTGATGCGCGGCTCGGGCGACACCATCACGCCGATGGTGGTCATGTTCGGGTCGGTCGTGCTCAACATCGCGCTCGACCCGTTCGTGATATTCGGCTGGGGGCCGTTCCCGGAACTCGGGATGCAGGGCGCCGCCATCGCCACCGTGTTCTCCCGCGGCCTCGCGATGCTCGTCGGCCTCGCGATCATGCTCGCCGGCACCCGGGGCGTCCAGATTCACCTCGCCGACATGGTCCCCGACGCGGCGTCGCTCCGGCGCCTGCTCCGCATCGGGATTCCGGCGTCGGTCGAGGGGATGGGCCGGGCGCTCTCCATCAATCTGCTGCTGGTCGTCGTCGGCACCTTCTCGACGACGGTCGTCGCCGGCTACGGCATCGGGACGCGCGTGTTCTCCGTCATCTTCCTGCCCGCTATCGCGGTCGCCCGCGGCGTCGAAACCATGACCGGGCAGAACATGGGCGCCGGGAAGCCGGACCGCGCGGAGGCCGCGGTGCGGCTCGCCTCGAAGACGCTGTTCGGCGTGCTCACCGCCGCCGGCGTCGTCGTCTGGGTCGCCGCCGCGCCCCTCGCCAGCGTGTTCACGACCGACCCGGCCGTCGTCGACGTCGCCACGGAGTTCCTCCGGTACGTCGCGCTCACCTTCGGTTTCATCGGTGTCATGCGCGCGTACACCGGGAGCTTCCGCGGCGCCGGCAAGACGCTGACCGCCGCCGCCATCTCCGTCGCGATGCTCGGCGGGATTCGGCTCCCGCTCGCGTGGTTCACCGCCGACCCCTTCGGCGAAACAGGCATATGGGCCGCGTTCGCTGTGTCGAACGTCGCCGGCGCCGCCATCGCGTACGCCTGGTACCAGCGCGACACGTGGCGCGACGCCGACGTCACCGACGCGGCGGCCGACGCACCCGGCCGCTCGCCCGACCCCGACGCGCGAACCACGGACGACTGAGACCCAGCACGCAGATGTCACGGAACCGCGACACCGACGTCGACGCGGCGCTCGAATCCGCCCTCGAATCCGCGCTCGGCTACGCCGACCGCGAGCAGCTCGCCCCCGCCCGGCGCGCCGTCCTGCGCCGTGAGCGCCGGCCGTACGGCGACCTGCTCGTCGGCACCGCCGAGGCCGTCTCGGGAGACGCGCCCGGCAAGTCGGCCGTCCGCGCCGCCGCCGCGGTCGAACTGCTCCGCGGCTACTGCCTGCTCCGCTGTGACCTCCTGGCCGACGTCCGCGCGGCCGCGGTCGACGCGGCCGGCGACGATTCGACAGCCGGCGCCGACACCACCGCGTCGCTGCTCGCCGGCGACTACCTCCAGACCTCCGCGTACTCGACGCTCGGCGCGGCCTCGACGGACCGGCTCGACGACTGCTTCGGGACGCTCGTCGCCGTCTCCCGACGGATGAGCGAGGGCTTCAGCCGGATGCACGACGCGCCGTCGCCGTCGGCCGCGGAGTACCGGTCGCTGCTCGACGCCACCGTCGGCGCGCTCGGGGAGGGCGCCGCGGTCATCGGCGCCACGCTCGCCGGCGCGGACCGCGGTCGCCGCGACCGGCTCGCTGCGCTCGGCCGGCAGTTCGGCGCGCTCCGACACCTCCAGTTCGACCGGACGGCGCCGTCCGCCGGCGCGCGGTTCGGCGTCGACGTCGACTGCGAGGCGCTCGACGACCACCGCCGACGGCTCGCGACGAACCTCGAAGACGCGCTCGGCGACCTCGCGGACGCCGCCGACGTCCGCCGGCTCCGCGCGGCCGTTGAATCGGGCCTCCCTGCCGGGTCGATTCGCTGACGGCCGGTCGGCGCCGCGAGTCGGACTCGGGGTTCGGCGCCGCGGGTCGCCGCAGCCGAGCGGAACGGCGGCTTTCGGATACCGATATCAGGGCCTTCAGATGGAGGCCTGAACCAACTCGTTTTTAAGCCGGTTGTGCAAACGGGAGCGGTATGCCGCTTCGACTCGGGACCATCGCCCGCGACCTCGGCCGGATGCTGGAGGCGCTCGCGGGGCTCGTCCTCGTCTCGGTCGTCGTGCCGCTGGTGTGGCGCGAGTGGTGGGTCCTCCCGGGGCTGGTCCTCGCCGGCGCGGCGCCGCTGCTCGCCGGAGCGGCGCTGCGCCGACGGTTCGACCGCGCCGACGACCCCGGACGGCTCCACGGCATGATGATCGCGGCGTCGGGCTGGTTCCTCGTCGCCGTCTTCGGGTCGCTCCCGTTCCTGTTCGTCGCGTGGACCGCCGCGCTCGACCCGGCGTGGCTCGGCGTTCCGGCGCGGTTCACGACGGCCGGCACCGACGCGTCGTCGACGCTCGCCGCGTTCCGGAACCCGCTGAACGGCGTCTTCGAGAGCATGAGCGGCTTCACCGGCACCGGCCTGACCATGTCGGTCCACGAGGACGCGTTGCCGCGCACGCTGCAGTGGTGGCGGTCGCTCATCGAGTGGGTCGGCGGCGTCGGCGTCATCGTGCTCACGACGGCGGTGCTCGCCCGCCCCGGAAGTGGGTCGCTGACGCTGTACCGCAGCGAGGCGCGCTCGGAGAAGATTCACCCCAGCATCGTCTCGACGGTCCGCACCATCTGGTGGATCTTCCTGCTGTTCACGTTCTTCTCGGTGCTGCTGCTGTGGCTCGCCGGGATGCCGATGTGGCACGCCATCAACCACGCGATGACGGGGCTCGCGACCGGCGGATTCTCCGTCACCGACAGCTCCATCGGGACGTACGGCAGCGTCGCCATCGACTTCGCGCTCGTCCCGGTGATGGTGCTCGGCAGCATCGCGTTCCCGATTCACTACCTCGTGCTCACCGGCGACCTCCGGAACCTCTACACGGACCTGCAGACCCGGTGGGTGTTCGTCTTCTTCGGGCTCGGCTCGGCGCTGCTGACCGCGCTGCTGTTCACGGAGCGCGTCTACGCCCCCGAGTCCGTGGCGGTCGCCGGCGTCGTCCTCCGCGGCGCCCCGGCGGCGCTGTTCCAGTCGGTGCGCTACGGCCTGTTCCAGTTCGTCTCGGCGGCCTCCTGCACCGGGTTCCAGACCGCCGGGTCGCTCGGGACGGACTGGTCGCCGCAGGCGCAGTTGACCGTCGCCGCCGGCATGGTCGTCGGCGCCGCCGCCGGGTCGACGGTCGGCGGCATCAAGCTCGTCCGGCTGCTCACGCTGACCAAGGGGACCCTGTTCCGGATTCGCGGCGTCTTCTACCCGTCGAACGCGGTGCGGACGTTCCAACTGGACGGCCGGACGCTGTCCTCCGAGGAGACCGCCCAGGAGTTCGAGGAGGCCGCAATCATCACGTTCCTCTGGTTCGTCTTCCTCGCGCTCGGCGCGTTCGTGCTGCTCGTCAGCCTCCCGACCGGCCCCAGCGGCTACTCGCTGGAGAACGTCCTCTTCGAGGTCGCCTCGGCGCAGGGGAACGTCGGGCTCTCCGCCGGCATCACCGGCCCCGGCATGCCGACCGTCACGAAGGTGATGTTCCTGTTCAACATGTGGATCGGCCGGCTCGAAATCATCCCGGTGCTGGTGCTGCTGCGCGGCGTCTTCGTCTCCACGGGGATGTACGACTGATGCGGCTCGAAGACGTCCCGGTCGTCGGCCCGCTGCTCGCCGCCGGCGCGGACGACCGCACGTTCGACGCGCTGCTCGTCGCCGGCGCCGTGCTGATTCCGCTCATCGGCGCCGTCGGCCGCAACGCCGTCACGACGGCGTTCGCCGTCGCCTACATCCTCGTCTTCCTCGGCTACGTCGCCTACAACGGCGTCCGGTGACCGACCGAAACCGCCCGGATGTTGCGGAAAGCAAGATTTAGAACGGACAAAACTGTTGGAGGCGTATGTATACTATAGTCGTCGGTGCGGGTGCGATAGGGTCGCAGGTCATCGACCTGCTCGAACGGACCCGGAACGAAATCGTCGTCGTCGAGTCCGACGCCGAGGTGGCCGAGGCGGTGAGCCGGAACCACGACTATCTCGTCATCAACGACGACGCGACGGTGAAAGAGACGCTGGTGGACGCCGGCGCGGACGACGCCGACGCCGTCATCACGACCACCGACGCCGACGCGACGAACATCATGGTGATGCTGCTCGCCGAGGAACTCGGCATCGAATCGAAGGTGAGCGTCGTGCAGAACCCCGAGCACATGGACGTGTTCCGCCGCATCGGCGTGAACGTCCTCGAAAACCCCCAGCGGCTCATCGGCGAGTACCTCGTCCGCGCCGTCCAGCGCCCCTCGGTCAAGGACTTCATGTCGCTCGCCGGCGGCGCCGAGGTGTTCGAAATCACGCTCGCCGAGTCCGCGCCGCTCGCCGAGACGACGCTGGCGGCGGCGGACGACCGAGGGCTGCTCGGCGACGACATCCTCGTCGTCGCCATCGAACGCGGCCAGGACGTCATCACCCCGCGCGGCGAAACGACGATGCACGCCGGCGACCTCGTCACGGTGTTCTCGAAGCAGGGCGTCTCCGCGGACGTGATGCGGACGTTCACCGGCGAATCGTAGCCTCGTGATTGGCCCGACCCGGCCCGACTTGACCCGACTCGACAGGGCCCGCCGCCCGGTCAGGAGTCGACGTGCGGGCGCGGTCCGCGTCGGCGTCGACCCGTCAGCGACCGCGCGTCGGCCGCGGGCGCCCCGCGTCGACTCCGCAGCTTCGTCAGCGCGGTCGCCGCGGCGGCGCCGGCGAGGCACGCGGCGGTAGGGACGGGGTAGGACGCGGCGACGAGCAGCGCCGGGACGATGCAGGTCAGCGCGAACGCGGCGGCCAGCGACCCGTCGGGGTTCGGGACGGCGCGGCCGGGTGCAGCGGACTGTCTCATGCGGCTGAACGTGGACGCCGCCACCCCAAATAGGTAATCTGAACGATACTTCTGTCCGGCGGTTTACTGAAGAACGCTTCACCGACCGGTCAGCCGAAGCCGAGGGTGGATTCACCGAAGCAGCGGTACGGTTCGCGAAACGCAGCGGTGCGGCTCCCAGCAGTCACCGGCGTCGGCGGAGAACCGACGCCCCGCCGACTTCAGCGCCGCTTCGACCTACTCCTGGGGGTCGAACACGTCGGTGTTCTCGGGGCCCTCCGCGCGCACGATGGCGAGCGCGCCCTTCCGGGCGACGCGCGAGAGCGCGTGGTCGACGAGTTTGAAGTCGCCGGGCACCGGGAACGACATCGTCGCGACGCAGGCGCTCCCGGGGAGCACCGGCGTCGTCTGGACGTACCGCATCGGGTCGCTCGCGAGCGCGCCCTGCTCCCACACCTCGTCCCAGACGCTGCCGATGGCGTGGAAGCTGCTGAACAGGTTCGGGCCGCCGACGCCGTAGAACACCCGGGCTGTCTCGCCGGTCTTGACGTTCATCTCGGCGTACTTGTCCGGCGTGATGGCGTACTTCTCGCCGTTCATCAGGACGTACGTCGGGTCCTCCATCGCCATCCGGGCGAAGTCGAACTCGTGGTGGCCCTTCTGGCCGGTGTCGCCGTTCGTGTACAGCTCGTGCTGGCCGAGGTAGAACTCGTGGTCGACCGGCGGCAGCCCCTCCTCCGGCTCGACGAGGATGAGCCCGAACATGCCGGAGCTGATGTGGTAGTCAACGTTCGCGACGGCGCAGTGGTAGATGAACGCGCCGGGGTACGTCACCTCGAACTGCAGCCGCTTCTCCTCGCCGGGCGCGACGAGCGTCGCCTCGGCGCCGCCGCCCGGGCCGCGGCACGCGTGGAAGTCCACGTTGTGCGCCATCGAGTTCCCCTCGGCGTTCCGGATGGTGAGATCGACGGTGTCGCCGACGCGGGTCCGGATGAACGGGCCCGGAATCTGGCCGTTGAACGTCATGTAGGTGAAGGTGACGCCGGGTTCGACCTCGGCGGTGACTTCGAGCGTTTCGAGTTCCACCTCGACGGTGGCGGGCGTCTTCCGCGTGATGGGCGCGGGGACGTCCCGCGGGTCCGCGGCGACCCGGTCGACGTCGACGGGCTTCGCCTCGCCGAGTTCCGCCGCGGTCGTCAGCTGCACCGGCGACGTGTCGACGTCGTTGCTCGGGGGCGTCCCGACCGTACAGCCGGCTAACGCCATGGTTCCGCCGAGTCCGGCAGCCTGCAACACCCGTCGCCGCGTCGTTGTGTACGTCATGAGTGGTCGTCTCCAACTGGTGGTATGTGGCCCGAGGGGATATATCGGAAACCCGGTTCTCACCGGCTAAGAAACGGCTTCAGTGGTTATCGGTCGGGGCCGCGTAGCCGCTCGTATGAGCACTACTCCCGCTGTCCGCGACGCTGATGCCGTCCGCGACGACGACGCTGTCCGAACCGCCGACCGCGACGCCGAATCCGCCGGCGTCGGCCGTCGCGGCTTCCTGCAGGGGACGGCGCTGCTGGCGGCCAGCGGCGTCGCGCTCGGCGCGGCCCGGCCGGCCGCCGCACAGGAGACGACGGACCTCACCGCGTGGTTCTCGAACGTCTCGAACTTCGACGGCGTCGCCGACGAGCGCGGCGCCGACACCGTCACGGTCGCCGTGGGCGCACAGGGGAACGGCGGCGGCTTCGCGTTCGGCCCCGCCGCCGTCCGCGTCGACCCCGGAACGACCGTCGTCTGGGAGTGGACCGGCGACGGCGGCAGCCACAACGTCGTCGCCGAGGACGGCGCCTACGAGAGCCCGTTCGTCGGCGACGCCGGCGCGACGTTCGAACACGTCTTCGACGCCGCGGGCGTCTCCCTGTACGCGTGCGCGCCGCACAAGGCGATGGGGATGAAAGGCGCCGTCGTCGTCGGCGACGTCGACGTCGCGGTGTCGACGCCGACGCCGACCCCCGAACCGGAGCCGGTCTTCGAGTACGTCGACCGCGAACCCGACTACGGCGACTGGTTCGACGACGTCGACAACTTCGAGGGCACCGTCGACATGCGCGGCCGCGACGAGGTCCGCATCGAGGTTGGCGCGCAGGGGAACGGCGGCGGCTTCGCGTTCTCGCCGCCCGCGGTCAACGTCGACCCGGGGACGCGCGTCATCTGGGAGTGGGTCGGCGACGACGGCCCGCACGGGTTCGCGGCCACCGACGGCGAGTACGCCAGCCCGTCGCAGTCGACCGGCGAGTTCGGCCTCGTCTTCGACGGCGTCGGCGTCAGCACCTACGCCTGCGAGCCGCACGCGGAGAAGGGGATGAGAGGCGCCGTCGTCGTCGGCGACGTCTACGAGGGCGTCTACGAGGTGTCGACGAGCAGCCTCGCGGTCGCCGGCGGCGTCGGCGCGGCGCTGCTCTCGCCGCTGGCGTTCGGCGCGTTCCTCTGGGCGCGCGGCCGCCGCGGCGGAGACCGCCGCCGCTAAGCCGGAATCGACCCGGCCCCCGAGTGCCGGGATTCCCGGGCGGCCGCGTCGTCGTTGCCGGCGTTCAGGCGACGCGAGAGAACGCCGAAGTCACTCGATTCTCGTTTCCCGCCGCTCCATCTGAATAAAACCTGGGTACGGGACCGAGACGTTTTACGGCAGGCCCCCCCGGTTCGAGGTAGCATGGACTCGTCGTCCAGCGACGCGGCGCTCCGCGCCAGAATCCGTCAGCAGGAAGTCGTCGCCGAACTCGGACAGCAGGCGCTCGAGACCGACGACCTCGACGGGCTGATGCGGGACGCGGTGGCGGCGGTCGCGGAGACGCTGGACAACGAGTACGCGAAGGTGCTGGAGCTGCTGCCGGACGGCAACGAACTGGTGTTGCGGCACGGCGTCGGGTGGCGCGACGGCGTCGTCGGCGGCGCGACGGTGCCGACGGACCGCGACTCGCAGGCCGGCTACACGCTGGCCGCCGAAGCGCCGGTCATCGTCGACGACCTCGCCGCCGAACCGCGGTTCTCCGGCCCGGACCTTCTCACCGACCACGACGTCGTCAGCGGCATCAGCGTCGTCATCGGCTCGACGGACGACCCGTGGGGCGTCCTCGGGACGCACACGACCGACCGGCGCGAGTTCACCGACGACGACGCCAACTTCGTTCAGAGCGTCGCGAACGTGCTCGCTTCGGCCGTCGAGAACCACCGCGTCCAGCGCCGGCGCGAGGAGGTGTACGGCCGCATCTCGGACGCCTTCTTCGCGCTCGACGACGACTGGCGGTTCACGTACCTGAACGACCGCGCCCGCGAACTCATCGCGCCGGAGGGCGAGTCGCTCGTCGGCACCGAGGTCTGGGAGCAGTTCCCGGCGGCCGTCGGCCGGAAGTTCGAATCGAAGTACGAGGCCGCGATGTACCGCCAGGAGACCGTGTCGTTCGAGGAGTACTACCCGGAGCCGCTGAACGCGTGGTTCGAGGTCCGCGCGTACCCCTCCGGAACCGGGCTGTCGGTGTACTTCCGCGACGTCACCGACAGGAAGGAGCGCGAACGGGAGCTCCGGCGGACCGAGCGGCGCTTCACCGCCATCTTCGAGGACCCGAACATCCTCGTCGGCCTGCTCGGCACCGACGGCACGGTGCTCGACATCAACCAGACCGCGATGGAGTACATCGACGCCGACCTCGACGACGTCACCGGCGAGCCGTTCTGGGAGACGCCGTGGTGGGGCGACGACGCGGACGTGCGGGCTGACGTCCGCGAGTGGGTGGAGCGCGCCGCCGACGGCGAGTACGTCGACTTCGAGACCCCGATCGGCCAGCCGGACGAGCGCCGCTACGTCAACGGCGTGTTCCGGCCGGTGACGAACGACGACGGCGACGTCGTCTCCGTCATCGTCTCCGACCGCGACGTCACCGAGCGCCGGCAGTAC
This sequence comes from Halobaculum sp. P14, assembly GCF_051195155.1. Taxonomy (NCBI): domain Archaea; kingdom Methanobacteriati; phylum Methanobacteriota; class Halobacteria; order Halobacteriales; family Haloferacaceae; genus Halobaculum; species Halobaculum sp. P14. Next base: position 75,531 of record NZ_JBNTKB010000003.1, read on the forward strand.
GAGCGGCGGCTCGAGGAGTCCGAGCGGCGCTACCGGGCGCTCGCGGAGTACTTCCCGAACGGGCTCGTCACGCTGTTCGACGAGGACCTGAACTACACGCTGGCGGCCGGGCAGGCGTTCGACTCCATCCCGGTAGACCCGGCGGACGCCGAGGGCGAACACGTCAGGGACGTCTGGGACGAAGCCACCGCCGACGCGCTCGTCCCGGCGTTCGAGGCGGCGCTCGACGGCGCGGAGGAGTCGGTCGAACTCGCCTACGAGGGCCGCGAGTGGGTCGTCCACGTCGTGCCGATTACGGACGAACACGGCGACGTGTTCGCCGGGATGACGATGGCGCAGGACATCACCGAGCAGGTCGAACGCCAACAGCGGCTCGAAACGCTCGTCGAGCAGCTGGAGGAGTCGAACGAGCGGCTCGAACAGTTCGCGTACGCGGCCTCCCACGACCTGCAGGAGCCGCTGCGCATGGTGTCGAGCTACCTCCAGTTGGTCGAGCGGCGGTACGCCGACGAACTCGACGAGGACGGCCGGGAGTTCATCGAGTTCGCCGTCGACGGCGCCGACCGGATGCGCGACATGATCGACGGCCTGCTGGAGTACTCCCGCGTCGACTCCCGCGGCGACCCGTTCGAGCAGGTCGACCTGAACGACCCGCTGGAGGACGCCCGCGCGAACCTGGAGGTGAAGATTTCGGAGGCGGACGCGGACGTCACGGCGGAGTCGCTCCCCACGGTCACCGCCGACCCGGGGCAGCTCCGGCAGCTGTTCCAGAACCTGCTCGACAACGCCGTCACGTACAGCGGGGAGGGGCCGCCGTCCGTCCACGTCGCCGCCGAGCGCGACGGCGACGACTGGGTCGTCTCGGTCAGCGACGACGGCGTCGGCATCGACGCGGCCGACACCGACAGCGTCTTCGAGGTGTTCGAGCGGCTCCACGGCCCCGACGAGCACGGCGGCACCGGCATCGGCCTCGCGCTGTGTGAACGCATCGTCGAGCGGCACGGCGGCGACATCTGGGTCGACTCCACGCCCGGCGACGGGTCGACGTTCCGGTTCACGCTGCCGGCCGAGGGGGACCGATGACCGACCGGCGACGCGGCGACGGCGGAGCGGACGTGCTGCTGGTCGAGGACAACCCCGGCGACGTCAGGCTCGTCGAGGAGGCGTTCGACGGCGGCGACGTCGACGCGACGCTCCACGTCGTCGGCGACGGCGTCGACGCGCTCGACTTCCTCCACCGGCGCGGCGACCACGCCGACGCCCCGCGGCCGGACCTCGTCGTCCTCGATTTGAACCTCCCGCGGAAGAACGGCGACGAGGTGCTTCGGGAAGTCCGCGAACACCCCGATATCGACTACGTTCCGGTGACGATTCTGACGAGTTCGACCGCCGACGAGGACGTGCTGTCGTCGTACGAGCACAGCGCGAACGCCTACCTGACGAAGCCGGCCGACCCCGACGAGTTCATCGAGAACGTCCGGTCGCTCGAACGGTTCTGGCTGTCGCTCGTCCGCCTCCCCGACCACGGCGGCCACGGAACGGCCGCCGAACAGTGAGTCGCGGACGAAGCGTCGACGCTCAGTGACGCGGTCCCCGTGCTCCCGAGACGAACGCGTCCGGCGCTACCCGAGGAAGTAGCGCGTCCACGGGTAGCGGTCGACGAGCGCCTGCCCGTCGAGTTCGTACTGCTCGATGTACTGGTCGAGCCCGAGGATGCGTCCGGCGCCGAAGGCGGCGACCGAGAGGAACACGAGCATGTACGCGAAGTCGCCGTTGATGTAGCCGTGAGCGACGTCCCAGTTCCCGAGGTAGAACATGAGCATCATGAACGCGCCCCAGAAGGCGGCGACCGGGCGAGCGCTCCGACGAGCAGCCCGAGGCCGATGAGCAGTTCGCCCCACGGCACCGCGACGTTCACGAAGTCGACGAACCACGGCGTGTTCCCCATCGCGACGAACAGGTCCGCCGCGGGGCTGCCGCTGGCGGGCACCGCGCCCGTCAGGTAGCCCTTCGCGCTGAACTCGCCGGAGAGAATCTTGTCGAGGCCGCTCTGCAGGAACGCGAGCCCCATCATCAGCCGAAGCGCGAGGATGAACCAGACGCTGAGCGTGTGCAGTTTCCCGTTCGCCGTGAATCCGCCGACCGTGCTCCGAAGCTGGACCTCCTGTGAGGACATACCGTGCCGTCGGGTCCGAAACGAAGTTAAAGATGTTCGCCGGCCACGACGGCGCTGCGTTTCGTCACTCCGTCCGCGTCGGCGCCGGATTACCGTGTCGACGCCGGGGTCGCCGCGGACGCCGAAGTTCCCCGTCGACCGCCGGATTCGCCGCGAAACCCGGGCGGCGCTACGGTTTTGGTGTCCGCGCCCAACAGTCGGCCGATGTACGCGAGCGTCCTCCTCCCGACGGACGGCAGCGAGGCGTCGAACGAGGCCGTCGCGGTCGGCCTCGACGTCGCCGCCCGGTTCGACGCCGCGGCGCACGCGGTGTACGTCGTGGACGAACGGTTCGTCGCCGCCGAGTACGACGCCGCCGTCGAGGGAGCCGAACGCGACGGCGAGCGCGCGCTCGACGCCGTCGGCGACCTCGCCGCAGAGCGCGGCGTCGCCGTCGAGAAACACCTGCGGCGCGGCGTCCCGCACCGCGAAATCGTCGACGCGGTCGCGGACTACGGCGCCGACCTCGTCGTGATGGGGACGCACGGCCGCAGCGGCCTCGACCGGCTGGTCCACCTCGGCAGCACGACCGAGCGCGTCGTCCGGGCCGCCCCCGTCCAGGTGCTCACGGTGCCGGCAGACCCGACCGGCGACCGGAGCCGCTCCGAGTAGCGCCGCTGTTCGCGCACCCCGGCGGCGTCACCACTGGCCGCGCGGCGGGGGACTCAGTTCCTCGACGCCGCAGTCCGGACAGGTGAGGTACGCGTCGCCGTCCGCGTCCGCTTCGGGCCGCATGCCGTCGTGGCCGCAGTCGGGGCAGACCCGCGGCACCCGTATTTCGCCGCCGTCCCGCGGCGCGCCGACGGCGAGCACGACTGCGTCGCGGTCGGCGGCGTTCCGGCCGGACTGGTACTCGCCGGGCGCGAACCGGACCGCCTCGCCGCCCCCGACCGTCACGGTTCCGTCGGGCGTCTCGAACGCCACCGACCCCTCGACGACGACGAACACCTCCTCCTGGTCCGTGTGGGCGTGCAGTCCGCTGGAGAGGCGGTCGTCCGGCGCGAGCAGGTAGTGGTTGACGGCGAGGTTCGCCGCCGCCAGCGGGTCGGTGAGCGTCCGTCGCTGTACCCCCGTCTCGGTCGGCGTCGGCGCCACGGCGTCGATGTCGACGGTTTCCATGCCTCCGAATGTGCGTCCTCCGACAAATGCGTTGAGGGGCGGCGCGCCGGCCGCCGGACCCGACTCGTCGCCGGCGACGGACTCCGAGTCGCTTCGCGGAACTCGGGTCGTTGGGGGCGTCGACGCCGGAGTACCGACGGCCTCTCACGCTGAACATATTGTCACCCAAACCTTTTCATCCGGGAATCATATCAGTCGGTCGTCGGTCGGATCGGAGCGACACGTCCGAATGGCACCCGGCCGGCAGGCCGCCAGCCACGCATCACCACCGTCTCTCGGAAGCGGCACCCAACACCACCTGCGCTTTCGTGGGCAGTGGCTGGCGCCCATCACCGTTCTGAACGGCCGACGACGCCGACCCGACGGCAGACTCGCCGCTGACCCCGTGACCGCGAGGAAAGCACCTTTGGGTGCGGCCGTCGAACCCGGATGCATGTCGTACGCGACGGTCAACTACGAGGACGTCGACGCCGTGGGCGGTGGACTGCACTTCCTGCGGGAGGCGCTGGACTGTGAGAACCTCGGCGTGAGCGTGCTGGAGTGCGACCCGGGCTGGGAGGGGATGGCGCACGACCACGCCGACGACGGCCAGGAGGAGGTGTACGTGCTCGTCGACGGCGCCGCCACGGTCACCGTCGAGGGCGACGACGTCGAGATGGAGGCCGGCGACGCGCTCCGCGTCGACCCGGCCGACGAGCGGCAGATTCACAACGGCGACGCCGAGAGCACGTTCGTCATCGCCGGCGCGCCCTGAACCGCCCCCGCTCGCCTCGCGCGTCGTACCGAGGCGAGAAACCAGCAAGCACCGCCTGATTCGGCGGCGGCCGCCCGGCTACTTTCTTGTATCCGCACCACGACGCGCCGACGAGGCACGCATCTCGATGGACGCCAAGCCGTCGCTCGGTGAGCACCCCGGACTGGTCGTGAGCATCCTCTGTACGTCGGTCGCGGCGGGCGCCTACGAAATCGTTCCGTCGAGCACGGCGCCGCTGTTGGCCGACCAGCTCGGCGCGACGCCGGTCCAGGTAAGCTGGCTCGTGAGCGTGATGCTCGGCGTGGCCGTCGTCGGGAGCCTGCCGGCGGGCGCCATCGTCGACCGGTTCGGGGTGCTGGGAAGCGTCGCGCTCGCCACCGCCGTCTTCGTGGTCGGCGGCGCCGTGAGCTGGTACTTCGCGGCGCGCGGCGCCTACTGGCCGGTGCTGTGGTCGCGGGCCGTCGCCGGCTTCGGGTTCGTGCTGCTGTGGAACACCGGCCTCACCGCGGTCGGCCAGTTCCGGAACGCGGCGACAGCGACCGGCCTGTACACCGCGAGCGGCCCGGGCGGGTTCGCGCTCGGCCACGTCACCGGTCCCGCCATCGCCACCGCGTTCGCCCCGCAGGCAGTCTTCCTCGTGTATCCGCTGCTACTGGTCCCGGCCACCGTCGGCGTCGCGGCGTTCTGGCCCGCCGACCTCGAACGCGGCGGCAGCGGCGAACTCCCGTCGGCCGGCGAGTTCGCCGCCGTCGCCCGGAACCGGTCGGTGCTGCTCGTCTGCCTCCTCGGATTCGTCTCGTACTCGCTGTACCTGTTCGTCAACAGCTGGGTGCCGACGTACCTGAACAGCCGGCTGACGCTGTCGCTCGCCGAGAGCGGCGCGCTCACCGCGCTGTTCCCGCTGCTCGGCGCGGCGTCCCGCGCCAGCGGCGGCGTCGTCACCGACCGGCTGTTCGCGGGCCGCGCCCGCCCCGTCGTCGTGGTGTCGCTCGTCGCCTCCGGCGTGGCGCTCACCGGCGTCATGCTGTCGTCGACGTACCTGCTGCTCGCGGGGTTCCTCCTGGTCGGCGGCTACTTCGTCCAGCTCAGCCTCGGCGTCTTCTACGGCGTCGTCCCGGCGACCGTCGACGACGACCACGTCACGACCGCGGTCGCGCTGCTCACCAGCGTCGGCCTGTTCGGCGCGTTCACCGCGCCGCTGCTCGCCGGCGAAGCCATCCAGGCGACCGGGTCGTACACGGCGGCGTTCGGCTACGGCCTCGCGCTCACCGCCGTCGGCCTCGTCGTCGCGGTACGCTGGTTCGACCTGTGAACGCGGCGTAGCCGTGACGACTCGGGCGACGTGTAGCCTTTTGGGCGCTCGCCGCAACCGCCGGATATGACCGACGAGGAGACTGGAGCTGACGGCGGCGCCGGCGAATCGGGAGACGGAGCGGACAGTGCAGCGGCCGGCGAGAGCGGAGCCGAAGCACCTGGCGGGAACAGGCCGCCGTTCACCGAAGACTGGAGCGTCAACTACGCCGACTACGACGAGGCGGCGGTAGCGGAGACGCTGCGGACGGAGTGGAGCCGGGACCTACTGCTCGCCGACTACGAGAGCGCCGGCGACGACGCCCGGAACAAGGAGACGCTGCTGATTCAGTCGTTTTACGTCTCGCTGGCCCTGTTCGGGCTGCTGCTCGACGTCGCGAACGGACTCTACTGGAACGGCCGGCACCGCGAACTGCTGGCGGTGTCGCTGCTCGGCGCGTTCCTGTTCTTCCTGCTCGGCAACTGGTCGGCGCGCTACCGGCAGGGACGGGACGCCGCGTGGGACCGCCGGAGCGAGATCGAGGACTTCGCCGCGCGCGTCGACGGCCACCTGCTCCGCAGCAACGACTCGAAGTTCAAGCGGCTCAGCCGAACCGACGACGGCGCGTACAGAACCGACGGGCAGGCGTGGTACGAACTCGGCTCCATCGCGGACCTCGTCGTGCTGACGGAGTGCGGAATCGGGGTCCTCTGGGTCGGCGTCGCCGTCGTCGCCCTCGCGGCGTAGCCGCCGAGCGACCAGGCACTGGCCGGCGGGTCGCTGTCGGCTCGGCCTCGATTAGTCGAACAGTCCGTCGCCGCCGGTTTCGAGGTAGTCGACGACCCACTCGACGTCGGCCATCGTCGCGTCGCTGCCGCGCTGAATCGACACCATGACGCCGGACTTCTTCGGGAGGCGGTCGGTCCACGACACCACCCAGGCCTCGTCGAACACCCGGACGAGCGCGTGCAGTTCGCCGGCCTTGAACGCGGTTTCGGTGTCCGCGAGGTTCAGCTGCGTGACGATGGTGTCGTCTATCATCTCCCGTTTCTCCCTGTCGCTGTACTGCGGCTCCACGTCGCCCCGCTTTCGGGTCTCGTAGCCGTCGACGTCGTAGCGAGTGACGGCTCTGAGGTCGTCGCCGACCCGCGCCGAGACGTCGTCCCATATCCGGTCCACGAGAGAGCCACTCATGGCCGCCCCGTCTCACAGCGACGTGATATTTCCACCGGCTGGAACATCGCTGCCGGTCCCGAAACCTGCGGGCCGAACGACAGTTACCGCCGCGAGCGCCGGCGGCCGAGAAGCGCCAGCGCGACCGCCGCGACCGCGGCTGCCGTCGGCGCGGCGCCGAAGCCGGGGCTGCGGACCGCTGTCCGAACGTCGTTCAGGCCGGGCCGTCCGCCGTCGCCGCCCGTCGCCGTCGCCGTGTCGGCGGGCGTCGGCGTCGCGGCTGCGGTCTCGCCGCTCGACCCGGTCGTCGGCTGCGCCGTCGGCGTCGGCGACGCGGTCGCGGTCACCGGGTCGCCGCGCACCGTGACCGTGGCTTGCGCGGTGGCGCGCCGGTCGTCGCCGTCGGTGAGCGTCGCGGCGATGGTGGCCTCGCCACTGACGTCCGTAGAGACGGCCAGCGTAACGGTGAACTTCTTCACCTCGCCAGCGTCGAGCGTGGTCCAGAGCCACTCGTGCGTGGAGCTCCGGTAGGTCGCGTCCGTTCCGGCCCACGACGCGACGGTCCACCCGGCGGGCAGCTCGCCGAGGTCGAACACCGGCGCGGGGCTCTGCGCGTCGCCGACGTTCTTCACGGTGACGCCGACCTGGACGGTCTCGCCTGGCGCGATGGTGTCGCGCACCGGGTTCAGCGACGCCGTCAGCCCGGACGACTGCGCGCTCGCCGTCCCGGCCGCCGCGCCGAGCGGAACGGCCAGCACCGCCGCGACGGCCACCGCCGCGACCAGCCACGCGCGTCCCCGGTCCGCGTCGCCGCGGCTACGCATCGCCGCCTCCGTTCGCGTCGACCCACTCAGTCACGAGCCGCTGGATCGTCTCGGTGTCGACGGTCTTTCCGCCGGTGCCGGGCACCGGGCTGTCGTCCGCCCAGTAGCTGATTGCGTTCCGGACGTCGGTCGCGTCCAGCGCGCCGCCGTCGCTGCCGACGATGGCCTCCCGGACCGTGTCGGCCGTCTCTTTCACCGTGAACGACTCGTTCAGCGACTCCACGGTCGACCTGTCCGCCTGCAGCGACAGCGTCACACTGTGCGTGCCGGCCGACCGCCCCGTCAGCTCCACGTCGAGCCGCCTGCGCGCACCGCCGGCGAGCGGACCGACGCCGTACGACGACTGCCCGGGTTCGAGGCCGTCCTCGGTGGAGACGGCGAGCGACAACGGGCCGCTCTCCGCGTCACCGACGTTGCCGACGGTGACGGTCAGCGTGACGCTCGTCCCCTGCGTGAGTTCGTCGGGCGCGCTGCTTCCGAGCAGCCCCGGCGACGCCGTGATGTCGGCGTTCGACGCGGTCGACGTCGCGGCCTCCGAGGCGCTGTCGATGTTCTGTTCGGCCTGCTTCACCCGCTTCGTCGTCTCGACCAGCGACGACTCGCCCACGTCGCCCTCGAAGAAACTCACCGCCTCCACGAGGAAGCCGGTCCGGCTGAGGTTCGTCTGGGCGGCGTTCCGCGTGAACTGCAGCAGCTGCTCCCGCTCGGACTCGGTCAGCGTCCCCTGTTCGACCGCCGCCATCGCCCGCTGCACCTTCGCTTCGAACTCCTCGCCGCCCCGCTCGTACGTCTCCGAAATCTGGCCGAGAATCGTCCGCGCCAGCTGGGTTTCGCCGTTGTCGACCGCGGTCACGAAGTCAGTCAGCAGCGAGTCGACCGACGCCTCCGCGTCGTCGATGCGGACGGCTGCTTCGACTGCGGCGGGCAGGTCCTCGCGCGCCAGCGCGTCCCGGAACTCCTTGAACAGCGCCGGGACGTCGGTGTGTGTTTCCTGCATGGTCACCCCCGTATGACGTCGAACAGCCCGAGGTGATGCGTCGTGTTGATCTTGATGAGCGCGCCGATGCCGGCGCCCGTCGCGAACGCGTTGACGACGCCGCCGGCGACGAACAGGACGACCGAGCCGATGGTTTTCGCGACGTTCCACAGGTTCGGGTCGTTCCACAGGTCGAAGACGGCCTGCGTCAGGCTGAACGACTGGCCGAACTCCTTGGCGTCCTGAATCAGCCCCTGCGTGTCTTCGGCCTCGCTCGCGATGGACATGCCGGCCTGGTTCGCCGCGGACGTCGCGGCGTTCGTGTCCCCGCGCAGCCCGTTTTTCACGACGCGGTCGGGCGACAGGAACTCGTACAGGAACAGCACGCCGGCGTACAGCGACCCGGCTGTCGAGCCGACGAACGTCCCGGTCATCGTCGCGATACCGGTCGACATCCCGACCTCGTCGTACCGCTGCAGCGACTTCCCGACCTGGTTCGCGAGCCGGTCGCTCGCCTCCTCGACGGCTTCGTTCACCGCCTCCACCGTGTCGAGCGTCCCGTCGATGATTTTCCCGACGATGGTGTTCGCCTCGTAGTCGATCTCGGCCATCGCGTCGACCGCGCGGCCCAGCATGCCCTTCAGAATCGTTTTGACGGCGTCCGTCGCCTTCGACTTCGCGGTAGCCAGCACGGCCTTCGTCCCGATACCGACGCCCTTCGCGACCTTCTTCGTGATGGAGACGACCGTCAACAGCAGTTCGAGCGAGGTGCTGATGGTCGGCCGCGCCATCTCCTGTGTCAGGTCGACCTGGTTCGCGGACAGCTCTTTCCCCGGGCCGACGTGTTCGAGCGCGTCCTCGGTGACGCTGAGCCCGTAGTCGAGCCGCCTGATCGCCTGCACGGCGACGTCCCGCTTCAGGTCGCCGCGCTCGACCGCCGCCGTGAACCCCTCGTTCGCCGATTTCGCCTTCGCGGTCACGTCGAGGTTCGTCACCGACAGGTCCTCGACGCGCTTCGCCGTCTTCAGATGCGCCTGCTTGAGCGACGTGAACGGGCTCTCCGAGACCGTGACGGTGCCGCGCGACGTCGCCGTGGCGCCGTCGTCGTCGACGACGGTGAGCGACACCGTGTACTCCCCGGTCTCCTGGTAGGTGAACTCGACCGTCTCCCCGGTCGCGTCGCGGCTGCCGTCGCCGGTGAGGTCCCACCGGTACCGCTCGATGCTGCCGTTCGGGTCGCTGCTGGCGGCCGCGTCGAACCGCACCGTTTCGCCGACCTGCGGGCTCGGCGTCGACACGTCGAACACCGCCGACGGCGGCTTGTTCTTCGGCTCCGCGACCGACACGGCGCGCTCGACGACGTCGGTGGCGCCGTCGTCGTCCGTGACGCGGAGCCGGACGGCGTACTCGCCCGCCTCGCCGTAGGTGTGTTCGACGGTGCTTCCGCTCGCCTCGTAGCTGCCGTCGCCGTCGAGGTCCCACTGGTACCGGGCGACGGAGCCGTTCGGGTCGCTGGCGGTCGCCTCGAACGTCACCGGCTCGCCCGCGGTCGGGCTGTCGGTCGCGACGTCGAAGTCGGCGGTCGGCGCGTCGTTCTCCGGCGTCGACACGGAGACGACCCGGCTCGTCGTGTCGGTGGCGCCGCTGCCGTCGGTCACCCGGAGCCCGATGGTGTACTCGCCGGCGTCGCTGAACGTCCGCTGGACGGCTTCGCCGGCGACGTTGTAGTCGCCGTCGCCGTTGAGGTCCCAGTCGAAACTCGCGATGGAGCCGTCCGGGTCGCTCGACGGCGACGCGTCGAACGACACCGATTCGCCGGCGGCCGGGTCGGTCGGCGAGAACTCGAACTCCGCCGTCGGCGCGCTGTTCCCGGAGCCGACCCGGACGGTCGTGGTCGCGACGTCGGTGGCGCCGTCGTCGTCGGTGACGCGGAGCGCGACCGAGTACTCGCCGCCGTCGTCGTAGTTGTGCACCGCGGTTTCGCCGGAGGCGTCGTAGTCGCCGTCGCCGTCGAAGTCCCACGCGTACCCGGCGATGGAGCCATCCGGGTCGCCCGCGTCGGCGGCGTCGAACACGACGTCGTCGTCGACGGTCGGGGCGTCCGGGACGTACTGGAAGTCCGCCGTCGGCACCTGGTTGCTGCCGCCGACGCGCTTCACCGTGAGGTTGTCCCAGTACGCCGTGAAGTCGCCGCTGCGGAGCGCGAGATACGACAGGTCGGTCTCCCAGTTCGGCGCGTCGACCGTCGCCGACCCGGTGGCGCTCCCGCCGTCGATGCTGTACTCGAGCGAGACGGTGCCCTGCCCGTCGTACTCGTACCGGACGTCGTACGTCACCCAGTCGCCCGGCGAGAACGACCCGAGGCTGACGCCGCCGGCGCCGGAGATGGTGCCGTCGCGGTCGAAACTGAGCAGGTTCCGGTGTGACCCGTCGGACCACCCGCCCGCCGACGTTCGGAGCTGGAGCCGCCCGTAGTACTTGTCGTGGCAGCCGAACGACCCCGCCGCGCCCGGCTTGATGCTCCCGGTGAGCCGGATTGCGTCGGTCCCGGGGTGGCCGCCGAGCGGTGCGTTCGCGATGGCCTGCCAGCAGCCGCCGTGGTCGCCTTTCACTTTCAGCGACCGGCCGCCGCTGTGTGCGACGCCGTCCACGACCTGCTGTGTGTTCGCCCCGTTCTTCGTCCACCCCGACGGGTAGCTGCCGGGGGTGAGCGACTCGAAGTCCTGGTCGATTCCGGAGAACGCGGCGCTGGCGACGCCCGCCCCCCGGAGCGCCAGCGACGTTGACGCGCCGAGCCCCAGAAACATCCGTCTGCTGAAACGACCGCCCATGTCTAACGACAGACAGGAACGCGGTAAGTAGCTGGTAATCGCGGAAAGAATTGCTGCGGCAGGCGGCGTCGCGCCGACGGTGCGGTGGCCCGGTTGACCTCACCGACGACGGCCCGGCCGTCGTTTCCTGGGTCGTCGGGTCAGCGACCGCTCCGTGGACGACTCGTATCGGTGTCACTGACTGCCGAACGAGAGATTGGGATGGGGCAGGGGTCCGCAGACCCCGGCGTGGGGCGTAGGTCGACCCGCTGCCCGCCCAACGAACCATGAGAAAGCACAGCCAGTGCCGGAGGCTGCTGCCGCCGCTCGTGTGGGCGCCGTCACGGATGGTGCGGTCGGCGCCCGTCGAACCTACCGAAGGTCGCTGAAGGCCAAGACGTTTGCAGGTGTCGCGTGTGGTGTGTTACTCTGATCACCTCGTGACGACCGATGTCTGGGCGACTTGCCACATAAATCTTTCCGGGAATGACGTATTAACAGTCAATACACTAGGATAGACGGAAACTAAATTGAACGAGAGAGTCAAATACCGGTGAGAATATGTGGTTTTCCCGCGTATCTGTCGAAAACTGCGTTCTGCCGGGTGTTCTCGGCGACGGCTGCGCGGATTCTCTGTCGTCGAACGGTCACTTAAACGAGATTCTTCCCCAAACTCCGGTGATTCTCGGCGATGACCATGCAAAGAGTTATAGAAATATTAGGGATGCCGGTGTGTTCGGGCGGAATACTTTTCACCAACAGTCCGGTCGTTTCACCCGTTCAAATGCTGACGCACGCCGCATTCTCGACCGGTCGCTGTCGTGTGGAAACGCGCTCCGAGCCGCTCGCCGAACGGGGCGGGTCATGAGTCGGCCCGCGGCGGCCGGCGAGCGGTTCGCGACGGACGCGGCCGAGGTCGCGTCGCTCCGGGACCACCTGACGGCGTTCGTCGCGGAGTACGTCGACGGCGCCGGGGCGACCGAGGTCGTGGTGAACATGAGCGGCGGCGTCGACTCCACCGTCGCGGCGACGCTGGCGGTCGAAGCGCTCGGCGAGGAGAACGTCTACGGGCTGCTGCTTCCCTGTAACCTCGGAACCGCCGCGGAGCAGCAGGACGCGCTCGTCGTCGCGGAGTCGCTCGGTATCGAGTACAGCACGCTGCAGCTCCAGCCGCTGTTGAACCAGTTCCTCGACCAGATATCCAGCGAGGTGGAGACCAGAGGGGAGCGAATCGCGCTCGGGAACGTGACGGCCCGGTTCCGGATGGTGTGTGCGTACTTCGTCGCGAACGTCCGGTCGTCGCTCGTCCTCGGCACGACGAACCGGACGGAGTGGCTGCTCGGCTACTTCACCAAACACGGCGACGGCGGCACGGACTTCCTTCCGCTCGGCGACCTGTACAAGGTGGAAGTCCGGGCGCTCGCCCGCGAACTGGGCGTCCCGGACGACATCGTGGAGAAGCCGGCGACCGCCGGGCTGTGGGCCGGGCAGACGGACCGCGACGAACTCGGCGTCGAGTACGACACCGTCGACCGGGTGCTCCGGGCGCTCGTCGACCGCGAGTGGAGCGTCGACCGCGTCGCCGCCGAACTGGCCGTCGACCACGACACCGTCGCGGACATCGTCGCAACCGTCCGGCAGACCCGGCACAAGCGCCGGCCGAAGCCGACGCCGTCGAGCGGCCCCGTCGCCGACCGGTCCATGCCGAGCCACCGTCGGTAGCCGGCTTCTCACATCGACTCTCCGCTGAGGCCGGTCCGGCGAGACGGTTCGCCGGACGGTCCAGGGCCGTATCCACAGTTTGATGCCGGGCGGACCGCGCCACGTGGGTATGGTACGGCCGCTCTTCGCGCTGAATCTGCTGATGTCGCTGACGGCGCTCGCCGCCGCGTTCGTCGACGCGTATCCGTCCCGCGAGCGGCTCGCGTTCCTCGCGCTCGCGGTGCCGTACGGCGTCGCGCTCGAACAGCTCGTCATCCTCCGGTTCGCCCGGTACCGCTACCCGGTCGACGACTTCCTGTTGACGGTCGCGGACGTCCCGCTCGTCATCGGGTTCGGGTGGGCCGCGATACTGTACGCCGGCTACCGGACCGCAGAGCGGCTCGACGTTTCGCCGGCCCGTCGGCCCTTTTTCGTCGGGCTGTTCGCGCTCCACGTCGACGTCGCCATCGACGCCGTCGCCATCCGCGCCGGCTTCTGGTCGTGGACGCCGCCGGGCGTCTGGTTCGGCGTCCCGCTCGGCAACTTCCTCGGCTGGTTCCTCGTCGCCGCCCTGTTCACCGCCGCCTGGGTCGGCCTTCGCGACCGGATTCGGCGGCCCGCGGTTCGCGCGTCCGTGAGCGCGGTCGCCGCGCTGGCGGGGCTCATCGCCGGCCTCCAGCTGTGGACGTGGGGCGCGACGACGACGCCGCGTCGCGTCGCGGTGCTCGGCGGGCTGCTGGCCCTCTCCGGTGTCGTCGTCGCGACGGACGACCTCAGTTTCCGGCCGATTCCGCGGCTCGTGGGCAGCGTTCCGGTGCTGTATCACGGCTTCTACCTGGCGCTGCTGTTCGGGCTGGGAATCTTCCGGACGGAGCCGGTTCTGGTCGCGGTCAGCCTCGCGATGCTCGGCGTCACCGCTGCGCTCCACGCCGGGCGGCTGCCGTCGTCGCTCGTCACGCGGACGCGTTCGCGGTCCGACTGACGAGCCGTTCCGCGGGGTCTGACCCGGCGTTCCGTGGGGCCGGTTCGTCACTCTCGATTTAGGGTCGCCGAAATTCCGAAAGCACTATCTCTGTTTAGGCTGGCCTAATCACCATGGCACGAGATTCGCGGTCGGAGTCGACGCGGCGTCGGTTCCTCGAAGCGAGCGCGGCAGTCGGCGTCGGCGGCCTCCTCGCCGGCTGTTCCGGCCAGACGGACGAGTCGTCGACGCCGACCGAAACGGCCACCGAGTCGCCGACCGAGACGCAGAGCACGCCGACGGAGACCGCGGCGTCGACGCCGTACTCCGTCTCGATGGAGCCGGTCGGCACCGTCGAGTTCGACGCCGTCCCCGAGACGTGGGTGCCGTACACCGCCGACTGGGCCGACATGGGCGTCGCGCTCGGGCAGAGCGACGGCCTCGAAGCAATCGGCGTCAAGGCCCGATTCGGCACGTACCTCTACGACGAACTCCAGGACGTCTCCGTCGACAAGTCGGCGCTCACGGAGCTCTGGCAGGGTAGCACCGGCAAGGAGGTGTTCTACGAACTCGACGCGGACGTCCACGTCATCGACCCGAACTTCATGATCAACAGGCTCCAGTGGAGCCAGAGCGACGTCGACGAGGTCCGCGAGAACGTCGCGCCGTTCTTCGGCAACACCATCTTCTCGCACGTGTACGGCTGGCACGACTACCGGTACTACTCGCTGTACGAGGCGTTCGAGAAACTCGCCGAGGTGTTCCGCGAACGGGAGCGCTACGAGGCGTTCGCGTCGTACCACGACGAGGTGATGGCAGACGTCGACGCCCGCGTCCCGTCGGAGACGCCCGACGTCGCCGTGCTGTACCCGGCGAGCATCCCGCCGGAGTCGTTCTACCCGTACCTCATCGGCGAGGGCACCCAGTCGAAGCAGTGGCGCGACCTCCAGGTCGGCGACGCGCTGGCGAAACACGGCGTCACCGACGCGCAGGCCGGCGGCGGCACCATCGACTACGAGACGCTGCTCGAAATCGACCCGGACGCCATCGCCGTCCGAATCCAGGGCGAAATCACCGACGAGTACTTCCAGAAGAACGTCGTCTCTCACCTCGAAAACCACGACGTCGCGAGCCAGCTCTCCGCCGTCCAGAACGACCGCGTCATCTACGGCGGCCTCACCTACCAGGGCCCGATCATCCACCTGTTCCAACTCGAACGCGCCGCACAGGGACTCTACCCCGACGCCTTCGGCGGCGAGCAGCTGTTCGACCGCGGACGCGTGAACGACATCGTCACGGGGTCGTTCTGACGTGACCGCCCGCAGCCGCGAGGTCCGACGATGACTGGAGACGGCGGCACCGACGCCGACGTGGACGCAGACGCCGGAACCGATGCCGACGTAGACGCCGACGCCGGAACCGACGCCGACCGCGACTCCGCCCGCAACGCCGACCGCGCCGTCGACGTCGTCGTTGTCGGCGGCGGCCCGACCGGGAGCGCCGCGGCGGTGTTCACCGCCCGGTACGGCCTCGACACGGTCGTCTTCGACCGCGGCCCGGCGGCGCTCCCGCGCTGTGCGTACCTGGAGAACTACCTCGGATTCCCGGCCGGCATCGACGTCGAGACGTTCTCGGACCTGCTGTCCGCGCACGTCGCGGACGCCGGCGCCGACCTCGTCTCGGACATGGTCGAGTCCGTCCGGCACACCGACGGCGACGACGCGAGGTTCGTCGTGGAGACGCAGGAGGGGCGCAGCGTCTCGGCGCGGTTCGTCGTCGCGGCGGCGTGGTACGACGGCTCGTACCTCCGCCCGGTCGTCGGCGACGACCCGTTCGAGCGGCACGAACACGACGGCGACGTGCACGAGCACTTCGACGGGGAGTACGCCGACGCGGACGGCGGGACGCCGGTCGACGGGCTGTTCGTCGCTGCGCCGGCCGGCGAGCGGAGCGCGCAGGCGGTCGTCGCCGCCGGCAACGGCGCGCACGTCGCCCGCGGCCTCATCGCCGACCACCGCCGAGACCAGGGCTACCCCGACGGCGTCGCCCCGCACTACGACTGGCTCCGGAGCGAGGCGGAGTTCGCCGGGGACTGGAGCGACCGCGACCGGTGGCGCGACTGGTACGACGACGAGGCCGGCGACGACCACGGGCTCGACGACGAGCGGTACGTCGAACTCCGCGAGCGGTACATCGACCGGGCGTTCGACACGCGCGTCACCGACGAGGAAGCGGACGCCCGCTCCGAGCGCGGCCTCCGGCGCCTCGTCGACACCCTCGGCACCGAGCGCGTCCTGGACGTCGTCGGCGACGACGCCATCCGGGAGTACCTCGCCGACTGAGCGACGCGCGCCGCGCTGGCGGTCGGGTCGGACCGGTGACCGGTTCCGGGTGGGACCGAAACGGCTACATGGTTTTAGGTCGGCCTAAAATCATGGTGCGTGACTCACAGCGCGACGGCGGCACGACGCGGCGCGACTACCTCAAGTACGGCGGCGCGGTCGCCGGCGGCGGCTTCCTCGCCGGCTGCGCCGGGAACTCGGACGGCGCCGGCTCGCCGACCGAGACAGAACAGTCGACGGCGACGCGGTCTTCGACCCCCGACGACCCCGACCCGTACACGGTATCGATGGCGCCGGTCGGCGACGTCACCTTCGAGTCGGTACCGGAACGCTGGGTCGCGTACGACGGCGGCTTCGCCGACATGGGAGTCGCGCTCGGCCAGGGCGACGGACTGGTCGGCCTCGGCGGAATCGACCGCTACTACACCTACCAGTACGACGAACTCCCCGGCGTCGGCGTCGACCGGAAGAGGCTGGAAGCGAACTCCGACGTCCGGACGAAAGAGCAGTTCTACGAACTCGACTGCGACGTCCACGTGTACGACCCGCAGATGCTCGTCAACTGGTTCGACTGGGACGACGACGACGTCGACGAAATCGCCGGCAACGTCGCGCCGTTCTTCGGGAACCTCATCTTCCGCCGGTCGGACGAGTGGCACGACTACCGGTACTACACGCTCTACCAGGCGTTCGGGAAGCTCGCCGCGCTGTTCCAACAGCAGGAGCGCTTCCGGGCGTTCGAGGCGCTCCACGACGAGTTCATCGCGCGGCTCCAGGCGAAGCTGCCGCCGGCCGAAGAGCGGCCGAGCGTCTTCCTGACGTACGAAGGGACGAACGAACCCGAGACGTTCTCGCCGTACCGCCTCGTCGACAAGGGCACCAGCAAGAAACAGTGGCGCGACCTCGGCGTCACCGACGCGCTCGCCGGGACCGACATCGAGAACCTCAGCACCACGAACCGCGGGGAGCTCGACTACGAGAACCTCCTCGAAATCGACCCGGAAGTGATGCTGATCCGCGGCCACGAACGGAAGTCCGCCGCCGAGTTCCGCGACACGGTGCTCGCGTTCATGCGGAACCACCCGGTCGGCAGCGAACTGACGGCCGTCCAGAACGGCCGGGTGTACCGCGGCGGCTACCTGTACCAGGGCCCGATTCAGAACCTCTTTCTCACCGAGCGCGCCGCCAAACAGCTCTACCCCGACGTGTTCGGCGCGGTGACCAGCGACACAGAACTGTTCGACCGCCGGCGCGTCGCCGACATCGTCACCGGCGACTTCTGACCGGCGGCCCTCGCTTCGGCCCGCCGCTCCGCAATTCGGCCCGCTCACTCGCCGTCGTCGCGGCCGTGAATCGGTCCGTCCCGCTGGCTGAGGTGGCCGGGCGTCCGGTCGTTCGCGACCGCGAGCAGCTCCGCGACGATGCTGTGTGCGATCTGGTAGGGCGTGTCGCCGCCGAGGTTCAGCCCGATTGGGGTGTAGATTCGGTCGCGGTCGGCGGCCGTGAGCTCGCGGCCCTCCTCGTCGAACGCCTCGCGCATCTCGTCGAACCGGGCCTCGGGGCCCATCAGACCGACGTACGGGACGGGCGTGTCCAGCAGCGCGTCGAGCGCGAGCCGGTCGTCGACGAAGTTGTGGCTCATCACGACGACGTAGCTGCGGTCGTCCCAGTCGAACCGGTCGGCGACGTCCCGCGGCGACACCGACACGACGTCGGCGGCGCCGGGGAACCGGTCGGCGTCCGCGTCGCCGCCGCGGAACGACGCGACCGTGACCCGGAAGTCCGCGAGCGCGGCGAGTTCGACGACCGGCGCGACGTCGTTGCCGGAGCCGAACACGACGAGTTCGGGCGGCGGCCGGACGGCGTCACAGAACACGTCCGCGGCGCCGTCGGCGGTGTCGACGGCCACGGTTTCGCTCCCGCCGTCGGCGACGAGCGACCGCAGCGCGTCCGTCAGTTCCGCGGCGGCGCCTTCCGGGAGGTCGCCGCGGTCGAAGCCGTCGCCGGGCCGGAGGTAGCCGCGGGCGCCGACCGGGGCCGCGTCGCCGCCGACGACGGTCGCCACGCCGATGAGGTCGCCGGCGCCGCGGGCCGCCACGACCGGCCGGAAGGAGTCGTCGAGGGGTTCGAGCAGCACGGTGATGACGCCGTTACAGCCGACGCCGAGCCCCCAGACGTCGTCGTCGCCGGTGAGGTCCCAGGTCTCGACGCGGGGGGCGCCGTCGTCGATGACGTCGGCGGCCAGCGCGCGCACCTCGTCTTCGATGCAGCCGGCGGTGATGCTGCCGGCGCCGCCGCCCGCCGCGTCGAGCAGCATCTTCGCGCCGGGGCGGCGGTAGGCGCTGCCCTCGACGTCGACGACGGTCGCCAGGACGGCGTCGTCGCCGGCGTCCAGGGCGTCGCTGATTCGGTCGAATACGGCCGTTTCGGGGGCGCTCCAGTCGGGTGAACTCATGTGTCTCTCGGTGGCGCAGTCGGCGGTCGGTTCGGCCCGGGGGCGGCGCCGGCGCGGCGCTCGTAGCCGAGGAGGCCGGCGGAGCCGGTGCCGTATCGGGCGAGCTGTGCGGCCGCGTCGGCGACGTCGTCGGGGCCGGTGAACGCGAACAGGCCGTCGACGTACGGGAGCGCCGCGGCCATCCCGCGGGCGGTCGGCTCGTACGTCGCGGCGGCGGCGAGCGGATTCAGCCACAGCACCCGCGGCGCGCGGCGGGCGACCCAGGCGAGCCCGCGCTCCAGTTCGTCGACGTCGCCCGTCTCCAGGCCGTCGCTGACGACGAACACCGTGGTTCGGCGGTCGACGGCGTCGGGCGCTCGCTCCCGGAGTTCCGCGAGCGCGCCGCCGATTCGGGTTCCGCCGCCCCACGCGGCTTCGGCGGCGTCGAGCGCGTCCATCGCGGCGGCCGCCGACGGCGCGTCGACGGCGGCGGTCACCTCCCGCAGCGACTCGTCGAAGAAGAAGACGCGGACGTCCCGCCAGTCCCGGCGGGCGCGCCGCAGGAAGTCGACGAGGAAGCCGCGGTCGACGGTGTCGAGGACGGACCGGCTGACGTCCACCAGCAGCACCGCGCTGACCGCACTGCGGCGACGGCTCCGCGTCGGCACGCTGACGACGGTGCCGCCGGTGCCGACGCTGCTGCGGAGCGCCCGGCGGACGTCGACCCGGTCGCCGCCGGCGTCGAATCGGCGGCCTGGAAGCCCGGCGAGCGCGTCCGTCAGCGCCCGGAACGACGCGTCCAGGCCGACCGGGTCGGCGACGCCGTGGCCCCGGACCGGCTCCGCCGAGCCGGCCGGGCTGTACAGCGCCGTCTCCGCCTCGTCGTCGCCGGCCGGGTCGTCGTCGGCCGCGTCGAGGTCGAACAGTTCGCCGCCGGCGGACCGTTCGTCCAGGGTCGCACCGTCGTCGCTTCCGCCGTCGCCGTCGCCGCCTTCGTCCTCGACGGACGCCGACTCCTCGCGGCCCGTCTGGTCGAGCGGTGCGAGGCCGCCGTCGACGTCCTCCACCAGCCCGGCCATGCCGCCCGGCCCGCCGGCGAGGTCGTGCCAGAACGACGTGAACAGCCGGTCGAACGACTCGAAGTCACGGCGGTCGGTGAGAAGCGCCGCGCGGAGCGCGTCGCGTGCGCGGTCGCGGTCCGCGAGCCCGACCTCGACGAGCGCCCGCGCGGCCGTCCTCGCCGCGTTCGCCGGGACGGCCGCGCCGTCGCGGCGGAGCGCCCGGACGAACGCGACGAGCGACTCCCGGACGTGGTCGTCGACGGCGACCGCTCCGTCCGCGCCGTCGCCGCCGGGTGCGGACGCGCCGTCGTCGGCGGCGTCCCCACAGGCTGCGTCGCCGTCGGCGGTCACCGGTTCGCCTCCACGTCGCTCGCTGCGGACGATTCGTCGGTTCTCTGGTTGTCCATCGCCTCGTCGTCAGCGACAGCTTCGGCGGCGTCGGCCGCGGCGTCTTCGGCGGCGTCGAGCAGCGCAGTGAGCAGGTCGTCGTCGACGCGCTCGACGTCCTCCACCTCCTTCAGCAGGCAGCCGAGCGTGTTCCGGACGACGTCGCGGGTCAGCACGGGCCCGTCTCCGGCGCCGTCGCCGTGCTGTGAGACGTTCGCGACGGCGCGCGCCCAGTCGATTGTCTCGGCGGCGCCCGGCGGCTTCCGCAGCGGCTCCTCGCGCAGCCGTGCGACGGCCGCACACAGCTCCGCCGCGACGACGCCGTCGAGTTCGGGGACGCGCCGCCGCAGGATTTCGCGCTCCTTCTCGAACGACGGCGGCGACACGTGCAGGTACAGGCAGCGCCGCTTCAGCGCGTCGCTCAGCGCCCGCGTCCGGTTCGACGTGACGACGACGATGGGCGGCCGGTCGGCCGCGACGGTGCCGAGCTCCGGAATCGACACCTGGAAGTCGGACAGCACCTCCAGGAGCAGCGCCTCGAACTCGGCGTCCGCCCGGTCGATCTCGTCGACGAGCAGCACCGGCGGCCGGTCGCCGTCGCCGCGGAGCGCGGCCAGCAGCGGCCGCTCCAGCAGGTACTCCTCGCTGAACACGGACGGCTCCGCGTCGTCGCCGCTCTGCACCGCCAACAGCTGTTTCGTGTAGTTCCACTCGTACAGCGCGTGCTCCGCGGTCAGCCCCTCGTAACACTGCAGCCGAATCAGTTCGGAGCCGAAGCCGGCGGCGAGCACCTTCGCCAGTTCGGTCTTCCCGGCGCCCGGCTCTCCCTCGACGAGCAGCGGCTTGCCGAGCCGGAGCGCCAACTGCACCGTCGTCACGATCTTGTCTTCGGCGACGTACGCGGCGGCCTCGAAGGCTTCGCGGACGTCGGATTCGGTCACGTCGGGGTGCGCCGTCGTCGGTCCGTCCTCCATGTGTAACTCGGTGGTCTCGGTTGGTCCGTGGGTAGTCCGCACGGCGGTCGGTTCGGCGGCGCCGCCGGGAACTGCACCCGAGGGCGGCCGCGGAGCGATGCGTCGGATTCGGTCGGCTCAGTCGGCCGCTGCGGCCGCGGAGACCCGGTCGGCGGCGTCCTCCAGCGCCCGCTCGGTGTACACCTCCAGAAGCTGCGCCCGGAAGTCGGCGGACGCCTGCAGGTCGTCCATCATCATCGCGGTGTCGAGGTCGTCGGTTGCGCGGCTCGCCGCGGCCGAAATCGCGTCGCCGTCCAGCCGCTCGCCGGCGAGCGCCTCTTCGACCGGGTGGAGCCTGACGCCGTGGTCCATCACGCCGTTCGCGCCGACGCGGACCCGGTCGACGGTGCCGCCGTCGGCGTGCAGCAGCACCGACACGCCGACCATCGGGTAGCCCGACGACGGGCTCGGCTTCTTCGCGTACGTCCCGACGGCGTCCGGTTCGGCCGGCACCTCGACGCGCGTCACGAGCTCGCTCGGCCCGAGGTCCGTCGCGTACATCCCGAAGAAGAACTCGTCGGCCGGGACGGTCCGCTCGCCGGTCGGGCCGGCGACGACGACGTCGGCGTCGGAGGTGAGCGCCGCGCCCGGCAGGTCCGACGCCGGGTCGGCGTGCGCGAGGTTGCCGCCGACGGTGCCGCGGTTCCGCACCTGCCGGTCGCCGACCTCCGCGACCGCAGCCGTCAGCGCCGGCGCCAGCTCGCGGGCGGCGTCCGCGTCCAGCAGGTCGCTGTACCGCGTCATCGCGCCGACGACGACGGTATCGCCGTCGGCCGAGACGCCGTGGAGCTCGTCGACGCCGCCGAGGTCGACGAGGACGTCCGGGCTGGACAGCCCCGTCTTCATCGCCGGGAGCAGGCTGTGTCCGCCCGCCAGCAGCTCGGTTTCCGCGTCCGCGTTCGCTTCGAGCAGGTCGATGGCCTCCTCGACCGACGCCGCCTCGTGGTAGTCGAACTCGTCGGGGAACATCAGCGCTCACCCCCGTCGTCCACGGCGGCATCCGGCGCGCCGTCCGCGTCTGCGTCGCCGTCGCGGTTCCGGTCGCGGTCTCCGTCGCGGTTCGGCTCGGTACCGCCGTCGGTCGCGGCGCTGCCGCCGGTCGCGTTCCAGACGGTTTCGGCGGTCATCGGCATCTCCAGGTGGTCGACGCCGAACGGCTCCAGCGCGTCCACGACGGCGTTCATCACGGCCTGCGGCGCCGCGATGGTGCCGGCCTCGCCGACGCCTTTCACGCCGAGCGGGTTGTGCGGGCTCTCCGTCACGGTCGACCCGGTGTCCATCTCCGGGATGTGCATTGCTTTCGGCACCGCGTAGTCCTGCATCGACCCGGTGAGCAACTGGGCGTTGGCGTCGTACTCGGCGCCCTCGTAAAGCGCCTGACCGACGCCCTGTGCGACGCCGCCGTGCACCTGCCCCTCCACGATTTTCGGGTTGATCTGGTTGCCGACGTCGTCGACGGCGACGTACTGCTCGAACTCGATTTCGCCGGACGCCGGGTCGACTTCGACGACCGCGACGTGCGTCCCGAACGGGAACACGAAGTTGTCGGGGTCGTAAAACGACGTGGCCTCCAGCCCCGGCTCCATGTCGTCGGGGATGTCGTGTGCGAGGTACGACTGCTCGGCGAGCGCCTTGATGCCGACCGACCGGTCGGGCGCGCCGGCGACGTGGAACTCGCCGGCGTCGAACTCGACGTCCGCCGGGTCGGCTTCGAGCTGGTGGGCGGCGAGTTCGCGCGCCTTCTCCACCAGTTTCTGCGAGCTCTTCACGAGCGCGCTGCCGCCGACCGCCGCCGACCGGGAGCCGTACGTCCCCATCCCCTGCGGGATTTCGTCGGTGTCGCCCTCGACGACCTCGACGTCCTCGTACGGAATCCCGAGCTCGTTCGCGACGATCTGGGCGTACGTCGTGCCGTGGCCCTGCCCGTGCCCGGAGGTGCCGCAGAACGCCGTCACCGTCCCGGACGGGTGGAACCGGACGAGGCTGGACTCCCACAGCCCGGCCTGCGCGCCGAGCTGCCCGGCGAGCTCCGACGGCGCCAGCCCGCACGCCTCGATGTAACAGGAGAAGCCGACGCCGAGGTAGCGGCCCTCCTCGCGCGCGTCGGCCTGCCGCTGCCGGAAGTCGTCGTAGCCGACCATCTCCAGCGCCTCGTCGAGCGGCTTCTCGTAGTCGCCGCTGTCGTACGAGACGGCGACCTGCGTGTCGTACGGGAAGGCGTCGTCCGGCACGAAGTTCTGCCGCCGGAACTCGGCCGGGTCCATGCCGACCTCGCGGGCGCCGAGGTGGGCGAGCCGCTCGATGAGGAACGACGCCTCCGGCCGGCCGGCGCCGCGGTAGGCGTCCACCGGCGGGACGTTCGTGTACGCGCCCGTCACCGAGCAGTGAATCGCCGGGATGTCGTACTGCCCGGAGAGCAGCGTCCCGTACAGGTACGTCGGGACGGCCGGCGCGAACGTCGACAGGTACGCGCCGAGGTTCGCCCTGGTGTCGACGCGGACGCCGGTGATGTTGCCGGCGTCGTCCATCGCGAGCTCCGCGAGCGTCCGGTGGCCGCGGCCCGGCGCGTCGGTCTTGTACGTCTCCGTCCGGGTCGCCGTCCACTTCACGGGCCGTTCGAGGTCCTTCGCGACCCACGCCACCAGCGCCTCGTCGGCGTAGTGGTGGATTTTGCTGCCGAACCCGCCGCCGACGTCCGGCGCCTTCACGCGGAGCTTGTGCTCCGGGTGGCCGATGACGCCCGACATCAGCAGCCGGTGGAGGTGCGGGTTCTGCGACGTCATGAACACGTCCAGTTCGTCCGTCCCGGGGTGGTAGTCCGCGACGGCGGCGCGCGGCTCCATCGCGTTCGCGATGAGCAACTGGTTCTCCAGGTCGAGGCTGACGGTGTGGGCGGCGTCGTCGAACGCCGCGTCGGTCTTCTCGTCGTCGCCGATTTCCCACTCGAAGGCGACGTTGCCCTCGGCGTCGTCGTGCAGCGTCGGCGCGTCGTCCGCGAGCGCGTCGTCCGGGTCGGCGACGGCGTCCAGCCGCTCGTAGTCGACGGCGACCGCGTCGGCGGCGTCGTGGGCGACGTACCGGTCCTCCGCGACGACGACGGCGACGGCGTCGCCCTGGTACCGGACGCGGTCGTCCGCGAGAATCGGGTGGTCGACCTGGCGGAGGCTGTCGAGCAGCCAGCCGACCGGCAGCGAGTACGACCCGCCGCTCGGCGTGTCCTCGCGGTGCAGGTCGTCGTGGGTGTAGACGGCGACGACGCCGTCCATCTCCTCGGCGGCCGTGGTGTCGACGTCGCGGAGGCGGGCGTGGCCGTACTGGCTGCGGAGCACCGCCATGTGGAGCATGCCGTCGAGCTGAATGTCGTCCGTGTACTCCGCGTCGCCGGTGACGAGCGCCGGGTCCTCGCGGCGCTCGATGGCCGACCCGAGGATGTCCGCGGCGTCGACGTCGTCCGGGTCGATGGAGTCGATGCTCACCGCTCGTCACCTCCGTCCGGCCACCGCACTTCGCCGCCGTCAGCGACCGCGCCGCCGTCCATCGACTCCGCGGCGTTCTCCACCGCGTTGACGATGTTCTGGTAGCCGGTGCAGCGGCAGAGATTCCCCTCCAGTCCCTCTCGAATCTCCTCGCGGGTCGGGTCGGGGTTCTCCGCGAGCAGGTCCGTCGCGGCCATCATCATCCCGGGGGTGCAGTAGCCGCACTGCAGACCGTGCTCCTCCTGGAACCCGGTCTGAATCGGGTGGAAGTCGTCCCGGCCTCCGAGCCCTTCGACGGTTTCGACGGTGCCGCCGTCCGCCTGCACCGCCAGCACCGTACAGGACTTGACGGCTTCGCCGTCCAGGTGGACGGTGCAGGCGCCACAGAGGCTGCTCTCGCAGCCGACGTTCGTGCCGGTGTAGCCGAGTTCGTCCCGGAGGGCGTGCACCAGCAGGGTTCGCGATTCGACCGTGAGTTCGTGCTCCGTCTCGTTGACCGTGAGCGTGATGTCGTGTTCAGTCATGGCTGTGAGTCGTTGTTCGACCGGCCGAGCACCCTGTCGACGATGCCGCGGCCGCCGCCCGATTCGTCCGCCCCGTCCCCCTCGCCGTCGCCGGCCGCGTCGTCTCCGTCGGCGCCGTCCGCGTCTCCGTCGCCCGCGTCGCCGGCGGCGGCCTCGGGGTCGCGGAGGTCGTGCAGTTCGTCCTGTACCGACGAGAAGAACCGCTTCACCACCCGGTTCGCGACCGGGTTGACGACGCGCTGACCCATCTGGGCGACCTTCCCGAACACCTCGGCGTCGGTCTCCCAGTCGACGTCGACGCCGCCGTCGGCTGCCGCGAGCGTCATCCCCGACGACAGCTCGAACGAGCTGTTGCTGGACGAGCCCTCGCCGGACGCTGACATCTCCGGGAACTCGCGGCGGTCGACGGTGACGACCGTCTCGAACGTCGGGTTGATGGGGCCGACGCTGAGCTGCAACAGCGCGGCGTAGTGGCCGCCCTCCTCGAAGGCGCGCTCCTCGATGACGGCCGGGTCGGCGGTCGGCGCGACGGTCCTGTCTGCGGTCTCCTCGCGCAGCGCGTCGAAGTCGACGTCCGTGTCGTCGACGCGGACGAGGAACTGGCAGCCGGGAAGCGCGCGCTCTATCAGCACCGGGTCCGACAGGGCGAGCCACACGTCCTCGGGCGTCGTCTCGTCGAGGTGGAATGTTCCGCTGAAGTTCATGGTCTGTGGTTCGTGCTACCCTCCGACACACTACAATGATATTATGTAATCATAGTTCTTTGCATACTAGGGATGCCAACTAACCTGCGGAAGCCGAACAGGCCCCGCGCCGCCCGCACCGACCGGGCCGAGTCGAACCGCACCGCAGCGCCCGTCGACAGGCCGCCATGAACCGCTCCCCGGGCGTCTCGACCCGACTCGGCGCGCGCCGCGAACCGTCCCACTGCGAGGCGTCGCCGTGACCGACACTGACACAGACACCGACCTCCCCGTCTACGACGCCGAACGGATTCCGACGCCGGACCGGTCGGGAGACGCCGCGCCGTCGGTCGTCGGGGTGCTGCTCGCCGCAGGGACGAGCAGCCGCTTCGGCGACGCGAACAAGCTCCTCGCAGAACTCGACGGCCGGCCGCTCGTCCGACACGCCGCACGGACGCTGCTCGACGCGGACCTCGCGGCCGTCGTCGCCGTCGTCGGCTGGGAAGCCGGCGCCGTCCGCGACGCGCTCGGCGACGCCGCAGTTCGCGTCGTCGAGAACCCCGACTACGCCGACGGACTCGCCAGCAGCGTCGCCCGCGGCGTCGAGGCCGCCGCCGACCTCGACGCGGACGCCGCGGTGTTCCTCCCGGGAGACATGCCGACCGTGGCCTCCTCGACCGTCCGGCGACTCGTCGACGCGTACCGGGCGGACGTCGGGACGGCGCTCGCCGCCGCCCACGACGGCGTTCGCGGGAACCCGGTGCTGTTCGACCGTGCGCACTTCGATTCGCTCCGCCGCGTCGACGGCGACGTCGGCGGCCGCGCCGTCCTCCGCGGCAGCGACGCGGCGGCGCTCGTCGACGTCGGGGACGCCGGGGTCGTCGTCGACGTCGACACGCCGCAGGACCTCACGCGCGCGGCTGACGCCGACCGGGACGCGGAGACGAACGGGTGAGTCCCCGGAACCGCGGAAAAACGGCCGAGTTACGGTTTCTGTGGCGAATCGGGCTGGAGCGTGGCGCCGATGACGGTGCTCAGGCCCCGCCGGAGCCGCTCGTTCAGCGCCTGGTCCGAGACGCCGAGTTCCTCGGCGAGTTCCGCGAGCGTGATCTTCCGCGGCACCTCGAAGTAGCCCTCGTCGTACGCGCGGACGAGGAGGCTGTGTTGGGCCTCCGTCAGGTCGCTGGTGTCGACCGAGTGCGGCTCGATGGGGTTGAACAGCCCCTCGACCGTGACGTCGATGCCGCGTTCCCGGCAGGCGGTGTGAAACGACGAGAGGGCGTGCGCGTCGGGGAACCG
The DNA here is from genome assembly GCF_051195155.1 of Halobaculum sp. P14. Classification (NCBI taxonomy): domain Archaea; kingdom Methanobacteriati; phylum Methanobacteriota; class Halobacteria; order Halobacteriales; family Haloferacaceae; genus Halobaculum; species Halobaculum sp. P14. The sequence goes on from NZ_JBNTKB010000003.1 coordinate 102,574, forward strand.
GAGCTGGAACAGCCACGAGTCGGCGTCGCCGTTGGCGTCCTGCAGCACCGCGTCGTGCTCTACGATGGTCTGGACGAACGTGTCGACGGACCGGTCCCACTCGACCCGGTAGAGGGTTCTGTCGTCGAGTTCGTCGACCGCCTCGAACGTCGACAGCGCCGGTTCGGACGTGAGGACGGCCTCGAACTCCGACCGGCCCTCGCCGACCACCCAGAAGTACGGAATGGTCGTGTCACCCGTCGGAATCATCTTCTCGAGTTCGATGGAGAGCCCGGCGGTTTGCGTCAGGGCTTTCCCGAGGATGAACTCCTCGGCCGCCACCGAGAACTCGGCGATGACGCTCACCCTCACACCCCCGTTCGCGTGTAACTGCAGAAACTCGTGTCCGTCATCAGTGTGGATACGGTAGGAGGGGAATTCGGGTAACCGTTTGGTTGGGTATCAAAGCCCTTTAAACAGAAAATCCGCGGCAGGGCGCCGGGGGCGAGCCGCGGTTGCCGACCCGCGAACCACCCGGCGGCGCGGAGCGGCCGGTCGGGTCAGTCGTCGTCGTATTCGACCCTGGAAATCTGGACGTCCCAGTGGAAGTCGCCGTTCCCGTCGATGGAGCACTTCCAGCCACCCTCGATGTTCGTGCCGTTCCTGTAGGCGCGTTCGATGAGTCGCGTCAGTGCGTCTTCGAAGCCGGAGTCGCCGCTGAAGTCGGGTACGTCGGACATGAATGTCTCCTGGACCGAGAATACAGGAACCAGGTTCCGGGTCGAAGCCGGGGGGTCAACGTCTGCGGTCGACCAGCGAATCCAAGGCGATTTCACCTCCACGTGGGCTTGTATCTCTTGCCGTGATAACACGTCCCGCCCGGAAAGGTCTACTGTTTTTTAACGCCCCTCGATACCGAGGCAACTGGGCCGGCCCGACGCGCCACGTCGCCACTGCGGACCGCCGGACGACGCGGGGAAACAGTTCCGTCCCTCGCGGTTCACCTCGCCAGGGCGGGTCCCGGAACGCGGCGGTGGTCAGCCCGCCGAGTCACCGGTCCGGGGACAACGAATATGCCCCGAGCGAACGACCGGGACCACGTGAGCTCCGCAGCAACCGGGCCTGATTCGACGGACCGACTCCTCCGGCTGGCAGTCATCGCGCTCGGCGTCGTCGTCCTGGCGCCGCTGCTGCTGATGGCGGTCACGATGCCGATGATGGGAATGATGAGCTGGGGCTGGAGCGGCATGATGAACGGCGGCATGATGAACGGCGGCATGATGGGCGGCGGAATGACTGGGGCGTCGCCGCTGTGGGGACTCGGCGTACTCGTCGTCTGGGTGCTCCTGCTCGCCGGACTCGGCTACGCGCTCTACCGCGGCTTCGCCGGCCTGCGGACCGGGACCGGCCGGGACCGCGCGCTGGAGGAACTCCGACTCGCGTACGCCCGCGGCGACCTGACGGACGAGGAGTTCGAGGAGCGACGCGAGCGGCTTCGCGACGACCGGTAGCCACCCAGCCTGCGCTCCGACGGCTCACTCGTCCGTGCTTCCTGCTGCGAGCGACGACCACCACACAGCCCGTCTCAGAAAATTGTTCTTCTATCACGTTATATTATCAGAAAAGAGTAAAACAAAGCGAATAGATATGTATCGCCAGGCATAAAATCTCCATTTTGCCTCTAAACAAGATATTATCGAGCATATAGCAAAATTCGGAGAATAATTACGGCTCCAGCATTAATTCCTCCTCCTTATTGAAGATCAGACTTTTATTATGTATTCTGAGTAGTGAGCCGGTCGAGATATGGATACACGCGGCAAACTGCCCACAAAATCCCGATTTAGCGATTACTGTCTCTGTCCGCTATTAATGATAAAAAGAATGGGTATATTCCAATGCTTAATTATTGTTGTCATATGGGTTGCGGGGTGGAACTGCTGGGCTATCTCTTCGCTCCCACCGCTGGAATCGCCACAACGTTTTATGTACCGCTGTGAGCATCTGCGGCCATGACGGTTCTGACAGCGGTCGACGGGGAGACGATTCCGAGCAAGCCGGTCCGGGAGGGGCAGACGCTCGCAGACCAGTTCGGCGAGGAGCACGTCGTGGTCCACGTCATGCCCCAGGACGTCTTCGACGACTTCCGAGAGTCGACCGGTGAGCGGCCGCCCAAGTATCCGTTTCAGTCCTCGGCGTCGTACGGCGGCAGCGACCGGGGCGGGCAGTCACACGCCGCCGGGAGTGACGGCTACTCCATCGACGACGGCGAACGGCACGCCGCCGGCGTTGCGCGCGACGTCGTCCGAGGGACGCTCGACGCCGACGGTGCGGTGACGCTGCAGGGCCGCGTCGGCGAGCCAGTCGAGGAACTCCTCGCGGAGGCCGAACGCCGGGACGCCCGCTATCTCGTCATCGGCGGCCGCAAACGCACCCCCGTCGGGAAAGCCGTCTTCGGAAGCACCACGCAGTCCGTCCTGCTCACGGCGGACCAGCCGGTGCTGACGGTGATGTCGGAGTAGCCGACCGACCGACCGCATCACCCCGTGCGGCGAGTGTCTGCGGCGTCACCTACTTATCGCCGCGCCGAATCCGGGTGCGTATGGGCGCAGACCGGAACCACGACGACGAACTGCTCGACCCGTCGTTCGAACACGTCATGGACCTCGACATCGAGGTCGCCGACCCGATCGAGATCGGCGAGACCGGCGACGGGCAGCGACGCATCATCGAAATCACGAGCGGCACCGTCTCGGGTCGCGTCGACGGCGAAATCCTGCCCGGCGGCGCGGACTACCAGCTGTACCGAACCGAGCGGCCCACCGAACTCGTCGCGAAGTACGCCTTCGAGACGGACGACGGCGCCCGCGTCTACGTCGAGAACCGCGGCATCCGCTGGGCGCCGCCGACGGTCAGCGAACGCATCCGCGACGGCGAGTCGGTCGACCCGGCGGAGGTGTACTTCCGGTCCGTCCCGGAGTTCGAGACGGCCGACCCGGACCTGCAGTGGCTCACGCGCAGCATCTTCGTCGCGACCGGCGTCCGCCAGCCGAACGGCGTGAAACTCGCCGTCTTCCGCGTCGCCTGAGCCGACACCGTCCCGCCGACTGCCGCGCTGGCCGCGAACCCGGCGACCGCGGCGCGGCAGACGCGGACGACCGGCAGGCATAAACGAGGCGGGCGAGACGTGTGCGTCATGGCAACGGACACCACGACGCGGTTCGCGTCGGCGCTCGAAACCGCGGGCGTCGAGTGCACGCGGACCGAGACGGCCGGGTTCGAGTCGGCGCTGGCCGACGCCGTCGAGGGGACGGCAGTCGGCGCGCCGCTCGGCATCGACGGCGTCTCGCTCGACGGCACCGCGGTGACGACGCCGCCCACGCCGCGGCTCCTCCAGGAGGCGGACACCGGCGTCACCCGCGTCGGCGGCGGCGTCGCGGAACACGGCTCGTTCCTGATTCAGTCGGACGCCGCCGGCACCGAACCGGTGAGCCTCTACCCGCGGAAACACGTCGGCGTCGTCCGCGCGAGCGACGTCCACGACACGCTCGACGACGCGCTGACGTGGCTCGGCTCGGAGTTCCGCGCCGGCCGCGACTCCGCAATCGTCGCCACCGGAGTGAGCGCGACCGCGGACATGGGGGAACTGGTCGAGGGCGTGCACGGCCCGCAGGCCGTTCACGCGCTCGTGCTCACGGACCGCTAACCATGAGCGGAAGCAAAGACCGGCGGGCGAAGGCCGACCGCATCCGACACCTGCTGGACACCGAAGGCGACGCCGTCTTCGCGAACGCGACCCACATCAACCAGGGGCGCTACGAGGCGAACGCCCGCCGCGACGACATCGAAGAACTCCGCGCTGAGTCCCGCCGCATCAAGGAGGACGCCATCGAGCGGCTCCCCGAACTCATCGAGACGGTCCGCGACAGCGTCGAGGCGAACGGCGGCGAAGTGTACCTCGCGGACGACGCCGCCGACGCGAACCGCTACATCACGGAGGTCGTGGAGGCGCGCGGCGCCGACTCGGTCGCGAAGTCGAAGTCGATGACGACCGAGGAGATCGAGGTGAACGACGCGCTCGAAGCCGCCGGCGTCGACGTCACCGAGACGGACCTCGGCGAGTTCGTGCTGCAGGTCGCCGACGAAGCGCCGTCGCACCTCGTCGGCCCGGCGTTCCACAAGTCGCGCGAGGAGATCGCGGACCTGTTCAACGCCCACTTCGACACCGACGAGCCGCTGCGGACCGCCGAGGACCTCACGCAGTTCGCGCGCGACCACGTCGGCGAACGCATCCGCGAGGCCGACGTCGGCATGACCGGCGCGAACTTCGTGGCCGCCGAGTCCGGCTCCATCGCGCTCGTCACGAACGAGGGGAACGCCCGGAAGTGCGCCGTCACGACCGACACGCACGTCGCGGTCGCCGGCGTCGAGAAACTGATTCCGAGCGTCGAGGACCTCCCGGCGTTCGCCGAACTCATCGCGAAGGCCGGCGGCGGACAGGACGTCGCGACGTACCTGTCGGTGTTGACGCCGCCGGTCGACTCGCCGACCATCGACTTCGACGCGCCCGACGAACCGCTCTCCGGCGGCGGCGACGACCGCGAGTTCCACCTGGTGCTGCTCGACAACGGCCGGATGGAGATGCGCGACGACGACGACCTCCGCGAGACGCTGTACTGCATCCGGTGTGGCGCCTGCGCGAACTCCTGTGCGAACTTCCAGCACGTCGGCGGCCACGCGTTCGGCGGCGAGACGTACACCGGCGGCATCGCGACCGGCTGGGAGGCCGGCGTCCACGGCCTCGACTCGGCGGCCGAGTTCAACGACCTCTGTACGGGCTGTTCGCGCTGCGTCGACGCCTGCCCCGTCAAGATCGACATCCCGTGGATAAACACGGTCGTCCGCGACCGCGTGAACCGCGGCGCCGACCCGGACCGGTTCGACTCGCTCGTCGAGGGCCTCACCCCCGACGACGACCCCGGCGGCGTGGACCCGCAGAAGCGGCTGTTCGGGAACTTCGGGACGCTCGCCCGCCTCGGCAGCGCCACCGCGCCGGTGTCCAACTGGGTCGCCGACCTCGGCCCGGTGCGCGCCGCGGTGGACCGGCTGCTCGGCGTCGACCGCCGCCGCGACCTCCCGTCGTTCCGGCGGGAGACGCTCCGCGACTGGTTCGCCGGCCGCGACGCGGACGCCGGGTCGGCCCCGGCCGATGGACCGGACCGCTCCGTCGTGCTGTACCCGGACGCGTACACGAACTACGTCCTCGTCGACCGCGGGAAGGCCGCCGTGCGGACCTTGGAGGCGCTCGGCGTCGACGTCGAACTCGCGCCGTGTCACGAGAGCGGCCGCGCACCGCTGTCACAAGGTATGATAGAAACGGCGCGGGCGAACGCCGTCCGCGTCGCCGACTCGCTCGACCCGTACCTCGACGACGGCCGGGACGTCGTCGTCGTCGAACCGTCGGACCTCGCCGCGTTCCGACGCGAGTACGACCGGCTGCTCCCCGCCGACCGCGCCGACCGAATCGCGGACAACAGCTACGAGGTCATGGAGTACGTGTTCGGCCTGCTGGAGAACGGCGCGGACGCGTCCGCGCTGACCGGCGGCGGCGCCGTCGCCTACCACAGTCACTGCCAGCAACGAACGCTCGGGCTCGACGCGCACACCGAGGCCGTCCTGACCGAACTCGGCTTCGACGTCGTCACGTCGGACGTGGAGTGCTGCGGCATGGCGGGGTCGTTCGGCTACAAGTCCGAGTACTACGAACTCAGCGTCGACGTCGGCGAGACGCTGCGCGACCAGTTCGTCGACGCCGGCGTCGACGACCGCGAACTGGTGGCGAGCGGCGCGTCGTGTCACGAACAGCTCGGCGCGCTGTTCCCGCGGGACGCCACCCACCCGGTCGAACTCGTCGCGCCGAAGTAGTTCCTCGCGCCCGACCGCCAGGCCACCGCGGTCGGACCCCGCTGGTCGCCGCAGACCGAGCCGGCGGTCGTCGCGGCGGCGGCCGATTACCTCCGTACCGTCTCCTCCGCTGCACTGCGCTGACAGGTCGGTCTGTCCTGAACAAACCTTTTTCTCGTCGCCGCCGTCGGGGTACTCGGAGAACTCGCGCTCGATCTTCCCGTAGTTGAATCGGTTCCCCGTCGACGCCGGGAAGAACGCGCTCAGGTTCTGTTTCACGCCGGTGCCGCCCCAGCCGCTCTTCTGGAACTTCGTCTTCCACGGCTCGGGCATGTACGGCGCGACCTGCTCGAACGTGTCGGCGTAGTGCCAGTCGCAGTCCACCACCAGGCTGTCGGCTGGGTCGATCATCGGCGGACCAGCTCCGGGTTTCCAACTGCCATGAATGACCGTACCAAACTGTCTATAATAAACCTTTGCCCAGGACCGAGGAGCGGCCCGGAGGCTGCCGGATTCGCCGGGCTGAGCGGCGGCTCCGCCACCCCCGACTTTATTACCGGCTACGCACAACAGGTCGTCCGTCGAATGAGCGATAGACCGTCAACCGACCCGACCCCTCCCGACCCGGGGAGTGGCGGCGAGGCGCAGTACCTCACGCAGGCTGACCTCGACGTCCCGACTCACCAGATCGTCGCCGCGGACGGGAGCTACGACGAGGACGCAGTCCCCGACCTCACCGACGAGGAGTTCCGAGACCTGTACCGCTGGATGGTGACCGACCGCGTGTTCAGCCGCCGCATGGTGAGCATCCAGCGGCGCGGCGAACTCGGCACGTTCGGCTCGACCCGCGGCCAGGAAGCGAGCATCATCGGCAGCGCGTTCACGCTGCAACCGGACGACTGGCTGTTCGTCGGCCGCGCCTGGACCCCGTTTTTCATGCGGGGCGTCCCGATGAAGGACATGATCCTGTTCTGGCGCGGCATCGAGGAGGGCCAGCAGTCGTTCGCCGAGCACAACTCTCAGGTCGCCATCTCCATCGGCTCGCACCTCCCGCTGGTGTCCGGCCTCGCCTGGGGAATGGACGTCGCCGGCGACGACGCCGTCGCCACCGCCTACCTCGGCGACGGCGCGACCAGCACCGGTGCGGCCCACGAGGCGCTGAACCTCGCGAGCGCGCTCGGCCTCCCGGCGCTGTTCTTCTGTCAGAACAACCAGTACGCCATCTCGATGCCGTTCGACCAGCAGACCGGGTCGGACACCATCGCCCAGAAGGCGCTCGCGTACGGCATGGACGCCATCCGCGTCGACGGCCAGGACGTCCTCGCCGTCTACGACGCCGTCTCGCGGGCCCGCGACCGGGTCCGCGACGGCGACCCGGTGTTCGTCGAGTCCGTGACGTACCGGCTGGACGCACACACCACCAGCGACGACCCGACGCGGTACCGCAGCGACGAGGAGGTCCAGCAGTGGGAGCAGCAAGACCCCATCGAGCGCTACCGCGAGTTCCTGAAAGCCGAGGGGCTGTGGGACGACATCGACCACGACGCGGTCGTCGAGGACATCGAAGCCGAGTTCGACGCGGCGCTCGACGCCGCAAACGAGTTCGCCGAGCGGAGCGTCGCTGAGCTGTTCGCGTACGTGTACGCGGAGATGCCGCCGGAGCTCCGCCGGCAGCTCGAGGAGTTCGAAGACCTCCTCGACCGGCGACCCGAGATGGACGACTACATCGAACAGCGACCCAAGGGATGACCATGCAGGCTACTATCGTGGAGGCGGTCAACGACGCATTGCACACCGAGATGGCGGCCGACGAGCGCGTGCTCGTCTTCGGCGAGGACGTCGCCCGCAGCGGCGGCGTGTTCCGCGCCACCGACGAGCTGCTCGAGGAGTTCGGCGAGGACAGAGTCGTCGACACGCCGCTTTCGGAGATCGCCATCGTCGGCGGCGCCGTCGGCCTCGCGATGTACGGCTTCCGGCCGGTCGCCGAAATCCAGTTCTCCGGCTTCCTGCCGCCGGCGTTCGACCAGCTCGTCACGAACGCCAGCCGAATCCGGTGGCGCACCCGCGGGGAGCTGTCCGCGCCGATGGTCGTCCGGATGCCGTACGGCGCCGGGGTCCGCGCGCTCGAACACCACTCCGAGAGCCTCGAAGGCGCCTACTCGCACATCCCCGGGCTCAAAATCGCGATTCCGAGCACGCCACACGACACGAAGGGGATGCTGCTGAGCGCCATCCGCGACCCGGACCCGGTGCTGTTCATGGAGCCGAAACGCATCTACCGGTCGTTCCGCGAGGAGGTCCCGGAGGAGGACTACGAGGTCCCGCTCGGGGAAGCGGCGGTCCGCGAAGAGGGGAGCGACGTCACGGTCGTCTCGTGGGGGGCGATGATGCCGCCGACGCTGGAGGCGGTCGAGGAGCTCGACGCCGACGCCGAGGTCATCGACCTCCGGACCATCTCGCCGATGGACACGGAGACGGTCGTCGAGTCCGTGAAGAAGACCGGCCGCGCCGTCGTCGTCCACGAGGGCGCGCGCAGCGGCGGCGTCGGCGCCGACGTCGTCGCCCGCATCAACGACGAGGCGCTGATGTACCTCGAAGCCCCCGTCGAGCGGGTCACCGGCTTCGACACCCCGGTTCCGCTGCTGTCGATGGAGGACTACTACTTCCCGCATCCGCCGCGCATCCTCGACGGCATCGAACGCGCGCTCTCCGTCTGACCGCGCCCGATTTTCTGCGACGACGCGTCGCCGTCAGGGAAACACTGAAAGGGCGTTGCGTCGAGTGTGACTGCATGGCCGAGCGAACGTTCGAGCTGCCGGACCTCGGTGAGGGCATCGCCGAGGGGGAGCTCGTCTCGTGGACCGTACAGCCCGGGGAGCGCGTCGAGGAGGACCAGGTCATCGCGGAGGTCGAAACCGACAAGGCGCTCGTCGAGGTGCCGAGTCCGTACGACGGCACCGTCGTCGAACTGCACGCCGCGGAGGGCGAGATGGTTCCGGTCGACTCCGTCATCGTGACGTTCGACGTCGACGGCGCGGAACCGGCGGCGGACACCGACGCCCCGAGCCAGGATGGAGCGGAGGAGACCGACCGGAACTCGGCGGCGCAGTCGGCGGCCGCCGAGCCGGATGAAGACGAGGCCGATGGGGCAGCGTCGTCGGCTTCGAGCGAGTCAGCCGCGGCAGAATCGCCGGGCGGCCGGGTGTTCGCGTCACCGAGCACTCGGTCGCTCGCGCGGGAACTCGGCGTCGACCTCGACGCCGTCGCCGGCTCCGGACCGGGCGGTCGGGTCAGCGCCGCAGACGTGCGTGCCGCCGCGGATTCAGCGGCGGACGAACCGGACGAGGAGCCGCCCGAGCCCAGGTCCGTCTCCGGCGGCGAACCCGCGGTCTCCGAACGCGACGCGGCCGGAGACGCCGAACCGACGCCCGAACCCGTCGAGAGCGATGGGGCAGCGCGCGACCGGACGCTGGCGATGCCGGCGACGCGGCGGCGCGCCGCGGAGGCCGGCGTCGACATCAACGACGTCCCGGCGAGCGAGGCGCGCGACGGCGAGGCGTTCGTGACGCCGGCGGACGTCGAGGCGTACGTCGAGTCGGCGGCCGAGGCGGCGGACGACGAATCGGCGGCGTCGAACGAGGCGACGTCGTCTCCGGCTGCTGCGGAGGAAGGCGGCGCTGTCGCCGGTGCTGCCGACGCCGCCGGGACTCCAGACGCGGAGGCTACGCCGTCGACGGGCGGTGAGGCGTCCGGCGAGCGCGTCCCGTACAAGGGCGTCCGCCGAGCCATCGGCGAACAGATGGCGCGGTCGAAGTACACCGCGCCGCACGTCTCCCACCACGACCGGCTCGACGCCGCCGAACTCGTCGAACTCCGCGAGGAACTGGCCGCCGTCGCCGCCGAGGAGGACGTGAAACTGACGTATCTGCCGTTCGTCGTGAAGGCGGTGACGGCGGCGCTCGAACAGTTCCCGTACCTCAACTCCAGCCTCGACGAGACGGCCGACGAGATCGTGCTCCACGACGAGTACAACGTCGGCATCGCGGTCGCCACGGACGCCGGCCTGATGGTTCCCGTCGTGAAACACGCCGACAGGAAGGGTCTGAAGCAGCTCGCCGTCGAAATCGACGACCTGGCGACGCGGGCGCGGAACCGCGAACTCTCACCCGACGAGATGCAGGGCGGGACGTTCACCATCACGAACATCGGCGCCATCGGCGGAGAGTACTCCTCACCCATCATCAACCACCCCGAAGCCGCGATTCTGGCGATGGGCCCCGTCGAAAAGCGGCCGTGGGTCGTGGACGACGAGGTCGTCGCCCGCGAGACGATGACGCTGTCGATGTCCGTCGACCACCGCCTCGTCGACGGCGCCGAAGCGGCTCAGTTCTCGAACCGCATCAAGGAGCTGCTCAGCGACCCGACGCGGCTCCTCCTCGAATAGCGACCGTCGCCGCTGACGCCGCTGCGGCTCGGTCTCCGCGGACGACGCAGTCCCCCGCGGACGCTCCTGTCTGCCGCGCCGCGGTTGAGCGGCTATCGGGCGACCATCCGGCCGCCGTCGGTGGACGCTGCACGAACGGATGGACTTTTGCCGGGGGAGCGCGACGGAGCGTCCATGGTAATGGGTGACATCGCGACCGGGACGGACGTGCTCGTCATCGGCGGCGGTCCCGGCGGCTACGTGGCCGCTATCCGCGCGGCCCAGCGCGGACTCGCAACGACGCTCGTCGAGCGGGACGCCTACGGCGGCACCTGCTTGAACCACGGCTGCATCCCGTCGAAGGCGTTCATCACGGCCGCCGACGTCGCACACGACGCCGGCGGCGCCGAGGAGATGGGCGTTCACGCCGACCCGGTCGTCGACGCCTCGGCGATGGCCGACTGGAAGGACGGCGTCGTCGACGAACTCACCGGCGGCGTCGAGACGCTGTGCGAGGCGAACGGCGTCGACCTCATCGACGGCACCGCGGCGTTCGAAGACGAACACACTGCCCGCATCGCCCACGGCGGCGAAGGGCAGGGGATGGAGACCGTCGAGTTCGAACACGCGGTCGTCGCGACCGGGTCGCGCCCCCTGTCGATTCCGGGATTCGACTTCGCTGACGACCCTGTGTGGTCCTCGCGGAACGCCCTGTCGACCGACGACGTCCCGGACCGGCTCGTCGTCGTCGGCGCCGGCTACATCGGGATGGAGCTGTCGACGACGTTCGCGAAACTCGGCGCCGACGTCACGGTCGTCGAACTGCTCGACGACGTCCTCCCCGGCTACGAAGACGACCTGTCCGGCGTGGTTCGCCGCCGCGCGGAGCGTCTCGGTATCGACTTCAACTTCGGGGAGAGCGCCGCCGAATGGACCGGCGGCGCCGACGGCATCACCGTCCGGACGGAAACCGAGGACGGCGAGGAGTCCGCGTACGACGCCGACCGCGTGCTCGTCGCCGTCGGCCGCGAGCCGGTGACCGACACGCTCGAACTGGAGTCGGTCGGCCTGACTCCCGACGACGACGGGTTCCTCGCCACGGACGAGCAGATGCGGACGGCCCTCGACCACGTCTTCGCGGTGGGCGACGTCGCCGGCGAACCGATGCTGGCGCACAAAGCGAGCGCGGAAGGCATCGTCGCCGCCGAAGCCGCCGCCGGCGAACCTGTCGCGTTCGACCACCGAGCGATCCCAGCCGCCGTGTTCACCGACCCCGAAATCGGGACCGTCGGCCTCACGGAGGCCGAGGCCGCCGACCAGGGGTTCGACCCGGTCGTCGGCGAGACGCCGCTCCGCGCGAACGGCCGGGCGCTGACGCTGAACGACACCGACGGCTTCGTCCGCGTCGTCGCGGAGGCCGACGCCGGCTTCCTGCTCGGCGCGCAGATCGTCGCCCCCGAGGCGTCCGAACTCGTCGCGGAGGCCGCCCTCGCCATCGAGATGGGCGCCACGCTCGAAGACGTCGCGGGCACCGTCCACACCCACCCGACGCTGTCGGAGGCCGTCGTCGAAGCCGCAGAGCACGCCCGGGGCGAAGCCATCCACACCCGCAATCGGTAATCACCTCGACCGCTCGGCCGACGACCGCCTTCCTGCCGCGGGCACACGAAGGGTATGCGAGGAGTTATCTGGCCGCACGGACAGACAGTGGCTATGTCGCGAGAAGGACCGATTCGACGCGTCGCGATTCACGACTGGGGAACCCATCCGTGCCCGCCGCGGGAACTGCAACGGCTGCTCGACCGGACGGCGGGAATCGACTGCGAGTTCACGGTGCGGGACGCCGACACACTCGCCGACTGCGACGCCGTCGTCACCCTGTTCCACCACGACGAGTTCCTCGAGGAGGTCGAGTGGGTGCACAACGTCCGGTCGGGCTACGACGACTTCCCGCTCGACGCGTACCGCGACGCCGGCGTCACGATGACTAACAGCACCGGCGTCGCCGGCGACCTCGTCGGCGAAACCGCGGTGACGTTCATGCTGACGTTCGCGAAGGGGCTCCACCGGTTCCGCGACCAGCAGAACACGACCACGTGGCGCCGGCTCCCCGTCGACCGGCCGTTCGAACTGGGAACGGCCGAAGCGTGCGTCGTCGGCCTCGGCGAACTGGGCGGCAGCGTCGTTTCCCGCGCCGGCGTGCTCGGGATGGACGTCGTCGGCGTCGACGTCCGCCCGGTTTCGAACCTCGGACTGGACCGCGTCTACGACGTGAACCGGCTGACGGACGCGGTGGGCGACGCCAGGTTCGTCGTGCTCACGACGCCGCTGACCGACCAGACCGAGGGGCTGGTCGGGCGAGACGTGTTCGAGGCGATGCGTGACGACGCCTACCTCGTGAACGTCAGCCGCGGCGAAGTCGTCGACCAGGACGCGCTGGTCGACGCGCTGAAGAACGACGAAATCGCCGGGGCGGCGCTGGACGTCTTCCACGAGGAACCGCTTCCCGGGGACTCGCCGCTGTGGGAGCTGGACGACGTCGTCGTGACGCCACACGCCGCCGCACAGGCCGACAACTACGGCGACAAGATCGCCGACCTCGTGGAAACGAACGTCGCGCGGCTCAACGACGGTCAAGAGCCCTGGAACCGGGTCGTGTAGGCTGCCCCGGCGTCAGTCGTTTCGTCCACTCCTTCCACTACCCGTACGCCGTCGAACGGTCCGCACAGTCTTGGTACTCAGACACGCACGCTCCGGGCCTCGACTCCTTCGTCGCCCCGCAGCGGCCGCTCCGGATATAGCGAACGACACTTCGTACATCTCGAACACCTGAAGTTCGATATCAGCAACTCCGGACGGATGTTCGCGAACGACGAACAGATGCCGGACGCACACCGTTCGAACTCCCGTGGTCCTCCGGGTTGCTCCCGGCTGATATCGGCCGATACGGGGGCGGTTCTCCCGTTCCGAGCGTACGCTCCCAACCCCGTCTATGGTATTACAAATCTAATGTTGTAATACTCGCGGCTCGCCCCCGTGTCGGTCGCGAGGCGCGTCGAACGACGCTCGGAGCCGACTGACAATCGACAAACTGTGGGGCCATGTGGCACGAAACGCAGCGGTCCGGATTCTGGTCGGTTCGAGTCGACGCGGACACACCGACGCGGGCGTTCTCTTTCACCCGCGTTCGGCTCTCACGAACACGCCGGGCTCGGAGGGGAATCGGCTTCGGGACGGAAGAGCGGCTCGCTGGCGGTCGTCGCGCGTCAGGAGTGGGTCTGATTGAGTTCGATGATGTTCGCGGCGTGGCGGAGCTGCGGGAGGATGTCCGTCTCGATGCGGTCGTCGTCCATCCGGCTGGTCGGTCCGGAGACGCTGACCGCGCCCGTGATGCGGTCGTCGCTCAGAATCGGGACCGCCACGCACCGCAGTCCCTTGATGCGCTCCTCGCGGTCGTACGCGACGCCCTGCTGGCGGATTTCAGCCAGCTCCGCCTCCAGTTCGTCCCGGTCCGTGACGGTCCGCTCGGTCTTCCGCTCGAGCCCGTGTCGGTCGATGATTTCGTCGACGCGGTCGTCCGGCAGGTGGGCGAGAACGGTCTTCCCGAGCGCAGTCGTGTGGAGACGGACGCTCTGGCCGGTGTACGAGTCCAGGCTCACCGCGTCTTCGCCCTGCGCGCGGCACAGGAAGATGCCGAGCCCGTGCTCTTCGACGAGCAGATTGGCGTGTTCGCCCGTGTTCTCGGCGACCGTCTCCAGCTCCGGGCGGGCGACGTCGTACAGCTGCTCTCGCGTTCGGGCGTACGCGCCGAGGTCGAGGAACCGAAGGCCGACCTCGTACTGCTGGCCGCTCTTGACGAGGTACCCCTCGTGTTCGAGCGTCTGCAGGTAGTTGTGGGCGCTGCTCTTCGGCATGTCGAGGTGAGCGGAGAGCTCCGTGACGTTCGCCCCGTCGAGCTCCTTCAGCGCCTCGATGACTCTGAAGGTCGTCTGCGCGGTCTTCACCGGCGACGCCAGCTCCGTGGTGTGTGTGTCCATACCGCCCGACACGGCGTTCGGCGTAAAGTAGTTGTTGTTCACCATAACCGGATCTAAGTTCAGTTGAGGCGGACTCAGACACGGCGGGACACTTAACTAAAAACTGATAGTTGAAAAAACTTTAGAAATACAAAACTTTGGCTATACTCTCAATAGAATAGTAGTATTTAAACTAATCACTCTTTTTAGTGCGTCTATAATGGCGTATAGCAGGTAATACTGGATAATAAAAAATCTTCTAGTTCTGATCCAGTATCCGAAAAATGATACTCATAACGGCATCTCGACTTGACGAGGAAATCTACTGAACACGGATAATAACGCCAGTAACTCTTTTTGACAGAGGCTCACAGAGATAGGTGCCCGGTAGATGAAAGAATAACTACGGAAATTGGTTTTTACTTATTCGATGATTATTTCTCGCCCCGGCCGCTATCCGTGCGGAGCGTACGTCCCGGTGAGCCGCGCCTGTTCCACGACGTGACCTTCGATGGCGTCGGTGAGTTCCGGTTTGCCCGCGGAGCGGGGGAGGTCGAGCGTCGTGTCGAGCGCGAACAGCGTGAAGCGGTAGGTGTGTTCGCGGTCCGGCGGCGCCGGGCCGCCGTAGCCGCGCTCGTCGAAGTCGTTGACGCCCTCCGTGGCGCCGCCGCCCGGCGACCAGTCTTCCGGGATGTCGGCGTCCGGCGGGACGTTCCAGACGACCCAGTGCACCCAGATTTTCCCGGCGGGCTCCTGGGCGTCCGGGTCGTCCACGAGCAGCGCGAGCGACGCCGCGTCGTCGGGGACGCCGGAGACGGTCAGCGGCGGATTGACGTCGTCGGCGCCGCGGCCGTACCTGTCGGGAATCGACTCGCCGTCGTCGAACGCGGGACTGGTGAGTGTGAGGTCGTCCATGGCGTGTCCGCCGGAGTTTCCCGGCGGTCGCGGCGTCGACCGCCGCGGACAAAAGCGCGGTGTCCGTTTCGGCTCGGCTCGCCGCCGGTTCGTCGTCGCGCGGACGCCCTACTCCCCGTCGTCGGTGTCGGCGCCCTCGTCCGTCTCTTCGGTGACGGCGCGGACGACGAACACCGGGCCGAGCGCCTCGGTGGCGACGCGGGCTTCGAGTTCACCGAACACCCACTCGGAGAGCGTCGGCTTCGGCTCGCCCATCACGACCGCGTCGAAGTCGACGGCGGCCTCCGCGATGGCGTCGACGGGGCTGCCGGACGGCCCGGTCTCCGTGGTGAGCTGCGGCGGGGAGAGCCCGGCGTCCGCGAGCGCCGACTCGATTTCGTCCGGCGTCAGCGACTCGTCGAGGCCGAACACCGTCACGTCGATGTCGCGGCCGCCGACGAGCTCCGCGACGAACGCGGCGACCCGGTCGACGTCCGCCTGCCCGACGAGCGGGACGAGCAGCCGGTCGACGTCCATCGCCGCTCCGGGGTGGACGACGGCGTCGACGGCTTCCTCCGCGGCGATGCGTCCGATTGTCTGTTCGGCCTCGCCGGTGTACACCATCCGGGTGTCGGCGGTCGCGCCGGCCGCCTCGAACGCCGCGCGAACGTCGTCGAGTTTCGCCTGCGCGCGGTCGTCGAACTGGTCGCGGGCCGCCTCCGGCGGCGTCTGGTCCGGTACCTCGTAGTAGCCGAGCACCAGCACGTGCGTCGGCGACAGGAACTCGAACAGCCCCGCGGCGACCGATTCGTCTTCGAGCACGCGGAGCGGCAGCAGGACGGTTGCGGTCATCTAGAGTACCCCCTTGAGCGTGACGTCACGGGCGTAGTAGTAATACCATCCGGCCGCGGCCACCATCAGCACGGCGCCGATGACCTGTGAGGCGGGCTGCATGAACGCGATCAGCCCGAAACTCGCGACGGCGCCGGCGCCGGCGACGAGCGGGTACGCCGGCACCCGGAAGTCCGGGTCGTACCACTCCGGCGTCCGGCGGCGCAGCGCGACGAGCGCGACGCAGATGAGTCCGTACATCACGAGGTGGAGGAACGACGCCACCTCCGCGAGCACGGCCGTGCGGCCCGACGCGACCAGCAGCAACACCGGGACGCCGGCCAGCATGAGCGCCACGTGCGGCGTCCCGTAGGTGAGGTTCACCTCGCCGGCCTTCTTCGGGAGCAGCGCGTCGCGGCTCAGCGCGAAGACGGCGCGCGAGGAGGACATGATGGACGCGTTCGCGCTCGAAACGGTGGCGAGCAGCCCGGCGACGAGGATGGCGACGACGCCCGGCACCCCGAAGAACGTCTCCGCGACCTCGACCATCGCAGTCTCCTCGAACCCGGCGAGGGTCGCGCTCGGGTAGGCGCTGGTCGCGACGAAGATGGTGGCGACGTAAAAGACGGTGACGATGAGTACGGAGCCGACCATCGCCACCGGGAGGTTCCGGCCGGGCTTTTTGATTTCGCCGGCGACCGTGGCGACCTGCGCGAACCCGAGGTACGACGTGAACACCAGCGCGGCGGTCGTGATTATCGGCGTCGTGCCGAACGGCGCGAACGTCTCCGGCGCCGACGACCGGCCGAACACGCCGAGTGCGTCGAGCCCGCCGTAGCCGAGGAACACCGACAGGATGACGAGCAGCAGTGCGACGACGCCGTTCTGGAGTTTCGCGGTGTTCTCGGTGCCGGTGAAACTCATCCCGGTGAGAGCGGCGCCGAAGACGAAGCCCAGCGCGGTCGTCGGCGGTACCGGCCACGACAGCGCGATTCCGACGCGCGCCAGCAGCTCAACCGCGTAACTTCCGAAGCCGACGAGGTAGAACGCGGAGGCGAACACTAGGCCGAGCCAGAGGCTGATGCCGACGACGGTGCCGGCGAGCGAGCCGAGCGCCCGCGAGATGAAGTAGTACCCGCCGCCGCTCCGCGGCATCGCGGTCGCCAGCTCCGACGCCGGCAGCGCGACGAGCAGCGCCACCAGCCCGCCGATGGCGTACGACGCGGCGGCGGCCGGCCCGGCTTTCCCGGCGGCGATTCCGGGGAACACGAAGATGCCGGCGCCGATCATCGTCCCGACGCCGATGGCCAGCCCGCCGACCAGCCCGATGGTCCGTTCGAGCTGGACGCCGCCCTCGTGGACGGTCGCCTCGTCCGTCGTCTCTCCCACCTCGTCGCTGCTCGGCCGTTCCCCGCTCCGGTTCACGCCGGTTGGCTGCGGGGGGGCGTCTGAGGCACCCATCTGTCGCCCCGTCAGCCGGCAGATGCAAAGGCGCTGGGGGCGACGCGGCCGGACGCAGTCTGTCCTGGCTTCGCGGACGCCAAGCGTTTATGCCGCTCTGCCCGCACGTTCGAGCTATGTGTTCTTCGGGCTCGGCGTCCGCCACGCGGGAGGACGTCCGCGGCGTGTTCTCCCGGCTCAGTCCGCCGTCCGCGCCGCTCACCGCCGCCGAGGTCGCGGCGGACCTGGACTGTTCGGCCGAGGCGGCGCGCGGAGTGCTGGACGGCCTCGCCGACGCCGGCGAACTGCGGACGAAGCGGGTCGGCGACGATACCCGGGTCTGGTGGCGGGATTCCGCGTCGGAGGGGACGCCCGACGCGACCGACGAGACGGAGTTCGCCGCGTTCGTGAGCGCCGTCCAGGACTACGCCATCTTCACGCTCGACGCCGACGGCGTCGTCGCGAGCTGGAACGAGGGCGCCGAGCGAATCAAGGGGTACGAGGAGGACGACATCGTCGGCGAGCACTTCTCGACGTTCTACACCGACGCCGACGTCGACGACGCGGTGCCGGAGACGAACCTCCAGACCGCGGCGGTCGACGGCCGCGTCGAAGACGAGGGCTGGCGGGTGCGCGCCGACGGCTCGACGTTCTGGGCGAACGTCGTCATCACCGCGGTGTACGACGACGACGGGGAGCTGGAGGGGTTCACGAAGGTCACGCAGGACCTCACGGAGCAGCGCGAGTACGAACAGCAGCTCCGCCGCGAACGCGACCTCACCGAGCAGATACTCGAAACCGTCCCGGTCAGCATCTGCGTGCTCACCGGCGACGGCGAGTTCGTCCGGGCGAACCAGCGAATGCTCGACCGGCTCGGTATCGAGAGCGACGACGTCTCGCAGTACGGCGTCGAGGAGTGGCAGCTGTACGACGCCGACGGCGACCCGATTCCCGTCGAGGAGTGGCCGTTCACCCGGGTCGCAGAAACCGGCGACTCGGTGTACGACTACCAGTGTCAGGTCGACGTCCCCGACGTCGGCCGGCGCTGGCTCTCCGTCGACGCCGCGCCGCTCGACGCCGGCCAGGTCGACGACACCCGGGTCGTCGTCTCAGTCGACGACATCACCGAGCGGAAAGACCGCGAACGCCGGCTTCGACGCGAGTCCGAGCAGACCGAACAGCTCCTCCGGACCGCGCCCATCGCCATTGCGGTCCAGGACGCCGACGGCGACACGGTGCTCGCGAACCAGCGCGCACAGGACGCGCTCGGGCTCACCGAGCAGGAACTCATCGAGGACTCCCACGACGAGGCCGGCTGGAGCGTCTACGACGCCGACGGGGAGCCGGTCGACCCGAGCGAAACCCCGTCGGCGCGCGTGCTCGAAACCGGCGAACCCGTGTTCGACGAGGAACTCGTCTTCGACGGGCCGGACGGCGACCGGCTGCACCTCCGCGTGAACGCCGCGCCGCTGTTCGGCCCGGACGGCACGGTCGACCGCGTCGTCACCGCCGCCGAAGACATCACGGCGCTGAAGCGCCGCGAGGCCGAACTCGAACAGCGGAAGTCGGCGCTCGAAACGGAGCTGAGCGACATCCACGGCCGCATCTCCGAGGCGTTCTACGCGGTCGACGACGAGTGGCGCCTCACGCACCTCAACGACCAGGCGGCCGACCTCCTCGGGCGCCCCCGCGAGGACCTGCTCGGCCGCGAACTCTGGGCGGTGCTGCCCGAGTCGACCGACGACGCCTTCCGCGACCGACTCGAAACCGCGCTCCGGACCCAGGAGGCCGTCACGCTCGAGGAGTACGTCGACGGCGCGGACGCCTGGCTGGAGTTCAACGTCTACCCGTCCGAGTCCGGGCTCTCCATCTACTTCCGCGACGTCACCGAGCGGAAGGAGTACCAGCGGAAACTGGAGGAGTCGAACGAGCGGCTCGAACAGTTCGCGTACGCGGCCTCTCACGACCTGCAGGAGCCGCTGCGGATGGTGTCGAGCTACCTGTCGCTCATCGAGCAGCGGTACGCCGACGAACTCGACGAGGACGGCCGGGAGTTCATCGAGTTCGCCGTCGACGGCGCCGACCGGATGCGCGACATGATCGACGGCCTGCTGCGGTACTCCCGCGTCGACACCCGCGGCGACCCGTTCGAGCCGGTCGACCTCGACGCGGTCCTCTCGGACGTCCGCGACGACCTCCAGATTCGAATCGCGGACGCCGACGCGACGCTCACCGCCGAGCCGCTGCCGCGCGTCGACGGCGACCCCGGGCAGCTCCGACAGTTGCTCCAGAACCTCGTGGAGAACGCCATCGAGTACAGCGGCGAGGAGCCGCCGGAGGTCCGCGTCGCCGCCGAGCGCGACGGCGACGACTGGGTCGTCTCGGTCAGCGACGACGGCATCGGCATCGACCCCGAGGACACCGACCGCGTCTTCGAGGTGTTCGAGCGGCTCCACGGCCACGACGAGCACGCCGGCACCGGCATCGGGCTCGCGCTCTGCCGCCGCATCGTCGAGCGCCACGGCGGCGACATCTGGATCGACTCCGCCCCCGGCGACGGCACCACCGTCTCGTTCCGCCTGCCGGCCGCGGAGGAAGCCGATGACTGACCGGGACCGCCCGAAGGAGCCGGCCGACGTCCTCCTCGTCGAGGACAACCCCGGCGACGTCCGCCTGACCAAGGAGGCGTTCGCCGACGGAAGCATCGCGAACACGCTCCACGTCGTCGGCGACGGCGTCGACGCGCTCGACTTCCTGAACCAGCTCGGCGGCTACGCGGACGCCCCGGAGCCGAGCATCGTCCTGCTCGACTTGAACCTCCCGCGGAAGGACGGCGACGAGGTCCTCGAAGCGGTGAAAGCCGACCCGGAACTGGCGCACATCCCGGTCGTCGTCCTGACGAGTTCGTCGTCCCGAGAGGACGTCATCGCCTCCTACGAGCGGAACGCGAACGCCTACCTCACGAAGCCGGTCGACCCGGACGAGTTCATCGAGACGGTCGAGCAGTTCGAACGGTTCTGGCTCTCCATCGTCGAACTCCGCGACGACTGACCCGCCGGGTCACCCGTGTTGAAGCCGCACCCACTGCTCGCCGCACCTGTCACAGAGGTAGCCGGTGAACCCGTCGACGTCGTACCGCTCGACGTCCGTGTCGTCGCCGCACCGTTCGCAGTTCATCGGTTGGTCCCGTGTCGGCGGCTCCCGCGGAAAGCACTCGCTGTAGCGCGGCCGAGACGGCCGGTCTCCCGTCGCCGAAGGCGGGACTCCGCGCCACTGGAGGGGCCGCGACGGGTCGAACGCGGAGCCTCCAGCGTCGACCCTCGCGGGGCGGGAGCGTGTGACACTCCACCTTGGATACCCAAGGCGAACGACACAAGCGTTTCGGCCATCCGGCGCAGCAGGCCCGCAGCGGAGAGACAGGCGGGCGTTACGCTCGTGCCGCTCCCTCATACTCCACCGGCGGGGCTGCGGGGTAGAGCCAGTGGAACCGAAGCCGAGTACCGAGAATTCAGTGAAGCGGAACCGCTCCTCTAATTCGAAAATACCAGATTCGAATATATTCTATAGAGATGTTATTCATCGATTTTCGGCCGGTAGGTACTGGATGAACAACGACATGTTGATAACTTCTTCATCTGTGATTAGATCACCTGTAAAACTCTTTGAGGAGATAAAACCTCGAATGCGGTCACCACTTCTACGGAGTGTTGCTCGGAGAATGCTGAGCAGTACGTCGACGCAAACACGCGAGAAATTGGTGGTATAGACCGACTCTGGCCAAACTATTGCCCATGACCGACTACGGCCAGCGTCTCGTCACGGCGTCGGGTTCTCGGACTCCACAAAAATAACTGGAGATTGGTATACGTCGTTAAGTATGAGGAGTGAGTGATATCTTGTGCTATCGGGGTGAGCGAGAATACGGGTGGCCGTCTGCGACTATTCCGACTCTGGAATACGGTTTCCGCTTCTCGCTGTCCCGCGGCCTAACTGCGGCGCTACCGGGTACTCCGTAGACTGTCGCTGCGGGACGGCTGTCCCCGGTTCCCGGGTGACTCTGTGAGTGAATTCAGGCCGTTGCGAGGGTGATGTACCCGTCGTAGTTCAGGATGACGCGCTGCGTGACGTCTCCGAAGATCGCTTTCTGTGTCGGGGTTCTTCGCCGGCCGAGCAGGAACGCGTGGTCGCACTCGTGCTCGTGGCCCATCTCGATAATCGCTTCCGCCTTGTCGTCGGTCGAGACCGCCATCGAGTCGAAGGGAACGTCGAATTCGTCGAGCACGTCCCGGGCCGCTTCGCCCAGGTCGTCCGCGGCGGCGGAAAGGACAGTTTCAGCGTCGTAGTGGGCGTGTTCGACCTCCCCGATGGAGGAGAGAATCTCGACGTCCTCTTCGATGTCGTCAGGGTCGATGGTCGCGAGCAGCAGCAGCGACGCGTTCGACCCCGACGCGTGTTCGGCCGCCTCTCGGAGGAGTTGCCGATGGCTTTCACTATCCTCGAATACGACGAGTCCTCGGTCCATACCGGAAACGGGTGGGAATCCATCATAAATCCACCGCCTCCTCGGACTCGGATGAACAGGCGAAACTCCGAGACGGGTCGCCGTGGGGGACACGCTGCGGTTGTGGTGTCGACGCAGTCCGCTCGGCCCCCGGCAGGCCCGGCGTCGCGTCCGACGGGTCGGTGTCGCGAAAGCGTTAATGGACGGTGGTGAGTGCTCCCGGTATGCCTTCCACGCAGCCGAATATCCTCTGGATATCGTTCGAGGACACGAGTCCGCGCTTCGGATGCTACGGCGACGAGGTGGCGGACACACCGAACGTCGATGCGCTCGCCGACGACGGCCGCACCTACACGAACGCCTGCGCGACAGCCGGCGTCTGCGCCCCGTCGCGTGCCTCCGTCATCACGGGCCGGTATCAGACGAGCATCGGCGCGCACCACATGCGCACGAAACACACCAACGAGGACACACCGGACCTCCCGACGCCGTACTCCGCCGTTCCTCCGCACTACGTCACTGCATTCCCGGAATATCTTCGCGCGGCGGGCTACTACTGCACGAACAACTCGAAAACCGACTACCAGTTCGACAACCCCGGCGAGACGGACCACGATTTCACCCCGCCGGTCTCCATCTGGGACGACTGCGGCGAGGATGCACACTGGCGGAATCGGCCGGACGACGACCAGCCGTTCTTCTCGGTGTTCAACCCGGTTCGGACGCACGAGAGCGGGATGTGGGAAGACTCCTTGCTCAGCGTCGGCGGCGAACCGGACACGGACCCCGCCGAGGTGACCGTCCCTCCGTACCTGCCGGACACCGAGGACGTCCGGAAGTCCATCGCGCGGCAGTACGACAACATCGAGCGTTCGGACGCCGAGGTCGGACGGCTGCTCGACCAGCTCGAAGCGGACGGGCTCAGAGAGGACACCGTCGTGTTCATCTGGAGCGACCACGGAGAGGGGCTTCCCCGGGCGAAGCGGAGCCTCTACGAGTCGGGCGTGAACGTCCCGCTGGTCGTCAACTGGCCGGGGGAAGTTCCGGCGGGAGAGACGACCGACCGACTCGTGAGTCTGCTCGACCTGGGTCCGACCGTGCTCTCGCTCGCCGGCGTCGACGTCCCGCAGTGGATGCACGGCCGGCCGTTCCTCGGTGACGACGCCGAACCACGGGAGTACCTCATGGCCGCCCGCGACCGTATCGACGAGAGCTACGACATGGTCCGAACCGTCCGGAACGACCGCTACAAGTACGTCCGAAACTACGACCAGTCGAACCCGCCGCTCGCGTGGGTTCCGTTCCGCGCTCGCGGCGAGGCGATGCAGGACATGCTCCGCCTCCACGCGGAGGGGGAACTCCCGCCGCATCAAGCCCGCTTGCTCTCCGGGGGTCGGCCGGCGGAGGAACTCTACGACCTCCACGAGGATCCGCACGAAATCGACAACCTCGCTGACGACCCCGACCACGCGGAAGTCCTCGCGGAGCTCCGCTCCGAGATGGACGACTGGCTCGACAGAATCGGCGACTGCGGCCACGTCGACGAGTCGCAGATGGTAGAGCAGATGTGGCCCGACGGCGAGCAGCCGGTAACCGCCACGCCGACGTTCGTTCCGAACGCCCCGGAAAACCGGATGACTGAGGCGACACCCGACGGAGGAACGTTCACCGCACCCGCGACGCTCACCCTGCACTGCGACACGCAGGGAGCCTCTCTCGTCTACGCGACGGGGTCGGAGTCGCCCCGGCGGTGGGAGCTCTACTCCGGGCCGATTTCTCTTCCGGTCGGCGAGACCACGGTTCGTGCGAAAGCCATCCGCTACGGCTACGAGGAGAGCGCCGTCCAGGAGGCGACGTTCACGGTCACCGACTGAACCGAAGCGGGTCGCGGCGTCCCGCCGCGTCGACTCGGCCGACTTCCGGCCGACGCTACGTGTCCGGCTTGTTCAGTTCTTCCCACCCGAACGCGGCTTCCAGCCCGTAGTCGTCGTCGTACTGGCTGATCGCGTCCCGGAGCTTCCCGTGCATCTCCGCGGCGACGTCCTCGTACTCCGGGTCGTCGACGAGGTTGTGTTGTTCGTACGGGTCCGCTTTCAGGTCGTACAGCTGCCACGGTTCTCCGCCGCTGGTGAACGCGCCCGGACTGAGGCTGTCGAACCCCTTGACCGTGTACTTGTAGCGCTCCGTCCGGAAGCCGCGCCACGTCTCGTCGTGGTACGGCTGGGACGGCCGAATCTCGCGGACGAACTCCAGTAACACGCCGTCGCGGTCGAGGCTTTCGCGCTCCCCCCGGAGCAGCGGAGTGAGGTCCACGCCGGGGAGCTCCGACTCCGGTTCGAGGCCGGCCAGCCCCAGCAGCGTCGGCAGGAAGTCTTCGGTGCAGACCGGCTCGTGTATCTCCGCTCCCGAATCGATACCGGCGTCCGGATACGAGACGATGAGCGGGATGCCGACGGACTCCTCGTACGGGTGCTGTTTCATCATGCGTCCGTGAGACCCAAGCAGTTCCCCGTGGTCCGAACTGAAGACGACCGCCGTCTCGTCACGGATTCCGCGGCGTTCGAGTTCGTCGAGCAGCTTGCCGACGTTCTCGTCCAGGTTCTCGACCATCGCGTAGTATTTCCGCATCTCCTCAAACACGGTCTCTCCGTGATACGGGTATTCCTCGTACAACTCGTCTGTGCTCTCCTCCGGATTCCCCCACTGTTCGTACTGATCCCCGGTGATTTTGTCCGGCGGCTCTGCGTCCGGGTACGGCACGTTCGGCCGTAACTCGAGCGGCCGGTCTTCCCAGCGTTCGAGGTTAGATTCCGGGGCGATGAACGGTGGATGCGGCGGTTCGACCGAGAGCGTGAGACAGAACGGGTCGTCGTCGGACTGGTGGTCGTCGATGAACTCGCGTCCGAGGTCGAAGATGCCGTCCGTCTGGAACGTGTCGATCGAGTGCGGCTCCGGGTCGCCGTCGACGTAGTACGACGTGTCGAACGGCTCGTTCTTCAGTTCGAATCCGCGCCAGTGCGTGAAGCCGCCCTGAAGGTGCTCGGGGACCGGTCGGTCACGCCCGACGTCAGCGAGGTGCCACTTCCCGACGTAGCCGGTCTCGTAGCCGGAGTCGCTGAACTCGTGGCCGTACGTCCGCTCTTCGGGGGACATCCGCCAGTGGTGGTGGGCGTTCCTCGTGTGCGGATGCTGTCCGGTCAGTATCGAGAACCGCGACGGGACACAGATCGGCGCCGTCGCGGAGGCGTTCGTGAACCGGGCTCCGTTCTCGGCCAGCCGGTCGAGGTTCGGCGTCGAGACGTTCGGGTCGCCGGCACAGCTCATCGCCTGTCGCCGCATCTGGTCACACAGAATGAAGACGACGTTCGGGCGCGCTCGCTCGGACATGTACCCTGCCATGTTCACTCGAACCACATAAGCTCTCTCTGTGTTCGGGCGAAGATTCCGCCGACCGTAGGTGAACATCGGTACACGATACAGCGGACGGAGTCCCGGTACTCCCGGTCCCTGAGCGGTCGAACGGGCGGAACGGTTCCCGAAGCGGCTCTGTATTCTGGCGCTGCGAATCAGGTGCGACTGCCGACCCGGTCGCGACCGACCGCGGGTCTGTGCGGCGACACGGGGCGCGACGCAGTCATCTCGGCTTCAGATACGTTTATAGGGGCGTAGCAGACGAATTACTGCATGCGGATCCTGTACATCGACGCGGACTCCCTGCGCCCAGACCACCTGGGGTGTTACGGGTACGAGCGAGACACCTCGCCGACCATCGACGAAATCGCGAACGAGGGGCGGCGGTACACGAACTACTACACGTCCGACGCACCCTGTCTGCCGTCGCGGACGGCGTACTTCTCCGGCCGGTTCGGCATCCACACCGGCGTCGTCGCACACGACGGCATCAACGCCGACGTCCGCCACCGAGGCGACGCACGCGGGCACGCCAACACCGGCGACTACCGGACCCTCCCGAACGCGCTCAGAGAGGCAGGCCACCGAACCGCGTTCATCAGCCCGTTCCCGCAGCGGCACGGCGCCTGGCACGTGGTCGACGGGTTCGAAGAGTGGGTCGACACCGGCGGCTTCGGGACGGAGCGAGCCGAGGTCGTCTACCCGTACGCCGAAGAGTGGCTCGACGAGCACGCCACCGAGGAGGACTGGTACCTCCACGTCAACTTCTGGGACCCCCACACGCCCTACGACACGCCCGAGGAGTACGGCAATCCGTTCGCGGACGACCCAGCGCCGGAGTGGCTCACCGAGGACCACATCGACGAACAGTACGAGAGCTACGGCCCGCACAGCGCCCGCGACCTCCACCACGGCTACCTGACCGGTGACGGCGCCGCCGACCTCGACCGGACCCCTGACGAGATAGCCGACCGCGAGGACTTCCGGCAGTGGATCGACGGCTACGACGTCGGCATCCGCTACATGGACGACTACGTCGCGAAACTGGTCGACCTCCTCAAATCGGAGGGCGTCTACGAGGACACCGTGATCGTCGTCTCCGCCGACCACGGCGAGAACCAAGGCGAACTCAACGTCTACGGCGACCACCAGACCGCAGACGACGTCACTTGCCGCGTCCCGCTCATCGTCAAGGGGCCGGGCGTCGAACCCGGCGTCGACGACGACCTCCACTACCACCTCGACTTCTCCGCCACGCTCGTCGACCTCGTCGGCGAGGACGTCCCGGCCGGCTGGGACGGCCGCTCGTTCCTGCCGTCGCTCACCGAGGGCGAGTCGTCCGGCCGGGACTTCGTCGTCACCGGCCAGGGCGCGTGGGCGTGTCAGCGCGGCGTCCGCTGGGACGACTGGCTCCTCCTCCGAACCTACCACGACGGCTGGCGGGAGTTCGAGCCGGTCGAACTCTACAACCTCGCTGAAGACCCTCACGAGGTCGAGAACGTCGCCAACGACTACCCCGAGGTCGCAGACCACGGGATGACGCTCCTCGACCGCTGGCGCAGCCAGCGCACCCTCGACGCGGCCGTCGGCAACGACGGCGGAAACCCGGATGCTCCGCGCGCCCTCGTCGACCCGCTCTTCGAGGTGATTCGCGACGGCGGCTCCGTCTACCTCAAGGGGAACGAGGAGACCTACGCGAAGCGTCTCCGCGAGACGGGGCGGGACGAGCACGCGGAAACGATCGAGTCGGGCGACGGCCTCGTGACCCAGGAACCCGGCGCAGACGACCGCTGAATCGGTCCGCTCGCTGGCACGACCCTCCGCAGTCCCGTCCCTCCGAAGCCCCGACCCGACCAGCAGAATTATTGTGTGACTCGCTCACTGACAGACGATGCCAACCAGCCGTCCGAACGTTCTCTTCGTCCTCACGGACCAGCACCAGGCGCAGGCGCTCGGCGCGGTGAACGACGCGTTCCACACGCCCGCGCTGGACGACCTCGCGAGCGACGGGACGCTCTTCACGAACGCGTACTGCACCCATCCGCAGTGCTCCCCGTCGCGGTCGTCGCTCGTCACCGGCAAGTTCCCGCACCAGACCGGCGTCCGAGCGCTGTCGAACTGGGGACCGTACGAACTCGACCCGGACTCGAACAGCGTCGGCCGGACGCTCAGCGACGCGGGATACGAGACGCTGTGGGCTGGCCGCTGGGACCTCGGCGTCGAAAACACCTCGAAGCTCGGCTGGGAGTTCACGCGGAACCTCGACGTAACCGGGACCGACGGCCCTCGGAGCCTCCAGCGGGACGGCGCGACGGCGACGGAAGTCGCCCGATACGTCCGCGAATACGACGGCGACGAGCCGTTCTTCGCCACGGCGTCGTTCAATCTGCCGCACCCGCCGTACTTCGAAGACGAGGCGTTCAGCGAGTACTACGACCGCGACGACATCTCGCTCCCGGCGAACCACGACGACGACCTCTCGACGAAGCCAGAGTTCCACCGCGAACGGGCGGACTCCGAAGAGTGCGACCTGACGGAAGCGGAGTTCCGCGAAATCGCATACCAGTACCGCACGATGGTTTCACACGTCGACGCCCTCATCGGAGAGCTCCTCGACACGCTTCGAGCGGAGGGGCTCTACGAGGACACCGTCATCGTGTTCACCGCGGACCACGGCGACATGCAGGCCGCACACGGCCTCAACAAGAAGGGGGTCGTCGCCTACGACGAAATACTTCGCGTGCCGCTCATCGTCCGCCACCCCGGACTGGAGTCACAGCGCGACGTGATTCCTGACCTCGTGTCGACTGCAGCGGTGCCCGGAACCATCGTCGAAGCCGCGGGCAAACCGGTCGCCGAGGAGTTCACGGGAGGGAGCCTCCTCCCCGCGATGCGCCGCGAGACTCCTCCGGAGGAGGACCGGGTGTTCTTCGAGCACAACGTCGCCTACTGGGGACACCATCCGTATCGCGGCGTGCGAACGCCGCGCTGGAAGCTCGTCGAATACCTCAAGGACGACGACGGAGAGCTCTACGACCTGGACGCCGACCCGGGGGAGACCACCAATCTGTACGGCGACCCCGACTACGCCGACGTCACGGACCGTCTCCACGCCGACCTGGAGGACTGGTGGGCCGCGACGGACGGCGACACCGACGAGTGGGTCTCGGAACCGTCGTTGTCCTTCCGCGCCTGACCGCCGCTCACACCGACCGAGACCGACGCGCTTCTCGCCTTCTGTCCGACGCCACGGCCCGTTTCGAGCCCGTCGCTATCCGGTGCTACCGACGACAGCGTCGACGAGACAGCCGCGGTCTTCGGCCAGCGCGGATGCCGTCGCTCCCTGTTCGGGCGGAGCGGCGAAAAAATCCGGCTCGGGGTTAGTCTGCCTCTGTCGGGTCGCTCGGCTCGGCGATGTCGTCCGACAGGTCGTCGGTGATGTCCGGGCTGTCCCAGTACTCCTCGTCGTCCATCGCCCGGAAACAGGCGGCGGTCGTCTCGGCGTCGTCTCCGAACGACAGCTCCGGGTGTCGCTCCGTGCAGACCTCGCGGGCCTCCGGGCACCGCGTGTGGAACCGGCAGCCGCTCGGCGGATTGACGGCGTCGGGGATGTCGATACTCCGGATCGGCATCTCCTCGCCCGAATCGTCGAAGCCGTGCAGCTCCGGGGTCGCCCACTTCAGCACCTCGGTGTAGGGGTGAGACGGGTCCCCGATTACTTCCGAGGGCGGCCCGAACTCGACGAGTTCGCCGAGATACATGATGCCGATGTAGCCGTCGGTTTTCTCGGCGAAGTAGCGGGCGTTCGAGAGGTCGTGTGAGATGGTGAGGAACGACGTCCCGATGAGGTCCTGCAGTTCGATCATCAGGTCCATCATCTCGATTCGCAGCGAGACGTCGAGCGCGCTGATTGCCTCGTCGGCGAGGATCAGGTCCGGGTTCATCAGCAGCGCCCGGACGAGCGCGACGCGCTGTTTCTCGCCGCCGCTCAGCTGGTGCGGGTAGCGCTCCGCGTAGTCACGCGCGGGCGACATCCCGACGCGTTCGAGCATCGAGAGGATGCGGGTCCGCTTCTCCTCGTCGTCGAGGTCAGGGTACCACCGCCGGAGCGGCTCGAGCAGGCTCGCCATGACCACGCGGTTCGGGTTCAGCGAGCTCCCGGGGTCCTGGTGGATAATCTGGAGCGAGCGACGGATCTCCTTGTACGGGATGTCCCCTTTCCCCTTCCGGGCCTCCCAGATGTCCTGTCCCCGGTACTCGATGGTTCCGGCGGTCGGCTTCTGCAGGCCGATCGCCGTCTTGCCGAGCGTCGTCTTCCCGCAGCCGCTTTCGCCGACCAGGACGACGACCGTGTTCTCGGGGATGTCGAGCGAGACGCCGTCGACGGCGTGGACGGTGTCGTCGCTCGCGAAGGGGTTGAGCGAGTCCGACCGCTTGTCGAAGTGGACGCTCACGTCGTTCAGGCTGACGACCGGCTCGTCGGAGTCACTCATCGGCGGCCCCCTCCTGTGTCGCCAACGGAATCTCCTCGCTCGCCTGCTCCCAGTGGAAGCACGCCGTCTCGTGGTTCTCCGAGACGGATTCGAGGGGCGGCTCGTCTCTGCGGCACTGCCCGTCGGCGAGCGGGCACCGCGGATGGTACGAGCAGCCATCCGGCGTGTTGACCGGGTCCGGCGCCGACCCTTCGACCGGACGCATCTCCTCGACCGGCGTGCTGATGTTCGGCGTCGCGTTCAGCAGCTCGCGCGTGTACGGGTGCGCGGAGTTCGTCAGGACCTCCTTCGTCGGCCCCTTCTCGACGAACTCGAACGCGTACAGGACCGCGAGGCGGTCCGCGAGGCGGGCGACCAGCGGGAGGTCGTGCGTGATGAACACCATCGTCAGGTCGTACTTGTCCCGGATTTCCCGCAGCAGCTTGATGATGGACCGCTGCATGAGGAGGTCGAGCGCGGCGGTCGGCTCGTCCATGACGAGAATGTCCGGGTCGAGCACCAGGCTCAGCGCGATGAGCGCCCGCTGTTTCATCCCGCCGCTGAGCTCGTGCGGATACGAACTCAGGACGCGCTCCGGGTCGAGGTAGAGGTCGCCGAGGAGCTGGCGTGCGTGCGACATCCCCTCGGTCTTGTCGGCGCCGTGCGCACTCAGCGTCTCCTTGAAGTGCGCGCCAATGGTTTTCGTCGGGTTGAACGCGCTCAGCGCGCCCTGGAACACCATCGAGATGTCTTCCCAGCGGCACGCGCGCAGGTCCTCACCTTCGAGTTCCAGGACGTCGACGGACTCGCCCTCCCGGTTCGTGTACGTGATTTCGCCCGTCGCGACCCCCGGCTCGACGACCGCGTTCAGCAGCGCGTCGGCGAACATCGACTTGCCGCTGCCGGATTCGCCGACGATGCCGACGATTTCGCCGTCGTAGATGTCCATGTCGACGCTGTTCAGGACCTTGGACGTCCCGCGGTCCATGTCGAACGTCACGCTGAGGTCGCGCGCGCTGATGATCTTGCGACGATCCGCTGTTTCGCGTGATTCCGTTGCGTGAGTACTCATTGTCGTTTCGTTAGTCACTGGTGCTCACCTTCTTGCTCTGCATCTGGCTGTCCGACTGCGACTCCTCACTGGAGTGATGATCCTGGTGTTTCGCGCGGATGCGCGGGTTGAGCAGCCGGTCCGTGCCCTGCGCGAACAGGATGAACCCGTAGTTCAGCAGGATGATCGCGAGCATCGGGAGGAACAGCCAGTAGGCGAGGTCCATCGTCAGGAGCGCGCCGCTGGTGTACGCGAGCTGCATGATCACACCCCAGTTCTTCAGGGTGTACGGGAGCGCCCCGAGGAAGTAGAGCCCGACCGACGCGAAGATGACGCGCCGTCCGCTCCCGACGAACTTGATGAGGACGAACGAGAGCAGGTTCGGAAGGATCTCCTTGTAGAGGAGCCGCGGCGACGGAATCCCCATCACCTGCGCCGCCTCGACGTAGCTGTGGTTCCGGATTTTGATGGTCTCCGACCGGATCTGCCGCGCGATGCCTCCCCACGCATTCACCGTGATGAGAAGCCCGACGAGCGCGGGATTGGTTGGTTCGAAGACGACGCCCAGCACGATTGCGAGCGGAATCCCGGGAATCGCGAGCGTGATGTCGGAGACCGTCATCAGGACCTTGTCGATCACGCCGCCGGCGTACCCGGCGACGATCCCGATGAGCGTCGCGACCGACGTCGCGAACGCCGCGCCGACCAGGATCATCTCGAGCATCGGGGCGGTCGCGTACACGATCAACGACAGCAGGTCGCGGCCGCTCGGGTCGGTTCCGAACGGGTGTGCGAACGACTGGAACGCCTGCATGCCCCGCGGCGCCTGCCCCTGAACGGGGGCGGAGAGGACGAGCGGGCCGATGAGGCCAACGGCGACGTAACACAGGATAATCGACATGCCGATGCGGGTCCGCCAGTCCTCCCAGAGGATTTCGGCGGTGACCACCGCCTGCTCGCGCAGACTCTTGCTTCCCTTGACGTACTCGTCGGTTTTGTCGACGGTGGTATCGACGGCTCCGCCCGTGAGCGACTCCGAGGCGTCGGCGCGCGTCACTTCGTTGCTGACAGGCGCATCACCGCTGAGGCGGCGACGGAGGTTGTTCAGCGTGGACTCGGCCTTGATGCGGAGTTCCTCGAGCGTGATGTTCGCCTGCGAACTCATGCCGTCCGTCGTCGGGTCGAGGAGCCGGTACGTCAGGTCCGCGATGTAGACGCCGGCTACGACCGTCGTCGTGATGGCGATGAAACACCCCATCATCAGCGGGTAGTCCCGGGCGCTGATCGCCTTGAACATGTAGTACCCGAGCCCCTCGTAGCCGAAGATGCGTTCGATGATGACGGTGGTGCCGAGGAGGCGGCCGATGGAGATCAGCAGCCCGGTGTACATCGGCAGTATCGCGTTCCGACCGACGTACTGGAGCGCGACGGTGCGCTCGGAGAGCCCGCGGAGCTGTGCAACGCGCACGAACTCCTCGCCGAGCACGCTGATGCTGTTTCCGCGCATCGTGAGCGCCCGGAACCCGAACCCCGTGATGACGAACGCGGCGACCGGGAGCGCCATGTGCTGGATGACGCCGGCGATGAACGGGTAGTTCAATCCGGCTGTCGTACCCGGCGTAACTTTCCCGCCGGCCGGGAACACACTCCACTGGTAGCCGAGCAGGTAGATGAACACGACGCCGGCGACGTACGACGGAATGGAGTTCAGGACGCTAGCGATGGACGAAACAGCCGTATCGAAGCGGCTTCCCTCCGTGTACGCCATGATGGCTCCGAGGGTGATCCCGATTCCGTAGATGAGCGCCAGGGAGACGACGACGAGCAGCAGGCTCCACGGGAGCGCCTCGCCAACGATGTCGGCGACGGGCCGATCGTACCACATGGACCTGCCGAGGCTCCCGTGTGCGATTGCGACGAGGTAGTCGATGTACTGCTGGAGGAGCGGCTTGTTCGGCTGAATGTTCGTGTACGCCTCCATCAGCTCGGCGACGTCCGTGTTCCCGGACGCCTGCGTGAGGAGCTGTGAGCGCAGATACGCCATCGGGCCGCCCGGAAGGAGCCTGACGAGGCCGAAGGTGAGCGTGGTCACGGCCCAGATACTGAGGACGGCCTGGAAGAGCCTGACCACGTGCCTCCGAAGTGAGTTACTTGCCATCTATGCTCACCAGACTACTTTGCGCTGACTTCACCCTTGTGAATCATGAACGCAATCGGGTTGATCACGTTCGTGACAGGCCCTTCGGACGGCGCCTCGAAGTTCGCCGTATTGAGGTAGCCGTAGTTCTGCGACGAGAACGCACAGTAGGTGGGAACCGTCTGGTTGTACGTCCACGACAGTTTCTTGAGCGCCTGGACGGCCTCCTCACCGCTGGTCGACGAGGCCGTATCGACGAGGTCGTTGACGTTGACGGTCTCTTTCGACCCGTCGGGGTTCCCGACCGGCATCGGCACCTCGAACTCCGCGGGATAGTTGTACGTCGGCTGGAGTACGGGGGAGCCCTCGAATTCGGATTTGAGCGTCGGAAGCGGGTGGAGAATCCGGTTCCCGTTGAACGCGGCCGCGATTTCGAAGTTCCCGCTGGGGAGCGTCTGTGAGAGGAACGTCGCGATGGTCTCGGACTTGAACGACGCGTCGATGCCGAATTCCTGGAGTTGACTCGTGGCTGTGTTCGTGCTCGTCCGCCAGGAGCCGAATCCGGAGGGCGCCTTCAGCGTAATCGAGAACTTCTCTCCGTTGGGCTTCATCCAGGTGCCGCTCTCCTTCGTGTACCCGGCGTCTCTCAGTAGCTGTGCGGCCTTCTCCTTGTCGTCGTACTGAGTGAAATTCTGGAGGTCGTCACCGAGGTACTCGCGTTTCACCTGCTCGTCGCCGTAGAACCCGGTGTCGAACTCCATCGCCTCCTTCCCCAGCGCGGACATGTTCTTGATCATCGCGGTGCGGTCGAACACGTGACAGAGCGCCTGCCGAACGCGGACGTCCTGAAACTCCTTGACGCCGTGGTTGAACGCGAGCACCATCCCCAGTCCGCGAGCGAAGGGGTAGTTGACGTACGAGTCCGGGAGCTGTTCGGCGACGGATTTCGTCGGGATCATCGGCCCGCCGTCCATCCGGCCGGAGAGCGCCATCTGGAACCGCTGCTGGTTGGAGTTCACGTACTGCAGCGAGATGTTCGAGAAGTTCAGTTTGTCCGCGACCGGGTGGTCTTCGAACTTCGTCAGCTCGATGGACTGCCCGGTACGGCGGTCGAACTCGAACGGCCCCCACGCGACGGGCTCCGTGACCTTGTACTGGAGCAGCTTCTCCAGCTGGTCTTGGTATTCCGCGTCAGGATTCCCGAGTTCGACGCCCTGAACGTACTCTTTGAACAGGCTGTGCGGAGCGTCGATTTGCAGCGAGAGGAAGTTCTGGAACAGGAGATTCTTGTTCGTCTTCCCCTTCAGGTTCAGGACGATCGTCGTGTCGTCCGGGGTTTTCACGCCGTTGAACGACCCGAGAATCGACCCGCCGACCACCCGCTCCAAGAGCAGTTTGGTCTTGACGTCCTGAGCGGTGACGGGGTCGCCGTTGTGCCAGGTGAACTCGTCGCTGAGCGAAATCGTGAGTTTCCCGTCGGACACCGACCAGTCGGTCGCGAGGTGCGGAATCCACTCGAGGTTCTTCTGGTCGTATTTCGCGAGCGACCCGTACATCATGGCGTCCGCGATCTTGACCTGAAGCTTCGGGTTGTACGGGTTGAACTGGACGTTCTGCGGGTTCGTCAGCATGACTCCGCGGAACGTCTGGCTAGTGCTGCCGCCGTCCGAGCCGTTCGTGCTCGACCCGTTCGAGTTCGAACCGGAGTTCCCCGAGTCGCCCTGACACCCGGCGAGCAGCGCAGCCGAGCCGGCTCCGACCGCCCCTAACCAGTTCCTACGCGAGACTCTATCGTCTTGGCTGCCATCGAGTGGCATACCCAACCAACCACACTATCTATACTTATATTTTACTCTGGTAGCCGACCGTTCGAGCCGCTCATGATACGGTTTCAACACGTCTCCCGGTTCTGTGGACTGACGCGAGAGAACGCGACCGACTCGGCCAGAAAGCGACGGGCGGCGGGACCCGGGTTACAGCTCCGTCGACAGCCGCACGTCCTCGGCCGAGCGGCCAACGGCGAGCTCGAACGGCCCTTCGAGTTCGGTCCAGCCGTCGTCGTATCCGCGGAAGGCGAGGTCGTCGAGGTCGACGGTGGCGGTCACCGTCTCGCCCGCCGGGACGTGGACGGACTCGAACCCGGCCAGTTCGCGTGGCGGCCGCTTCGCTCCGGTGGACTCGGCGGGGCTCGCGTACACCTGAATCACTTCGCGTCCCGCCCGCTCGGCCGTGTTTTCGAGGGTGACCTGAACGCGGCGGTCGTCGACCACGTCGACCGAGCGGTACGCGAACGTCCCGTACGAGAGGCCGTGCCCGAAGGGATACGCCGCCTCGGCGTCGTTCGCGTCGAAGTGACGATAGCCGACGAAGTAACCTTCGTCGTACTCGACCGTCCCGTCGCGCCCCGGGAATGCGGCGGCGCCGTCGGTCGGATACTCGGACTCGGCCGCGAACGTCACCGGGAGGCGACCGCCGGGGTCGGCGTCGCCGAACAGGACCGTCGCGAGCGCGTCGCCGTCCGACTGGCCCGGATACCACGACTCCAGCACCGCGTCCACGTCGTCACGCCACGGCAGTTCGACCGGGCCGCTCGACTGAACGACGACGACGGTCCTGGCACTCGCGTCGGCGACGGCTTCGACCAGTTCGTCCTGGTCGCCGGGGAGTTGCAGGCTGTCGCGGTCGGCTGCTTCGGTCGCCGCGTCCTGCACGACGACGACGCTGACGTCGGCCGCACTCGCGGCATCGACGGCGGCCTCGATACTCGGCTCGGGGCCGACGTCGCTTCCGCGTTCGTCTTCTCCGCCGCCGAAGAAGGAGACCTGGTCGATTTCCGGGACTCCTCGCGCGTCGCTGACGTCGCCGTCGGCGCGTCCGCGGATGCCGTCGACGGCCGAGACAGCGTTCAGCGCCTCGATTTCTGACGAACCGCCGCCGCCGGTCTTCGCCTCGTGGATGCCCGGGCCGATTACGGCCACGTCCGCGTCGTCCGAGAGCGGAAGCACGTCCTCGTTTTTGAGCAGAACCGTCCCCCGTGCGGCGATGCGTTTCGCGAGCGTTCGGTGCGCCGCCTCGTCCGCCTGGTGGCTGGACCGACCGCCTCCGAGGAGTCCGATGCGGCTCATCTGTCGGAGTACGCGCTCGACCATGTCGTCGAGCCGTGACTCCGGAACGTCGCCGGACTCGACGGCCTCGGCCAGCGGTTCGGCGAAGAGTCCGGACCGGCCGGTGTCCGGCATCCCCTCCGACAGGTCTTCGTCCTCGCCGAACACCCCGTCGTCGGACTCTTCGATACCGAACGCCTCCCACATCTCCTCGCGGTCGATGCCGGGCATTTCGAGGTCGAGGCCGCCGTTGGCGGAGCCGACCGTGCTCTTCGTTCCGAACCAGTCCGAAACCACGTAGCCGTCGAACCCCCATTCCCCTTTCAGAACGTCCAGGAGGAGTCTCCGGTGCTCGCTCATCGGGGTGCCGTTGACGCCGTTGTAGCCGGTCATCACCGAACCGCTCCCCGCGTCGACCGCGGCTTTGAACCCGGGCAGATAGCACTCTCGAAGGGCCGCCTCGCTCACGTCGACGTCGATGGAAGCGCGCTGGGTTTCCTGGTTGTTCGCGACGTAGTGTTTCGGCGTCGCGATGACGTCGGTCGACTGGATGCCCTCGACCATCGAGGCCGCGAACGCGCTCGTGAGCATGGGGTCCTCCGAGTAGTACTCGAAGTTCCGTCCGCAGTGCGGGACGCGAATGAGGTTGACGCCGGGGCCGAGTAGAGCGTCGATGTTTCGCTCTCTCGCTTCTCGCCCCATCGCAGCGCCCTGACGCTGTGCGAGCTCCGGGTCGAACGTCGCTGCCAGGGCGATCGATGCCGGGAACGCCGTCGCGGGCTCGCCGTGAGACCGGACGCCGAGTGGACCGTCCGCTAGCCTGAGTTCCGGGATGCCGAGGCGTTCTACGCCCGGCAAGTAGCCCGTTGCCGCCCCGGACGGGTCCGATGCTCCGTGGACGAGACGAATCTTCTCGTCGAGCGTGAGTTCCTGCAGTAGCTTGCCAATATCGGCGCTGGCAGTTTCCATGACAAACCGGATTTTCGCGATGTGATATAAACTTAGCTGCAATCACACCGGTAATACTCGTGATTCCCTTCGGGCGGACGCCGTCCGTTCAACCCCTGGAGTCGCCGCAGCAGCACCGCAGCGGACCGAATCTGCGTTCCGTGGCCTTCACACGAGAAACAGGCAGCCGCGTCGCGTACTGGCGATTCGGTCGGTGTGAACTGATGTTGACCGTCTCTCCGGACACTGGGTCTTACTAGTATTACTAATAATAGTGCAGTATCGAGGGGGAAGGGTACCAGAAGTGCCCGAGTGCCCGGTCGGAAGCACGGGGACGACGTCGCCGGTAGTCGGACGCGCAACTGCGAACCTGCGTGCTACTCGCTTCCACTCGTTCGTCGTCCCCGCTCTACGGATTCTTCGAGCCCCCACCATCTGTTCGAGACCTTCGACGGAGAACAGTTCGGCCTCCATTCTATTACAAAACTACAATTGTAATGGTAGGGCGGGCGTGTTGCTGTTGGCTCTGTGGGAGACGTACGGGGAGTTGAACTGCTACAGCGCACGACGGCGCCGGTGTAATACTGGTATTACTGAAGGTCGAGTTTCTTCGACAGGTTCTCCACGTACAGTTCGAACGACGCCGGGTCCCGGGTTCGCGACCCGTCCGGTCTCGTCGTCGCGAACGCACTCGGAGGGAGGTCGAAGCGAACCGTGGCGGTTTCGCCGGAGTCGAGGGTCACTCTTTCGAAATCGAGCAGTTCGCGTACGGGCGTTACGACGGAGCTCAACAGGCACTGCCCGAACAGCTGGACGGTCTCCGTCCCTCGCCGCTCACCGACGTTCGTCACGGTCACTTCTACGGTGGTCTCCTCCCGTGCCGATACCGGCCGGTCTGGGACTTCGAGTGATTCGTAGTCGAATTCGGTGTAGCTCAGCCCGAACCCGAAGTCGAACAGTGGGTCGTACGACGGCGGATGCTCCTGACTCCCGATCGGGTTCGGGTGCGGGAGCCAGTCGTGGACGACCGGCAGGTCACCGGTCGAACGAGGGAACGAAATCGGGAGGCGGCCGGACGGGTTCTCCGCTCCGAAGAGGAGTTCTGCGATCGCTGTCCCCCCTTCGATACCGGGGAAGAACCCGACGAGGACGGCGTCAGTCCACTCCAGCACGTCGGATAGCACCAGCGGTCGGCCCGTCACGAGGACGAGAACCGTCGGGGTCCCCGTTTCGCTCACCGTGCGGAGGAGCTCTTTCTGGTTCTCGGGGAGCTGCAGCTCGTTTCGACTTGGGAAGCTCCCGTCGGAATCGATCACCGACTCCGGGCCGAACTCGTGGAGGTACCACGGCTCCCCGAGAACGACGACGGCGGCATCGGCCTGCTCCGCGTTTCTCGCGACCTCGTCCAGTTGGAGAGTCAGGTTGCTCACCGTCCCGGGGTCGTACGCGACGTTCGTCGACGGCCCGGCTACGTGTTCGATGCCTTCGGCGACAGTTCGCCCCCGTGAGGAATCGAGGCCGAAGACGGTCCACCCGCTGAGAAGGTTGTCGAGCGACCCCGCGTTCGGGCCGGTGACGAAGACCTCGTCCGGGTTCTCCAGCGGGAGGGTGTCGTCGCGGTTCCGGAGTAGCGTCACCGACTTCAGCGCCGCTTCGTGCGCGACTTCCCGGTGCTCGTCAGAGCCGACGGTCTCCGGGGCGAGCTCCGCCGGGACGTACGGGTCGTCGAACAGCCCCAGTTCGAATTTGAGTCCGAGGATTCGGCGGACACTCTCCTCGATGCGGCCCTCGTCGAGCCGGTTCGATTCCACCAGCGACCGCAGGTCCTCGGCGTGCTGTGGCCCTCCGACCGATGCGACGTCCAATCCGGCGTCCGTCGACAGCTCGGTGGCGTCCCGAAGCGTCTCCGCGACCTGGTATCGCTCCGCGAGGAACGCGACGGCGAACCAGTCCGAGCAGACGATTCCCTCGAACCCGAACTGGTCCCGGAGCATCTCGGAGAGGTAGAACTTCGAAGCGTGTGCCGGTTCGTTTCCGATCGCGTTGTACGCCGGCATCAGTGCGGCCACGCCGTCGTCTATGGCACGCTCGAACGGCGGCAGGTAGACGCGGTGCAACGTCGCCTGCGAGACGTCGATTCGGGCGGTGTCTTCGCCTCGCGCTGGTCCTCCGCTCCCCGGGTAGTGTTTCACGGTCGCTGCGACCGCCGTCGAATCGCTGAGGTCGTCTCCCTGAAGCCCCTGAATCTCCGCTGACACGAGCTCTTCGACGAGCGTCGTCGATTCGCCGTACGTCTCGTACGTCCGCCCCCAGCGAGGCTCGCGAGCGACGTCCGCGGTCGGCGAGTAGTTCTGGTTCGCGCCGGTCGCCGACATCTCCGTCGCCGTCACCCGCGCGGCGCGTTCGACTAGGTCCGGGTCCCACGTCGCCGCCATCCCGAGGTTGTGTGGGAAGACCGTGCTCCCCTCGATGTTCGCGTGTCCGTGAACCGCGTCGACAGGAATGAGCAGCGGGATGCCGAGCCGCGTCTCGTTCATGGCGACCCGCTGGAGCCGGTTCGCGATGCGCCCCGCGACTGCGACGTTATTGTACCTCGAAACGCCCGTCCCGAACGGAGTGACGGTCCCGATGTACTGTTCCCGGATGGCCGCTTCGACGTCCGGGACTGAGTTGGTCTGCTTGCCTCGGCGGTCCTGATTGATGAACGACCCGACCTGCATCCCAACCAGCTGCCCGACCTTCTCTTCGAGCGTCATCCGCTCCATCAGGTCGTCGATTCGCACCTCGGTTGACTCGGTTGGGTCCGTGTACGGGGGGTCGGCGGTCATGCCCCTGATTTTGCAGGATTCGCTAATGAAGGTACCCCTTCGGAGAAGGATTTATGCCGGGTGAGACGAATCTGGTAATACAGGTAATACCATGATGGATTCAGCGTGCGGGACCGACAATCGGGCCACAGACGGAGGGAGCGACGATGAGTGACGAGTCGTCCGAACCCGAAGGGACCAGCGCTCTCGACCACGGTGAGTCGAGCACCGACCACGCGAAACACTGGTCGAACAAGGCCGACCAGGGGGCGACGCTTCCGGCCGACGACGTCGACGTGAAGTCCGACTGGGTCGGCATGACGATCTACCTGCCCGAGGACCTCCGAGAGGAGTTGGAGCTAGTGTTTCAAGAGCACAACCTGGAGTGCAAGCGGTCGAACAGCGTCGACCTCAAGAAACTCCGATACTACTACCCCCTCGTCGTCGCGCTCGGCCTCGAACGCGTCAAGAGCACCAGCACCGACGACATCCTCCCGCTGCTCTCGTACATCACCGACGAGTACGAATAGTCCGGCCCGCTGTCACCGAGATTGGGAAGGCGCTGTGCGAGTGCCCGGCGAAACGGTTTTTGTTACGTGAACCGGACTCTGCGGTATGGACGGCGATAGCGCTCCGTGCTGTGCGGGGTCGAGGCGTGAAGGAGAGTCGGAGACGAGGGACTGTCCAGACTCCCCCCGGACGACGGAGCCGGCGGACTCGGCCGACGACCGCACCAAACGAATGCTCCGACTGGAGCCGGATTCGTTCCTCATGGGCACGGATTCCGGAGTCGGATTCCCGGAGGACGGAGAGGGGCCCGTTCGCGAGGTTTCTCTCGAACCGTACTACGTAGACAAGTACGCGGTGACGAACGCCGAATTCCTGGAGTTCGTCAGAGAAACCGGGTACACGACGGACGCGGAACGGTTCGGGTGGGCGTTCGTCTTCGAGGACTTCGTCTCGGCGGAGGACCACGACTCGGTGCTCCAGTCCGTTCCGTCGGCGCCGTGGTGGGTCGCTGTCAGCGGCGCGAACTGGCTCCGGCCCGAGGGGCCGAGTTCGGACGTCCGCGAGTCGAGGCTCACCCACCCGGTTACACAGGTGTCGTGGCGCGACGCCGCCGCGTACGCGGACTGGGCGGGGAAGCGGCTGCCGACGGAAGCGGAGTGGGAGTTCGCGGCGCGCGGCGGACTCACCCAGAAGACGTACCCCTGGGGCGACGACCTCCGGCCGGACGGGGAGCACAGGTGCAACATCTGGCAGGGGGAGTTCCCCGAAACGAACACGTGCGACGACGGCTACGCGGCGACGGCCCCGGTCAACGAGTACGAACCGAACGGGCACGGCCTGTACAACGTCTCGGGGAACGTCTGGGAGTGGTGTTCGGACTGGTTCAGCGCGGAGTACCACACCACGGACGCCTACGATACTCACGACCCGCAGGGGCCACAGTCGGGCGAGCAACGAGTGATGCGCGGCGGGTCGTACCTGTGTCACCGGAGCTGGTGCAACCGGTACAGAGTCGCGGCGCGCTCGAAGAACACGCCGGACAGTTCGACCGGGAACATCGGATTCCGCTGCGTCGTCGACGCGGCGTAGCGCGGCGTCACCGCTGCGGGACGGCGCTGTCTCGACCGCACAAAGAGCACCGTGGTGCGGTGCTCGACACGAAGGGTCCCGATGGTCTCGTCGGAACTCGTCACGGCACCTCGGTACAGTGCCGCTGCTGCCGTGACTCGCTGCCGGCAAGACTGCTGGCCTCGCTGGCAGGTACCCGTATGTGACTCACTCAGTATAAAATTGTTGTGGCCGTATTCGAGGAAAGGAGGCGAGCGGCACGAACGGATGGCTTCGGCTCACTGGTCGGAGCGACCAGATGGACAGCGGCGACTACAGCGACCCAGGGGCGACCGGAAGTGAACACCGACGGCGACGACCGACCGTCGATGCCCTAAACATCAACATTCGATATAGTATCAGAAATTGATGTGTATGGATATTCTTCGACTGTTCCTGACGGACTGGCGGAACGGAGATAACTGCGGTCAGCAGCCGACCGAACCCGGACTACGCCGTCCTCGATGGGAGTCCTCTCCGGTAAAACCGAGATTCAGTGGCTTTCTGGTCATCGTGACCGCATCCAAGCGCCTACGTCACACGGCCGTTCCCCGACGAGAGCAGTCGCACCGTCCTCGGAGTTCCGCGGCGGACGAGTCCCCGGAGAAAACGCCGTTAAACGGCCGTCGGACGCGGATAGGGCTTTTCGACCTCCAATTCAG
Source organism: Halobaculum sp. P14 (assembly GCF_051195155.1). Taxonomy (NCBI): domain Archaea; kingdom Methanobacteriati; phylum Methanobacteriota; class Halobacteria; order Halobacteriales; family Haloferacaceae; genus Halobaculum; species Halobaculum sp. P14. Next base: position 144,771 of record NZ_JBNTKB010000003.1, read on the forward strand.
ACACGGAGGTCCCGCGCTCGGCCCCGAATCGTGCGAGTTCGGTTGCAGATTCGCTCCTCGGGTTCCAAAAATATATGTTAATTGATGGTATAGGGAAAAGACAATCTATCGTACTGTTTGTCTGTCGGGCCAATCAGTTCGAGTACCGATTCGTCGGACCCGACTTCACACAGGATTCGCGTCACTCCCCGTCGCTCGTTCGGCGCAACAAATCGATTCGGAGAGGAACGCGCTCCGCCGGACCCGGTGGCCCGACGGCGGTCAGACGGCGTAGTAGTACGGCGACTGGTCCTCGGGCGCCTCGAAGATTGCGAGGTACGGCGACCCGGTTTCGGTGTCCGGACACGAGGCGGTCCGCTCGACCGGGAACGACTCACCGGTGAGGTTCGCGCCCTCGATGCGGAGCGTCACGGTGTACTGCTTCTCGTTGAACCCCATGACGTGGTCGTTGTACCGGTCGTCGATGTAGAGGTTTGCGTGCACGTCCCGCTTCGGCTCCGGCGGCTCTGTCGGCCGCCTGTACGCGCTCCAGTTGCCGGCGGTGCAGACGGCGTACTGCGGCGTGTCGACGCGCTCGGGGAACGGCGTCGGGTTCTCGACGACGAGCGTTCCGACCTGAACCGGCTCGTGACCGTCGCCCGGAACCTCGACCTGGCTCTGCGTCTGGAGTTCGTAGGTGAGTCCGCCGGTGGCGACGTCGACGGCGAGCACGGCGACGGTGAGCACGGCGACCACCGCGAGCGCGGTCCGGGCCTGCCGGCCGGTGACGAAGTGGTTCTCCTCGTCGAGCCGGCCGCGCAGCACGAACAGCACGGACGCGATGACGAGCAGCCCGGCGACGGTCAGCGTGTTCCCGACGGAGAACGTCGACGTCAGGTCGAAGAACAGCGCGAGCACGGACGTGACGATGACGCCGTAGCCGAACAGCGTCAACTGGTGGTCGTCGCTTCGCTGTGTGATGACGAACACGCCGGCGAGGAACGCGACGACGAGCGCGACTTTCGACACCGGCGAGTAGCCGAAGTCGACGTTCGTGACGAAGAACACGACCGCGATGGTCGCGACGATGGCTGCCGCCGCGTTGAACAGCGTCTCCGAGTCGATGTCGACCATGGGAGCCACTGCGCGGCCGCACACCAAGAACCCCTCCCTTGACACAAAGAGCCGGTTCACCTTCCCGGCGGGTCGCCGCCCGATTCGCGGGAGGCTGCGGCGCGTCAGTCGCGGTCCATCCAGGTCGGCGCGGCGTCGAACTCCTGGGGCGAGTGGCTGTGGAGTTCCCTGATGAGCTGGTTCACGAACGACGTGAGGTCGGTCGCGGCGTCCGGGTCGAGCGATACGAGCGTTCCGACGTCGTCGCGCTGGAGGATGTGGAGCGTCACCGCGCCGTCGTACATCCGGACGTCGCAGTGGAGCCGCCCGATTTCGCCGAGCTGTTCGAGGACGTCGTCCCGCGGTCCGGACGTGCGGAGCGCGTCGAACAGCGCCTCGAAGTCGGTGTCGGAGTACCGGTCCGCGACGTCGTCGCGGAGGTACAGCGTGTAGTAGTCGTCGTGGTTGTACTGCCACGCGCCGCGGAGCAGCGGCCCGGCGGCGGTCTCCAAGAACGCCACGACCGGATTCCGCTCTCGTGTGTTCATACCTCGCAGACTCCCCGAGCAGTATTAGCTACGTTGGTGCTGCGGGTCGGGCTCACACCTGTTCGAACTCGCTGCTGCCGCACGAACAGGTGCCGGCGGCCGTCCCGATGGGGCGGAAGCCGCCGTCGTCGCCCCGTTGGGCTGGGTAGGTGTTGCCGCACTCCGCACAGCGAACGACCAGCTCCGGCTCGCCACCGACGTCCGGGTCGTCGGACATGGTCGATGCGCCGGTGAGGGCGCAACCGATAAAATACTTTGACATCGAGGCAACCCGTTCGCGGGACGCGCGTCGCCTGGTCGCCCGGATAGCGGCCCGGAGGTCGGGCGGCCAGTCGAGGCCCGCGTTGGCGTTGTCGCCGTTACAGGACGTACGGGCCGCGCTGGCGAATCTCCTCGCCGTGCGGCCGGCCGGCGACGGCGACGACGCGGAACGACTCGCCGCGAAGCGTCACGGAGCCGCCGTCGGTGACCGTGTAGACGTCCCCGTCCGCGAACTCGTCGCCGTCGACCGCGCCCGCGCCGGCGACGCCGTAGACGAACCCGGACCACGACTCCGGGACGTCCCAGGTCCACTCGCCGTCGACGCGGACGTCCAGGTACTCCATCGGCGTCTCCAGCGAGAGCGGCGAGCCGTCGCCGACGACCGTCGTGACGGTCGCGCCGTCGCGCTCCTCGGTCGGGAGTTCGTCGGCGTCGGCGTCCGCGTAGTCGGCGTCGATCTCCTTCTTCTCGCGCGGCAGATTCACCCACAGCTGCAGGCCGTTACAGCCCGCGCCGTCGGCCGGGAACTCCGAGTGCCGAATCCCGCCGCCGGTCGTGATGCGCATCGCGTCGCCCTCCGTCGCCGTGTGGGTCACGCCGAGGGAGTCTTCGTGTTCCATGCCGCCGTCGAGCATGTACGAGACGATTTCGAAGCCGCGGTGCGGATGCATCGGGAACCCCTTGTCGGGGTCGATGTAGAACCGCTCGAACAGGACGAACGGGTCGAGGTTGCGCGGGTACTGGTTCGTCAGGAACGCCCGGTTCGAGTTCACGCCGGTGCCGTGCTGGACCGTCTGGCCGGCGACCGGGCTGTTCGTCGCGTCTTCGGCTGTGTCGTCGGGTTCCATTAGCCGCTCTAGTCGCTCGGGACTGATAACCGCCCGGGCTCCGGAACCGGCGGTGTTCAGATAAGGATGAAGAGTGAGGCGGAGCGATCTTCTAGTGGTTCATGCCAGAAATCGCCCGCCTCATCGGAGGTAGCGACTGCTTCGAATTAGATTTTCTGGAGCGAGAGGCGACACCCGAGCCCGCGATGAAGCTTGGTATCCGACTCCATCTGGCTTGACTATCACTTTCGGATACCGTTTCGATTCTCGATAGGTTGGGTGTCGAACGCTGCCGAACGACCGTTCACAACTGGGTGCACAAGGCCGATCTACAGCCGATCGATGGCGCTGATCCGGATCACGTCGCGGTTGACGAAACCGTGATCCAGCTCAACGACGAACGGTTCTGGCTGTACGCTGCTGTCGATTCCGACACGAACCGCTTGCTGCATGTCAAGCTCTCTCCGGCGAGAAATCAAGCGATTACCGAGATGTTCCTCGCCGAACTCCGCGACAAACATCTCGTCGATGATGCAGTCTTTCTCGTCGATTCAGCACCGTGGCTGCAAGCAGCTCTCCACCGCCACAGCCTCGATTACAGATACGAGAAACACGGTAATCGAAACAACGTCGAACGTGTCTTCCGAGAACTAAAACGACGAACCAACCAGTTTTCAAACTGTTTCAGCCACGCCGAAGCAAACACCGTCGAAAATTGGCTGCAAGCGTTCGCCTTCGCATGGAACCAGCTTATCTGAACACTACCCCGGAACCCTCCCTCGGAACCCGCTTGGTCGCCCGCTCGCTGGCAGAAACAGCGTGCCGCGGCGTCGGTGGCCCGGGGGCGTGTCCGGCCGTCTCGGACACCGGCAAGTGTGACCTCGCGTATATCTCATAAGTCCCTCCGCGCCGAAGACCCGACCATGGGTGACGATACCGAGGACCAGTCGTTCGCGACAGACTCGCTGCACGCGGGACAGGAACCGGACCCGGCGACGGGCGCCAGGGCCACGCCGATCTACCAGACGACGTCGTACGTGTTCGAAGACGCCGCGGACGCGGCCGAGCAGTTCGCGCTGGAGAAGCCGGGGTACATCTACTCGCGGCTGATGAACCCGACGCTGGAGACGCTCCAAGAGCGCGTCGCGACGCTCGAAGGCGGGGTGGGCGCCGTCGCGACCGCGTCCGGGATGGCGGCGCTCGACCTCACGACGTTCCTGCTCGCGTCGGCCGGCGACAACGTCGTCACCGCGTCGTCGCTGTACGGCGGGACGTACACGTACTTCACGCACTCCGTGGAGCGCCGCGGCATCACCGCTCGCTTCGTCGACACGCTGGAGTACGACGCCTACGACGACGCCATCGACGAGGACACCGCCTACGTCCACCTCGAAACCATCGGGAATCCCGCGCTCGACACGCCCGACATCCAGCGCGTCGCCGACATCGCCCACGACCACGGCGTCCCGCTGTTCGTCGACAACACGTTCGCAACGCCGTACCTCTGCAACCCCATCGACCACGGCGCCGACCTCGTCTGGAACTCCACCACCAAGTGGCTGCACGGCTCCGGGACGACCGTCGGCGGCGTCGTCGTCGACGGCGGCACCTTCCCGTGGGCGGACCACGCCGACTCCTACCCCGAAATCGCGCAGGACAACCCGGCGTACCACGGCGTGAACTTCGTCGACGCCTTCGGCGACGCGGCGTTCACGTACGCCGCCATCGCGCGCGGCCTCCGCGACCTCGGCAACCAGCAGTCGCCGTTCGACGCCTGGCAGACCCTGCAGGGCGTCGAGACGCTCCCGCTCCGGATGGAGCGCCACTCCGAGAACGCGATGGCGGTCGCGGAGTTCCTTCAGGACCACGACGACGTGTCGTGGGTCACCTACCCCGGCCTGGAGTCGCATCCGACCCACGACAACGCGAGCCGGTACCTCGACGGCGGCTACGGCGGCATGCTGACGTTCGGCGTGGAGGGCGGCTACGACGCCGCGCGGGCGACCGTCGAGTCGACGGAGCTCGCGAGCATGCTCGCGAACGTCGGCGACGCGAAGACGCTCATCATCCACCCGGCCAGCACCACCCACCAGCAGCTCACCGAGGCCGAACGGGAGGCGTCCGGCGTCACAGACGACCTCGTCCGGCTCTCGGTCGGCATCGAAGACCCCGCGGAAATCGTGGCTGACCTCGACGCCGCAATCGAAGCCGCCACCTGAGACCGGCTCTTCGGCTCTTCGACTCGCCGTCTCGGCGGTCGACGCGCGCCGCGTCGACGGATTCGTCGGCCGCTGTGCCGGGGCGCCTGTGGCTCGATGAAAGGGGTTATGCGTCGCGGAACCGTCCACTGACCGTGACGATTGCTACCGGCGATTCTGTGACGCTCGAGTACACCGGACGACTCGACGACGGAACCGTTTTCGACACCTCCCGAGCGGAGGTCGCAGCGGAGGAGGGGCTCGCGGAGGCGCAGCCCGACCGCGAGTACAGCCCGCTGACGGTCGACGTCGGCGCCGGCCAGGTCATCGAAGGCATGGAGGAGGGGCTCGTCGGCCTCGAAGCCGGCGAGACGACGACGCTCACCATCCCGCCCGAGGAGGGCTACGGCGAGTGGACCGAAGAACACGTCCAGGAGTTCGACACGCCGGAACTGGAGGAGATGCTCGGCGGCCAGCGCCCGGAGGAGGGCGCGTACCTGGAGGCGCAGAACGGCCAGCAGGGCGAGATCACCCACGTCGACGACGAAACCGTCCGCGTGGACTTCAACCCGGAACTCGCCGGCGAGACGCTGGAGTTCGACGTCGAAATCGTCGACGTCAACTGAGGCTCCGGGACGGCCCGCGGATTCTTTCGCTCCCGTTCGCCCGCCGAGTCGACGCCGCCGTTCGGCCGCAAATTTCGCCTCGACTCGCCGCTGAGTCAATTTCGTCCGAGCCCTGGTCTTAACGATTGGCGAGCCTAGATGTTCCGCCGGCGAGGCCCGGCTTCACCGCGGGTGCTCGCCGCCACCCATGGCTAGCGAACAGAAATCCGTCTCCGTTGGTTCGGACGACACCGCTCCGTGGTACAGCACCGTCGCCGCGTCGCTCCTCGACGCCGGCGACCGAACGAAACGGGTCTTGATGTACAGCACGGCGTACCTCGTCGTCATCGCCGCAGTCGAAGCCGCGCTCGTCGTGGTCGGTCTGTCGCTCCCGCCGAGTCCGGCGCCGCTCGTCGTCGCGCTTCTCACCTTCGCGGTGTACGCCGGCGACCGCATCGCCGACGTGGACGCCGACGAGGCGACGAAGCCCGGCCAGGCCGCGTTCGTCCGCGCGCACAAAACAGCGTTCTCCGTGCTCACGGCCGCCTCGTACGGACTGGCGATCACCGTCTCCGTCACGGGCGGCCCCGACGCGCTCGTGCTCGCGCTGCTCCCCGGCGCCTTCTGGGTGCTGTACGCGTCGGACTGGCTGCCGTCGCTCGGCGCCTACTTCCGGCGGCTGAAGGACGTCCTCGTCGTCAACTCCGTCGTCGTCGCGCTCGCCTGGGCGCTCACGCTCGTGATGCTCCCCCTGGCGTTCGCCGACGCGGCGGTCACGCCGGCGGCCGCCGCCCTGTTCGTCTACTTCCTCGTCGACCGCTTCATCAACACCGAGATACCGAACGTCACCGACCGCGCCGGCGACGAGGCCGTCGGCGTGTCGACGCTGCCGGTCGTCCTCGGCGTGCGGCGGACCCGGCAGGTGCTGTACGTCCTCACCGCCACCCTGGCCGGCTTCCTCGCTGCGGCGTACGCCGCGGGCCTGCTTCCGGCGGCGCTGACGGCCGCGCTCCTCGTCGGCTCGGCGTACACGCTCGCCGTCACAGCCGCAGTCGGCCGCACCGACAAGCAGACGCGGCTCAGCGTCGCGAGCGAGGCCAAACACCTGGTCGTGTTCGCCGTTCTCATTATTACTCTGACACTCGGTCCGTGACGTCCGTCCCCTCCTGAAGCGGGCGGATGTCACCGGGAACACTTTACGCTCGGCCGGGTTTTATTCCATGACTACTCGCCGGTAACGGTGAGGTGATCACGACGAATGTCATCGGTGTCTCTGCTGAACCCGCTGGTACTGGCGTTGTTCCTTTCGGTCGCTGTCGGAGCCGCCGCGACGATTCTCGCGTGGCGACAGCGGCCAGATCCCGGGGCGACACCGCTCGTCGCGCTGCTCGGCGGGCAGACCTGGTGGTCCGTATGTCTCGTCTTCAAGCTCCAGATGGCCTCGACGGGCGCGAAAGTCCTCTGGACGTGGCTCGCCCTCCCGGGCGTCGTCGTCGTTCCGGTCGCGTGGCTGCTGTTCGCGCTGGCGTATACCGGGCGAGACCGGTTCATTCAGGCCGAGAACGTGGCGCTGCTCGCCGTGGTCCCCGTCGTGACCGTCGCGCTCGCGGCGACGAACGACTACCACGACCTGCTGACCGTCAGCCGGCAGGTGACGGCGACCGGCGAGGTGGTGCTGGTCGAAGGCGGACCGTGGTTCTGGGTGCTCGCCGGCTACACGTACCTCCTCGGCGTCCTCGGCATGATTCCGCTGTTCGGCCTGCTCACGAGCGCCGCCGACCTGTTCCGTCGGCAGAGCGCGACGCTGCTCGTCGCCATCCTGATGCCGTGGGCGACGAACGTGCTGTTCCTCGCCGGCGTCTTCCCGTCGCCCGGCATCGACCCGACGCCCATCGCGTTCTCCGTCTCCGGGGTCGCCTACCTCGACGCGATGTCCCGCCACCGGCTGTTCGGGACGACCCCGGCGCCGACGACCCGCGCGCGGCAGTACCTGTTCGACCAGACGGAGACCGGCGCGGTCGTCGTCGACCGGAACGGCTACGTCGTCGACGCGAACGACACGTTCCTCGACATCGTCGACCGCGACGAACAGTCCGTCCTGGGAGCGCCCGCCGCGGACGCCGTCCCCGAGTACGACACCTTCCCGGAGCAGGGCGCGCGGAAGACGCCGCTCTCCGTCGGCGACGACCTCGGCCGCAGGTCGTACGACGTCACGGTCGCCCAGATTCACGACGTCCGCGGCGTCCTGCTCGGCCGCGTCGTCACGTTCCACGACATCAGCGAGCACGTCCGCCAGCAGCAGCGGCTGACCGTACTCAACCGCGTCCTCCGGCACAACCTCCGGACGGAGACGAACATCATCGCCGGCCACGCCGAGTCGTTCACCGGCGAGGCCGCCGAAACCGTCCGGGAGCGCGCCATGCGAATCGCCGAACTCGGCGAGAAAGGCCGGGAGGCCATCGACCTGTTCGACGAGGCGCACGGCCGAACCGAACCGCGGTCGCTCGCCGCGCTCCTCGAAGACGCCGTCGCGGACGTCCGCGACAACTACTCGGTCCCGGTCGACCTGGAACTGCCGGCCGGCGACGTCCGCGTCCCCGCGGTGCTCGCGCCGGTGTTCGCGAACCTCGTCGAGAACGCCGCCGAACACGTCTCGGGGGTCGACGGACGGGTCCGCGTCACCGCCGGCGTCGCGACCGACGCCGTCCGCGTCACCGTCGCCGACAACGGCCCCGGCATCGACGAGTACGAACTCGCGGTGCTCGAAGCGGGCACCGAGACCGCGCTGAAACACGGCAGCGGCCTCGGCCTCTGGATCGTCAAGTGGGGCGCCGAAATCGCCGACGCCGACGTCAGTTTCCGGCCGAACGACCCGACCGGCTCGGTCGTCACGCTCGACATACCGCTGTTCGACGAGACCGACGGACACACCGAAAATCGCGGACGCACCGAAAACGGCGGACGAGGTGAGACAGCGACGAGCGCTCACGCCCCGGGTCGCCTACAGGGTTCGCCGGGCCGTTAGTCGTCGAACACGACCGGGACGTCGTCCGGGACGACGAACGACCCCGTGTCTCCCTGCTCGATGGGCGTCTCGCGGCCCTTCACGACCACCGTAATCGGGTCGAGGCCGGCGGTTTCGGGGTCGACGACGTACTGGGTCTGGTCGCCCTGGAAGTACCGCTCGACGACCTCGCCTTCGAAGCTGGGGGTTCCGCTGTCGGAGATTTCGATGTCTTCGGGCCGAATCGAGACGGTGACGTCGCCGTCGGCGGCGTCGCCGGCGGGGAACGAGAAGCCGCCGTCGCCGACCGTGACGGTTCCGCCGTTGACCGTCCCGGCGACGAGGTTCGTGTCCCCGATGAAGTCCGCGACGAACGGCGACGCCGGCTCCCGGTAGATCTCCTCGGGCCGGCCGACCTGTTCGACGCGGCCCTCGTTCAGGACAGCCATCCGGTCGGAGAGCGTCATCGCGACCTCCTGGTCGTGGGTGACGTAGAAGAACGACCCGTCGACTTTCTCGTGGATTTCGCGCAGCTCCACCTGCATCTGCTTCCGCAGTTTGCGGTCGAGGCTCGACAGCGGCTCGTCGAACAGCAGCACGCTGGGTTCGTTCACGAGGGCGCGGGCGAGCGCGACGCGCTGCTGTTGGCCGCCGGAGAGCTCGTTCGGTTTCCGGTCGTAGTAGCCGTCGAGGTCGACGAGCGAGAGGTACTCCTCGGACTTGGACCGTCGCTCATCGGCGTCCATCCCCGACTTCTTCAGGCCGTACTCGACGTTCTCGCCGACGGTCATGTGCGGGAACAGCGACAGGTGCTGGAACACGAGGTTCGTGTCGCGTTCGTTCGGCGGAACGGCCTCGGAGTCCCGGCCGTCGAGCCGAATCGTCCCGTCCGTCGGCCGCTCGAACCCCGATATCATGCGGAGGGTCGTGGTCTTCCCGCAGCCGGACGGGCCGACGAGGGAGAAGAACTCGCCGCGGCGGATGTCGAAGTCGACGCCGTCGACGGCCGTGACGTCGCCGTACTCCTTTCGCACTCCGTCGAGTTCGACGAGCACGTCGGTCGGACTGTCTGTCATGGAGTCACGTATCGCACGCCCTGTCTAAACTGTTGGGAAACCGCTCTGGACTCGAAAGGAGTGTTCATCTGTTGACTATACCCGCCCGGATTACGGGCATCCGGTATGTTTTTGGGTGAGTATGGTAGTCAATGGTGCATGGCAAAAACTGACAGTGACCGTGTGAGTCGTCGCGGCTACCTGAAAACCGCGGGGGCGGTCGGCGGCGCCGGCCTGACAGGCCTCGCCGGCTGCCTGGGCGGCGGCGGCAGCGGAACCACCATCAACATCCTGACGTGGGAGGAGTACTCCCAGCTCAAAGAGGAGATCGAGTCGAACCTCGATGTCACCGTGGAGTTCACGAAGTCGACGTCCTCCTCGAAGATGTTCTCCTCGTGGCAGGCGGGGAAGGACTCCCAGTACGACATCGCGGTTCCGAACAACAACTACGTCCCGAAGATGATGGACGCGGGGCTGGTCGCCCCGGTCCCCGAGGACACTGTCAGTAACTATTCGAGCCTGTACGGGCAGTTCAAGCAGTTCGCCGACCAGCAGTTCACCTCGGGCGGGTCGATGTACGGCGTCCCGATTCGGTTCGGCTGGTACGGCTACTCGTACAACAGCGACACCGTCCCGGACCACGAGGAGTCCTACAAGGCGCTCTTCGAGCCGGAGTACACCGGGAAAGACCTCTCGGGCAGCCTCATCATGTACGACAACCACTTCAAGGCGATGAGCGCCGCAGCCCTCTACCTCGGCTACCGTGACTCGTTCTCCGGGAGCAAGGTCACGCTCTCGCAGTCGCAGATCGACGACGTGAAACAGACGATGATCGAGCAGAAGGACGTCCTGCAGGGGTACATCGCGGCCGACCCCTCCTACATCAAGTCGTTCAAGCAGGGGAACTTCGCGCTCGGGCAGTCCGGACGCAACGAAATCGTCGAGATGTGGACGAACGGGACGGACTGGCCGAAGATGGCGACGCCGAAGGAGGGGTCGCTCGCGTGGTTCGAGTCCGCGGTCGTCTCGAAGAAATCCGAGAACAAGGACACGGCGTGGCAGGTCGTCAACGAGTTCATCGCGCCGAAGCTCGGCGCGAAACTCGCGAAGGCCGGGTTCTCGCCGTCGTGCAACCCGAAGACCCAACAGCACCTCACCAGCGAGCAGAACGACATGTACGGCGCCATCAAGCCGTCGCGCCTCGAGGCAATGATTCCGTTCAAGGCCGTCGAGAACGAGGACGCGTGGCTGAGCGCGTGGGAAGAGATCAAGTCGGCGTAGGCCCCCACCCATGTCTTCCGAACCACCTTCACACTCGTATCGCCAGCGTCTGCTCAGCGCCGCCGCCCGGTATCGCCAGCGCCTGCTCGGCGCCTTCGAAACCCGGCGGTCGAAGCTCGCGATAACCGTCGGGCCGAGCGTCGTCTGGCTCGCGCTCCTGCTGCTCGCGCCGCTGATGTTCATGGTGACCGTGAGCTTCCTCCAGGTGAACGACGCCTACCAAATCATCTGGAGCAACCCGACGCTGTCGAACTACGGGGCGCTGTTCGCCGGAGGCGGGCCGTTCTGGGAGACCGCGTTCTTCCAGTCGCTGGTGCTGTCGTACAAGCTCGCCGCCGTCACGACCGTCATCTGCCTCGTCGGCGCGTTCCCGCTCGCGTACCTGCTCGCGACCCGGAGCGGCCGGATGTTCAAGGTCGTCATCTTCCTCGTGCTGCTGCCGTTCTTCACGATGTACCTCGTCCGGGCGTACTCGTGGTACCTGATGTTCGGCCCGCACGGCGTCATCAACAGCACGCTGCTGAAACTCGGGCTGGTCGGCAGTCCGGTGGCGCTGTTCGGCTACGGCGAACTCGCCATCGTCGTCGGGCTCGTCCACGCCTACTTCCCGTACATGCTGCTGTCGCTGTACGCGAGCCTCGACGGCATCGACTTCTCGCTCGTCGAGGCGGCGCGCGACCTCGGCGGCAGCCGAATCGACGCGCTGAAAGACGTCATCGTTCCGCTCACGCTCCCCGGCATCATCAGCGGCGGCCTGTTCGTGTTCGTCCCGAGCATCGGCGCGTTCATCACGCCGAAGTTCCTCGGGCAGGGGAAGGTGCAGATGATCGGCCAGCTCATCGAGCTCCGCATCTCCTCGCAGTACGCCATCGACTACGGGAGCGCCGCCTCGATGTTCATCGTGCTGTCAATCGTCGTCGCGTTCGTGCTCGCGTTCCGCTACGTGAGCGTCGAAGACCTCGGAGGGATCTGACATGGCGATACTCTCACCCGTGGCCCGCGAACGCGGGCTCAAGTACGGACTGTACGGAATCGCGGTGCTCACGCTCGTGTTCCTCTGGACGCCGCTCGCGGTGATGGGCGTGCTCTCCTTCGCGGAGAACGCCAGCACGATATTCCCGTTCGAGGGGTTCACGCTCGGGAACTACGCCGCGACGCTCGCCGACACGGGCCTGTTACGCTCCGTGTTCGTCAGCGTCCAGATCGCGACCATCTCCGCCGTCATCGCGACCGTCCTCGGCGTGCTCGCCTCCTTCGGGCTCGCCCGGTTCGACTTCCCGTACAAGGAGGCGTACCGGACCTTCGGAATCCTCCCGATGGTCATCCCCGGTATCGTCCTCGGTATCGCGCTGCTCATCTTCTTCCGGACCGTGGTCGGCATCGGCACGAGCTTCTGGACGGTCGTCCTCACCCACAGCGTCTACGGCCTCCCGTTCGTCCTGCTCCCGGTCACCGCCCGCCTCTACTCGTTCGACCGGAGCCTCGAAGAGGCCGCTCAGGACCTCGGAAGCGACCGAATCTCGACGTTCGTCGACGTCACGCTCCCGATAATCATCCCGTCGGTCGCGGCCGGCTTCCTGTTCGCGTGGATTCGGTCGTTCGAGGACTTCATCCGCGTCTACTTCGTGAAGGGGAGCTTCGACGTACTGACCACCTCGATGTTCAGCATGATCAAGTACGGCGCCGCCCCGAAGATGAACGCGATCTCCACGCTCATCGTGTTCGTCATCGCCGTCGCGCTCGCCGTCGCGATGAACGCCGGGAACGTCAGCGGCTACGTCGCCGGAAACGAGGGCGACGAATAACCGCTCCCGGTCACCGCTTTTCACCGACACGACCGCTTCAACGTGGGCCGGTGACGCCGACACCGATTCTGACTCGCCCAGCGACTGCAACGGTGACGGCGGTATCGACGGCGACGTCGACCGCGCGACCTCGATTCTCAGCTCCCGCCATGGTCCCCGCGACCCCGGGCGGCGAACTGTCGGACGACTGCCGCCTCCGCCTTCCGCACCAGTTCGCCGGCGGTGCTCGTCGAGCAGTCGAGGGCGTCGGCGACGTCCGCGACGCTGCCGGTCCGGGGGACGTCGTAGTAGCCGGCGCTGACCGCCTCGTCGAGTGCGGCCCGCTGGCGAGCGGTGAGTTCGGCTGGGGCGCGCTGCCGGTCGAACGCCGCGACCCGTTCGATACGGAGGTCGCCGAGGTCGGACAGCGCGTCGGCGAGCGCGCCGAGCGCCGCGGCGTCCCCGACGGCGTCGAACCGGACCGCGCCCGATTCGAGGAACGTGACCGGCGGCACGAAGACGACGCGGGCGTCCTCGACCGCCGCCAGCACCGCGTCGGGGAACTCGTAGGCGGACTGCCGGAGGAACACGTAGGTCCCGTCGGCCGTTTCGACGACGGACCGCGTCTGCAGCGAGTCGACGGCGTCGACGACGGACCGAGTCGCCGCCGGGTCGCCGTCACACCAGAACAGCGTCGTCGCGTCCGGCGTCGGACTCCACATCAGCAGGTCGGCCCGCGACACCGACGACTTCGAGACGAGCCGCCGGTGGAATGGGTGGCGGAGCCGGTCCGGGTAGCGGACGGAGAACGTGGTTCGTTTCATGCCGCCTCCTGCGGGCGTTCGCTGCCGACGCATTTCAATCGAGCCGATGTTCACCGACACCGTCGAGGACGTCCGGCGTCGCGCTGAGCAGGGTTCCGAGGTGGTCGGCGCCGTCGACGACGTGCAGCTCCGCGGCGGGGAGCGTCGATGCGAGGCGGCGGACGCCGTCGACGGGGACGTTGGTGTCGGCGTCGCCGTGCCAGAGGCGGACGTCGACGCCGATTTCGTCGAGCGCGATGCCCCACTCCGAGGCGGCGTTGCGGAGTTCGGTGACGGTGCCCGACCGCGACTCCGCCAGCGCCTCCAGAAAGTCCGTCTTCACGGCCGACGCGGCGTCGTCCGGGACCGGCGCATCGCGGTCCGACGCGGTGTACTGCCCGACGACGAACGACGGGTCGCGCCGCGCGGCGAGCCACGACTGCCCGCGCAGCAGCGCGCGGAGCACGGCCGGTGCCGTGGTCGCCGCCCACGCGAGCGCTCGCTGAACTGGCGGCGTCCGCTCGGCGACCTCCGGCGGCGTGGCGCCGGCGACGCAGTCGACGCGGCTGACCCGGCCGGGGTCCGTCGCGGCGGTCGCCAGCGCCTGTGCGGCCCCGCCGGAGAACGCGACGACCGGCGCCGCCCCGACGCCGGCGTCGTCGAGGACCGCCGTCAGGAACGTCCCGGCGTCGGAGACGGACCGGGTCGGCCACGGCGCGGAGCGCCCGAACCCCGGGCGGTCGGGGGCGAGCAGCCGAACGCCGCGCTCCCGGGCGTCGGCGTCGAACAGCGCCCCGAGTCGCCGAGAGCCGGGCGTCCCGTGGAGAAACAGGACCGGGTCGCCGTCGGGGTCGCCGTACTCGGCGTACGCGAGGCGCCGACAGTCGCCGTCGCCGCCATCGCGGCCGCTCCCGCCGTCACCGCCGCCGCCGTCCTTCCCCTGCTCGTTCGTCGCCGAGTACCGGCACCGCCGCGGAGCGGAACCGGGGTCGCTGGTCGCCATCGGCCGGATAGTCGGTCCCGGCGCGGGAGAGGATGGTGCCGGACTGGTCCGGGGCTATAAGTTGCGGCTACGACTGCGGCGTCGCCGGGTCGAACTCGCCGGCCCTGAGGCCCTCCCTGACCGGTGCGTGCTCCTCGTCCGTCGGCGGCGGCGCCGTCACCAGCAGCGCCTCAAGCCGCTGGCCGTCGTCCGCTTTCACGCCGCGGTCGGTCCCCGCCTCGACCACGACGACGTCGCCCGGCGCCACGTCGTGCTCCTCCCGGCCGTCGCGGACCACCGCCGACCCGGACTGGACGTCGATGACGACGTCGCTGTCCGGGGCGTGCACCGGGATGAACTGCCCCGGCTCGAAGTACCCCAGCACGACCTTCAGCCGCGGGCTCTCGAAGACGGTCCGCGCCGAGAACCGCTCGTCGTCGTAGCTCCGCTCCGACCCGAAGTCCGTGCGGACCATCAGTCGGCCTCCGCGTCGACGGCGTCCAGCAGTTCGGCGTACGGCGGCTCGTCCGTCGGGTCGTCCGCCACCCACCGGTAGGTGACGGTCCCCGCCTCGTCGAGGACGAACACCGCCCGGTTCGCGATGCCGAACAGCCCGAGCTCCGGGATGTCCATGCGCAGCCCGTACTGCTCGGTCGCCGTCCGGCTCATGTCGCTCACGAGGTCGAACTCGACGCCGTGCTCGTCGCGAAACGCCCCGAGACAGAACGGCGAGTCCACGCTGACTCCGAGCACCGCGGCGCCCGCCTGGCGGAACCGGCCGAGTCGCTCCTGGAGCGCCACCATCTCGTTGGTGCACGGCGGCGTGAACGCCCCCGGGAAGAACGCGAGGACGACGGGGCCGTCGCCCAGCCTGTCCGCGAGTTCGAACGGTTCGTGGTCGCTCGTGCCCAGCGTCGCCGAAAACCGCGGTGCGGAATCTCCTACGGAGAGCATCGTCGGAACCGAGGGGCGGTTCGACGGTAAAGCCGTTCGCGAACATGAACGGGTGGCCCGCCCGACTGGCGTGTCGCCTCCGCGTCCCTCGGCGGGCGAGCGCTCGTCGCTCCTCGCACGAAAATCAGGCGGGCGTCGGTTGTCGGACGATGCTGTCGCGCCGGACGGTGCGGTACCGGAGGCCGAGTGGCTGTGGACGGCGACCGTCCCCGACGCTAGCGGGTCACGGCCAGAGGCCTCGGGCGTCGTGCGCCTCCGCGATGCGCGAGAGCGCGACGACGTACGCGGCGTCTCGCCACGTCACGCCGCGGGAGTCGACCTCGTCTCGCACGACGTTCCAGGCCGTCAGCATCTCCTCTTCGAGTTCCTGCTGGACCCGTTCGAGCGACCAGGCGCGACGGTTGATGTCCTGGAGCCACTCGAAGTAGCTCACGGTCACGCCGCCCGCGTTGGCGAGGATGTCCGGAATCACGGGGACGTCGTTCTCGGTGAGAATCCGGTCGGCGGTCGTCGTGGTCGGCCCGTTCGCCCCCTCGACGACGATGTCCGCGTCGACGGCGTCCGCGTTCTCCTCGGTCAGGACGTTCCCGACGGCCGCCGGGATCAGCACGTCGACGTCGAGTTCGAGGAGCGCTTCGTTCGTCACGGACTCCGGCGCCGGGTGATTCATGACGGCTTCCGGCTCCTCGTGGTGTGACGGAATCGAGTGCGTGTCCAGCCCGTTCGGGTCGTAGATGCCGCCGTTCACGTCGCTGATCGCGACGACGTTCGCCCCCCACTCGTCGAGCAGGCGTGCGGCGTTCGACCCGACGCTCCCGTAGCCCTGAATCGCGACCGACGTCTCTTTGATGTCCTTGTCGTAGTAGTCGATGGCTTCGCGGGCGATGATGGCGACGCTGCGGCCGGGCGCGCTGTCCCGGCCCTTGCTGCCGCCGACGACCGGCGGTTTCCCGGTGACGACGCCGGGGATGGTTTCGCCCTCCTGCATCGAGTAGGCGTCCATGAGCCACGCCATCGTCTGCGGGTCGGTCCCCATGTCCGGCGCGGGGATGTCGATGGTCGGCCCGATGACGTCCCGAATCTCCTCGGCGAACCGCCGGGTGAGCCGCTCCTTCTCGTCGTCGCTGAGCGCCTTCGGGTTCACGGCGATGCCGCCTTTCGCGCCGCCGAACGGGAGGTCCATCACGGCGCACTTCCACGTCATCCACATCCCGAGGCCGACGCACTCGTCGCGGGTGACTTCGGGGTGGTACCGCAGCCCGCCCTTGTACGGGCCGCGGACGCTGTCGTGCTGGGCGCGGTAGCCGGTGAACACTTCGACGGAGCCGTCGTCGCGTTCGATGGGCACCGTGACCTCGTGGACCTTCTTCGGGTGTTTGAGCCGCTCGACGATGTTCGGTTCGATGTCGAGGTGCTCGGCGGCGTCCTCCAGTTGTCGACGCGCCGTCTCCAGGGCGGTTTCGGGTTCGGTCGGCTCGTCCGGTACGTCCTCCGCGTCGTCGTGGGCTCCGCTGGGTGTCGACGCCATCTTACTCTATCGGGGTCCGGCGATTA
Organism: Halobaculum sp. P14; assembly: GCF_051195155.1. Taxonomy (NCBI): domain Archaea; kingdom Methanobacteriati; phylum Methanobacteriota; class Halobacteria; order Halobacteriales; family Haloferacaceae; genus Halobaculum; species Halobaculum sp. P14. The sequence goes on from NZ_JBNTKB010000003.1 coordinate 161,719, forward strand.
CGCATCGCGCCCGCGCAGTCCGGACACGACCCGGGGTGGTCCTCGGCGACGATGATGCTTCCGCAGTCGAAACACTCGTACGGTGTCTCGTCCACTGACTCTTGGTCGACGTCTTTCATTGTTACTCGCGAGTACCGTCAGACAGACCGCAGGCACTCTATTAATCTGTAATGGGGATATAAGGGAATATGTCGGGGTTCACTATCGAACCATCCCGACTCCGGGGGGTTGACTACCGAATCAGTCCGCGGCGTCGCGGGCGGGTCCGCCGTGCTCTTCGAACATCGCGGCGAACAGTTTCCGCTGGACCGCCCGCGAATGCTGGTAGAACGCCGACGCCGAAATCCCGAGCGTCTCCGCGACGTCCTCCCCGGAGCTCTCCCGCGGCGACTCGAAGAAGCCGCTGTAATACGCCGTCTGCAGCACTTCGAGCTGCCGGTCCGTCAGCGCCTCGAAGAACCGCGACGACAGGTTCAGTTCGGTCCCCAGGTCACGCCGCTGCTTCGAGCGGAGTTCGACGGCGCCGACGGCGTCCTCGGTGAGTTTCGTGACGTGCCTGACCGTGACGCTCTCGGGGATGTCGACGACGAGCGTCGTCGCCGACGGCGTCACGGACGCGCTCCGGAAGACGGCTCCGTGGTTCGCCAGCGTCTGCGCCAGGAACGGCTCCGAGAGCTGCAGCCGGAGCACGCCGCCCGAACTGTCCGCACTGATCTGCTGGGCGTCGTCGACCGCGACGAGGCTCCGCGCAGCCGCCGCCACCGCGTCCAGCGACGCGTCCTCGACCGTCACGAACACGGTGCTCCCTGTTTCGGTCTGCTGTGCGCCGCCCTGATACGACAGCGTGCACTCCGCGTCGCGGGCCAGCCTCGACAGCACGAACGACGCGTCGGCGGCCTCGAACTCGACGCGGGTCATCGCGGTCGTCAGCAGCGCGTTCTTCCGCTCGATTCCGCTGATGGCCGACGCGATGGTCTCCCCGAGCTCTTCGAGCACCTCCCGGGTCATCGCCTCGAACTCGTTTTGCGTCTCCGCGTACACCGTGAGGACGCCGTACGTGAGGTTGTTGTAGACGAGCGGAATGCTCACCACGGAGAGGTAGTCGCGCGACAGCGCCTCCTTGCGCCACGCCTCCTCCCGGAGCCGCGCCGACACGTCGTCGATTATCGTCAGCTCGCCGGTCGCGGCCGTTCGACCCGCAGGCTCGACGCCGGACGGCCCGACCGAGAACGGTCGGCTGTCGAGGTAGCCCCGCTCGTCGCCCGCCCACGCTTCGGGCGTCACCGTCTCCGTCCGTGCGTCCCGGGTGCCGACCCACGCGAAACTGAACCGGTCGTCCGCTGTCAGGCGGTCACAGACCGTGTGGTGAATCTCCTCGCGCGTCTCCGCCTGGACGAGCGCCTGGTCGATCTCCCGAATCGTCTCGTTCACCCGGTTCAGCGCGGTCAGCCGGTCGTTCTGCTGTTGGAGCGCTCGGTCCTGTTCGCGGAGCCGGGACTCTCTCGTGACGCGGTCGAACGCCGCTTCGGCGGTCGCCGCGAGCAGGTCCGCGAGCTCCCGCGTCACCTCGTCGAAGGCGTCGACGTCGGCCGACCCGGAGACGAACACGCCGTGGTCCCCGAGCGGGATGTACGCGGTGCTTCGAAGCTCCGTGGCCCGGTTGTCGAGCCGGTCGGCGTCGTGGACGTCGTCGAAGAACAGCGGCTCGTCGTTGACGAAACTGTAACTCGGCAGCGTCTCGCCGGTCGCGTGCACGGACGGTACCGGCCCGTTCAACTCCCGCATCGTCGGGGAGGACGCCGCCGGGTCGAGGTCGTTCGTCTCGGCGTCGAAGAGGTAGACCGCGCTCGCGTCGAACCCGAGGACGCTCGCGGTGTCCTCGACGACGTGCTGTGCGATCTCCCGGTGCGTCTCGGCGTACAGGAAGTCCCTGGCGGTCTCCTGAAGGGTCGCCAGCGCCTCTTCGCGCTGTTTCCGCTTGGTGATGTCGCGGCAGCTGTACAGCAGCGTTCCGTCCTGAATCGAGACCTCCCGGACGTTCACCAAGAGCGTGTGTTCGCGCCCCGCCTTGTCCGTCACCGTACACTCGATGTTCTTCAGCGAGCCCTCCTCGGCGAGCTCCTCCCGGTCGAACAGGTCACTTCCGAGCAGCGCGTCGATGGTCCCCAGTTCGCGTATCTCCTCGACGGTGTAGCCGAAGATGAAGTGGACGTTCGGGCAGACGTAGGTGTACGCGCCGTCCTCGTCGGTCATGAGGACGGTGTCCGTCATGTTGTTGAGCGTGACCCGGTGGAGCTCCTCGGACTGCCGGAGGTCCTGCTCCAGTTCGACCCGGTTCGTGATGTCGACGCCTTCGACGACGAGCGAGACGAGCGCGCCGTGTTCGTTCTCGACCGGGCGCACCGAGAGTTCGACGACCCGCGGGGAACTGCCCGGGGAGCGCATCACGACGGCGTTGCCGAACTCGCCGTCGATGGCCGTCTCGACGATTCGTTTCACGTCGGTCTGGAGGCCGTCCGGGCGGCTCCAGCAGGGGAGCGTCCAGAACGGCTCCCCGACCAGCGTCTCCGTGGCCGCGTCGGCCATCCCTCTCGCCGTCTGATTCATGCGGACGAGTTCTCCGTCGGGCGAGAGCACCCACGTCGCGGTCCGGGCGTCGTGGAATATCGAGTCGAACTGCCGCGCCCGGTCGCGTTGGGTGTGCCGCCGACGGGCCGACCGGACCGCCTGCTCCGCCCGTTCGAGCAGGTCCGGGACGTACTCCTCGGGCGGCCCGTCGACGGCGACGTACTCGGAGACGCCGGCGGCGATGGCGTCGCTGGCGACCGATTCGTCGCCGGCTGCGGTCGCCAGTACCACCGGGAGCGTCGTCGTGTCCTCCCTGATTGCGCCGAGCAGCTCGACGCCCGTGCCGTCCGGGAGTGCGTACTCGGAGACGACCGCGTCGACGGGGCGGTCGGCGACCGCTTCGCGTGCCGCCGCTGCGGTTTCGACGGTCTGGACTGCCGCCCCGGTCCGCGTTTCGAGCGCTTCGGCGAACGGCTCGACCCACTCCGTCGACCCGACGAGGAGCAGCCGCGTCGAGTCGAGCGTCCCGGACTGCATGGTCATCGCCCCCGAGTAGTGGCCGGACCCGGTTCAACGCACCGACACGGCGACCCGCCCGGCCCGACCTGCCCGACCGGTCTGCACGGAGCGCAGTCAGTCGCGTCGGAGCCGCTCGACGAGGCCGGTGAGCCGGTTCACGGAGGAGCTCGTGAGCAGGTCGACGAGCCGCTGGCTCCGGTCGTACATCTGCTCCATCTCCCGTATCTTCTCCAGGTCGCGGTCGGCCTGCTCGTCGTCGAGCGATTCGAGGCGGTCCTCGGCGGTTTCGAGCGCCGCGGTCATGGTGCTGATTTCGCGGCTCACCTCCCGCCGGAGGAACGCCTGGACGACGGTCCAGAAGTCCCGTTCGGCTTCGAAGTACGCCTTCTTCCCCTCGCCGGGGACGGACCGGCGGTAGACGAGGTGGAGCCGCTCCATGTTCTTCATCGCGGTGCTGACGGTGGATTTCGCGTAGCCGCTCTCGTCGACGAGGTCGTCGAGCGAGACGGGGTCGTCGGCGAAGAACAGCAGCCCGTACAGTCGGCCGTAGCTCCGATTCAGCCCGTAGATGTCGGCTGACTGCTCCATCGCGTCGAGGACCGTCTCGCGGGCGTCGGCGATTTCGTCGCGGACCGCCAGCTGGTTGGATCGGTCGTCGTCGTCATCGTCGCTCATGACCGAGTGTACGTCCCGAAAGGTATAATGCGTTTTGTTCAGAACATTCGGCATATGGCGAATATAGGTTCCCGTGGCGACGGCGACTCCGACGGCTCGGTCGTCCTCCGCGCGACCGGGCTCGAAAAGACGTACCGCTCGCGAATCCCGTTCGTCGGCCAGACCGTCGAGGTGCTCACCGGCGCGGACGTCGCGCTCTCGGAGGGGGAGATCGTCGGCATCGTCGGCGGCAACGGCTCCGGGAAGTCGACGCTGATGAAGCTGCTCGTCGGGACGCTCCGCCCCGACGCCGGCGACGTCACCCGCGAGGCGGACGTCGGCTGGTGCCCGCAGGAGTCGCTGCTGTACGACCGGCTCACCGTCAGCGAGACGTTCGACCTGTTCGGGGAGGCCTACGGACTCTCCGACGAGCGGGTCGCCGAGCGCCGAGACGAACTGGCCGAGCGGCTCGACTTCGCCCGGTTCCTCGACTACCGAATCGACCACCTCTCGGGCGGGAACCGGCAGAAAGTCAACCTCGCGGTGGCGCTCCTCCACGACCCCGACGTGCTGTTGCTCGACGAGCCGTACACCGGCTTCGACTGGGAGACGTACCTCGCGTTCTGGGAGCTCACCGAGTCGCTCGTCGACGACGGCGTCGCCATCGCGGTCATCTCCCACCTCATCAGCGAACGCGAGCGGTTCGACCGCATCCTCGAACTCGAAGACGGGACGCTCAGCGAACAGGACAGTCCGCCCCAGGAGGCCCGGTCGACGGCGCACGGACAGCGGGACGGCGAGCCCCGCGAGCAGGCGACGGAGGCGGAGACGGCGGAGCCAGCCGAGACGACGGAGCCAACGGAGGCGACGTGACGTGGGGCGGCTCGTCACCGGGACGCGGCTCCGGCTGACCGAACTGGCCCGCCAGCCGCTCACGCTCGTGATGCTGCTCGTCCTGCCGCCGGTCGTCATCGAACTGTACGCCACGGCGGTCGCGTCGTTCCCGCGGCTCCCGACGCTCGGCGCGGCGCCGGCCACCGTCGGCCGCATGACCGGCGCGCTGTTCTCCGTCGCGTTCCTCGCCGGGCTGGTCGGGCTCTTCCAGGTCATCAGCGCCCGCGGCGGCGACGAGCGCGCCGCTGTCGCCGGGTTCCCGCGCTGGGCGATGCTGACGACCCGGCTGCTGACGATGTGCCTGCTCGCGCTCGCCGGAGCCGCGGTCGCGTTCGGCGCGTTCAGCCTCCACGAACAGGTCGCCTCACCGGCTGAGGCGTTCGCCGCGCTCGTCCTCGCGGCGCTCGTCTACGGCCTGCTCGGCGTCGTCATCGGGTCGCTCGTCCCGAAGGAACTCGAAGGGTCGATCATCCTCGTGTTCGTGGCGGACATCGACAACGCGCTCTCCTCGGGGCTGTTCCCCGTCGAAGCGTCGATGTCGCTCCCGGTCGTCGGGGCGGTCGGCGTCACCGACTTCGTCCCGCTGTACCACCCGCACGAACTGTTCACGGCGGCGGTGCTCGACGGCGCGCTCCCCGCGTCCCACCTCGTCCCCGCGGTCGGCTGGGTCGCGGCGCTGCTCGTCCTCGCGTTCGCCGCGTACGGCCGCGCGACCGGCGCCGGAACCGGCGGGGGACGCGGAGGTGCGCGGTGACCCGAATCGGCGCGGCGGTGCGGAGCGGCGCGGCCGAACTCCGCCGCACGCCGCTGCTGCTCGCCCTGCTGGTCGTCGCCCCGGCGTACGTCATCTACGTGTTCACCGCGGTCGCGCCCGCCGGAACCGCCGTCGTTCACGTCTCCGGCACCACCGTAGCCACGCCGCTGAAGCAGGCGTTCCCGGCGTTCACCACGCCGATGACCGCGGCGCTGCTCACCGGCATCACGGGGCTGTTCGTGATGCACTCCGCCGCGGCGGCCGACGCCCGGCTCGTCGCCGCCGGCTACCGCGCTCACCAGGTCGTGCTCGCTCGACTCGGCCTGCTCGTCGGCGTGACCGCCGTCGCGACCGGCGTCTCTGTCGCCGTGATGCTCACCGCGTTCGACCCGGCGCACCTGCCGTGGTTCGTCGTCGGCACGGCGCTCACCGCGCTCGTCTACGGGATGGTCGGCGCGCTCGCCGGCGTCCTGTTGAGCCGGCTGCTCGGCGTCTACCTCGTCCTGTTCGGGTCGATGATCGACCTGTTCGTCTTCCAGAACCCGCTGGCGACCGACGCGCCCGCGCTCGCCCGGCTCCTCCCCGGCCACTACCCGCTCCAGGTCGCGATGCAGGCCGGGTTCGTCGGCTCCGTCGACGCCGGCGCGGTCGGCGGAACGCTGCTGGCGCTCGCCGTGCTCACGGCCTGTACCGCCGCGGCGTTCTTCTCCGAGATGCGGGTCGACTGACCTCGGGCGGCGTGCTGTGAACAGCACTCGGGGCCGGGCGTCGCGAGCCGTTCCGCGTCCGCCGTCGGCTACTCGGCCGGTTCGAGCGTCACGCGTTCGGCTTCGACGTCCTCGACGAACGCGCCCTTCCCGCCGACGCTCACGGTTTCGCCGTCGACGTCGACGAGCAGCGAGTTCTCGACGGGGAACGTGTTGTTCCGCGGCTCGACGAGTCCCTGCCGGACGCCGGTCACCGCGCCGGTGAGGGTGACGTCGCTGCCGTCGCCGACCCACGACCCCGCGACGCGGGCGACTATCTCGGTCTCCTGCCGGAGGTGGAGCGCGCTCTGGAGGATGGCGGCGCGGAAGTCCGTGTACGTCGCCGGGAGCGGCTCGGGGTCGGCGACGAACACCTCGTCCGCCATCGGCCAGTAGTTCCCGAAGAACGAGCCGACGATGACCGGGGCGAGCTGCTGTTGGGTGAACGCGATGGCGCGCTTGCCGCTGTTCGACCGGGCGACCATCTCGGCGGGCGCGACCAGCCCGGAGCGCCGGTCGACGGTCAGCATCGTCGGCATCGGCTCGCGCCACGCGCGGACGGCGTGCGCCAGCCCGTCGAAGTCGTACGACTCCGGGTCTTCCACGTTCGTGACGACGAGCAGGGCGGTGGCGCCGCGCTCCACGGCGGCGCGGAGGGCGTCTGCGACCTCGTCGAGGTGGGCGGCGGGAATCGACAGCGTCACCTCCTCGTCGGCGGTGGCGATGCGTTCGGAGATGCGTTTCAGCACCGTGACGCGCGCCTTGATGACCTCGAACTGCTCGGACTCGGGGGCCGCCGCAGAGTAGCGCTCTTCGAGGGCGGGCTGCATCGACTCGACCTGGTCGGTGAGCGTCTCGACGACCTCGCCCGGCGGGTTCGCGCGGATGGTCGTCGGCACGACGTGGTCGTTCACCTCGACGAAGCCGCGCTCTTCGAGCTTCTCGCTGATGGAGTAGACGTACCGCTTGGAGACGCCGGCGTCGTCGGCGACGTCGCTGGCTTTCGCTTCGCCGTGTTCGAGCAGCGTCAGATACGTGTCGATTTCCTTCTCGGAGAGCCCGAGCCGGCCCAGTAACTCGGAGAGGGAGCCGTCGTCCATTACGGGAGTGTAGGGCGGACGGCCGCCTTAATTACTCGGTTCGGAGGACTACGGCGTCGGAAACGGCGACTGACCGCTCGCCGGTCGCGACGTCGTCGCCGCTCAACAGGTCGGTGCCGTCGACCGGCTCCGGCAGCGTGACCGACGCGGCGTCCGCGGCGAAGTTCAGCGCGACGACGACCCGGTCGTCGCCGTCGTCGCGGGCGAACGCCACCGCCGAATCCGGCGCGTCGTAGTCGATGCGTTCGACGTCGCCGTCGCGGAGCACGTCGTGGTCGTCGCGCAGCGCGCCGAGGTCGCGGTGGAACTCGGTGAGGTCGGTGTCGCCGTCGTGCCACGCCATCGGGCCGCGGTACTCGGTCATGCCGCGCTCCTGGCCGTAGTAAATCATCGGCGCGCCCGGGAGGACGAACGGCGTCGCCGCGGCGGCGCGGAGCGGCGCGGCGCCGCACTCGTCGAGGTAGCGGTCCTCGTCGTGGTTCTCGACGTAGCGCAGGTGGACGGCGCCGTCCGGGAAGCCGACGGCGCGGGCGTCCTCGACGGCGTCGAGCACGGCGTCGGCGGGTTCGTCGCCGGCGCCGACGTCCCGGAGCGCCCCGTACAGCGTCGTGTCGTAGTGCATGTGGAACTCGGACTCGTGGTACGCCGGGTCGCGCGGAATCGTCTCGTCGAGCAGCAGGAAGTCCGCGGGGGTGCGGTCGTGGACCTCCTTCCAGAAGCCGTGCGGGACGCCCCACGCGACGTCGCAGCGGAAGCCGTCCACGACGCCGCTCCACTCGTCGACGACGTCGAGCAGCCAGTCGCGGACGGCGAGCGACCCGAAGTTCAGGTTCGGGATGTGCGTCCAGTCGAAGTAGTACTGTGCGCCGACGTCGTTGTCGCGCGGCAGGTAGTAGTCGTCGTAGTCGTCGACGCCGGCGGCGAAGAACTGGAAGAACGGGTGGTCGCGGGAGGTGTGGTTGATGACGAGGTCGAACACGACGCGGATGCCGGCGTCGTGGCAGGCGTCGACGAACGACTCGAACCCCGCGCGGGAGCCGAGGTCCGAGGCGGTCTCGAAGTAGTTCGTGACGTGGTAGCCGTGCGTCGTCGGGCTCTCCAACACCGGGGTGAGCCAGACGCAGTCGACGCCGAGCGACTCCAGGTACGGGACGCGCCGCTCCAGTTCCGCGAACGTCGTGTCGGGCGTCTCGCCGGCGAATGACCGCACGAATATCTCGTACACGGTCGGTGACGCCGCCCACTCCGGCGGGTCGTTCGGCCGGACGACCGACGACTCGCTCCCGGTCGACTCGTCGCCGGGGCGGACGTCGACGGTGTCGGCGACGCTGTGGCGCTCACCGACCGCGACGCCGTGGACGCGGAGCCGGTCGGGCGCCTCGTCGACGGGGACGCGGAGCGTCCGGCCGTCGACGGTCGCCGCGTCGGCCGGCAGCGAGTCCCGGTCGTCCACGAAGAACTCCACGTCGACGTCGTCGTCGCCGCGGTCGCTGTCGACGGCCGCCGACGGCTCCGCCGTGACGACGACGTGGTCGCCGTCGACCGTCGCGTCGAGCCGGACGCGGGGGCGGCCCGGGCCGGGGACGGTGAGGTCGTCGCGCACCTGGTCGTGGAGGTCGTCGTCGATGCAGAAGCCGTACGGGTAGTGGCCGGGCGGCAACTCGGTTTCGAACGCCCACGTGTCGCCCTCGCGGACGGGGCGGTCGGCGCCGACGAGCCGTTCGTTGAAGTGAGAGACGAGACACAGCGATTCGAGCTCCGAGGCGGGCACCGGCAGGTCGTCGACGTGGAGTTCGAACCGGGCGGGTCGGCGTTCGTCGGGGAAGACCCGGACGGTCTGGGTGAACGACCGGGTCGGGCCGTCGAGTCGGAGCCGGTACGTCCCCGGCTCGGCGGGCGCGAACTCGACGACCGGGTCGTCGGGCACGGAGGCGGCGACGCCGTCGGGCGCGTCGGCGACGGTCCAGGTGTAGTCGGCGTCCGGGTCTGGCGCACGCGGGGCGAGTTCGACGGGCTCGCCGACCGACGTGAATCGCGGCGGGCCGGGGTGTCGCATACGGTGTGGCGTGGCCCCGGACTACTTGACCGTTCCCCTTTCGGTGAATCTGTGAACTAATAGTATACCAAATTTTATAGCGACGTGTTCCCTCCGCGTTCGTGATGCAGCTTCGCGACGCCCTCGACGACTACAAGCGGCACCGGGACGCCGCCACGCGGTTCCCGGGCGAGCGCCGCAGCACGGCCGGGTTGCTCACCGGGCAGCGCGGCCGGCTCGTCCACGTCGGCGCCAGCGGCCGCGTCCGCGACTACAGCTACCCGCTGGTCGGCCTGAACGGAATCGAACGCTCGCGGTTCGCGGTCCGGACGGACGGCCGCCTCCGCTGGCTCGACGACGCCGACGCGACCCAGCACTACCACGCCGACACCGACCTCGTCGTCACCGAACACGCGCTCCCCGAGGGCGACGTGACCCAGTACGACCTCGCGGTGGACGCCGCACACCTCACCCGGTTCGAGACGGAGCTCGACTGCACCGTCGTCGCCTACTACGGGCTCGCGCCCGACCGGCAGGAGACCCAGATCGGGCAGCTCCGGCACGACCGCAGCGTCGAGGTGTACCACGCCGACGAACACGACTACCTCGCGAGCACCCGGCCGTTCGAGGCGGTCACCGGGCAGACCCCGGCGCAGTTCGCGGAACTGCTCGGCGACGACCCGGTGACGCACCCGCGGCCCGTCGCCGACGGCCGCTACGAGGAGGGCCGGCTCAGCGGCGACGTCGTGGTCGAAGTCGACGCCGACGGCGGCGCGACGCTCTGTACGCTCCTCACCGACGTCACCGACACGCCGCGCGAGGCCGCCGTCGACGCCGTCGACGCGAAGCTCGCCCGGTTCGACGACGCCGCCGCGTTCGTCGCCGCCGCCGAAGACCGCCGCGTCGCCGTCCCGGACGACACGCCGGACCGCGACGCCGTCGTCGCCGACCTGCGCGTCCTCGGACTGCTGTCCGCGCCGAGCGGCCGCCGCATCGCCGGCCCCGACTTCGACCCCTTCTACGCGTACTCCGGCGGCTACGGCTACACCTGGTTCCGCGACGACGCCGAAATCTCCGGGTTCCTCCGGGACGCCGCCGAGGCCTTCGACCTCCCGCTCGACGACTGGCACGCCCGCAGCGCCCGCGGCTACCTCGACACGCAGCGCGCGGACGGCTCCTGGCCGCACCGCGTCTGGCCGCACGACGGCCGGCTCGCCCCCGGCTGGGCGAACGCCCGCATCGAGGGCGGCGACGACGCTGACTACCAGGCGGACCAGACGGGCAGCGTCGTCGCGTTCCTCGCGGACTACCTGCCGGACGCGCCGCCCGACCTCGCGTCGGACATCGAGGACGCGCTGGTGACGGCCGTCGACAGCCTCGACGACACGCTCGCCGCCGACGGCCTCCCGGTGTCGTGTCAGAACGCCTGGGAGAACATGACGGGGCGGTTCACGCACACCGCCGCGACGTTCCTCGAAGCGTACAGCGCGGCCGCGGCCGCGCCGCTCCCGGACGACGTCACCGCCCACGCGCGCACGCAAGCCGACCGCGTGTACGACGCGCTCGACGACCTCTGGGTGGCCGACCGCGGCGTCTACGCGCTCCGGCTGGACGACGGCGCGCTCGACGAGCGGTACGACTCGGCCGCGCTGTCGCTCGCCGCCGCACACGAGGCGTACGCCGCCGTCGGCGACGTCGACGCGGCGCGCCGCGACCGCCTGGTCTCACACATCGAGGGGACCGTCGACGGGCTTCGCCGCGACCCGTCCCCGGCCGTGGGCGGCCTCGTCCGGTACGAGGGCGACGAGTGGCGGCGCCGCGAACAGCCGGCCGAGAAAATCTGGACCGTCTCCACCGCGTGGGGCGCACACGCCGCCGCGACGCTCGCGGCGCTGCTCCGGGACGCCGGCGACGACCGCGCCGACCGGCTGGAGCGCCGCGCCGAATCGCTGCTCGACGACGTCGGGACCGACGGCCCGCTCGCGACCGCCAACGGCTACCTCCCCGAGCAGGTGTTCGACGACGGCACGCCGGACAGCGCGACGCCGCTCGGCTGGCCGCACGCGATTCGGCTCGCCACGCTCGCCGCACTGCGCGCCCGGCCCGCCGCGGTCTCCGAGCGAGTCACGAACTAAGTCCGCGGAACCCGCGGAGGCCGCGTCGCCGTCGCGGTCGCCGTCGCGGCTGCGTTTCGAATCCGCGGCTCGAACCCGGATTCAGGCTCGGTTTAGCCGTAGCTCCGGCTCTGTTCGGATTCGGCGTGAGGGCGGTGGAGAAGCGTCGTCGCCGCGGCGTTGCGGCCGCCTGGTCAGACCGTCGCGGCCGGCTCGGCGGGTTCGGTGAGCGCCTCGCCGGTGGCGCTGTCGAACAGGTGGAGGCGGTCTTCGTCGAACGCGACGGTGATGGAGTCGCCCGGGTCGGGGTCGACGTCGGCGGGGACGCGGGCGATGAACTCGTCGGCGACGTCGAGGTGGAGGTAGTTGTCGGAGCCGATGGGTTCGACGACTTCCACGGTCGCGGTGACGGCGTGGTCGTCTTCGGGGTCGGCGGGGTGGACGTCCTCGGGGCGGACGCCGAGCGTGAGCCGGTCGTCCGTTTCGAGCGGCGCGGCCTTCGCGTCCGAGAGCCGGTAGCTGAACGGGTCGTCGACGCCGTCGAGGACGCCCGCGCCGGAGACGGTGACGTCGAGGAAGTTCATCGACGGGCTGCCGATGAAGCCGCCGACGAACCGGTTCACCGGGTTCCGGTACACCGCGGTCGGCTCGTCGACCTGCTGGAGGTCGCCGTGGTTGAGGATGACGATGCGGTCGCCCATCGTCATCGCCTCCTCCTGGTCGTGGGTGACGTAGACGGCGGTGATGCCGAGTTCGTTCTGGAGCCGCTGAATCTCGGTCCGCATCGTCGTGCGGAGCTTCGCGTCGAGGTTCGACAGCGGCTCGTCGAACAGGAACACGTCGGGTTCGCGGACGATGGCGCGGCCGAGCGCCACGCGCTGTTTCTGCCCGCCGGACAGCTCGTCCGGCTTGTCGTCGAGCAGCTCCTCGATGCCCATCATCTCGGCGGTCTCGCTGACGCGCTCGCGCCGCTCCTCCTTCGTGAGGTCGGTGCTCATCCGGAGGCCGAACGCCATGTTCTCCATGACGGTCTTGTGCGGGTACAGCGCGTAGTTCTGGAACACCATGGCGACGTCGCGGTGTTTCGCGTGCGTGTCCGTCACGTCCTCGCCGTCGATTTTGATGGTGCCGCCCGTCGGCGTTTCGAGCCCGGCGATCATGCGGAGCGTCGTGGTCTTCCCGCAGCCTGACGGGCCGACGAGCGTGACGAACTCGCCGTCTTCGATGTGTAAATCGAGGTCGTCGACGGCGACGATGTCGCCGCGGTCGAACTCCTTGCGGAGTGAGTCGAGCCGGAGGTCTCCCATGAACGTGTGTGGGCGTTTGGCGCAGTATAGTTCTTTCTCCTTCTGACGAATCTGTGAGGCGAAATTTCATAGCAAATTTTCGCCGCGGTATTTCGGCGGTATTAGACGGCTCGAGCCCCGAAAACGTTCGATTTCGGTCGTTCCGTCGACGAGAAACGTCACGAACATCCCTAACTATTAAATAGGTAAGGAAATATCTCGTAATAGATTACGACGATGGTGCATGACCGCAGACAAGTCGTGAAGCAGATCGGCAGTATCGCCGCGGTTGGAACGCTCGCTGGCTGTGTCAACGTCAGCTCCGGCGGCGACCAGACGCCCACCGGGTCGAGCGACGACGCCGGCGACTCGTCGACCCCGACCGACACCGGGGCGAAGGCGTCGCTGTGGCACGCGCGCTCGGAAGGGCCGCAGGAGACCCTGAAGTCGAACGTCGCCACGTACGAGGAGTCGTCGCCGAACACGGTGGCGCTGTCGAAGATCTCCGACCTCGAAAAGAAGACGACCGCGACCATTCCGGCCGGCAACGGCCCGCACACGTTCGACTGGGCGCACGACTGGGTCGGCCGCTACTCCGAGAACGGCTTCCTCAGCGACCAGTCCGGCTCGCTCGACATCACGCCCTCCGAGGAGTACACCGGCACCGCCGTCGACGCGGTGAAGTACAAGGGCGGGCTGTACGGGCTGCCGTACGCCGCCGAAACCGTCGGGCTCGTCTACAACACCGACCTCGTCGACGGCGCGCCGAAGACGCTCGACGAGATGGAGCAGGTCATGAAAGACCATCACGACCCGGCGAACGGGAAGTACGGGCTCTCCTACCCGATGAACCCCTACTTCTGCTCGGCGTGGGTGCACGCGCTCGGCGGCTTCTACTACGACGAGGAGAACGACGAACTCGGCCTGACGAACGACAGCACCGTCGAGGCGTTCAAGCTCATCCGCGACCGCCTCTACAAGTACTCGCCCGACTCCGTCAAGTACAACGCGCAGGCCGCCGCGTTCGCCGACGGCAACGCCCCGTTCGCAATCAACGGTCCGTGGTTCGTCGGCACCGTCAAGGGGAACGTCCCCGTCGGCGTCGACGGCTTCCCGACGGTCGGCGGCGACGCGCCCGCGCCGTTCACCGGCGTGAAGATGCTGTACTTCACTACGCGGATGGGCAGCGACCCCGAAGCCGCCACCGCCGCCCGCGACTTCGCGCAGTGGTACACGACGAACACGTCCGTCCTGAAGGGGCTTGCGAACGACCACGGCTACGTCCCGGTTCACACGTCGCTCACCGGCTCCGACGACCTGCCGGCGACCGTCAAGGGCTACTCGAAGGCCGTCCAGCAGGGGACGCCGACGCCGACGGCGCCGAAGATGGCCGACGTCTGGGACCCGGTCAAGAGCGCGATTCAGAGCATCATGACCGGCAACAAGGACGTGAAGCCGGCGCTCGAAACCGCGACCGAGCAGATCACCTCCGCCTGGGAGTAAGGCCATGACCACTGGGCTCTCTGCGGTCGAACGGCTCGAAACCCTCGCCGGGGACGTCTTCGACAAGGACGACCTGCCGCTGCTGCTCGTCCTGCCGGGGCTGTTCCTGTTCGCCGCGTTCCTGTTTTACCCCATCGCGTACTCGGTGTACCTGTCGTTCACGAACGCCGGGCCGACGACGATTTTCGCCGGCAACATGCAGTTCGTCGGCCTCCAGAACTACGCCGAAGTGCTCGGCGACCCGCTGTTCTGGTACTCGATGGGGAAGACGTGGCTGTTCGTCGCGGTCAGCGTCACCTCCAAGATCGGGCTCGCGATCGGCGTCGCGCTCGTCCTGACGAGCCGGTTCGTCGTCGGCCGCCGCGTCTACCGGTCGCTCATCATCGTCCCGATGGGGCTGCCCGCCATCTTCACCATCACCATCTGGCAGGGCATCTTCAGCTCCGCGAACTTCGGGCTCGCGAACCAGGTGCTCGCCGCCGCCGGCTTCGGCGCCGTCGGCTGGCTCTCCGGCGAGTGGACCGCCTTCGCCGCCTACGTCGTCACCGAGGTGTGGCTGGCGTACCCGTTCATGGTCATCATCATCGTGAGCGCGCTCCAGGGCGTCCCCGAGGAGCTGCACGACGCCGCGAAAGTCGACGGCGCCGGCTACCTCCACCGGTTCGTGCACGTGACGCTGCCGGCCATCAAGCGGCCCGTGCTGTTCGCGTCCATCCTGACCGCGGCCGCGTCGTTCCAGCAGTTCCTCATCCCGTTCGTGTTCAACGACGGCGGCCCCGGACGCACCAACCAGCTGCTGCTCGTGTACGGCTACAAAGAGGCGTTCCGGTTCGACAAGTGGGGGAAGGGCGCCGCCATCATGGTCGTCACGCTGCTGTTCATCGGTGCGTTCATGTTCCTGAACGTCTGGAAGGGCCGGCTCGCTGAGGGGGTGGACGACGCATGAGCGGCGGCATCACCGGCCGCGTCGTCGCCGACCTGCGCCGCGTCGCCACCGCCCCCGGCCGCGCGGCCCGCGAACTCCGCTACGTCGCCGTCGGCCTCGCGACCGGCGAGGTGTCGCCCGGCGAACTGCTCCGCCGCGTCGTCGCCACTGCCGGCGCGCTCGGCGTCGTGAGCGCCCTGCTGTTCCCGCTGTACTGGGTGTTCCTGGCGTCGCTGAACCCCGGCGACTCCTCGCTGTTCTCCACGGACGGATTCACGCTCGTCCCGACCGACCCGTCGCTCGACGCCTACCGGTGGGTCATCGGCGGCTTCGAGATTCCGTCGTTCCAGGTCGGCGTCGGCGCGCTCGGCTACCGCGTCACGGTGACGACGCCGGCCGTGTCGTCCGCCGTGAACTGCGCACAGTTCGACACCGGCTGCTCGCAGTTCCCGCTGTTCCTCTGGAACAGCATGACGGTCGCGATTCCGACCGTGATTCTGGCGATGTGCGTCGTCGTCCCGGCGGCGTACGCGCTCTCGCGCCGCCAGTTCATCATGCGGTCGAAAATCCTGTACGGCTACGTCCTGTTCACGCAGGTCGGCGGCGGACTCGGCATCGCGGCGCTCATCGCGCTGTACGCCCTGTTCGTCCAGTTCGGCCTGACGAACAACAAGCTCGCGCTGGCCGCGTACTACGCCGCGACGGCGGTCCCGTTCAACACGTGGCTGCTCAAGACGTACATGGACAACATTCCGACGTCGTACGAGGAGGCCGCCCTGATGGACGGCGCGCCGTCGTGGCGCGTCGTCTGGGAGGTCATCCTCCCGCTGTCGAAGCCGGGGCTCGCGACCGTGTTCATCTTCACGTTCCTCACCGGCTGGACGGAGTTCATCGTCGCCCAACTGCTGCTGTCGACGGACAAGTACACGCTGCCCGTCGGGCTGTTCGGCATCGTCGGCCGGTACTCCATCCCGTGGGCCCGGTTCGCGGCGTTCGCGCTGACGTTCGCGCTCCCGATCATGCTGGTGTACCTGTTCGCCCAGCGCTACATCGAAGAAGGGCTCTCCTTCGGTGGAATGGAAGGCTAGGCGCGCCCGGACTCACGTCCTCCGTGTCACTTCTTCTCGCCGCCGTTCACTGCCGTTCCGATACCCTCCGACAGCAGTCTGCACGAGCGCTGCCCGAAATCCGCGACGAATCGGAAGTTAACACATATATCCGACCACCGCGTGTTCCCATTTCGTATGCAGTTCTGCGACGAGTGTGGTTCGGTGATGCACACGGAGGGCGACACGTGGGTGTGCCGCTCCTGTGAGCACGAGGAGCCGCGGGACTCACACGCAGAAGCGTCGATGACGACCCTGGACGGACAGCGGGACGACGGGGCACCCGCCGTGGCCGACGCGACCCAGGGGTCCACCGAGACCGTACAGGAGCCCTGTCCGGCGGACGACTGCGACAGCGACCGGGCCGACTACGAGATGCTGCCGAAGCCGGGCGGCTCCTACGAAGTCCGGCTGTTCACCTGCGTCGAGTGCGGCCACAAGTGGCGCGAGTCCTGACGGCGCATCCAGCGAACCCGAAACAGTTGATTCACCGACTCAGCGACCTGTTCAACATCTCCGGCACGGAAGGGAGGAAGCCGCTGTGGTGCGTCGAACCTCCGTACTCAGCACGAAGTTTGTATCACTTTTGAGGGTTTCAACAGGGCCTTCTGTTCCGCTCGCGCTCCTGTTCCGCTCGCGCTCCTGTTCCGCTCGCGCTCCTGTTCCGCTCGCGCTCCTGTTCCGCTCGCGCTCCTGTTCCGCTCGCGCTCCTGTTCCGCTCGCGCTCCTGTTCCGCTCGCGCTCCTGTTCCGCTCGCGCGACGACGTCGCTTCCGTGGCCCGCCGTGCCGTCCGCTCTGTCCGCCCGTCTGCCCGCTTCGCCTATCGGTTCTGACTGCGGTGCGCTCCGCCGGCCGAAAAACACAGGCCGCCCCCCGTCGATGGTGTCGGCGTGTACGACGACATCCTGCTGCCGGCCGACGGGAGCACCGGCGTGGACGCGGCGATTCCGCACGCGAACCGGCTGGCGGAGGCGTTCGACGCGACCGTCCACGTGCTGTACGTGGCGGACACGAACCTCGACAGCGTCATGACCGGGCCGGAGGGCGCCGTCGACGTACTGGTCGAGGAGGGCGAACGGGTCACGGACGACGTCGCGGACGACGTCGCCGCCGGCGTCGACGTCGTCACCGAGGTCCTGCAGGGCGACCCGTACCGGACCATCGTCGACTACGTCGACGAGTTCGGAATCGACCTGGTCGTGATGGCGACGCACGGCCGCGAGGGCCTGAACCGCTTCCTGCTCGGCAGCGTCACCGAACGCGTCGTCAGAACCGCGGACGCGCCGGTGTTGACGGTGCGGCACGGCGACGAGGCGTGACGGTCGGTGCGAGCGCGCAGTCGGAGTCAGGTGCCGAACTCGAAACGGCGACTACTGCCGTCGGTCCGCGGCGGCCGACAACGTCGCCGCATCCGGTTCGCCGGCGCTACTGCAGGTAGGAGGGGTCCTCGGCGTCGCAGTTCTCCTCGTGCTGTTTCGCGTCGGTTCGGTCGTCGAACAGCAGGCCGCAGGCGTCACACTGGTACCAGGTCATGTCGTCGCGCTCCGTCTCCGAGACCATGCGTGCCACTGTGTGCCGTGGCGGTAAATCGGTACCGGCGGTTCTCGGCGCCGCCGAGTCACCTCAGAAGTCGGGGAGGTCGTCGGGCGCTTCGAACTCGCTCTCCCAGTCGACGTAGTCGGCTTTCAGCACCTCACAGACCTCCTGGCCGAACTCGGTGAGGCCGGCGTTGATGGCGGACACCTGCGACCACCGCTCCAGGTCCGGGTGGAGGTCGCGCTCCTTCCAGTCCTCCGGGATGCCGGGCGCGTGGTAGCCGACGCGGTCCGCGAAGTCGTCCCAGAAGAAGTCGAACCGCTCGACGAGCCCGAGGTCCTCGACGATTCGCCACTCCGTCTCGTCGACGGCGGCGGTGGCGGCCCACTGCTCGAACGCCTCTTCCCACGCGCCGTCGCGGAGGAACTCCTCGAGGTCGGCGCGGTGGTACTCGTCGCCGCCGACCTCGGTGTCGTCGTACTCGCTGGGGTCGACCGTGTTCAGCGTCGGCGGGTCCGGCGGCGCGACGTCGAGACTCATGGCCGCGGCTAGCCGCCCGCCGGCCAAAGGCCTGCCGGGTCCGCAGGCGGGCGACGCGCCCCCGCCGACGGCCGCGGCCGCGAGCGCCGGAGTTAACCACGGCGCGGCGAACCGACGGGTATGCCTTCCAGACGCGAGTTCCTCGCGGCCGTCGGCGCGGCCGGCGCCGCCGGCGCGGCGGGATGCGTGCGAATCGGCGGCCGAACCGGCTCAGGCGCCCCGGTCAGCGGCGCAGACGTCGACGACTCGGCGACCGCGGCCGTGTACGACCGCGTCGTCCCGTCCGTCGTCGGCGTCCGCGTGTACGACGACTCCGGGCCGCTCGCCAACGGCTCCGGGTTCGTCACCGACGACGGCGTCGTCACGAACCAGCACGTCGTCGCGGGCGCCAGCCGCGTGAAACTCCGGTTCCACGGGAACGTGTGGCGCGACGCCGACGTCGTCGGCACCGACGCCTACAGCGACCTCGCGGTGCTCTCGCCGGCGGACCGCCCCGCGTCCGCGACGCCGCTCGGCTGGGTCGACACGTCCCCGGAGCCGCCCGTCGGCACCGACGTGCTCGCCATCGGGACGCCGTACGGCTACGACGGCTCGGCGTCTTCGGGCGTCATCAGCGGCGTCGACCGCCTGCTCCCCGGCCCGAACGACTTCCAGATCGCCGACGCGGTGCAGACGGACGCCGCGCTCAACCCCGGGAACAGCGGCGGGCCGCTCGTCACCATGGCCGGCAGCGTCGCCGGTGTCGTCAACTCCGCCGGCGGCGAGAACATCGGGTTCGCCATCTCCGCGGCGCTCGCCAAGCGCGTCGTCCCGGCGCTCGCCGCCGACGGCGACTACGACCACTCCTACATGGGCGTCCGGCTGCTGGAGGTGTCGCCGACCGTCGCGGCCGCCTACGGACTCGAAGACGTCGGCGGCGTCGTCGTCACGCAGGTCGCAGACGGCGGCCCGTCCGCCGGCGTCCTCCGCGGCAGCGACGGCACCGACGTCGTCGACGGCGTCCGCGTCCCGACCGGCGGCGACGTCATCGTCGGCATGGCCGGCCGCGACGTGGAGACGCAGGCGGACCTCTCGAACGTCCTCGCGCTCCGCACGTCGCCGGGCGAGACGATTCCGGTCCGCGTCCGCCGCAGCGACGCCGCCACGACGGTCGACCTGACGCTCGGTGCCCGCCCGGAACCCTGACCGCAGACGCCCCCGACGCGACCGTCGCAGCCGACGGTCCTGCCGGCGCGCCGTGACGAACGACTATTGTGCTGGCCGGCGAAGCCGCCGCTCGTGCGCACGCTCGCCGACCTGGAGGAGACGTTCTGGCAGCGGCACGCGAACCCGAAGAGCGGCTGGAGCCGGGTGCTCGTGCTGCCGGTGCTGCTGTACGCCGTGTATCGGCAGCGCTGGCGGCTGGCGGTCGCCGCGGTCGCGTTCACGCTGCTGAACCCGTTCCTGTTCTCGCCGCCCGAGACGGACGACGCGTGGATGACGCGCGTGGTGCTCGCCGAGCGCTGGTGGACGGCGGAGTCGGACGCCGGCCTGTTCGACGCCTCCTACCCGAACGTCCTGAACCTCCTGAACGTCCCGGCGTCCGGCTACGCGCTCGTCGCCGCCGCCCGACGCCGGCCGATTCGGGCGGCCGCCGCCGGCGCCGCGTCGATGCTGCTGAAGTTCTGGTACGTCGCCGAACTCGTCCGCCGCTACGACGCGGAACACTGACCGCTCGGAGCGCAGCGGTTCGTCGGTCCGCGAAAATCCGGGTCGTCGTCGCGGTCGCGGCCGCAGTTCCGGCCGCGGTCAGCGTCGGCCGCGGTTTCGGCCGCGTCCGCGTCGGTTACCGGCCGCGGTCGTCTGCGCCGCCGTCGGTCGCCGCGGCGGAGGTGTCGCCGTCGAAGTCGAAGGCGGTTTCGCCGGTTCCGTCCGGCACGTCCGCGCCGCCGTCGATGTCGCCGTCGACGAGGTCGTCGATGTCGTCGGCGCCGGCGGCGTCAGCCTCGAACTGCCGGGTGAGTTCGCGGAGCGCGCCGGCGCGCCGGGCGACCCGGTCGACCTCCTCGCTCACCTGACTCAGCGAGGCGGCCTGCTCTTCGGCGGCCGCGGAGACGGTCTGCGCCTCGGAGGCGGTCTCCTCGCTCACCGTCGCGACCTCCTCGGTCATCGTGACGACCTCCTCGGTCGAGGCCGCCTGGTCGTCGGCGGCGGTGCTGATGGACTGCACGCCGTCGTTCGCCTCCTCGACGCGCTCGACGACGTTCGACAGGGCGCCGAGCCCGGTTTCGACGGTTTCGGCGCCGTCCTCGATTCTCGAACGCATCCCCTCGATGTCGTCGACGGCCTCGTCGCTGGACGCCTCGACGCGCTCGATGAGGTCGGCGATGCGCTGAGTCGCCTCGCGGGTCTCCGTCGCGAGCGACTTCACCTCCTCGGCGACGACCGCGAAGCCGTCGCCCTCGGCGCCGGCGCGGGCCGCCTCGATGGAGGCGTTCAGCGCCAGCGTGTTGGTCTGCTCGGCGATGCCGTCGATGAGGTCGACGATCTCGCCGATTTCTGCGATCTGCGAGTCGAGGCTGTCGACGGTTTCGACGGTGTCGACCGCCGCGTCCTCGATTTCGCTCATCTCGTCGAGCGCCTGGTCGGCGAGTTCTTCCCCCTCGACGCCGGTCTCGGCGGCGCTCTCGGACAGCGAGGCGACCTCGTCGGCGGTCGCGGCGACCTCCTCGACGGCCGCCGACAGCTCCGACATCTCGTTGTTGACCTCGGTGAGCCGCTCGGACTGGGAGCCGGCGCCCGCCGAAATCTCCTCCGTCGAGGAGGCGACCTCCTCGCCGGCGCGTTCGACCTCGGCGACGCCCTGTTCGGCTTCGACGCTGGCCTCCGCGACCTCCTCGGCGACGCGGTCGACGTGGCCGACCGTCGCTTCCAGCTCCGTGAGCATCTCGTCGAAGGCGTCGGCGACGTCAGTCATCGTCTCGTGGTCCGCGCCGCCCATCCGGACGGTGAGGTCGCCGTCTGCGGCGCGCTGCATCGCCCGGTCGAACGACTCGGCGTCGCGCTGCAGCGTCTCGTTGGTCTCCTCCATCTCCGCGATGAGCGACGACAGGTCCGCCCGCATCGACGCGAGCGACGCGCCGAGCCGACCCGGGACGTCCTCGTCGAGCACGTCCGCGTCGAAGTCGTTGTTCGCGACGGCGTCGGCCTGCGCGGACGCCGTCGAGAGGTACGAGGCGACGTCGCCGAACGCCGTCTGGACCTGCCCGACCTCGTCGATGCGGCCCGTCTCGCCGCCGGCGACGTCGTCGGTTTCGCCGTTCGCGAGCGCCGTCGCGCGGTCACGGAGCCGCCGGAGCGTCCGCGCCGTCGTCCGCCCCATCGTCGCGCCGACGAGCAGGAAGCCGCCGAGCGCGATTCCCGTCAGAATCAGGAAGCCCTGCGTCACCGTGTCGCTGAGCGCGTACGCCGACTCGGTGGGCCGCGTCTCGACGACGACCCAGTCGGTGCCGGAGACCGGGGCGTACGCCATGACGTTCCCCGTCGACTTCGTCTCGTGAACGCCGACGCTCCCGGCGCCGCCCGCGTTGACCGCGTAGGAGTCCTTCCCCTTCTGGTAGGGGTCGCCGATGAGCGAGGAGTCCGCGGCGAGGTGGACGTTGCCGCCGGTCGAGTCGACGACGAAACTGCTGTGGCCGTCCGAGCCGCGGAGCATGATGCCGGCCTCGATGGCGTTGTACGAGACGACGACGGCCTCGTTCGTTCCGGGCACCTTGCTGGCGAAGGCGATGCGCTGGGCGCCGTTGTGCATGAACGACTTGGAGACGATGGCGCCGTCGGTCGGAGCCGTCTGGAGACCGGCCGGTCCGGTTTCCGACTCCGTGTTCTCCCACGTGAGGTAGTCGAGTTGCTTCCCGGCTGCGCCCGCCGTCGTGCTCGCGAGCACCTCCTTCGAGTCGACGTCGACGTAGTGAACCGCGTCGACGCTCGCGGGGAGCCGCTTCGACTCCGCCGACAGCAGCGACTGGACCTCGCTACCGTTGCGTTCGGCGGCGAGCTCCGAGAGGAACCTCGTCGTCTGTTTCTGTGAGTCCAGCCACTTGCTCAGCGTGTCGGCGGACTGCATCACCGACGACTGCATCTGGTTGTTCACGTCGTGGCGCAGCTCTTGGTCGACGTTCGACTGCAGAACGAAGCCGGCACCCGCGACCGCGACCAGCGCGACCACCGTGAGAACCGCGAACTTCCGCAAGTACGTCCGCCGAATGATGTCGGGAGCGATTCGCATGGCTGCTGATTCTCCTTCGGTGGTTTACGTGCTACTCCCCGATTCTCAGTACCGAAACCTACGCGCGTTTCGGTTTCCCCGCTCCTATCGGGAACAAACAAAGTGACAGGGACTCACATTATCGTCGCTTAATACCGAACCACCACCACAGACTCTTGCGGCGTGAAGGCGCCCGTCCGTCCGGCTATTCGTCGAGCCGGTCGGAGATGTCCCGGAGCTGTTCGCGCCGCGCCTCGACCGCCTCCTGCCGCAGCGCCTCCTCCTCGGGCGACGGACACTCGATGTCCGGCACCGGCGTCGGCGTGCCCTCGTCGTCGAGCGCGACGAACGTGAAAAACGACGACGTGGTCTGCCGCTCGTCGCCGCTCAGCGGGTCCTCCGCGCGGACGTCGACTTTCACGTCGATGCTGGTCCGCCCCGTGTTGAACGCGTACCCCTCGATGACGGCGACCTCGCCGAGGTCGATGGGGGCGATGAAGTCGACGTGGTCCATCGACGCCGTGACGCACTGCTTGCTCGAAAACCGCATCGCGGAGATGGCGCCGCAGATGTCCATCCAGTGGAGCACCGCGCCGCCGAGCGCCCGCCCGAGGAAGTTCGTATCGTTCGGCAGCAGCAACTCGGTCATCTCGGTGTACGACTCCGACAGCGAAACCGTGGCCGCCTCGCTCATGCGGCACCGTTCTGTCGCCACCGATTTCAACCCCGGCAATCCGCCTCGACTCGCCCGCCCGCCGTCACCAGTAGTCGTCGCCCAGGTCGTCGTCTCCACCGTCTCCGCCGTTCCCGCCGTCATCGGCGTCGTCCGGGTCGCGTTCGCGGTCAACGTCGGCGTCGACGTCCCGGCCGAGTCCGCGGTCGACGTCGTCGGGTTCGCCGAGGCGGCTCGGGCCGTCGGGCGCGTCCGGGCCGTCGAGTTCGATGGCGTCCGCGGGGCGCGCGGCGTCGTCGAGCACCTCGTCGGCGACGAGAATCGGGCACTCGACGCGGGTCGCGATGGCGATGGCGTCGCTCGGCCGGACGTCGAAGACGAACGGGTCCGGCTCGCCGTCCTCGTAGCGCTCCGCGTCCAGTTTCCCGTAGAAGGTGCCGTCGGCGAGGTCGTCGATGCGGACGGCGTCGAGCGCGCCGCCGAACTCCGTCACGACCTCGACGAGCAGGTCGTGGGTCAGCGGCCGGTCGAACTGGTCGCCCTCCAGCGCCTGCCGAATCGACCGCGCCTGGTCGGGCGTGACGAAGATCGGGAGGTACTCGTCGCGCGCCCGCAGCAGCACGACGGGGACGTCGTCACCGCGGGGACCCGCTCCGACTCCGATGCCGACGACCTCGGCCTCGTGGTTCATACTCGGTGTTTGTCGCGACGGTACGAATAGTTGGCGCGCTGGGCGGCGCTACGGCGGCGCGACGACGTGGACGCGGAGGTCGTTCACGTTCGTCCCGGTCGCGCCCGTCCGGACGACCGCGCCGCCGACCGATTCGAGCAGCGACAGCGAGTCGCTGTCCGCGAGCGCCGCGTCCGCCGCAGCCGCCCCGACGCCGCTGAGCGTGTCGCCGTCGACGACTGCGCCCGCGGCGTCGGTCGAGCCGTCCCGGCCGTCCGTGTCGACCGCGGCGACCGCGATTCGCGCGCCGACGTCACCGTCCCGGTCCGGGTCCGCGCCCGCCAGGTCGCGTGCGGCGGCCAGCGCGTACTCGGTGTTCGGGCCGCCGCGGCCGTCGCCGGTGACGGTCACGGTGGTTTCGCCGCCCGTGAGCAGCACGGTCGCTCCGCCGTCGGCGGCGTCGCCGCAGGCGGCGACCGACCGGGCGAGCGCCGCTCCCTCGCGTCCCCGCCTGCTCGCCTCGCCGACGACTCGTTCGGAGACGATTCGGGCGTCTGCGCCGCGGCTCCGCGCTGTTTCAGCCGCGGCGGCGAGCGCCGTCCCCGCGTCCGCGACGACGACGTTCCGTACCCGGTCGAACGCGCTGCCGTCGGCGCTCGGCGGCGGCTGCGCGTCCCGGAGGTGACGCCTGACCGCCGGCGCGTCGACGCCGTGCCGGTCGAGCGCGTCGACAGCGTCGGCGGGCGCCGAGCCGTCGGGGACGGTCGGGCCGCTCGCGACGACCGCCGGGTCGTCGCCGACGACGTCGCTGACGAGCAGCCCGACGACCGCCGCCGGCGCCGCTGCGGCGGCGGCCCGGCCGCCCTTCACCGCGGAGAGGTGCCGCCGGACCGCGTTCACGTCGCCGATAGGGGCGCCCGCGTCGAGCAGCGCGCGCGTGACGTCCGTCACCGCATCGAGACCGAGGCCGGCCGCGGGGGCTTCCAGCAGCGCGCTGCCGCCGCCCGTAATCGGCGCCAGCACAAGCGTCCGGTCGTCCGCCGCGCGGAGCACGTCGAGCGCGCGCTCGGTCGCGCCGACGCCGGCCGCCGTCGGCGTCGGATGACCGCCGGGCGCCAACTCCACCGGCCCCGCCCGCCCCGCTTCGTCCGCGGGGACGACTACGACGCCGTCGGCGACGCGGCCGTCGAGGGCGTCGACGAGCGCCCGCGTCAGCCCCGCCGCGGCCTTTCCGCCGCCGACGATGACGACGTCGTCGAACGCGCCGAGGTCGTAGGTCGCGCCGTCGACGCGGAGCGCGTCGCCGTCGACCGAGACGGCTCGCTCGACGGCGCGTCCGGGGCGGGCCGCGCGGACCGCGGCGTCGACGCACGCCAGCGCCAGTTCGCGGGCGTCGGTGCCGCCGAGCGAATCGCGGTTCCGAATCACGGCCGTCGCTGCGGGCGCGCGGCGGATAAATCGCGCGCCGACGCGGATTCGTCGCGCGGTGTCACCGCGCCGCCTGCCGGCCCCGTCGGTCCGAGTTCACGAACCGTCGGGGTCGGCGCCGTATCGGCTGAGCGCCGCGAAGTAGAGTTCGTACAGCAGGTAGATCGGGAGCCACCAGATGAGCACCAGGGCGACGACGCCGGTCGCTGTGCCGAGCAGGCCGTCTCCACCGGGTGCTGTGCGGACGAACAGCAGGACGACGAACCAGAGCGTCAGCGCCTGGAAGAACTGCCATCGGTTCATGGAGGGTGAGCCGTCGTTTCGCCGCCGCTGACAAAACGCTTCTTCAACGGGTCGCCGCTCTCGTTTCGCGGCGCAGACGCCACGCTGTCTCGCCGGGTCGGCGGCGAGCGGAGCGTTGACACTCCGAC
This sequence comes from Halobaculum sp. P14, assembly GCF_051195155.1. Taxonomy (NCBI): domain Archaea; kingdom Methanobacteriati; phylum Methanobacteriota; class Halobacteria; order Halobacteriales; family Haloferacaceae; genus Halobaculum; species Halobaculum sp. P14. Next base: position 187,448 of record NZ_JBNTKB010000003.1, read on the forward strand.
ACACGTAAACAGAGCGCCGCGAAACCACGGGGCAATGAGTGACGAGGCCGCCCCCGACCCGGTGCCGTCGCCGCCGGAGCCCTCCGAAGCCGCCGGCGAGGGCAGCGTCAGGGTCGTCGGCACCGCCCACGTCTCCGCCGACTCCGTCCGGGAGGTGGAGGAGGTCATCGACGAGGAACGGCCGGACGTCGTCGCCGTCGAACTCGACGAGGGCCGCTACCGGCAGATGAAAGGCGAGACGCCGGACGACCTCGACTCCGGCGACCTGCTGTCGGGCAACACCGTCTTCCAGTTCCTCGCCTACTGGATGCTGTCGTACGTGCAGACGCGGCTCGGCGAGCAGTTCGACATCGAGCCGGGCGCGGAGATGCTGGCCGCCGTCGAGACCGCCGAGGACCTCGCCATCGACGTGGCGCTCGTGGACCGAGACATCCAGACGACGATTCGGCGGTTCTGGACGCGGCTCTCCGTGCTGGAGAAGTTCCGCATCGTCGGCGCGCTCGCGTTCGGCGTCACCGACCCGCGGGTCGCCGGCGTCGTGTTCGGCGTCGTCGTCGGCGTGCTGCTCGGCCCCGCTATCGGGCTGTTCGGCGGCAGCGTCGGCCTCACCGGCGCCGTGCTCACCACCGTCGGCGCCGCCGTCGTCGTCGGCGGCGTCGCCGGCTACGTCGCCGCGGAGGTCGGCCGCATCTTCGCCGACGGCACCACGGGGCTCGTCGCCGGCGTCGTCGTCGGCGTGACCGCGCTCGCCGGCGTCGTCGTCACCGGCGCGTTCGTCGACTCGCTCGCCGGGCTGCTCTCCGGGTTCGCGCTGCAGACCGTCGGGAGCCTCACGCTCGGCGTCGTCGTCGGCGTCGCGGTCGGCGGCGCCGCGGCGGTCGTCCTCGACGCGCTCGGCGTCGGCCTGTCCGCCGACAGCGACGTGGAGGACCTGGAGGGGTTCGACCCGGCGGAACTCACCGACGCCGACGTCGTCACCGCGATGATGGAGGAGTTCCGGCAGTTCTCCCCCGGCGGCGCCGAGGCGCTCATCGACGAGCGCGACGCCTTCATCGCCCACCAGCTCGTCGGGCTCCGCGACTCCGGGTTCCGCGTCGTCGCCGTCGTCGGCGCCGGCCACCGCGAGGGCATCGAACGCTACCTCGAACAGCCCGAGACGCTGCCGCCGATGGAGTCGCTCGTCGGCGACGCCGACGCCGGCGGCCTCCCGTGGGGGAAAATCGCGGCGTACGGCGTCTCCGCCGTGTTCGTGGCGTTCTTCGTGCTGCTCGCGATGGCGGGGCTCCGCAACGGCCTCGTGTTGCAGCTGTTCGCCGCGTGGTTCCTCATCAACGGCGCGTTCGCCGCGGTGCTCGCGAAGCTCGCCGGCGCGCGCTGGACGTCGGCGGGGCTCGGCGGCGCCGTCGCGTGGATGACGTCCATCAATCCGCTGCTCGCCCCCGGCTGGTTCACCGGCTGGGCCGAACTGAAACACATGTCGGTGAACGTCGCCGACATCGGCCGGCTGAACGAACTGCTCTCCGACGAGACGCGGCCGGTCCGCGACATCTTCGACGACATGCTCGACGTCCCGCTGTTCCGGCTCATCATGGTGGTCGCAATGACGAACGTCGGCAGCATCGTCGCGTCGACGCTGTTCGTCCTCTACGTCATCCCGCTGTTCGCCGCGAGCCTCCCGCCGACGGTCTGTCAGGACGTCCCGACGCTGTTCGGGATGCAACTGGCGGGCGGCCAGCCGCCCGGCGAGAACAACCCGGTCCGGTGCCTGATGGTGAAGGGCGCGGCGAACAGCGCCGAAATCATCTGGGGGGCGCTGACGTGAGCGCCACCGTCTCGTTCAGCCGACGCGAACTCCGCGACCTCGTCGCGTCGTGGCTCGCGCTCGGCGTCGCGTTCGCGCTGTTCTTCCTCGGCGGCGGCTCCGCGGCGGCGTCGGCGCTGACGGCCGGCGCAGTCGGCCCGCTGGTGACGGCGCTGCTCGTCAGCCTGTTCACCGCCGGCATCGGCTTCCTGCTGCACGAACTCGGCCACAAGGTCGTCGCGGTCCGGTACGGGCAGCGCGCCGCGTTCCGCGCCGACTACGGCATGCTGTTTCTGGCCATCGCGGCCGCGCTCGCCGGCTTCCTGTTCGCCGCGCCCGGCGCCGTCCACCACCAGGGCCGCATCACGGAGCGCGAACACGGCCTCATCGCGCTCGCCGGCCCCGCCGTGAACCTCGCGCTCGCCGTCTGCTTCCTCGCGGTTCTGGTCGCGGGCGTCGCCGTCGGCGCACCGCTGGCCGCCGGCGTCGGCGGCCTCGGCGTCACCGTGAATCTGTTCCTCGCGGCGTTCAACATGCTGCCGGTCGGCGCGCTCGACGGCGCCACCGTCAAGTCGTGGTCGACGCCGGTCTGGGCGGTCGTGTTCGTCGTCAGCGTCGTGCTCGCGGTCGGCGCCTGGCTCGGCGGACTCGGCTTCGGTCTCCTGTAGCCGGGACGCGGGCCGGCCGGTCGTCACAGCCAGCGCGTCGCGGTCGGCTGGGCGGCCGTGGTCGGTGCGCTTTTCTCCCCCGACGCCGCCCGCTCGGTATGGACGACGACGCCTCAGCCAGCGGTGACGGGACCGACGACGTCGGCGCCGACGCCGACGAACGCGGCGGCGAGGAGGGCTTGACGTACGCCGACGCCGGCGTCGACATCGACGCGAGCGAGGCCGCGACCGCCGCGCTCGTCTCCGCGGTCGGCGAGAGCGAAGGCGACTACGCGGGCCTGCTCGACATCGGCGACCGGTACCTCGCGCTCGCCACCGACGGCGTCGGCACGAAACTGCTCGTCGCGGAGGCGCTCGGCGACTACTCGACGGTCGGCATCGACTGCATGGCGATGAACGTCAACGACCTCGTCGCCGCCGGCGTCGAACCGGTCGCGTTCGTCGACTACCTCGCCGTCGACGAGCCGAACGAGGCGTTCTCCGAGCAGGTCGGCGACGGGCTCCGCCGCGGCGCCGAGGCCGCCGGCGTCGAACTGGTCGGCGGCGAAACCGCCGTGATGCCCGAGGTCGTGAAGGGACTGGACCTCGCGGGCACCGTCGCGGGGCTCGCACCGAAAGACGCCGTGTTCGACGGCGCCGCGGCGCCCGGCGACGCGCTCGTCGGCTGGGCGTCCTCCGGAATCCACTCGAACGGGCTGACGCTCGCCCGCGAAGCCGCGACGCGACGCCACGACTACACCGACCCGTGCCCGTTCGGCGACTACGACACCGTCGGCGCGGCGCTGCTGGAGCCGACGAGCATCTACACGGACCTGCTCGGCCCGATGCGCGACCACGGCGTCCGCGGCGCCGCCCACGTCACCGGCGGCGGCTGGACGAACCTCGAACGGCTCGGCGACCACCGCTACGTCGTCGACGACCCGTGGCCCGCCCAACCCGTCTTCGAGTTCGTGCAGACCGAAGGCGGCGTCTCCGACGCCGAGATGCACCGCACCTTCAACATGGGGACCGGGTTCGTCGCCGCGCTCCCGCCGGCGCAGGCGGACGCCCTCGCGGACGCGACCGACGGCCGCGTCGTCGGCCACGTCGACGACGGCGACGGCGTCGCGATTCGCGGACTGGAACTGTAACGAAAGGGCCGGGTCGACGCCGCTCCGTGCGCCGGACCGCGGCGCCGACTCGTCCGTGATAAAGGTGCGTGGCGGTCGCGGTCGCTGCCACCTGCCGTGCGGACGGTGCGTTTACGTCGTGGTGCGGCGTTGATTCAGCGACATGGACCGACGGGGACTTCCGGGGTTCGATAGCGACGGAGTCGTCGGCGTACTCGGTGCACTCGGAGCGGGACTCGGCGTCCTCCTCAGTGTGGTGCTCGACGGGAATCCGCTGCTCCGGGCGTCCGCTGGCGGCGTTGCCGGCCTGATAGTCGGCCTCCTCGCGGTCGAATCGAGCTGAGCCCGGTCGACACCTCGCCTTCGTCCGAGCCGAACGACGGAACTCCGGTTTCAGGAGAGCTGTGCGGCGAGGTCGGCTTCGGTGATGATGCCGACGGCCTCGCCGGCGTCGGTGACGATGACGGCCTTGTAGTGGTCGAGGAGGTTCCGGATTTCGTCGACGGTGGCCGTCGGGCTGACCGTCGGGAACGACTCCGACATCACCTGGCTCACCGGGAGTTCGCCGGCGTCCTCGCCGGCGTGGATGACGTCGGACTGCGAAATCGAGCCGACCGGGACGCCGTTCTGGATGACGGGGAGCTGGGAGTACGCTTCGGCGTCCATCCGGTCGACGGCGTCGCGGACGGCGTCGTCGGGCGCGACGTGAATGACGTCCTCGTGCATCAGGTCGCGCGCGCGGACGACGTCGCCTTCGGCTTCCTCCAGCGCCTCGACGATGCGGCGGAGCGTCGACAGCCGCGGGTCGACGTCGCCGCCCTCGATGCGGGCGATGAGTGGCTGGGAGACGTCCGCGTCGTCGGCGAGTTCGCTCTGGGTGAGCCCGAGCGACGTCCGGCGTTCGCGGAGGTCCTGTGGCGTCGGGAGCTCCATACTCGCGATAACCCTTGGTTATTAATAAGCGTTCGGGGTCCGCGGTTCAGCGACTCAGACTCGGCTCAGAAGCCTCTGAACACCCGTTTCGGGCCGCTGACCGGGGGAACGGACTTACGACAGAGACGTGACCTCGTCGGGAGTTGCTGGCGCGGGAGGCGTCGCTGTCGTGCTGCAGGAACAGGAGGGTCAGCATCGAAGCGAGTCCGAGCGGGCGGCTGTCCGGCGGCGCTGCCGGCTTACCGTTCCTCCTCGTCCTCCTCGTCCTCTTCGGTCATGACGACCTCGATGACGTCCAGCGGGACGTCGCGGAGCGCGCCGCCGATTTCGCTCTTCGCGATGCGGGTGGCGTGCTCCTCGCTGTCGGCGTTGAAGATCTCGATTTCGAGGACGAGCCCGACCAGCGCGGTCGACGCCGCGATGAACGCCGAGTCGAACGGCTCGCCGCAGGCCGGACACGGCGTCGCACCGACCTCGACTTCCACGTACTCTTTGTCCTCCTCGTTGAGGCGCCGCCCCGCCTCGCTGACCGCGACGCCGATGGCGTCGTCGATGTCTTCGACGTCACGAACCAGCCAGGCCGCTTCCAGCGCGACGAGGTAGTTGCTCATGGGCGATTCGACGAGCCGCGGGGGTTCCAACCTTGTGGTTCGCGTCTCCCACCGTGACGGCGTGGCACGCTGACCGGGCGGCGCGGCCGGCCCGTCCGCGTCAACCCCGGCTGGTCGCCGCGCCGGGAGGAACGGGGACGACATCTGCGGCTTTCTCGTAAGTTACGAGGATTACCCGTGTGTGCGCCGTCGAACCCCCGATTCTCGAAGCGGAGGTTTGCAGCGACGGCCGCCGCGACGCCGAACGCGGGAAACCGCAGTACGTCGGACGAATACCCGGATTCCGACGACCCGGTACAGTTATATACGGCGACGGGTTTCGACGCAGGTACGCAATGACCGCGCTGCACGTCAGACGGGCCGCCCGCCACACCGGGCTGTTCGCGCTCCACCAGCTCACCGTCCTCGCGGGAATCCTGCTGTTCCCGCTCGCGCTGCTCGGCCGCCGCGCAGGGGTCGTCGTCCCGCTCAGCCGCGTCGTCGACCGCATCCACGCCGCATACGCCGCGTACGCGTCCGAGGACGCCGAGACCGACGGATAGCGTCGACGTTCACCGAGTTCCCGAAGGAATGGCTTTATCAGCGGCGCCGCCTAACCGTGTGGTAATGCGACCATCGAGCGACCTCGGCGACGCCGACCCGCTGCGTGGTGACGAGACCGTGTTCGGGCCGGAACTCGGCGAGTTCCCGAACGCCGACCAGCGGGCGCAGGCCATGGAGGACGGAGAGGCGATGAAAACCGGGACGACGACGGTCGGTATCCGCACCGAAGACGGCGTCGTGCTCGCGACCGACATGCGCGCCTCCCTCGGCCGCATGGTGTCCTCGAAGGACGTCCAGAAGGTGGAGCAGGTCCACCCGACCGGCGCGCTCACCATCGCCGGCTCCGTCTCCGCCGCCCAGAACCTGATTCAGACGCTGAAAGCGGAGACGAACCTCTACGAGGCTCGCCGCGGCAAGGACATGAGCATGCAGGCGCTCTCGACGCTCACCGGGAACCTGCTCCGCTCCGGCGCCTTCTACATCGTCCAGCCCATCCTCGGCGGCGTCGACGACGACGGCACGCACGTCTACTCCATCGACGCGGCCGGCGGCATGACCGAAGAGGAGTACACCGTCACCGGTTCCGGCAGCCAGTACGCGCTCGGTGTGCTCGAACAGGAGTACGACGACGACCTCACCGTCGACGACGCGAAAACCGTCGCCGCCCGCGCCATCGAGTCCGCGGTCGAACGCGACCTCGCCTCCGGCAACGGCATCAACGTCGCCGTCGTCACCGAGGAGGGCGTCGAGGTCACGAAACACAAGGACTTCGGCGACCTGCTCGCCGAGTAACGCCGACCGCCGACCGACCCGGCCGGGTTCTCCGTCCGCTTCCGTCTTCGCGACCTGTTTTCACGCCGCCAAGCGACGGCTCCGGCCGCGAGTCAGTTCCGGCCGCCGGGCGTCACCACTCGCCGAAGTGGCCGTCGACCAGCGACTCGGTCTGCCGGCCGATGTACTCGCGCTGCATCCCGGTGACGGCGTCGGCGAAGTCGGCGCCGTCGTCGAGCCGCTCGCGCACCTCGTCGACTTTCCAGCTCGCAGGCGTGACGCCGTTCTCGGCGCGGTACCGCAGCGGTTCGAGGTAGCGTTCGGCTTCCGCCTCCGAACAGCCGGCGTCCTCCAGCCCCGCCTCGGCGTGCGAGAGGACGTCGTCGAATATCTCGTCGCTGTCCCCGGTTTCGGCGCCGTCGGTCGTTATCCAGTCGAGGTCGGCGTCGACGCCGTCCTCGACGGCGCTGTAGAAGTTCTCCTCGGCGACGCCCCAGTCGAGGTCCCACACCGGGTGTCGCCGCCGCGGCAGGCTCTCCATGAGGCCGGCGAACGCCGCGAGGAACGCGACCGAGTCGCGGACGGTCGGCTGGCCGGGGAGCGGCCGGAACTCGATGCGGGCGTTCGCCGCAGACCGGGTCGCGCCGTCGAACACCGGCCGCACCCACCGCCAGTACGTCCCGTGTTTGGTGCGGAGCGTCGCGAACGCGTCGTCGAACCGGTCGCCGCCGTCCACCGGCATCGGGACGACCGTGTCGTCGGCGGCGACGCGGTCGACCGCCTGCTCGACGGTGTCGAGGTCGCGCGGGAACCGGACCTTCTCGCTGCCCGGCTGGTTCAGAACGGACTCGAAGACGGCGACGCGGTTCTCCTGCCAGCCGTCCCGGAGCACGTCCTCGGCGGTCGCATCGGCGGCGTACAGGTCCGGCGGGAAAAACGGGCTGTTGACGCCGAGCGCGAGCAGCGGCGCGGCGACGCGCAGCGCGAAGTTGTGGTACACCGGGATGTCCTCGGCGTTCGGGAGCTGGTAGTGCGGCTGAATCGACGTGATGAGGCTCTCCGGCATCACGGTCTCGGCGGTCAGGTCGACGTGCGGCGCCTCCACGGAGAACCGGTCTGCGGACTCCTCGCCGTTCGCCATCGCGTGGTACCGGACGGCGTCGCTCATGTTCGTCGCGACGCGGACGCCGTCGTCGCTGATGCTGTCGGCGAGGTAGTCGCGCGCGGACTCGCCGACCGGCGGCACCGTCCACATCGCGTCCGACACCAGCCGCATCCCCTCGGCGCTCGTCGTGTCCAGCGCCGCCGCGAGCCGCGCGCGGACCTCGGACACCTGCGCGCGCAGCCCGTCGGGGTTGAGCGGCTGCGGACTCGTCGTCATCTCGGCGTTGTGCAAGCCGAGCTCCTTTTCGAACCCGATGAGTTCGAGGAGGCGACGCGGCACCCGGGTGAGCGCGTACGGCTCCGCGGAGCCGTTGTCGGCGCCGCGCCACCGCCCCTCGGAGACGGCGTAGAACTCGTACTCCAGCCCGACGATGGACTGGTGGTTGTCGAACGTCCCCTCGTGCAGCTCCGACTTCACCGTCTCGGCGTCAGCCTCCGCCCGCTGACGGAACGCCTCCGCGTCGACGTCCAGCACGTCGTCGACGCGGTCCGCCAGGTCGGCGTCACTGTCGGCCATACCCCTCTCTGGCGCGGGCGACTCCTTGAAGCCGTCGGGCGGCAGTCACCGCGCTGACGAGTCCGCGTCTCGCCGCCGCCGGACGTGAAACGTGTCGGCGCACCGCCTCGAATATCGGCCGACTCCCCCGGTGACGGAACGACTAAGTTACCGACTACGGAACCGCCGCCATGAATTCGCTCGGCCTCGTCCAGGGCGGCGCCTGCCCGTTCAGCGGCCGCGGCCGCGCCGAAGACCGCTACGCGACGGAGTTCTTCTCGCTGAAGGCCGACCTCGCGGCGCACGTCTGCGACCAGTGGTTCGTGCTCTCGGAACGCCACGGCGTCGTCGCGCCCGACGAGGAAGTCGACGGCGTCGACCGCGCGTTCACCGACCTGCAGCCCGGCGAGCAGGCGCGCTGGGCGATGGACGTCGTCAGCGACGTGGCGTCTCGCGTCCGGAAACGGGAGTACGAGCGCGTCCACGTTTTCGCCGACCGGCCGATGCGGGAGGCGCTGAAAGAGCGCGGCGGAATGCTGAGCCGCGTCTCGGCGGCCGGCGCGGAAACCACGGAGCCGCTCGCCGGCATCGGCGGCCAGGACCGACAGGAGCAGTGGCTCCGCGAGCAGCTCGACATCCGCCGCGGCGACGACGCCGAGGAGGCGCCGGACCCCGCGGCGGAGTGGAGCGACTGACCGCGCCGAGCCGGAGGGAACTGGGCCAGTCGGGTAGGGCCGGGCTCCGCCGGGCGCGACGCAGACGGCGGCTGGAGTGTCGCGTCCTACCGCGGCAGCGACGTTCCTGGCACCGACGCCAGCCGACACCGACGCCAACGCTGACGCCGCCCTGACCCTGACGCAGACACCGGTGCCGACGCCGACATCGACCCCGACGCCAACGCCGACATCGACGCCGATACAGTCACCGGTGCCGACGCCGAGTCGGCGGACTTATTCGCGGCGACGGACTCCCGTCAGGCATGCAATTCGCCTCGTTCGCCGAGCGTGCCGACGACGTCGAGGCCGAGGACGCCGACCTCGCCACGGTCGAACGGGTCGCGGCGCTGCTCGCCGACGCCGACGAGGACCTCGCCACGGTCGCCCGGTTCCTGCAGGGCCGCGTCTTCCCGGGGTGGGACACCCGGAAACTCGCGGTCGGCCCGGCGCTGTGTTACGAGGCCATCGCCCGCGCCGCCGGCCCGAACGTCACCGCCGCCGACGTCGAAGACCGGCTCGCGGAGCGGGGCGAAATCGGCGCGGTTGCCGCGAGCTACGACTTCGGCGGCCAGACCGGGCTCGCAGCGTTCGGCTCGGGCGACTCGGCGGACGACCTCACCGTCGCCGAGGTGTACGAGACGCTGACCGACGTCGCGGCCGCGGAGGGCGCGGGCAGCGAGGACACCCGCCGCGACGTGCTGTTCGGGCTGTTCAACCGCGCGTCGCCGACGGAGGCGAAGTACCTCGCGCGGCTCTTGCTCGGCGAGATGCGTATCGGCGTCGGCGAAGGGTCGATTCGCGACGCGACCGCCGCGGCGTTCCTCGACGCGGCAGTCGTGACGCCGGCGGACGAGCGGGCAGAGGACGACGACACCGACGAACTGGTCGCGGCGGTCGAGCGGGCGCTGCAGGTGACGAACGACTACGGCCGCGTCGCCGAAATCGCCCGTGACGACGGCGTCGACGGGCTCCGGGCCGTGTCGCTGACGGTCGGCCGCCCGGTCCGCGCGATGCTCGCACAGGCCGGCACGGTGACCGACGCGCTCGACGCGTGGGACGAGGCGGCCGTCGAGACGAAGTACGACGGCGCACGCGTCCAGCTCCACGTCGACGGCGACGACGTCTCCGTGTTCTCGCGCAACATGGAGGACGTCACCGACGCGCTCCCGGAGCTCGTCGAGCACGCCCGCGAGCACGTGTCGGTGCCCGCGATCATCGACGGCGAGGCGGTCGCGGTCGACGACGACGGCGACCCGCTGCCGTTCCAGGAGATTCTGCGGCGGTTCCGCCGGAAACACGACGTCGACCGGATGCGCGAAAAGGTGACGGTCGAACTCCGGGCGTTCGACTGCCTGCACGCCGACGGCACCGACCTGCTCGACGCGCCGCTCGTCGAGCGGCACGACCGGCTCACCGACGTGCTCGACGTCGGCGTCTCCGAACTGCTCGTCTCCGACGACACCGCCGAAATCGAGGGGTTCGAGGCGGACGCGCTCGCCGCCGGCCACGAGGGCATCATGCTGAAAGACCCGGCGTCGACGTACTCGCCGGGGAAGCGCGGCCGGAACTGGCTGAAGCGGAAGCCCGACGTCGAGACGCTCGACCTCGCCGTCACCGGCGCGGAGTGGGGCGAGGGCCGCCGCGCGAACGTCTTCGGGACGTTTCTGCTGTCCGCCCGCGACGCGGACGCCGACGGCGACGACGCCTTCGAGACCATCGGGAAGGTCGCGACCGGCATCACCGACGAGCAGCTCGTCGAGCTCACCGAGCGGCTGGAGCCGCACGTCGTCGCCGAGGACGGCACCGACGTCGACGTCCGGCCGGCGGTGGTGTTCGAGGTCGGCTACGAGGAGATTCAGGCGTCGCCGACGTACAGCTCCGGGTACGCGCTCCGATTCCCGCGGTTCGTCGAGGTGCGCGAGGACAAAGACGCCGCCGAGGCGGACACGATGGAGCGCGTCGAACGGCTCGCCGAACAGCAGTGACGCGGCGCGACCGCGACGCTCGCCACGGCAGGCCGGCGGCCGGCGACTGAACCGAGGCGAGTGGCAAGACACTTCGCCGCGCCCGCGAAACCGTCGGCCATGAACGTCCGCCGCTTCGTCGCCGCCTACCCGGTGCCGGTCGTGCTGACGCTCGCTTTCGCCGTCGCCGTCGTCGCGACAGCCGTGTCGGCCGCGGCGGGGGCGGCCGGGGATGCGCTCCGGTTCGGCGCGCTCGCCGCCGTCCTGTTCGTGTTCGCCGCCGGGTTCTGGCTCGGCCCCGCCGAGGAGCGGTACCTGTAAACCGGGCCGCGACCCAGCACCGCCTATGACGGTGCACCACGACGGGCTCGACGTGACGTGGTACGGCTACGCGACGGCGCGGCTGGAAACCGACGACGGATTCGTCGCGTACGTCGACCCGGGCCGATACGGCGTCCTCACCGGGGAGTGGACGCCGCCGGGCGGCGGCGACCCGACGGAGGCGGCGCATCCGCGCGCCACCGACCACCGACCGATGGACGCCGACTTGGTCTGCGTCACCCACGACCACCACTACGACTCCGACGGCGTGGAGCGCGTCGCGGCCGACGACGCCACCGTCGTCGCCTTCGACGGCATCGACGCCGCCGGAATCGACCGCGACGTCCGGCCGCTGGCGGACCTGCCGTTCGACGTCGTCCGAGTCGGCGACGCGGACCACGTCGCCGTCGGCGACGCCGACGTCTGGACGGTGCCGGCGCACAACGACCCGGACGGGCCGCACGCGGACCGCGACGGTTCCGTGCCGCATCCACCCGGCACCGGCGTCGGCTTCCGGCTGGCGCTCGGCGGCACCTCCGTCTTCTGGCCCGGCGACTCCGACGCGCTCGACGCGTTCGCCGAACTGGACGTGTCGCTGTTCCTCGCGAACATCGCCGGCTCCGTCTGCATGAACGAGCGGGAGGCGGCCGACCTCGCCGAACGGATGCAGCCGGACCTCGTCCTGCCGATTCACTACAACACGCTCGAACTGCTCGAAGCCGACTCAGCGGCGTTCGCCGCGGACGTCGCGAAACGCGGGATTCCGGTCGTCCTCGACGAGTCGACGTAACGCGACGGACCAGCCGGAACGGCGCGGGCAGAGTGGAAAACCGAGGGGGCCCGGCCGACGGAGGCCGGCCGAATCGGTGCGGCGCTGGCCGCTTAGAGGACGCCCATTTCGGTGAGCCGCTCGGGCAGGTAGGTGTCGGTCACGAAGTCGAGGCCCTGCGCGGCGAGCGCCTGCTGCTCCGCCTTCTTGTTGATGTCGAGTTGGAGTTCGATCTGTTCCTCCCAGTAGTCCGTCTTGAACCGCGGGTCCTCCAGTTCGGACTCCAGCGCGTTCACGTCCGAGTCGGACAGCGGGTCGGTCGGCAGTTCGTAGTCCACGATGTCCTGCGGCCGGATGCCGACGAACTGCGCCTCCGGCGTCGCCAGGTACTCAGAGAGGTGCGCGGACTTGATGGAGCCGTACGCGACGGAGCCGAAGATGCGGTACGACCACGGGTCGCCGTCAGTGAACACGACGACCGGCAGGTCGAGTTCGTCGTGCAGCCGCTTCGTGATGCGGCGAGTGGCGCGCGCCGGCTGGCCGCCGAGGTGGACGACCAGCGCGTTGTAGTCCGTGTCGAACCCGTTTTCGACGAGGCGGTCGCGCATCCCGCCGGTCTCCACGCAGAGGACGAACTCGGCGTCGTTCTCCAGGAACTCGATGGTGTCGGGGTTGTTCGGAATCTGGTAGCCGCCCTGCCCGACGTCCTCTTGGCAGTGGATCTCGCGGTCGCCACGCCGGGTCTGCTCGCGGAGCAGCAACGGCCCCATCACCTTCGCACCGGACTCCTCGGGCCGCATGTGGAAGTCCTCGCGGCTGACCTCAGAGACGATTTCGAGGTCCTCGACGAGCTGGTTCGACTCGTCTTGCGTGTTGAACTGCGCCTCCTCGGAGTCCCACGACTCCGAGAGGTAGTACAGTTCACGCAGCGTGGACGAGCGGTCCTCGTCGAGCTGCTGGGCCAGGAACTCGACGGTGTACACCGCCTTCAGCAGCTTCCTGGCGCCGCGGACGGAGTTCGCCGACCGCGACGACGTCCGGTCGCCGTACACCCAGACGCCGGCGTCCTCGTCGAAGACGATGTTGCTCTTCGTCCGGGTCGGCAGCGTCATCTCGGGGATGTCGCCCTGGTCGAACTGCTCGTAGAACTCCTCGGCGAGTTCGATGAGCCGGTCGCGCGCTTCTTCGTCGGTCAGGTTCGTGTTGAGGTCGCTGTCAGTGCTCATGTTAGGCGTTCACCGTGAGTTTCTCCGTTTCGACGCCGTCGACGTTCACGTCGAAGTCGGCGTCGGCCGACACCGCGTATTCGAGGACCGCTTCGTCGCCGCCGGAGACCGAGGGGTTCCACTTCACGAACCACTCGCCGTCGAGGTCGACGACGGTGGCGTCGTCGGGGACGTCGGTCGGTTCGGCGGAGACGATGTCCGTCACGTCGAGCTCTTCGGTCCGGTCCGAGTGGTTCTCGACGACCAGCCGCACCGTCTCGCCGTCGCGTTCGCGTTCGACGGAGACGTTGTTCATGATGCGCGCCATCGCGGCGTCGATGTCGGGGCGGTCCCGGCCGCACACCTCCGACACCTTGTCGGCCATCTCCGGGAGGATGCGGCCGAGGACGTCCTGTTTCTCCCGGCGCTTCTGCATCGACCGGCGCTTGTTCAGGTACGACTTCAGGTCGCGGGCGGCCTCCCGAATCGCCAGTTCGATTTCGTCTTCGATGGCGGGGATGTTCGCGAGCGCGTCCTTCGACTCGGAGGTGAACGGGACGTTCGTGGAGGCGACGTGAATCATGATGACCGCCGGCCCGGTCGGCATCCCGGAGCCGCCGGGCTGGTCGAGCCCGTAGTTCCGCCAGCCGATGGACTTCACGACGTCGGTGGTGGCGCAGGCGCCGCGCTGGTAGACCAGCGGGACGCGGTTCGCGAACCGGAGCAGTTCGACCTGCCCCTCGGCGTCGATGTCGCCGCCGTAGGCGATGCCGGCCTCGACGATGAACGGGTCGCCGCCGTGCACCTCGGCGTCCCGGGTCGCCGCCGCGTAGAAGTCCGCGTCGAACTCCTTTTTCAGCCCGGCCTCGACCAGTTCGTCGGTGATGGGGGCGAGACAGTCGGTCGGCGGCGCGAGGATGTCGGTTTCGCGCATCGCCTCGAGCAGCGCGGAGGCGGTGTCGCGGTCGCCGGCGACCTCCCGGACCTTCGGGACCTCGCGGTCGACCGTCACCATCCGGCTCCACAGCGCGTCGACGACGTTCTCGCGGGCGGTGTCGCCGAACGTGACGTCGTCGAACTCCTCGGTGTCGTCGGCCGCCTCGTCGACGTAGCCGCGGAGCGTCCGCAGCGTCGCGTGGTGGTGGTCGTCGCCGTTCGCGAACCGCCGGGCGAGCCGCTCGGCGACGCCGTGGACGGCCGCGTCGTCCTTCCGCGTCGACGTCGCGTCGTCGACGAGTTCGTACAGCGCCGGCGTGAGCCGGTCGACGCCGTCACCGTCGTCGGCTTCGCCGTCGGGGTCGTAAGCGGTGAGTTCGGCCCACGCCGCCTCGACGGCGTTCTCGCGGACGGTGTCGCCGAACGTGACGCCGTGTCGCTCCTCGGCGGCGTCGGCGACGTTGTCGACGATGGAGACCAGTTCGCCGTGCGCGGTGCGCTCGCGGGCGCCGAGCGTGTCGGCGAGTTCGTCCGCGAAGAACGCCGTCGCCTCCGCGCCCTTGTTCGAGACCGCCTCCGAGACGGCGTCGCGGACGGCGTCCTCGTCGGCGGGCCAGCCGAGCGCCCGGCCGAAGTGCCGGTCGCGGAAACTGTCACACACCTTGTCGGCGGTCTTCTTGCCGACGCGCGTGAACTCCTCTTGGAGGAACCCGGACACCGAGTACGACTCGGTCGCGTCGAGCATCTTGATGAGCGTCCCGAGTTCGACGCCGTGGGGGTGCGGCCGGATCTCCTCGGTCTCGTCGGGGAGCTGGTCGGTGCCGCGCTCGAACTTCATCGGTTCGTCCAGCCCCGGTTCGCGGAGTTCGAGCCGGGCGTGCGGGTTCACGACGGCGGTGTGTTTGACGTAGTCGTGCAGCTGGCTGCGCGCCCGCATGTTCCCTTCCATCTCCATCTCGATGCGGGTGCCGTGCGGCCGGTCCCACGACGTCGTCTCGTCGACGCTGATTTCGGGTTCGTTCGTGTCCGTGTCGATGATGAGTTCGTAGTACTGTGCGTCGGATTCGCCCTTCGGCCGGCTCGTCACCTTCGCGGGCTTCCCGGAGGTGAGCTGAGAGTAGAGGACGGCGGCGGAGATACCGATTCCCTGCTGACCGCGGCTCTGCTCGCGGGCGTGAAACCGCGAGCCGTACAGCAGCTTCCCGAACACCTTCGGGAGCGACTCCTTGGTGATGCCGGGGCCGTTGTCCTCGACGACGAGCCGGTAGTAGTCGCCGACCTCCTGAATCTCGACGTAGATGTCGGGGCGAATCCCGGCTTCCTCGCAGGCGTCGAGGGCGTTGTCGACCGCCTCCTTGACGGCGGTGACCAGCCCGCGGGCGCCCGAGTCGAAGCCGAGCATGTGCTTGTTCTTCTCGAAGAACTCGGCGATGGAGATCTCGCGCTGGCTCTCGGCCAGCTCGTCGGCGATCCCGGGCTCGTCGCCGATTGTCGACTGGAACGACGTCATTCTGGTGGGTATGCGTATCCGGCCGGGGCATAAAACGGTGTCCACGGCGAGGTGAAAGTGAAAACCGCCGGGAAGCGGCCCGATTTGACCGCCGCAGACGGCGAATTCGTCCCGGAGAATCGTCCGGCGCGTTCGGTCCGCGGCGGTCGCGGCTCCGCGGCCGCGGTCGTGTCGGTCTGCTTACTCGCTTCGCGCGCGCGTGGGAGGACTTATACGTGGGGCCGCGCTAATCCGAGTAAGGTTCCTATGTCAGACTCAGGGGAGAGTGAGTACGGCGCCGGGCAGATTCAGGTCCTCGAAGGCCTGCAAGCCGTCCGCAAACGTCCGGCCATGTACATCGGTTCTACGGATTCTCGCGGCCTCCATCATCTGGTCTACGAGGTCGTCGACAACTCCATCGACGAAGCGCTCGCCGGCTACTGTGACGACATCGACGTCACGATCCACGACGACGACTCCGTCAGCGTCTCCGACGACGGACGCGGCATCCCGGTCGACACCCACGAGAAGTACGACCGGCCCGCGCTCGAAGTCATCATGACGGTGCTGCACGCCGGCGGCAAGTTCGACAACAAGTCGTACCAGGTGTCCGGCGGCCTCCACGGCGTCGGCGTCTCCGTCGTGAACGCGCTCAGCGCCGAACTGACAGTCGAAGTGAAACGCGACGGCGCCGTGTGGCGACACCGCTTCGAGCAGGGCGAACCGCAGCCCGACGGCTTCGAACGGGTCCGCGACATGGAGCCGGACGAGGAGACCGGGACGTCGATGCGGTTCTGGCCCGACGACGAGATCTTCGAGACGACGGAGTTCTCGTTCGACACGCTCGCGACGCGGCTCCGCGAACTCGCGTTCCTCAACAGCGGCGTCAACATCTCGCTGCGCGACGAACGCGACGGCACCGAGGAGACGTACCACTACGAGGGCGGCATCCGCGAGTTCGTCGAGTACCTCAACGAGACGCGGACGCCGCTGCACCGCGAAGTCGTCTACTTCGACGCCGCAGAGGAGGTCGACGACGGCACCGTCACCGTCGAGGTGGCGATGCAGGCGACCGACGAACTGCAGGGGTCGGTGCACGCGTTCGCCAACAACATCAACACCCGCGAGGGCGGCACGCACCTCACCGGGTTCAAGACGGCGCTCACCCGCGTCGTCAACGACTACGCGAACGAACACGGCCTCATCGGCGACATCGACGGCAACCTCAAGGGCGAGGACGTCCGCGAGGGGCTCACCGCCGTCATCTCCGTGAAACACCCCGACCCGCAGTTCGAGGGGCAGACGAAGACGAAACTCGGCAACAGCGAGGTCCGCGGCGTCGTCGAGTCCGCGGTCCACGAACACCTCGGGACGTACTTCGAAGAGCACCCGGACGTCGCGGAAGCCATCGTCGACAAGGCGGCGGAGGCGGCGCGCGCGCGGAAGGCCGCGAAGAAAGCCGAAGAGCTGACGCGGCGGAAGTCCGCGCTCGAATCCACGGCGCTGCCCGGGAAGCTCGCGGACTGTCAGTCCCGCGACCCCGAGGAGTCCGAGCTGTTCATCGTGGAGGGCGACTCCGCCGGCGGCTCCACGAAGCAGGCGCGGAACCCGGAGAACCAGGCGGTGCTCCCCATCCGCGGGAAGGTGCTGAACGTCGAGAAGCACCGGCTCGACCGGGTGCTGGAGAACGACCAGATTCGGAACATCGTCACCGCCATCGGCACCGGCATCGGCGACGAGTTCGACATCGAGGACGCCCGCTACCACAAGATCATCATGGCGACCGACGCCGACGTCGACGGCGCGCACATCCGGACGCTGCTGTTGACGTTCTTCTACCGGCACATGCGGCCGCTGCTCGAAGCCGGCTACATCTACGCGACGAAGCCGCCGCTGTACCGCATCCGGTACCGCGGCGACACGTACGACGCGATGACCGAAGCGGAGCGCGAACGCATCATCGAGGAGAAGTGCGACGGCAACCCGACGCGCGTCCAGCGGTTCAAGGGGCTCGGCGAGATGAACCCGGAGCAGCTCTGGGAGACCACGATGAACCCGGAGAACCGCATCCTGAAACAGATCGACATCGAGGACGCCGCGGCGGCCGACCGCATGTTCAACGTCCTGATGGGCGACTCGGTGGAGCCGCGGAAACAGTTCATCAAGGACCACGCTCCGGAGGCGGAGTGGGTGGACATCTGAGGTGATTCGATGAGTTCAGACGCACCTGACGCGAACGACGACGTCGCGGCGGCGCGAGTAGAGCACGTCCGCATCGAAGACGAGATGGAGCAGTCGTACATCGACTACGCGATGTCCGTCATCGCGGGCCGAGCGCTCCCGGACGTCCGTGACGGCCTGAAGCCGGTGCATCGCCGCATCCTGTACGCGATGCACCAGATGGGCGTCACGTCGAACACGAGCCACCGGAAGTCCTCCTCCATCGTCGGGGAGACGATGGGTGATTACCACCCGCACGGCGACTCCGCCATCTACGACACGCTCGTCGGGATGGCCCAGGAGTTCTCGATGCGGTACCCGCTCGTCGACGGCCAGGGGAACTTCGGGTCGATGGACGGCGACCCGGCGGCGGCGATGCGGTACACGGAGGCGCGGATGTCGCGCATCTCCGAGGAGCTGCTCGCGGACATCGACCGCGACACCGTCGACTTCTCCGCGAACTACGACGACCGGCTCGAAGAGCCGGACGTGCTGCCGGCGGCGTACCCGAACCTGCTGGTGAACGGCTCGACCGGCATCGCGGTCGGCATGTCGACGAAGGTGCCGCCGCACAACCTCGGTGAGGTCGTCGACGCCACCATCGAACTCATCGACGACCCCGAGGCCTCCGTCTCGGACCTGATGAAACACGTCAAGGGGCCGGACTTCCCGACCGGCGCCAACATCGTCGGCCGCAACGCGGTCCGGCAGGCGTACTCGACGGGCCGCGGCCGCATCCGCGTCCGCGCCGAGTTCGACGTCGAGGAGTTCGGGAACGACCGCGAACGCATCGTCATCACGGAGCTGCCGTACCAGGAGAACAAGGCGCGCATCGTCGAACGCATCGCAGAAGACGTCAACGAGGGCGTCATCGAGGGCGTCTCCGACCTGCGCGACGAGTCCGACCGCGACGGCGTCCGCGTCGTCGTCGAACTGAAGCGCGGCGCGAACGTCGAGGTCGTGAAGAACCAGCTGCTCGAACACCACCTCGAATCCACGTTCGGCGTCATCAACCTCGCGCTCGTGGACGGCCAGCCGAAGGTGCTGACGCTGAAAGAGACGCTGGAGCACTACATCGACCACCGGAAGGAGGTCGTGACGCGGCGCTCCGAGCACGAACTCGACGAGATGGAGGACCGCGCGCACATCCTCGAAGGCAGGCTGAAGGCGCTCGAAAACGTCGAGGACGTCGTCGAGACCATCCGGAACAGCGAGGACCGCGACGAGGCGCGCGCCGCGCTCCGCGACCGGTTCGAGTTCAGCGAGGCGCAGTCCGAACACATCGTCCGGATGCAGCTCGGGTCGCTGACGTCGATGGAGGCCGCCGAAATCGAGTCGGAGTACGAGGAGGTGCAGGCGCGCATCGAGCGGCTCGAAGAGATTCTCGGCTCCGAGTCCGAACTGCTCGAGGTCATCAAGTCGGAGCTCCGCGAAATCAAGTCGGAGTACGACGACGACCGCCGCACCGGGTTCGTCGAGGACACCGGGACGGTCACCCACGAAGACCTCATCCCGGAGGAGGAGACGGTCGTCGTCGTCTCCGAGGACGACTACATCAAGCGGATGCCGGCCGCCGAGTTCACCGCGCAGAACCGCGGCGGGAAAGGCATCATCGGCGCCGACCTGAAGGAGGGCGACCGGGTGTCGTCGGTGTTCCTCGCGTCGACGCACGACTACCTGCTCTGTTTCACCACCCACGGCCAGGTGTACCAGCTGAAGACGTACCAGGTGCCGGAGATGGGCCGGACCGCCCGCGGGAAGTCCGCCGTGAACGTCCTCGACCTCGACGAGGGCGAGGAGATCACGTCGGTCGTGAACTGCGACGACCTCGACGAGGACGACTACCTGACGATGGTGACCCGCGGCGGCTACGTGAAACGCACCACCGGCGACAACTTCGACAACATCCTCTCGACCGGCATCCGCGCCATCAAACTGGAGGACGGCGACGCGCTCGCCGACGTCGAAGTCACGGACGGCAGCCACGACCTCGTCATCGGGACCCGTGGCGGCATGGCGATTCGGTTCGACGAGTCCGAGGTTCGGCCGATGGGGCGGTCTGCGCGCGGCGTCCGCGGCATCGACCTGGAGGGCGACGACCGGGTCGCCGGCGTCGCCGCGGTCGACCCGGACGCGCACGACTGGGTGCTGACCGTCACGAAGAACGGCTACGGGAAACGCACCGAACTCGCCGAGTACCGGACGCAGAGCCGGAACGGGAAGGGGCTCATCGACATCAAGACGAACGACCGGAACGGCCCGGCGTGCGCCATCGAGGCGGTGTCGAGCGGCGACCACCTGTTCGTGATGAGCGAGGCCGGCCAGATTATGCGGACCCGCGTCGAGGACCTCTCGACGGTCGGCCGTAACACGATGGGCGTCACCGTGATGGACGTCGAGGCTGGCGACAAGGTCGCCGCCGTCGACGTGCTTCCGTCCGACCGTGTCGCCGCCGACAACCAGCAGTCCGGCGACGACGAGTAACCCCGACGCCGCAGAACCCTCCGTCTTCTCCACACCGCCACGTCACTGCGGCGCGCCGCCTACCGAACCGGCGTCGTCGCGTCCGCGTTCGCGGCTGCGTCCGCGTCTGCGTCGCCGACGCGGCTACAGGATTCGTTTTCCGAACGCGGACGCCGCGAGTTCGGTGGCGAGCTCCGCGGTTTCGTTGTGCTGGTCGAGCACCGGGTTCACTTCGACCAGCTCCATCGACCGGAGGACGTCGGCGTCCGCGACGCGCTCCATCGCGTAGTGGGCTTCGCGGTAGGTGACGCCGCCGCGGACCGCGGTGCCGACGCCCGGCGCGATGCTCGGGTCGAGCCAGTCGAGGTCGAGGCTGACGTGAACGCCGTCGACGCCGTCGGCGGCGACGGAGAGCGCCGCTTCGACGACATCGGTGATGCCGCTCTCGTCGATGTCGCTCATCGTGTACGCCGTCATCTCGGAGTCGCGGATGGCGTCGCGCTCGGCCGAATCGAGCGACCGGAGGCCGACGTAGACGACGTTCTCCTCGCGGAGGCCGTCGGCGTTCGCCCAGTCGACGCCGGCCCACTCCGCGTAGCCGAGCGCCGCGGCGAGCGGCATCCCGTGGACGTTCCCCGACGGCGACGTCGTCGGCGTGTTGTAGTCGCCGTGCGCGTCGAACCAGACGGCGCCGACGTCGGCGTCGCGGGCCGACCCGCGGAGCGACCCGATGGCGATGCTGTGGTCGCCGCCGAGGACGAGCGGCCGGTCGCCCGCGGCGATGGCGTCGGCGACCTCGTCGGCGAGCCGGTCCGTCACCGCCTCGATTTCGCGGAGGAACTTCGCGTTCCCCTCGGCGGGCATCCGGTAGTCCGGGTCGCGCTCCTCGGCGCGCGGCACCGGCAGGTCGCCGGCGTCCACGCAGTCGATGCCGGCGTCTTCGAGCGCCGACGAGAGCCCGCCGTACCGGATTGCCGACGGCCCCATGTCGACGCCGCGGCGGTCCTGGCCGTAGTCCGTCGGCGCGCCGATGACGCGGACCCGTCCGCCGCCTCCGTCGTGTCCGTCGTCTCCATCGCGTCCGTCGTCTCCGTCGTGTCGGCCACCTTCGTCGCGTCCGCCGTCGGTCGTTGCTGCGGCGTCGCTGCTGTCGGTCATGGCCGAGGGTTGGCCCGCGAACGATTTGAAACCGCGGGGGTTACGACGCGGGGACGACCCGGGTTCCGGCGTCGCCGTCGAGCGCGTCACGGAGCCGTTCGGGGGACGTGATGAGGGCGGTGCCGCCGGTGTCGGCGACGAACGCCGCCGCCGCCTCGACTTTCGGCCGCATCGTTCCGGCGCCGAACTCGCCGGCCGCCAGCAGGTCCCGAAGCGTCGCCGGCGTCGCCTCCCGAATCGGCTCTTCGTCGGCGGTGCCGAAGCCGCGGTAGGCGGCGTCGACGTCGGTGAGAAACAGCAGCGAGTCGGCGCCGACGGTCTCCGCGAGCAGCCGCGTCGTCCGGTCCTTGTCGACGACCGCGGCGACGCCCTCGTACTCGCCGGGCCGGCCGTCCCGCCTGACGACCGGGACGCCGCCACCGCCGCCGCAGATGACCGGGCCGTCGGCGGCCTCCGCGAGCCGCCTGATTCGGTCCGCTTCGAGCACCTCCACGGGGTCCGGTGACGGGACGACGCGCCGGTACGCCCGCCCGTTCGCGCCGTGGACCTCGGTGACCGGGAACGACGCCGCCGACGGGTCGAGGTCGGTGTACTCGGGGCCGACGGGCTTGCTCGGGTCGTCGAACCCGGGGTCGTCCGGGTCGACGCGCGTCCGCGTGAGCACCACCACCGGCCGCCCGCCGAAGGCGTCGCCCAGCCCGAGCTGGAGGTGGTAGCCGATGCGCGCCTGCGTCTCCGCCACAAGCACGTCCAGCGGCTCCGGCTCGCCGGACGCCTTCGTCTCCGTCAGCAGGCGCGCGCCGACCTGCGGGCCGTTCCCGTGCGTGAACAGCAGGTCGTGCCCGTCGTCGTGAAGCGGCCGGAGCTCCGTCCGCGTCTCCCGAATCCGGCGGCGCTCCTCCTCGACGGTTCCCTCGCCGCCGCGGAGAATCGCGTTGCCGCCGAGCGCGACCGCGGTCCGCGTCATACCGGGCCGTGTCGCCCCCGGTCAATGGTGGTTGTGGCCGGCCCCGCCGACCGGGGGTTCGACGCGACGCGGCTACTTGTACGGTTCGCAGACGCGGCGGATGCCCTCCTCGAAGCTGATTTCGGGCTCCCAGCCGGTCGCGTCGTTGATCTTCGAGTAGTCGGCGCAGGTGTGGTAGACGAACTTCTCCTCGGGAATCGGGTTCTCGACGTACTCCGGTTCGAGGTCCGTGCCGAGTTCGTCGTTCAGCATCTCCACGACGTCGTCGGCGCTGTACGCGTCGCCGGTGCCGAGGTTGTAGACGCCGGTGAGTTCGTGGTCGGCGGCCAGCTCGATGCCGCGGACGATGTCGTCGACGTGCGTGAAGTCGCGGGTGTGGCCGCCGTCGCCGTACACTTTCGGTCGCTCGCCGTTCGCCATCCAGTCGGCGAACTGCGCGATGATGTTCGCGAACTCGCCCTTGTGGCCCTCGGCGCCGCGGGCGCCCTGGTACACCGAGAAGAACCGCATCCCGGCCATGTTCATGTCGCGGCCGTTCGCGTAGTACTCGGCGTACCGCTCGCGGGCGAGTTTCGACGCCTCGTAGCCGGTGTGCGCCTCGACGTCCATCGACTCCGGCGACGGCTCGGTCCGGCTGCCGTAAATCGAGGAGGTCGTCGCGTAGACGACGGTGTCACAGCCGTTCGCCGCGACCTGTTCGACGGCGTTGACGAATCCTTCGACGTTGACGCGCGCGCCGCGCTGTGGGTCCTCCTCGTGCATGTTGAGCGAGGAGAGCGCCGCGAGGTGGAACAGCACGTCGACGTCCGCCGGCAGGTCGTCGTCGAGGACGGACGCCTCGACGAACTCCACGTCGTCGTCGAGGTTCTCCGGCGTGCCGAGGTAGAGGTCGTCGACGGCGACGACGTCGTTGTCGGCGGCGAGGTGGTTCGCGAGGTTCGAGCCGATGAAGCCGGCGCCCCCGGTGACGAGGACACGCTTCCCTTCCATGTCCCACCGACGCCGCCCCGTCGCCTAAGCCGTGTCGGTCGGCGCCGACACCGGGAACCGCGTCGTTCCGCCTCATCGCCCCGCGAATCCACGCTGTCCGTCGAACTGCGGGACCGCGTTCCGTGGATTTATGCACGTTCACCGGGTATCCTTCGTCATATGTCGTCCATCGAGCTCACCGACAGTCAACGCAAAATCCTGAACGAACTGGTAAACCTCTACCGCGAATCCGAGGACGCCGTCAAGGGCGAGACCATCGCGGAGGCGGTCGGCCGGAACCCCGGCACCATCCGCAACCAGATGCAGAGCCTGAAGGCGCTCCAACTGGTCGAGGGCGTCCCCGGCCCGAAAGGCGGCTACAAGCCGACGTCGAACGCGTTCGAGGCGCTCGACCTCCAGAGCCTCGACGAGCCGGCGGCGACGCCGCTCTCACACGAGGGCGAGCGGCTGGAGAACGTGAACGTCCAGGAGATCGACCTGACGTCGGTCCACCACCCCGAGCTGTGCCGCGCCGAGATTCAGCTGCAGGGCTCCGTCCGCGACTTCCACGAGGGCGACTCCGTCACCGTCGGCCCAACGCCGCTGTCGAAGCTGCTCATCCGCGGCACCGTCGACGGCAAGGACGCGTCCAGTTCCGTGCTCATCCTGAAACTGGAGAGCATGGAGGCGCCGGCCGAGGAGCCCGAGCACTGACCGCGGACCCGCCGACGACGAGGCGAGTCCGGCCGAGCCGAGCCGCGACGCGCTCGCTGGACGACGACTGTCGGTGCGTTCTCTCCGTCTCTCGCTCTCTCATTTTTCCAGAGGCGCCTGCCGCGGACGCCGCTCGGTGCCGCAGCCGTTCGCGGCCGACCGTCACCGCTACGCCGCCGCTGTTCGGGCAGCCGCAGACTCAGTCGCCGCTGCTCCGGCGGGTCCGCGCACGAACTCGGTCGGCTGCCGACGCCGACGATGGCCGAGCGGGAGCCGGCGGCGGCGCTCTCGGTTCGGCGTGACGCGACGAAAATACCGGAGTCGGTCAGTTCGGAGTCGACGTGGCGGCGGTCAGCCGCCGTCGCTCACATGTCGCTCCAGGCGTTCAGGCCACGGCCGATGGTCGTGATGTCGGCGATCCACCGCGTCGCGACCGCCTTCTTCAGGAACTTCGCGCCGGTGCCGCCGAACGTGTTCATCGGCACGCCCTGGACGTTGTGGGCGACGGCCTCCTCGCCGACCGAGATGAGCGTCCCCTTGTCGGTGTGGCTCCACGACTGCAGCGGCGCGCCGCGGACCGCTCGGGCGAGGTTCTCCCCGGCGACGTCCGCGGCCTGCCAGGCGGCCTGCGCGGTCGGCGGCGCGACGTCGTCGTCGCCCTGGTCGACGAGCGCGGTGTCGCCGATGGCGAACACGCGGTCGTCGCTGGTCTCGAACGTCGACTCCGCGGTGATGCGATTCGACCGGTCGTCCTTGTCGAGGTCGACGTCCGCGAGCTCCTCCTGGCCGGTGATGCCGCCGGTCCACAGCAGCACGTCGTACGGGAGCTCTTCGGCCTCCTCGTCCTCGCCGCCGCCGAGGTAGACGGCGTCCTCGTCGGCCTCCGAGATGAAGTCGCCGGTGAGGATGTCGACGTCTTTCGCTTCGAGCCGCTTCCGGATGGCGCCCTGCACCTCGGGGTCGTTCCCGGGGAAGACGTTGTCGAGCCCTTCGACCAGCTTGATGTCGATGGGGGCTTTGGTGTCGTCGCGGTACTCCGCGATTTCGCCGGCCGCCTGGATGCCGGAGAGGCCGGCGCCGCCGACGACGACCTGCGCCGGGTCGGTCGTCGTCGCCTCCTCGCCCGCCTCCTTCACCTGCTGGTGGATTTCGCGGGCGTCGTCGAGGCCCTTCAGGGTGAGCGAGTGCTCTTTCAGCCCGTCGATGCCGAAGAACGCCGTGGCGGAGCCGACGGCGACGAGCAGGTAGTCGTAGTCGATTTCGTCGCCGTCCTCGGTGACGACGGTGCGGTCGTCGACGTCGACGTCCGTGACGCGCCCCTTCACGAACGACGTCTCGTCGGACTTGATCTCCTCGACCGGAATCGCGATCTTCGATTCGACGGACGGCTTCCGGATGACGCGGTGCGCCTCGTGGAGAACCAGGTGGTAGTCGTTCTCGGACACCCAGGTGAGTTCGGCTTCGCCGGGTTCGATGGCGTCCTCGAACGACTTCACTGCGCCAGCCCCGGCGTAGCCGGAGCCGATGACGACGACGTTCGTGCTCATGCGGTCTGGTTCCGACCCATCCGATAAATGCGTGTTGAAACCGACAGAGCCGCGCCCGGGGTTTCCGCGGCCGCGACGCTACAGGCTGAGGCCGGCGTGCCAGTGGTCGACGCCCGCCTCGGCTTTCACGCGGTCCATCCGGGCGAGCAGCGCGGCGGCGAGGCTCGCGGTTTCGGCGGCGCGCGACTCGCCTTCGGTGCGGAACTCGCCGGTGATGCGGTTCGCGTAGACGGTGCAGACGGCGCCGGCGCGCAGCCCGTAGACGTTCGCGACCGTCATGATGGCGGACGCCTCCATCTCGATGTTCTTCACGTCGACGTCGCGGAGCGCCTCCACCAGCTCCTCGGAGCCGGCGGCGCGGAAGCCGTCGAGCCCCGGCCGGCCCTGGCCGGCGTAAAACGAGTCCGCGGACAT
Source organism: Halobaculum sp. P14 (assembly GCF_051195155.1). Lineage (NCBI taxonomy): Archaea > Methanobacteriati > Methanobacteriota > Halobacteria > Halobacteriales > Haloferacaceae > Halobaculum > Halobaculum sp. P14. Next base: position 213,396 of record NZ_JBNTKB010000003.1, read on the forward strand.
GGTGACGCCGACGTGGTAGTCGTAGCCGAGCCGCTCGGCGGCGGCGACGAGCGCCGACACGACCTCCTGGTCTGCGACCGCCGGGTAGTCCTCGCGGACGTACTCCTTGCTGGTGCCCTCCTGCCGGACGCCGCCCGAGGAGATGACGAGGTCGCCGACCTCCATCCCTTCCTGAAGCGCGCCGCAGGAGCCGACCCGGATGAACGTCTCGACGCCGGCGCGCGCCAGCTCCTCGACGGCGATGGCGGCCGACGGCGACCCGATGCCGGTCGACGTCACCGACAGCGGCTCGTCGTCGTACGTCCCGGTCGCCGTGCGGTACTCGCGGTGCTGTGCGACCTCCTCGGAGTCGTCCCACAGCGCCGTCACCTTGTCGACGCGCTCGGGGTTCCCGGGGAGCAGCACCGTCTCGGCGACGTCGTCCGGGCCGACGGCGACGTGGTACTGCTTCTCATCGTTCGGGTCCTCGCTTGCGTCAGTCATGCCACGGGGTTCGCCGACCGGCCTTGTAGTTCCATCCGTTCGGCGCCGCTGAACTCCGCGGAAGCGAACGCGGGTGAGCGGCGCCCGGTCGATGCGCGACGCTACTCCGCAGGTCCTTCCGACGCTCCGAAGCGCCTGTAGAGCCCGACGAACACGCTCGCGAGCAGGAGGCCGCCGCCGGACGTGACGAGCCAGTTCGAGACGTCCAGCCACCAGAGCCGGAGCGATTCCGGGGTTAGCGCCCCGAGAATCGTTACAGTAGCCCGACCCAGAACAGTTCGTTGCGCCGGTACAGGCCGCCGAGCCGTTCCCGCATAGCGGCCGTCGCCTCCGTTCGGCAATGACTCTTCGCATCCCGAGAGGCTCACGCTCCGGGCCGCCCGGTCGCCCGGTCACCCGGTCGCTGGGCCGGCGGTTACTCGTCGAGGTCCGCGGGCGGTTCGGTGACGTCGGCGGCCGGTTCGCCGACGGCGGCGCCGTCCTGTTTCCGTTCGGCCTCCTCCAGCGTTTCGAAGCTGATGGTGTTCGGGATGAGGTCGCCGAGGGCGTACCGGGCGAGCGAGTCGCCCTCGTCGCAGACGACCGGGGTGTCCTCCTCGCAGAACTCCGCGAGCGTCTGCCGGCACATCCCGCAGGGCGTGACGCCGTCGCGGGCGGCGGACGTGACCGCGATGCGGGCGAACGAGTCGTGGCCGTCCTTGACGGCTTCGCCGATGGCGACCTCCTCGGCGTGCAGCGAGTTCGAGTAGTTCGCGTTCTCGATGTTGCAGCCGACGTAGACGGTTCCGTCGGCGGTTTCGACGGCGGCGCCGACCGCGTACTCGGAGTACGGGACGTAGGCGTTCTCGGCGGCGTCGCGCGCTGCGGCGACCAGCGGGTCGTCGCTCGGTGAATCGCTCATACAGACGGGTTCGCGTCCCCCCGGGATAAATCCCGAAAGTCCCGACAGAGCCTTACCGCCGCGCCCGGAAGGTCGGCTGTGACTGACTTCGACGACCGGCGCGGCGCCGACGCGGACGGCCCGGCGGAGGCGACCGTCGAGGCGGGCGACGACGGTGCGCGCTACTTCCTCGTCGCCGGCGCGGTCGGGACGCTGTTCGTCGCCGCCGCGGGCTACGTCGTCGCCGCGAACAACGCCGTCGCCGCCGTCGACGTGTTCGGCGTCGTGACGCTCCCCGGGTCGCCGGCGGCGATGGCGGCCTACGGCGCGACGCTGTCCGTCCTCGTCCTCGCCGTCCTGTTCGGACTCGTGTCGATGGCGTCCCGCGTCGACGACGACGCGGTGTGACCGACCTCTGCCCGCGACGCTGCAGCCGCGGCCGTCGCTGTCGCCGCTGTCGCCGCTGTCGCGGTCACTGCGGTCGCCCGGCCCGTCGAGCGGGCGGCTTTTATCGCGGCGGTCCCGACAGCCGATATGTCGACGACGCTCGGCCCGGACGCCGACGAGGGGGGACGGAACCGGAAACGCGGCGTGCTCGCGACGGCGCCGTTCCTCGCCATCGGCCTCGCGGACGTCGTGCTGCTGCTATACTGGGGCATCAATCCGCTGTGGGGGTTCGCGATTCTGCCGCCCATCCTGTTCTGTTCCGTGCTCGCGTACATCGTGTTCTCGACGGACTTCCTCGACGACCGGACGTGACGCGCCGCGGCTCGGCCGCCCGGCGGAGCGGAGGAGCGGGAGAGCGCAGAAGCAGGGCAGTCACCCGGTGTCGTACTTGTACGTCGTCTCGTCCGGGTCGATTCCGAAGTCCTCGGCGGTCTCTTCGATGGCGACGTCGCCGTCGCGGCCGTGCGGGCTCGCCTGCTTGAACCGCTCGCGGTGCCGGTCCGGTATCTCCAGGTCGTCGACGGCGAGCCGAACCGGCTCCACGGAGTCGTCGTCGCCGCGCTTCGCTTCGAACCGCTCCGCCAGCGGGTCGGGGAGCGACGCCGGCTCCACCCGCTCGAAGCCGAACTGCGTCAGGTAGGCGGGGTTGTCCGTGAAGCAGTACACCTCCTCGAACCCCTCGTCGCCCGCCTCTTTCACCAGCCGCTCGACGACGTGCGCGCCGACGCCCTGGCCGCGCCACCGCTCGAGGACGCCGACGCAGGTGAGTTCGCAGTAGTCGCCGTCGTCGGTCTTGTGGAGGCGGATGCGGCCGAACCCGGCGTGTTCGTTCGACTCCTCGTCGACGGCGATGACGTAGTCCCGTGAGCGGAACGAGGTCTCGTCGAACCCCATCTCCTCAATCCGGTCGAGCAGCCAGACCTCGTCTCGGTTTTTCGCGTCACGGACGTACATGGGCCTCTGTACGCACCCCCCCGAAAAGTGGTTTGCGGGGCGATACGTCGCGGTCGCGACCCGGCGGCGAACCTGGTTCGGCCCGGACCGAGTCGGACCGGGCCGGTCTGATTTGAACGGTTTCGGTTCGAGCAAGATTCAGGAAACCTACTTACCGGCGGCGGCCCCATCGGCGGAGTAGCATGCCCCCAACGGAGGCCGACACCGACGAGGTAGTCCACGTGCCCGACGAGGCGTTCGCGGAGGCGACGAACGTCCGGCGGTTCATGCGCGAGTACGGCATCGACGACTACGACGACCTCCTCGCGCGCACCTGCGGCGACGTCGACGGCGTCGACGCGTCCGGCGTCGACTGGTTCTGGGACGAACTCGTCGACTACCTCGGCGTCGACTTCGACGAGCCGTACGACGCGGTGCGCGACGACGCGGACGGCCCGCAGTTCACGGACTGGTACCCCGGCGGCGAACTCAACGTCGCCCGGAACGTCCTCGACCGGCACGCCGCCGCCGGCGCTGACTCGCGGAACCGGGTCGCGTGCATCTGGGAGGGCGAACCGGGCGACGAGCGCCACGTCACTTACCACGACCTCCACCGGCAGACGAACCGCGTCGCGAACTACCTCGAATCAGTCGGCGTCGAAACCGGCGACACGGTCGGCCTCTACATGCCGATGGTCCCGGAGGTCATCAGCATCCTCTACGGCTGTTTCAAGGTCGGCGCCATCGCCGTCCCCATCTTCTCCGGGTTCGGCACCGACGCGACGGCGACCCGCATCAGCGACTCCGAGTGCGCCGTGCTGTTCACCGCCGACGGCTTCTACCGCCGCGGCGACGAGGTGACGCTGAAACCGACCGCCGACGACGCCATCGCCGAGGCCGGCCACGTCGACGACGTCGTCGTCTACGACCGCCTCGGCGACGACCGCGACGACCCGGTGCCGTGGACGGAGGGCCGCGACGGCTGGTGGAGCCACGAAATCGAGACCCGGCCCGCCGACTACGACTCCAAGTCGCTGCCGTCCGGCCAGGAGTCGATGCTGCTGTACTCCTCCGGGACGACCGGCGAGCCGAAAGGCATCGTCCACACGCACGCCGGCGTCCTGCTGCAGTGCGCCAAGGAGATTCACTTCGGCTTCGACCGGAAGCCCGGCGACCGGTTCTTCTGGGTGTCCGACATCGGCTGGATGATGGGGCCGTGGACGCTCATCGGCAACCACGCGTTCGGCGGCACCGTCGTCATGTACGAGGGCGCCCCCGACCACCCCGGCCCGGACCGCTTCTGGGACATGATCGACCGGCACGACGTCACCCAGTTCGGCATCTCGCCGACCGCGATTCGCGCGCTCCGCAAACACGGCGACGAGCACGTCGACCGACACGACCTCTCCAGCCTCCGCATCCTCGGGTCGACCGGCGAGCCGTGGGACCCCGAGAGCTGGCTGTGGTTCTACGACCGCGTCGGCGGCGGCGACACGCCCATCATCAACATCTCCGGCGGCACCGAAATCTGCGGCTGCTTCCTGATGCCGATGCCGGACCAGCCGCTGAAGCCGTGCACCCTCGGCGGTCCCGGCCTCGGCATGGACGTCGACATCGTCGACGAGGACGGCGAGTCGGTCGCCGACGACCACGAACGCGGCTACCTCGTCGCGCGCGACTCCTGCCCGAGCATGACCAAGAGCCTCTGGCAGGGCGACGACCGCTACCTCGAAGAGTACTGGTCGACGTTCACCGACCCGCCGCTGTGGAACCACGGCGACTGGGCGCAGAAGGACGAGGACGGCTTCTGGTTCCTCCACGGCCGCGCCGACGACGCGCTCAACGTCGCCGGCCGGAAGGTCGGCCCCGCCGAAATCGAGGGCGTCCTCATCGACCACGACGCCGTGAACCAGGCGGCCGCGGTCGGCGTCCCGGACGACACGACCGGCACGGCCGTCGTCGCCTACGTCGTCCTCGAACCGGACGCCGAGCCGAGCGACGACCTCCGCGAGGAGCTCCGCCGGCTCGTCGGCGAGGAGCACGGCAAGCCGTTCCGCCCCCGCGAACTCCTGTTCGTCGACGAGTTCCCGAAGACGCAGAGCGGCAAAATCGTTCGGCGCGCCATCGGCGCCGTCTACCGTGGCGACGACCCCGGCGACCTCTCCTCCATCGAGAACCCCGACTCGCTCGACGCGCTCCAGGACGCCCGGTAGCCGGCCAGCCGCACACCTTCGCCTCCGCCTCCGCCTTCGCCTCCGTCGCTATTCTCCCGGGTTCTGCGACGACGACAGCGGCACGTCCGCGACCGAGAGCGTCGCCGCCGCGGACCCGGCGGCGGACTCGGACGCGGCCTCCGAGACGACCGCCGCCGTCCACTCGCCGGCGTCGTCTCGGTCGTCGCCGAGCAGGACGACGGCGCCGCCGACGAGCAGCGGCGCGACGACGCCGGCGGCGACGGCGCGCGGGTCCGAAAGCGGCGCGCGCAGCGCGACCCCGCTGTCGGCGTCGAGCCCGAGCCGGTCGGCCGCGTCGCGAGCAGCGGAGAGAACGTCGGTGTGCGAGTAGGAGGCTGCGTCGTCGCTGCCGCGGAGCACCGGCGCGTCCGGGTCGTGGTCGGTCGGCGGGAACGCCGGGTTCTCGCTCCACACCTCCGTCTCCCAGTGGGTCGTGTCCGACCGCGACGGCTCGCCGCCGAAGACGCACAGGCGGCTGCCGCCGTGCAGGTCGAACGCGGCTTCCCGGTCTGCGTGCGCGACGACGGCGCGGGCGTCGGCGTCGGTGTCGGCGGTGAACTCGGTCTCCGCGCCGAGCAGCGCCGCGCCGAGGAACGTCAGGAGCGCCGGCGGCGTCGCGCGCGGCTCGACGGCGACGCGGTCGGTGGTGCGGACGCCGAGGTACCGAAGCACGTTCCCGGCCTTGTACGCCGTCGTACAGAGGTCGTAGTAGCTTCGCTCGCGGCCCGCCGCGACGTCCACGAGCGCCGCCCGGTCGCTCCGCCGGTCGCGCGCGACGAGTTCGGAGAGGTCCGCGAACGCCGTATCGCCGGTCATAGCTCCCCTTCGTCCGGCACCGGAATGAGTCCAGCGGGTCGCGTCGGTGAAATCCGTGTTTCAGAAACACTTTCGCCGGCGGCTCCGCTCATCCCGGTTCATGGAGACGAACGACTCCTCCGGCGTCGCAGACGCCGCCCTCCAGCGTACAGCCGCCGCGGCTCGGTGGCTGCGCGGTGCCGCGGTGACGTGGACGCTGTCGGCCGCGTACCTCGCCGTCGTCGTCGCCGTCTGCTTCCCGGTCATCGTCGGTACCGTCACGCTCGCCTTCCGGCTGTGGACGTTCCTGTCGCTCGACGGCGTCGCCGGCACGCTGTACTTCTTCGGCATCGGCTTCCTCGTGTTCGCGGAGTTCACGCTGCTGAAGCCGCTGATGGACGCCGCCGGCGACCTGATTCTCCGCCCGGAACAGACCCCGACGGCGCCGCGGCACTGACCGCCCGCAGGTGCCATCCGGCGTCCCGTGGCCGCTCGGCGAAACTGGCTTCTCCGCCGGCCGCGACGGGGATGTATGACCGACGGCCGCGACGACACGGACCGACCGACCCGAGTCGGCGGCGACTCCAGCGAGGAGGCCGGCCCGGAGCCCGACGCAGAAGCCGACGTGGGAACCGATTCGGAGGCCGACCCAGAGACCGACGCGGAGAACGGGACGGATTCGCCGTTCGACGGAACCGCCGGGATGTGGCTCGCGGTCGGTGTCGGCGTCGGCGCCGCGGTCGGTGTGGCGACCGGCGACCTCGGAATCTGGGTCGGCGTCGGGGTCGCCGTCGGCGCCGCGATGGCCGCCGCTTCCTCGAACCTGGGCGAGGACTAATCCGGCGCGAACCGCGGTCACAGAGCGGTCTGCGCCGGTCCGCTAGAACGAGTTCTTGATCTTCTCGAAGAAGCCTTCGCTGACCTCGATGTGTTCGCCGCCGGCCTCGGCGAACTGCTTGAGCGCCTCGCGCTGCTCGTCGTTCAGGTCGTCCGGCGTGGCGACCTGCACCTGGACGTAGAGGTCGCCGCGGCCGCGGCCGCGGAGCCGCGGCATCCCCTTCCCCTGCAGCCGGAACGTCTCGCCGCTCTGCGTCCCGGCGGGCACGTCGAACTCGACGGCGCCGTCGAGGGTGTCCAGCGTGACGGTGTCGCCGAAGACGACCTGCGGGAACGACACCGGCTCGGTGAGGTGGAGGTCGTCGCCGTCGCGGTCGAACCGGTCGTCTGACTCGACGCGGACGTCGATGAGCAGGTCGCCGTCGCGCGCGCCGCGTTCGCCCGGCGCGCCCTCGCCGTCCATGCGGAGCGTCTGGCCGTCGCGGATGCCGGCCGGGACGTCGACGGTCAGCGTCGACTCCTCGCGGGTGACGCCGGTGCCGCCGCACTCCGAGCAGTCCTCGGAGTACAGTTCGCCCTCGCCCTCACAGCGCGGACACGCCGTCGCCTGCTGGACGCGGCCGAGCGGCGTCTGCTGCACCTGCGTCACCTGCCCCTGCCCGTTACACTCCGGGCAGGTCTGGACGTCCGCGTCCGGCGGGTGGCCCGCGCCGTCACACTCCGAACAGCGCGTCGGCCGCGCCGCCGTGAACTCCTTCGTGACGCCGTCGAACGCCTCTTCGAGCGAGATTTCGAGGCTCGTCCGCAGGTCCTTCCCGGGCCGCGGGCCGCCGCGGCCCCCGCCGCCGCCGAAGAACTCCTGGAACAGGTCGCCGAGCCCGCCCATGCCGCCGGCGCCGCCGCCCATGCCGCCACCGCCGCCGAACGGGCCCTGTCCGCCCATGCCGCCGGCGCCGCCGCCGACGCCGCCGCGCTTTTCGGCCTGCTCGAACTGCTCGTGACCCATCTGGTCGTACGCCTGCCGCTTCTCCTCGTCCGACAGCACCTCCTTCGCCTTCTTGACCTTCTTGAACTTCTCCTCGGCGTTCGGGTCGTCGCTGACGTCCGGGTGGTACTCGGTCGCTTTCTGCCGATACGCCTGCTTGATCTCGTCCTCGGAGGCGTCCCGCGAGACCCCCAGTACCTCGTAGAAGTCCTCGCTCATTCAGTATCGTAGTATAGACCGTTCGGAGTATTTGAAACGCGTGGCTTGGCGGCCGACGGCGACCGTCTCCCGTGGACCGCGCCACCTGGCTTCGAGGGAGCGCAGTGGAATCGGAGCCGTTCGGCCGGCTTACTCGTCGTCTTCGTCGTCGTCGACGTCTTCGAAGTCGGCGTCGACGTACTCGTCGTCGCCCTCGCCGGCGTCGCCGCCCGCTGCACCGCCCGGGCCTGCCTGGCCGCCCATGCCGCCCATGCCGCCGGGGCCGGCACCGCCCGCTGCGCCGCCCGCGCCGCCCGGACCGGCCTGCGCCTGCTGGGCCTCCTGCTGGTACATCTGCTTGCCGATCTCCTGGAGTTCGTCGCTGAGCTCCTCGGTCGCCGCCTCGAGTTCGTCGGCGGTCGCGTCCTCGTCTTCGAGCACCGCCTCGACGTCCTCGATTGCGGCTTCGACGTCCGCTTTCACGTCGTCGTCGACGTTCTCCTCGTTCTCCTCGAGCAGCGTCTCGGCGCGCTGCACCGCGGACTCCGCCTCGTTGCGGGCCTCGATGCGCTTCCGGCGCTGTTCGTCCTCCTCGGCGTGCGCTTCGGCCTCCTGCTGCATCTCCTCGATCTCCTCGTCGCTGAGGCCGGCGCCGCCCTCGATGGTGATGGACTCGGCGTTGCCGGAGCCCTGGTCCTCCGCTTCGACGTTGACGATGCCGTTCTCGTCGATGTTGAACGACACCTCGATCTGCGGGGTGCCGGCGGGCGCCGGCGGGATGCCGGTCAGCTGGAACTCGCCGAGCAGCTCGTTCTCCTCGGCGATTTCGCGTTCACCCTGGAAGACGCGGACCTGCACCGACGTCTGGTTGTCGGCGGCGGTCGTGAAGATCTTCGACTCCTCGGTCGGGATGGTCGTGTTCTTCTCGATGAGCCGCTCGAACAGGCCGCCTTTCACCTCGATGCCGAGGCTGAGCGGCGTCACGTCCAGCAGCACGAGGTCGTCGACGTCGCCGGAGAGCACGCCGCCCTGAATCGCCGCGCCGAGCGCGACGGCCTCGTCGGGGTTGACGTTCTTCTTCGGCTCGACGCCGAGCAGCTCTTCGACCTTCGCTTGGACCTGCGGCATCCGGGTGGAGCCGCCGACCAGAATCACTTCGTCGATGTCGCCCTTGTCGTAGCCGGCGTCGTCCAGCGCCTGCTCCGTCGGCCCGACGGTGCGGTCGATGAGGTCTTTCGTGATCGACTCGAAGGTGGCGCGGGTCAGCTCGGTTTCGAGGTGGACCGGGCCGGAGTCCGTCGCCGTGATGAACGGCAGATTCACCGTGGTCTGCTTCCGCGAGGAGAGCTCGATTTTGGCCTCCTCGGCGGCGTCTTTCAGCCGCTGGAGCGCCTGCCGGTCCTCGCGGAGGTCGATGCCGTGTTCGTTTTCGAACTCGTCGGCGAGGTGGTCGATGATGGCCTGGTCCCAGTCGTCGCCGCCGAGGTCGTTGTCCCCGTTCGTCGCGACGACCTCGTAGACGCCGCCGCCGAGGTCGAGCACGGAGACGTCGAACGTGCCGCCGCCGAGGTCGTACACGAGGACGGTCTGGTCGGACTCGTCGTCGAGCCCGTACGCCATCGCCGCCGCCGTCGGCTCGTTGACGATGCGTTCGACCTCGAAGCCGGCGATTTCGCCGGCGTCCTTCGTCGCCTGCCGCTGCTTGTCGTTGAAGTAGGCGGGCACCGTGATGACGGCGCGTTCGACGTCGTCGCCGAGGTACTCCTCGGCGTCCCGCTTGATCTTCTGGAGGATCATCGCCGAAATCTGCTCCGGCGTGTACTCCTCGTCGTCGATGTCGACGGTGTACCCCTCCTCGCCCATGTGGCGCTTGATGGACTGGATGGTCCGGTCGGGGTTCTGCACCGCCTGGTTCTTCGCCGGCTTCCCGACGAGCCGCTCGCCGTCGTCGGCGAAGCCGACCACGGACGGCGTCGTCCGGTCCCCTTCGCCGTTCACGATGATTTCGGGGTCGTCACCCTCCATGACCGCGAACGCCGAGTTCGTCGTCCCGAGGTCGATCCCGAGAATCTTGTCGGTCGCCATGTTGTCCTGTTCTACGCGGCCGGACTCCGTTAAACGTTACTAGACAGGGCCGCACACGGCCGACAGCTACCTCGACGCCGTACTGCGATTTCGGGTTTCCCGCCGAATCGGAGTGGCAACGCTTATCACGAACCGCGGCGCCAGTCGCCGCGTCCGGTCGCCGTCGGTGCGCGTTCGCGGAATCGGTACTTACGCGTCGGCGACGTCGTCGAGGTCGGCGAGGAACCGGTCGAGGACGGCTTCCCGCCCGGTCGACGCGAAGAACTCGTGGCCGCCGTCGTACAGCCGGATTCGGTCCGCGGGAGCCCGGTCGCCGATGGCGTGCACGTCGACGACGCGGTCGCTGAGCGAGCAGTGCACCGCGCTCCCCTCGCGGAACGGCGGCAGCGACGCCTGCGCCGCCCGGACCGCGTCGAGCCACGCCGGCGACGCGCCGCGGTCGGCCGCCGTGTCCTGCGTCTCCGGCTGGAGGTCGCCGATGAGTTCGGGTTCGTGCTCCAGCGGGACGACGCGGCGCGACACCGGGAGCGTCGCCAGTAGCGGGACGAGCAACCCGGCCGCGCCGGACGTCTCCAGCCCCCAGAACGGCGACGAGTAGACGCGGGGGTCGTCGCCGGGGACGTGCGCCAGCGTCAGGCCGCCGAGGCTGTGGCCGGCGCAGGCGTCCGGGTCGACGTCGTCGCGGACGCGGGTCAGCGGCTCCGCGTAGTCGCGGGCGAAGTCCGTTCCGTTCTCCGGGACCACCGCGGCGTGAACGGTCCAGCCGGCGTCGGCGAGGCTCGACAGCAGCCAGTCGACCGTCTCGTGGCCGGGCCGGTTCCCCCACCCGAGCGCGAACAGCAGGTCGCGGTCGCCGTCGCCGCGGACGTGGACGTCCATCTACGAGTCGCCGTCGCTCACCGTCACCTGCGCGGCCTCGATGACCTTCCCGGCCATCTCGTAGCCCGGCTTGTACACCTCGGCGATGGTGTCGGCAGGCTGGTCGGCGTCGACGCGCATCAGGACCTCGTGCCGCTGCGGGTCGACCTCGTCGCCGAGGTCCGGGTCGATGACGGAGACGCCCTCCTCGTCGAACACGCGGTCGAACGACTCCAGCGTCGACTCGACGCCGGGCCGGATGTCGGCGTCTTCGTCTTGGTCGAGCGCCCGGACCAGGTTGTCGCGCACCTCGGTGAGCCGCGTCACCAGGTCCTCGGTGGCGCGCGCTTTCTGCTGCTCCTGCCGCTTTTTCGCGCGCTTCTTGTAGTTCTCGAAGTCGGCTTTCGTCCGCGACAGGCTCGACTTCAGCTCCTCGACGCGCGCCTCCGCCTCCGCGGCGCGCCGCTCCATCTCTGCGACGTCGCGCGCGAGCGCCTCGTCGTAGTCGGCGACGCGGTCAGCCAGCGCCGGTTCGGCGTCGGCCGCCGGCTCTCCCGACGCACCGTCCCGCTGCTCGTCGGACGCCTGCTCGGCGGGGTCCGCTTCGGCCTCTTCGCTCATACCCGTCCAGACACGTCGCGGAGAAATACGGGTTGCGGATTCGCCGCCCGAGCCGCACCGCCCGGTCTCCGCTATTCGCCGCCGTGCGCCTCGTGGACGTCCCGGAGTTCGTCGATGTGCCGCCACAGCAGCGACACCGCGGCGTCCGCGTCCATGTACCCCTGCTCGTACTCCTCGCGGACCGTTTCGGCGTCGGCGAGGAACGCCGAAACCGCCGCCGTCAGCTCCTCGTCCGCGGGGACGTCCTCGGCCTCGTCGTCTGCGGCGTCTGCGCCGGTGTCGTCGGAGCGTCGACTCATAGCGGTGGCTTGTTGCTCCACCTACCTCGGTGTTGTGCCCGAACGGCCGGCGGTGCGCCCGACCCGGGCCGAGGAGCCGAGACGGGGCGGCGACCAGAGTACATTTCTGCCGCGGCGACTCACGGCCACGTAGTGACCGTCGTGCTGCGGTTCGAGGACGGAACCGTCGTCGTCGACGGCGACGTGCAGTCCGCGCTGAGCGACGTGCCGGACGTCGAAGCCGACCCGCGGAGCGGCGTCGTTCGCGCGCCGGCGGGCCGGTACCGCGCGGTTCGGGACGCGCTCGCCGACGCCGGCGTCGACGTGGACGACCGCGTCGCCGTCGCGGACGACGACCGGCTGGAGCTGACGCTGCGGTACGACCTGCGCGACTACCAGCAGGACGCGCTGGACGCGTGGCGCGACGCGGGCGACCGCGGCGTCGTCGAACTCCCGACCGGGAGCGGGAAGACGGTCGTCGCGCTCGCGGCGATGGCGGCGCTCGGCGTACCGACGCTCGTGGTGGTGCCGACCGTCGACCTGCTGACGCAGTGGCGGCGCGAACTCGAATCCGAGTTCGACGAGCCGGTCGGCCAGCTCGGCGGCGGCGAGCAGCGCGTCGAGCCGCTGACCGTCGCCACCTACGACTCGGCGTACCTCCGCGCCGACGACGTCGGCGGCGACTTCGGCCTCGTCGTCTTCGACGAGGTCCACCACCTCGGCGGCGAGGGCTACCGCGACATCGCGCGGCTGTTCGCGGCGCCGGCGCGGCTCGGCCTGACCGCGACGTTCGAGCGACCCGACGGGGCGCACGAGGTCGTCGCCGAACTGGTCGGCCCGGTCGTCCACCGGCTCTCCGCTGACGACCTCGCCGGAGACCACCTCGCGGAGTACGAGGTCCGCCGCGTCGAAGTCGACCTCTCGCCGGCCGAGCGCGACCGCTACGAGGAGGCTCAGGGGACGTTCGTGGACTACGTCCGGGACGCCGGCATCACGTTCCGGTCCGGCTCGGACTACCAGGAGCTGGTGAAACGCTCCGGGAACGACCCGCGGGCGCGCGAGGCGCTGCTGGCGAAACAGCGCGCCCGCGAAGTCATGATGAACGCCGACGCGAAAGTCGAGGAGCTGGCGCGCATCCTCTACCGGCACCGAGACGAGCGCGTCATCGTCTTCACGGCCCACACCGACCTGGTGTACCGGCTCTCGGACCGATTCCTGCTGCCGGCGATAACCGCGGAGACCGGCGCCGCCGAGCGCCGCGAGATCCTCGACCGGTTCCGCGACGGCGAGTACAGCCGCGTCGTCGCCGCGAACGTCCTCGACGAGGGCGTCGACGTCCCGGACGCGTCCGTCGGCGTCGTCATCTCCGGCAGCGGCTCCGAACGCGAGTTCACCCAGCGGCTCGGCCGCATCCTCCGGCCGGGCGACGACGGCGCGAAGACCGCGACGCTGTACGAGCTCGTCACCGCCGAAACCGCCGAGGAACGAGTCGCGGACCGCCGGCGCTGAACCCGGCTCCCGCCCGGCCGCGACGACTCTGGACGACCCGCGACGCCGAACTCACTCGATGGTGACCTGGAGCGACCCGTCCTGCTGGAACTTCGCGTACGACAGCGACGTTTCGAGGACGACGGTGACGCGCTCGCTCGCGCCGACCGTCACCTGCTCGCTGGCCGAGTCTTCGGCGCCGCTGGCCGAGGCCGTCGCGACGACGGTGCCGGTGCGCTGCTCGCCGCTCCGGTTTTCGACCGTGACGCTGACGTGGAGGTCGCCGTCGTCGGACTCCACGTCGGTGAAGTCCGCGACGACCAGCCCGGAGCCGGAGACGACGGTCGACTCGGGGGAGCGCGGCGGCGTCTTCGGGCCGGACGGCGCGGCGCTGTTCGTACAGCCGGCGGCGACGCCGAGCCCCGCGACGCCGGCGACGCCCTTGAGCAGTCCGCGGCGCTTCATACCCGCGAATCAGCCGCCCCCGCCATGAGCCTTGTCCATCCTCCGTCGGTCCCGTGTGTTCTGTCCGCCTCCGCACCGTCGCGGCTTTACGCCGGGGTCGCCAACGGCGGGTGTGCTGCGGAAGGACCTCCTGCGCGTCTCTCGTCGCGGCGGCTACCGCCCGGAGTTCGTCCGGGGCGACCCGGACGCGTCGGCGCTGGCCGCGCGAGTCATCGGCGTGTATCAGGGCCACGTCGGGGAGCCGCGTCGCCGCCTCACGGCGTCGCTGGAGGCGCTCGAACGGGAGGCGGACGACTTCAAACTGGTCCGGGGGTTCGCGGCGCTGCTGGAGCGGGAGGCGACGTTCGAGACGTCGGCGTCGCTGCCGCCCGAGCGCGCCCGCCGCGCCGCGTTCACCGCCGCCGAAGAGGTCGGCGTCGTCGACGAAGCGGACCGGGAGGCGGCGCTGTCGCTGGCGGCGGACCGGCTCGGCGTCGACGCGGCCGCCGTCGAGTCGTCGCTGTACGCCGACCGCGATCCGAACCAGGTGCTCGCCGCCGTCGACGTCCGCTGGGACCCCGCGTCGCTGTGTGAACAGTACGACCTGTCGCTCGCGCAGACCGCGCTGTTCGACGCCACCGAGGTGCGCGTCCGGTCGAGCGACCCGAAGGCCGTGGTGTCGGCGGTGAAGCGGCTCGGGCTGCTGTACGAGATTCGTCGGCCGGCCGACGACGCCGGCGCGGAGCCGGTCGCGGCCGGCGACGACGCGGCGTCGAACCGCGAGGTCGTCGTCACCGGCCCGGACGCGCTGTTCCGGCGGACGCGCCGGTACGGCACGGCGTTCGCGCGGCTGCTCCGCACCGTCGCGTCGACGGCGGCGACGTGGGAGCTGACGGCGACAGTCGACGACCGCGGCCGCGAGTACACGATGACGCTGACGGACGACGACGTGTCGGTGCCGGGCGTCGAGCCGCTGGCGGAGCCGTCGTTCGACTCCGGCGTCGAGGCGGAGTTCGCGGCGCGGTTCCGCGCGCTCGACCTGGACTGGGACCTGGTCCGGGAGCCGGAGCCGCTGGCCGTCGGCACCCGCGTCATGATTCCGGACTTCGCGTTCGACTACCGGCACGCCGACTTCCGCGTGTTCTTCGAGGTGATGGGGTTCTGGACGCCGGCGTACGTCGAGAAGAAACTCGGCCAGCTCGCCGGCGTCGAGGACGTCGAACTGGTGGTCGCGGTCGACGAATCGCTCGGCGTCGGCGAGGAAATCGCGGCGCGCGACCACCGCGCAGTCACGTACTCCGGGTCGGTGCGCGTGAAAGACGTCGTGGACGTGCTCCGCGAGTACGAAGCCGACCTGGCCTCCGAGGTGACCGCGTCGCTCCCCGCCGAACTGACGCCGGACGCCGACGTCGTCGACGCCGACGAACTGGCCGCCGAGTACGGCGTCCCGACCGACGCCCTCGACGACGTCGCGTTCCCCGAACACGAACGGGTCGGCGGCGCGCTCGTCAGGCCCGCCGTGCTCGACGCCGTCGCCGCCGAAATCGCCGACGGCGACGACTTCGCCGACGCGGAAGCCGCACTGGAGGACCGCCGCATCAGCGACGCGTCGGCGGCGCTGTCACGGCTCGGCTACCGCGTCGCCTGGGACGGCCTCACCGGCGGGACGGTCCGCGCCGTCGACGGCGACGAGTGAGAGAACGGGGTTCGGCTCGGTCGTCGTCTTCGTTCAGTCGTCCAGTTCGGGGAGGTCTTCCTGGTAGCCCTTCGGGACGACCGACCTGAGTTCGTCGTAGAGGTAGAGGCCGACGCCGATGGGTTCGGCGTCGCCGGCGACCTCGTGGGTCGCGATGAGGTAGCCCCAGTCGCCGTCCCACTCCGGGAGGTCCTGGTCGTGGCCCGCCGCGAACGCCGAGGCCTGGCCGGGCGACAGTTCGATGACGTTCTTCGTCGCGAGCCGCCCCCAGCGCTGCGCCGCCGTCGTCGTCGGCTTCCAGTGCTCCTGCCGGGTGCGGAGGAACGTCATGCCGACGCCCTCGCGCTCCTGCGGCGACGGCAGGTCCGCGGCGAACGCCCACAGCTTTCCGGCGCCTTTCTCCCAGAAGGTGTAGTCGTCGAACGTCTCCGGCGGAATCCCGAACCGCTCGTCCCACCACTCCAGCACCGCCTCGCGCGTGGCGCGCCCGTCGACCTCGCGGTCGGCCGCCGTCGCGGGAAGCCGGTCGAACTGCTGGCCGTCGTTCTGCTGGCCGTCGTTCTGCTGGCCGTCGTTCTGCTGGCTGTCGTCCTGCTGGCCGCCGCTCTGCTGGCCGTCGTCGGTCATCAGGCGCCCACCTCCAGTTTCGCGACGAAGAAGCCGCCGGTGTCGTTGAGGTGCGGGTAGACGCGGTGGGCCTTCGCGACCTGGTCGTCGTACTCGTCGTCCTGCCACTCGGTGACGCCGGGCCGGGAGTCGAGCGGGCAGTCCCAGTCGGCGACGCGGCAGTCCTCGGCGTCGAGCACGTGGTCGAGGACGGCCTCGTTCTCCTCGGGCGCGAACGTGCAGGTGGAGTAGACGACGGTGCCGCCGGGCTTCGTCGCCTGGACGGCGCGGGCGAGAATGCCCTTCTGGATGCCGCTGACCTCCCGGACGTGCTGGAGCGTCCACTGGTCGAGCGCGTCCGGGTTCTTCCGAATCGTGCCCTCACACGAGCAGGGCGCGTCCACGAGCGCCGCGTCGAAGGCGTCGAAGTCGAAGCCGTTCAGCGAGTAGTTCCGGGCGTCTTGGTGGTCGACGACGAGGTTCGTGACGCCGAGCCGTTCGGCGTTGTGCCGGAGCGCCGAGATGCGGCCGAGGCTGGTGTCGTTGCCGACGAGGACGCCGCGGTCGCTCATCAGCGCCGCGAGGTGGCTCGTCTTCGACCCGGGGGCGGCGCAGGTGTCGAGCACGCGGTCGCCCGGCGCCGGGTCGACGGCGAGCGCCGGGAGCGACGACACCTCCTCTTGGCCGTGTATCCAGCCGTGCGCGTACGGCCACGTCGTCCCCGGCGACCGGCTGTCGAGCCGGAAGACGCCGCGGTGCCAGTCGGCGCGCTCGTAGCCGACGCCCTCCTCGTCGAACGCGGCGGCGACGCGGCCGGCGTCGGCTTTGATGTCGTTGACGCGGACCACCGACGGGAGCGGCCGGTCGCACGCCGCCCGGAACGCCGCCTCGTCGTCGACCAGCGGCGCGTACCGGTCCAGCGGATTCATGGCGAAGCGTTCGTCGGCGCTCCGGTAATCGGTTTCGAACGCGGCTCGTCGGCCGCGACCCGCGGTGGAGCGACCGAACAGGGGGCGGCCGGGGCGGCGTCAGACACGGCCTTCGCCCGCTCCGCCGTCAGAGGCCGACGAACCCCTGTACGTGACTGACTAGCACTCCGCAGATGTGGGTGAGTTGACTTGTCGGACAGTCGTCGG
This sequence comes from Halobaculum sp. P14, assembly GCF_051195155.1. Taxonomy (NCBI): domain Archaea; kingdom Methanobacteriati; phylum Methanobacteriota; class Halobacteria; order Halobacteriales; family Haloferacaceae; genus Halobaculum; species Halobaculum sp. P14. The sequence goes on from NZ_JBNTKB010000003.1 coordinate 230,400, forward strand.
ACAGACGGCCGTGTAACCAACTCCCAATGGGCCGTGGTCTGTGGGTTCGAGGCTGTCTGACGGACGCCGTCTGACGCCGGCTGCTGTTCGGTGGCAGTCCGGCGGCTGTTCCGTGGCTGTTCGGCGGTTGTCGAGCGACCGTTCGGTGGGCGGCCGGTGACTGGCGTACGTTTACGGTCGCTCCGCGCTCACTGGGGGTATGGCGCACGTAGACGTCGTTTCGGACGCGGACCTGCACGAGCCGGTGCTCGTCGAGGGGCTCCCCGGAGTCGGGCTCGTCGGGAAAATCGCGGTCGACCACCTCGTCGACCAGCTCGACATGGAGCACTACGCGAACGTCCACTGCGAGGCGCTCCCGAAGGCCGCCGCGTACGGCGGCGGCGACTCGACGCTCCGCACGCCGGTCCGGCTGTACGCCGCCCCGGAGGCCGACCTGCTCGCGCTCCAGTCGGACGTGACGGTGTCGCCGGACGCCGCCGCCGAGTTCGCCGGCTGCATCGCCGACTGGTTCGCGGAGGCGTCGGTGACGCCGCTGTACGTCGCCGGCCTGGAGCGCGACGAGCCGTCCGACGGCGCCCCGCGACTCCGTGGCGTCGCCGCCGGCGAGGGGGACGCGGTGCTCGACCGCGTCGGGGTTTCGGCGCCGGACGAGCCCGGCATCGTCTCGGGGCCGGCGGGCGCGCTGCTCAGCCACGCGCTCGCGACCGACCAGACCGCCGTCGGGCTCGTCGTCGACGCGGACCCGAAGTTCCCCGACCCGATTGCGGCCCAGGCCGTCCTGGAGGCCTGCGTCGAGCCGATTGCGGACGTCGACGTCGACAGCGACCGCCTGGAGTCGCAGGCGACGCAGATTCAGCGGGCGAAAGAGCAGTTCGCCGAGGAGGTCCACGAGGACGGCGAGAACGCCTCGCGGGCGCACCGGCTCCGGATGTACCAGTGAACGCCCCGCGTCGCCGTCGCGTGTCCGACACGTCTCCGCCCGTGAGATTCGACGGGTATATCCCTCGGTGGTTTCGACGGTGAGTCGATGAGAGCCGCCGAGTCCGGCGCCGGCCCCGGAGCCGGGGAGGTCCGCCGTGGGTAGCCTCAGCCTCGACGCCGTCGAAAAGCGGTACGCCGAGACGGCGGCGCTCGACGGCGTCTCGCTCGCCGTCGAAGAAGGGGAGTTCTTCACGCTGGTCGGCCCCTCCGGCTGTGGGAAGACGACGACGCTCCGGGTCATCGCGGGGCTGGAACCGCCGACGGCGGGAACCGTCCGGTTCGGCGGCGACGACGTCGCCGACGTGCCGACGGAGGAGCGCGGCGTCGGCATCGTCTTCCAGAACTACGCGCTGTTCCCGCACATGACCGTCCGCGAGAACGTCGCCTACGGCCTCCGGTTCCACGACCCGCCGGCGGACCAGTCGGTCGACGAGCGCGTCGCGGACCTGCTCGACGTCGTCGACCTCGCCGGGATGGGCGGCCGCGAACCGGACCAGCTCTCCGGCGGCCAGCAGCAGCGCGTCGCGCTCGCCCGGGCGCTCGCCCCGCAGCCGGAGGTGCTGTTGCTCGACGAGCCGATGTCCGCGCTCGACGCGCGGCTCCGCGAGGAGCTCCGGCGGCAGGTGAAGTCGATTCAGGCCGAACTCGGCGTCACGACCGTCTACGTCACCCACGACCAGGCGGAGGCGCTCGCCGTCTCCGACCGCGTCGCCGTGATGAACGACGGCCGCGTCGAGCAGGTCGGCACGCCGCGGGAGGTGTACCGCGAACCGGCGACGCAGTTCGTCGCGTCGTTCGTCGGCGAGAACAACCGGTTCGCCGGCGTCGTCACCGGCGCCGACGGCGCGGACCGCGACGGCGGCGAGCCGCGTCCGACTTTCACGGTCGACGTCGACGGCACGTCGTTCCGGGTCGCCGCCGACCGAGTGGACGGAGATTCCGACGGCGACACGGCTCCGTCCGTCGGGGACGACGTCGTGTTCTACGTTCGGCCGGAGGCGCTCGACCCGGTGGCGTCGGACAACCGGTTCACGGTCGCCGTCGAGACGACGGAGTTCCTCGGCGAGGCGACGCGGCTCCACGGGGCGTGGCGCGGCCGCGACGTCGTGGTCCGGGGCGACCCTGACGCCGACGTCGACGTGGACGAACTCGCGGTGGGGTTCGCGCCGTCGGACGCCGTCGTCGTCGCGCAAGATTGACCGTCTCCGCGGCCGCAGCCCCGGCCGTGATTACGCTCGCTTCCGACTTCGGGACGCCGTACCCGGCGGCGATGAAGGGCGTTTTGCTCTCGCGGACGGACGCCAGACTGGTCGACGTCGCCCACGACTTTCCGCGGCAGGACGTCCGCGCCGCGGCGTTCTGGCTCCGCGAGACGCTGCCGTACTTCCCGCCGGCGACGCACCTCGTCGTCGTCGACCCCGGCGTCGGCACCGACCGCGCGGCCGTGGTCGTCGAAGCCGGCGGTCACCGGTTCGTCGCGCCCGACAACGGCGTCGCCGTTCCCGCCGCTCGCCGAATCGCGTCCGCCGACCGGCCGACCGACACCGCCAGCCGCGACGGCGACACCGATGCCGACGCGCCGTTCTCCGTCTCCGAAATCGAGTACGACGACGCCGAGACCGCGTCCACGACGTTCCACGGCCGCGACGTGTTCGCTCCCGCCGCGGCCGACGTCCACGACGCGGACCGCGTCGGCGACGTGGCGCGCTGCACTCCGACCGACGACTGGGTCGACCTGCGGTTCCCGGAGCCGGCTGTCGACCGCGACGGCGGCGTCGCCGTCGGCGAAGTCCTCGTCGTTGACGGCTTCGGCAACGTCGTCACGAACGTCCCCGGCGACGTGCTGGCCGACGCTGACGGGTCGACCGTGGCGGTCGGCGGCGAACCGGCCCCGGTCCGGGACGCGTACGCCGCGGTCGGCGTCGGCGCTCGACTCGTCACGGTCGGCAGCCACGGCAACGTCGAACTCGCCGTGAATCAGGGCCGCGGCGACGACGCCTTCGGCGTCGGCGTCGGCGACGAGGTGCGGCTGGCGTGGTGAGTCGGCGTCACGAGCGGATGGCGTCCGAGACGGTCGGCGCCGTCCCGTACACCGATTCGAGCAGCCACTTCGCCTCGACGTACCGGGCGACGTCGGAGGCGACCCACGACAGCTTCGGGTCCTCGTCGAGGTCGGTGAACTCGCTGTCGGCGTATCGAACCAGCCGATCGTACTCGGCGGCCTCGTGCCGTTCGAGGAGCCGATGGGCGTCGTCGCGCCGCCACCGGGTCGCCGCGTCGACCGCGTCGCTCCGAATCCCGGCGACGCGGTCTGCGGTCCGTATCGGCTCGTAGTCGTCGCGCTGCATCGCCGACTTGAGGCCGTCGTAGGCCGTGACGGCGACGAGCCGGCTCTGGGCGGCGACGACGGCTCGCGCCGGCTCGCCGTCCCGCCGGAGTTCCGCGGCCCAGTCGTCGTCTGCGGCGTCGAAGTGGAGGCTTTCGAGCGCCCACGCCGACGGGGTTTCGCGGAGCCGCTTCGGAATCCCGGCGGGCGTCCGGGACGTCGGCGCCCGGGTGTTCGCGGCGTCGACGAGCCGCTCGCTCGCGACCCGGAACCGCTCTCGCAGCGTCGTCGCCGCCGACAGCGACGCCCGGTATCGGTCGGCGACGTACGCGGCGTCGTCGACGGAGGCGCGGGCGCGCTCGACCAGTCCGGCGACGGCGCCGACCGCGAGCACGCTCGTCTCCGCGCGGACGTCGCCCTGGACTGCGTCCGTGAGCGCCTCGTCGGCGCGGCCGAACAGTTCCTCGACGAGCGCGTGGACGACCAGCGCGGCGGCCGGGTCGCCGCCGGCGTACCGGTGGTCGTCGCTGGCGGCGTCGAGTCGGTCGCGTACCGGCGCGGCTCGCTCGGCGGCCCGCTCGGCGGTCAGGTCGCCGTCGATGGCCGCCCAGGTGCCACGTGCCTCCGCGGCGCACTCGCGGGCCCGTCGCGCCGCCGCCATCGCTTCACGGCGAGTCCGGGCCGACGCGGCGTCCTCGATTCCGGCGCGCGCCTCGTCGCGGACCCGCGCGAGCCGCTCGCGGACGACGCCGTTCGGCACCTGCGCCTCGGTGAGCGACGCCGGGACGTCCGCGAGCAGTTCGCGGGCGCGGGCGACGGCGTCGTCGAGGTGTGACTGTTCGACGCGGACGGGGAGCGGCCGGAACACGCGCGGCGGCGACGACGACACCATCTTCCGGAGGCGGTCGGCGTCCAGCCGCGGCTCGGACTGCAGCGGGTTCTCGACGCCGCCGCAGCCGGCGAGCGCGGCGGTGCTCGCCGCGCCGACGGCACCCAGAAGCCCCCGGCGCGTCACCGCGGTCTCCGGTTCCGAGTCGAGCCGCCGGTCGCTCCCGGTCATCTGTCTGCCTCCGTCGACGCGGTCTCGCTGCCGTTCCGGAGCCGTTCCGGGACGTGACACTCGCCGCTCGACACGGACGAGCCGTAGCCGCGAAGCTGTTCGTGGTCGAGCGCCGCGGGGAGCCGGATGAGCACCGCGGCGGCGTCTTCGGCGTCGGCGGAACACGCGGCGTCGTACGGCCGGAGCTGTCTCGCGTAGCTCGTCTCGATTTCGTCGCGGCTCCACGCGACGTAGCAGAGTTCGCGGCGGTAACACTCCGGGACCGAAAACCCCTCCACCCAGACGGACTCCGAGGAGAAGTCGGTCTCGTCGATGAACCGGCGGGCGCCGTCGCGGCCGTCGACGGCGGCGAACTCGACGCGGTCGGCGCGGCTTCGGGAGTCCACGAGCAGGTAGTTCCGGTGGTTCTCGGGCGTCGCCCCGCCGTCTTCGGTGGTCTCGTCGCGGAGCCAGACGAGCGGGTCGGGCGCTGCCGCCCGGAGACGGTACGTCGGCGGCGACGCGTCGGCGTTCGGCTTCCCGGGGCGGGCCGCCACTGTCGGCGTCGGGCTGTCGCGCGACTCGGCGCCGCAGCCGGCGAGCGCGGCTGCGAGGCCCGTGGTTAGCCCTGCGGCTGTGCGGAGGGCGCGTCTGCGGGTGAACGGGGGCATTCGTCGTCGGACCGTCACCGCGGCGGTGGAAAGACGTTACGGAGCGACCGTTCGGAGCCGCCGGGGCGGCCGTGAACCGTGCGCCGCCGGCCGGGTTCCGGAGGGGAAACGCCTAACTCGGCCGGAGTCCGGGTTTCACCCATGACTGGGTTCTCAGCGCGCGTGGAGCGCATCTCCATCAGCGGGATTCGGGAGGTGTTCGAGGCGGCCGGCGAGGACGCCATCAACCTCGGCCTCGGCCAGCCGGACTTCCCGACGCCCGAGCACGTCCGCGACGCCGCCGTCGACGCCATCGAGTCCGGCGTCGTCGACGGCTACACGTCGAACAAGGGCACCGAGTCGCTCCGGGAGGCCATCGCCGCGAAACACGAACGCGACCAGGGCGTCGCCGTCGACCCCGGCGACGTCATCGCCACCGCCGGCGGGAGCGAGGCGCTCCACGTCGCCATCGAGGCGCACGTCGACGCCGGCGACGAGGTCATCTTCCCCGACCCGGGGTTCGTCTCGTACGACGCGCTCACCAAACTCGCCGGCGGCGACCCGACGCCGGTGCCGCTCCGCGACGACCTGACGCTCGACCCCGAGACCGTCGAAGAGCACATCACCGACGACACGGCGGCGTTCGTCGTGAACTCGCCGGCGAACCCGACGGGCGCCGTCGCCTCCGAGGACGACGTCCGCGAGTTCGCCCGCATCGCCGACGAACACGACGTGCTGTGCATCTCCGACGAGGTGTACGAACACTTCGTGTTCGACGGCGCGCACCACTCGCCGATGGAGTACGCGGAGTCCGACAACGTCGTCGTCGTGAACGCCTGCTCGAAGGCGTACTCGATGACCGGCTGGCGGCTCGGCTGGGTCACCGGGTCGACCGAGCGCGTCGACCGGATGCTCCGCGTCCACCAGTACGCGCAGGCGTGCGCGTCGGCGCCGTCGCAGTACGCCGCCGAGGCCGCGCTCACCGGGCCGCAGGGCGTCGTCGACGAGATGCGCGACAGCTACGAGCGCCGCCGCGACCTCGTGCTCGACGGCCTCGCGGACGCCGGCCTGGAGTGCCCGACCCCGCAGGGCGCCTTCTACGCGATGCCGAAGGTGCCCGACGGCTTCGTCGACGAGTGCATCGACCGCGGCGTCGTCGTCGTCCCCGGCGAGGCGTTCGGCGAACACGGCGAAGGCTACGCCCGGCTGTCGTACGCCACCGACGAGGAGAGCCTCGACGACGCCCTCGAAATCATGGCCGAAGCCGCCGACGCCGTGCGCTGACGCTGCCGTCCGCTGACGCCGCCGTCCGCTGACGCTGCCGTCCGCTGACGCCGCCGTCCGCTGACGCTGCCGTCCGCTGACGCCGCCGTCCGCTGACGCTGCCGTCCGCTGACGCCGCCGTCCGCTGACGCTGCCGTCCGCTGACGCCGCCGTCCGCTGACGCTGCCGTCCGCTGACGCCGCCGTCCGCTGACGCTGCCGTCCGCTGACGCCGCCGTCCGCTGACGCATCCAGCATGGGCCGTCGGCAACGCATCCAGCACTATCGGCCGGCGACACTGCCGGGGCGAACATTTGTGTGTCCTCGGCGGCGTCGTTCCGGTATGTCCCCGTCGCTGCAGTCGCTCACGTCGGCCTGGCGCGGCGCGACGACCTTCGAGTCGTCGCTGGTGCATCTGCTCGTCGTCCTCGTCGCCGCCGCGGTCGGCGCGGTCGTCTCGTGGCAGGTGAGTCAGCTCTGGACGCGGTGGTTCGGCTACTCCTCTGCGCTCACCATCGGCGTCACAATCGTCGTCTTCTTCAGCCTCTACGTCGGCTTGGGCGTCGTCGCTGCGGCGGTGCGTCGCCGGACGGAGCGCCGGGACTGACGGACGCCGCCTACTGGAACATCCCGGTCTGCTCGGCGCGGGACTGCTGTTCGCCGCTCTGCTGGAGCTGCTGTGCGAGCCGCTTCCGCTGCTCCATGATTTCCTCCGCGCTCTCCACCAGCGGGTCCGTGTCGACGTCGACCCCGGCGACCGGGTTGATGCCGTCGCGGACGAGGACGTGCGCGCCCTCCGGGTCGGGGAACCGCGGCGTCGTCTCGACGATGAGCCCGCACGACCCGAGGCCGCGCTGATGGGCGTCCGTGAGCAGCGCGCCCGCCGGACCCTGCACGGCGCCGTCCACCTCCGGCGCGTCGACGCCGGCGTCGTCGAGGCGGTCGCCGGCGCCGCCCGTGGCGACGCCGTACATGTCCGGCACCTCCGTGGACTCGCGTTCCGTCGGCAGGCCGCTCAGGTACAGCGGGGTCGCGCCGACCTCGGCCGCCCAGCCGTTCACGGCGTCCGCGACGTCGTCGGCGATTGCGGGCGGCACCGGCGCGTCGCCCGCCAGGACGACGACGTCGTCGGCCTCGTCGACGTACAGTCGGAGCGGCGACGCCACCCCGCGGTCCCCCTCGGTGAACACCGCGGTCTGCGGAATCTCGTCGCCGGTCAGTTCGCCGTACTGCCGCGCGTCCAGCACGTCGCGGACGTGGTCGGCCGCGATCTTCCCGGCGAGCCCGATTCCGGGCAGCCCTTCGACGAGTATCGGGTCGTCGAGCGACGCGTCGCCGGCGGTCTCAACGGTAACCATGTCGGACGTGGTGGGCGCCGGCAGAAAAGGCGTGGTGGCCGCGCTCCCGGGTCTGCCGGCCGGGCCGCGCCGCCGCACTGCGGTTCGGACGCGCCGCCGGCGTTTTCACGGGATTTTTGCGGCTGCGGGTCGTCCAGTCGCCGGTATGGTTCGCGAGGAGGACCGCGCGGTGGCCCCGCCGCCCCGAGGCGACGTCTCGGCGTTCGCCGAGTTGCTGCGTCGCCGCCGGGACTCCTTCGACCCCGACGACGACACCGCGGCCGACGCGATACGGTTCGGCGTCGCGCCGCTCGTCCACGCGTACGTCCGGTGCTGCCGCGTCGACGCGGAGCTCTCGCCGGTCGAGCGGTCGCTGCTGGAGGGGACGCTGAACGACTGGCTCCGGGCGTACGCCGAGAGCCGCGGCCTCCCGGCGTTCGACGGAACCGCCTTTTCGATTCACGAAATCGCGATGGAGTACGCCGACTGCGGCGACGTCGCCGCCGCGGTGTCGCGGCTGTTCCGCGCGAGCGACGCCGCGACCGCCCCTGACGCCGGCGGCGACGGACCGAGCAGCGGCGGCCGGGACGGCGTCGCCAGCGGCGGCCGGCCAGCCGGCGACTCCCGCGACGCCGGACGGCGGCGCTGAACGGGGCGGCGTCGAACGCCGACGCTGAACGTGGTTCGGGTGCGCGGCGCCGAGCCGAGTCGGGCGGTGTAACCGAAAGCGGCTTTTCACCGGCTCGGGAAGGGTCGGTATGATTTCGGTCGCGCTCGCGGGCAAGCCGAACGCCGGCAAGTCCACGTTCTACAAGGCGGCGACGATGGCGGACGTGGACGTCGGGAACTACCCGTTCACGACCATCGACCCGAACCGCGGCGTGACGCACGTCCGCACCGACTGCCCCTGTCTCGACCGCGCGGAGCGCTGCGGCAACGAGAACTGCCACGACGGCAAGCGCTACGTCCCGGTGGAGCTGCTCGACGTCGCCGGGCTCGTCCCGGGCGCCCACGAGGGCCGCGGACTCGGCAACCAGTTCCTCGACGCGCTGACGAACGCCGACGTCATCCTCCAGGTCGTCGACGCCGCCGGCGCCACCAACGCCGAGGGCGAGCCGGTGGAGGTCGGCGCGTACGACCCCGTCGAGGAGGTCGACTTCGTCGAAAACGAGATGGACCAGTGGCTCGCCGGCATCGTCGACCGGAACTGGGAGTCAATCGAGCGGAAGTCGCGCTCGCCGGAGTTCGACATCGACGACGCGCTCACCGAACTGCTCACCGGGTTCGGCGCCACCGAACACGACGTCGCCGCCGTGCTCCGCGACGTGGAGTACCCGGCCGACCCGATACAGTGGACCGACGAACACCGCGAGACGCTCGCGCGGAAGATTCGCGCCCGCACCAAGCCGATCGTGCTCGTCGCGAACAAAGCCGACATCGCGCCCGAGGAGAACATCGAGCGGCTCCGCGAGACGGACAAGCCCGTCGTCCCGGCGTCCGCCGACGGCGAACTCGCGCTCCGGAACGCCGTCGAGGCCGGCGTCGTTGAGTACGACCCCGGCGACGACGAGTTCGCCGTCACCGGCGACGTCTCCGACGCCCAAAAGCAGGGGCTCGACCAGCTCGCGTCGCTTCTCGACCGGTTCGGCGGCACCGGCGTCCAGCAGAGCCTGAACGAGGCCGTCTACGGCCTGCTCGACCGAATCACCGCCTACCCGGTGCAGAACGAGTCCAAGTGGACCGACGCACAGGGGGACGTCCTCCCGGACGCCTTCTTGCTGCCGCGCGGCAGCGGCCCGAAGGACCTCGCGTACGCCGTCCACACCGACATCGGCGACGGCTACCTGCACGCCGTCGACGCCCGCGCGGACCGCCGCATCGGCGAGGACACCGAACTCGAAGAGGGCGACGTCGTCAAAATCGTCTCCACCGCGAACTGACGCCGAACGGCTCGGCGAGACGCCACGCTTTTCAAGACGCCCTGAGCGTCCACCCGTATGTCTGAGGAGTCCGCCGCCGGCGATGCCGGCGGTGACGACGAAGAGGCCGCCGCCGGCGCCGACGACGCTTCCGCCGACGGCGCACCCGACGACGAACAGCGACCCGGCGGCGCCGGCGACCCGTCGGCCGACGACACGGTCCCGGAGGTCGAACTCGGGCTCTACCAGGTGTCCGTGCGCGTGAAAGGCGACGCGGACGACGACCTCGAATCCGTCGAGGAGACGGCGACGCGGCTCGTCGACCACCTCGTCGACCGCGCGGAAGCGCTCGAAGAAGAACCGGACAAACGCGGGCTGGGCTGAGCCGCGCGGCCGCTCAGACGATGTCGCCGACGCGGCGCGGTTCGCCCGACAGCGACGGGGACTCCTCGACGATCTGGAGCACTTCGTGGTCGGTGACGTCCACGTACTGTTTCTCGGTCGCGTCCTCGATGAGCGACTTCTCCAGCCGGAACTCCGTTCCCTCGTAGACGACGTCGACGCCGGTTTCGTCGAACGACAGCGCAGTCATACCCGACCCAACGGCGTCGACACTGATAAACCCGAAGTTCGGCGCCCGGAGCCGGACGGCGGCGTCCGCGTCGGAGACCCGGCCGTCGGCGCGGCGTCAGTCGTCGCCGTGGCCGGCCGCCTGCGGGAACGTCGCGCGGTGGAGCCGGTCGACGACTTCGTCGGCGAGCGCGCGGAGGTTCGCGGCGTCGTCGCGGTTGTACGACACCAGCGTCTCCAGGGCGTCCTCGTCGCCGTCCTGGTACTGGTGCCACAGCCGGACCGCGTCGCGGCCGGTGATGTCCGGGCCGTCGCGGTCGACGCCGACCGCCTTCTCGATGGGCTTCAGGCCGCCGGTCAGGTCGAGCGTCCGGCACGGATACATCAGGTCGAGGTGCGGCGTCGTCACGTCGACGTCGAAACTGGTCTCGAGGAACGGCGCGTCGAACCGCTTGCCGTTGAACGACACGAGCAGGTCGGCGGCGGCGAACTCCTCGCGGAGCGCGTCGGCGGTGAGGTCGCGGCCCTGGACGAGCGTCGACGTCTCGCCGGCGCGGTGGAACGACACCGTCGTCACGTCGTCGCGCTCCTGGGACAGCCCGGTCGTCTCGATGTCGAAAAAGCACGCGGACTCCCGGAAGTCCTCGTAGAGCCGCCAGCGCTCCCCGCTCGGGAACCGCCGGTCGAAGAACGCCGAGTCGCCGTCGTCGAGCCGCTCGGTGGCCTCGTCGATGAACGACTCGATGCGCGACGCCGTGGTCGCGCCGACGCCCGGGGCGCGGTCCTGCCGGAACTCGCCCCACTCGGTGACGCCGTTCTCCCACATCCGCCGCTCTGTCGTTTCGCCGACGCCGTCGACCGGGATGAAGCTGTTGTGGATTCGCATGGCCTGCTGTGTTCGGGTCGACGCTCCCACCCGCGGGAGCGCCGCGAAGACAGCGACACTCAGGCCGCAGTCGGTCTAAAGGGTTCGGATACCCGGCCGCGTCCGGCCAATTCACGGCCGCGGCGCACGGTTGCCGCGTCCGGCCAATTCACGGCCGTGGCGTACGGTTGCCACGTCCGGCCAATTCACGGCCGCGGCGCAGCGTCGCCGCGTCCGGTACACACTTGCCCGCCCGGGCGGATGCCGGAGGTATGGACGCACACGTCTCGCCGTCGCGGGTCGCCGGCCGGGCACGGGCGCCGCCGTCGAAGAGCTACACGCACCGCGCGATTCTCGCCGCCGGCTACGGCGACGGCACCGTCGTCCGGGACCCGCTCGACTCCGCCGACCCGCACGCGACCGGCCGCGCGGTCGAGGCCTTCGGCGGCGCCGTCGACTGGGCGGACGACGGCCGAACCGTGACGGTCGACGGCTTCGGCGGCCGCCCGGAGACGCCGAGCGACGTCGTCGACTGCGGGAACTCGGGGACGACGATTCGGCTGGTGACCGCGGCGGCGGGGCTCGCTGACGGCCTCGTCGTGTTCACCGGCGACGAGTCCCTGCGGTCGCGGCCGCACGGCCCGCTGCTCGAGGCGGTGACGTCGCTCGGCGGCCGCGCGGAGTCGACGCGGCGGAACGGCCAGGCGCCGCTCGTAGTCGGCGACGCGATGACCGGCGGCGACGTGTCGATTCCGGGCGACGTCTCCTCGCAGTTCGTGACGGCGCTGCTGATGGCGGGCGCCGTCACCGACGACGGCGTCACCGTCGACCTCGAAACCGAACTGAAGTCCGCGCCGTACGTCGAAATAACGCAGGAAGTCATGGCCGACTTCGGCGTGGAGACCGAGCGGACCGACACCGGATTCCGCGTGCCGGGCGGCCAGCGGTACCGCGCCGACGAGTACGAGGTGCCCGGCGACTTCTCGTCGATGTCGTACCTGCTCGCCGCCGGCGCCGTCGCCGCCGCGGACAGCTCCGACGTGACCGTCGAGGGCGCGCGGCCGAGCGCGCAGGGCGACTCGGCCATCGTCGACGTGCTCGAGCGGATGGGCGCCGACGTCGACTGGGACCGCGACGTCGGCGAAATCACGGTGTCGCGGTCCGCGCTCAGCGGCGTCGACGTCGACGTCGGCGACACTCCCGACTTGCTGCCGACAATCGCCGTGCTCGGCGCCGTCGCCGACGGCGACACCCGCATCCTGAACGCCGAGCACGTCCGGTACAAGGAGACCGACCGGGTCGCCGCGATGGCCGAGGAGCTCACGGCGATGGGCGCCGCCGTCACCGAGGAACGCGACGCGCTCGTCGTCCACGGCGACGACTCGGAGCTGCGCGGCGCCACCGTCGACGGCCGCGGCGACCACCGGCTCGTGATGGCGCTCGCCGTCGCCGCGCTCGTCGCCGACGGCGACACCACCGTCCGCGGCGCCGAACACGTCGACGTCTCCTTCCCCGGCTTCTTCGACGCGTTCGCCGACCTCGGCGCCGACGTCGAACTGGACGACTGACGCGCACCCGCGTTCCGCCCGTCCGGCCCGCTCTGCCGAGCCGCCCCGTTCTGCCGCGCCCGTCACCGTTTTCGCCGCGTGGCCGCACCTCCCTGCATGAACACCGCTCCGTTCACCTTCGACTACCAGCCGGGCGCGCTCCACTACGGCCGAGGCTGCGTCGCCGACGTCGGCGACGCGCTCGCAGACCGCGGGCTCTCCCGCGCGCTCGTCGTCACTGGGTCGAACGTCGCCGGCAACGACGAACTGATGGGCGCCGTCGACGACGGCCTCGGCGACGCGCTCGTCGAAGTGTTCGCGGGGACGACGCCCGACAAGCGCGTCCGGGAAGCGGTGCGCGTCGCCGACCGCGCGGACGACGTCGACGCGGACGTCCTCGTGCCGGTCGGCGGCGGGTCGAGCCTGGACGTCGCGACCGTCGCGTCGGTGCTGCGCGCCCGCGGCGCCGACCTCGACGACGTCCGCGCGGAGGTCCGTGACACCGGCGGCATCGCGCTCCCGGACGACCGCGGCGCGCTGACGCCGACCGCGCCGGTCCCGACGACGCTCGCCGGCGCCGACCTCTCCGTCATCGCCGGCATCACCGTCGACCTCGGGGACGACGTGGTGTCGACCAGCGTCGGCGGCGCCGAACTGATGCCGGCGTCGCTGTGGTACGACCCGGCGCTGTTCGAGACGACCCCCGAATCCGTGCTGGCGGGGTCGGCGATGAACGGCTTCGACAAGGCGCTCGAATCGCTGTACTCGCGCCACCGAACCGTCGTCACGGACGCCACCGCAGAACACGCCGTGAACTACCTCGTGGACGGGCTTCCGGACATGTTCGACTCCAAGCGTGCGATGGACCGCGCGGTCGCCGGCGTCGTGCTCGCCCAGTACGGCATCTCCCGCCCCGGCCACATGACCATCAACGTCGTCCACGCGTTCGGCCACGGCCTCCGCGACGCCTTCGGCGTCCAGCAGGGCCTCGCGCACGCGGCGGTCGCACCGACCGTCGTCCGCGACCTGCTGGACTCCGATGCGGACACCGACCGGCTACTCGCGGCGTTCGACGTCGACGAGGCGGCCGACGCGGTCGCCGAAATCGAGCGGGTCCGCGACGAACTCGGCCTCCCGGGTCGCCTCCGGGACGTCGACGGCGTCACCGAAGACGGCCTCGCCGCCGCGGCCGCCGCAACGGCCGACGACTCGCTCCTCGACAACGCCCCGGACGGCTACGCGCTCGACGCCGACGCGGCTCTCGCCCTGCTGAGACAGGCTTGGTAGCGACTGGAGTGACTGGGGCGACGGAAGCGACCAGGCTGAGCCGTGTCGGCGGAACCCCGCGGAACGCGCCCGGGGTTGACGAACGCCTTTGAGGGTCCGTCTCCAAGCGCGGTCATGGCGAGTGACTCCCCGCGGCCGACCGACGCGATTCCGGGCCCGGACGGCCTCCCGGTCGTCGGCTCCTTCCTCGACGTGCAGCGCGACTCGTTCGGGTTCCGCGAGCGCGTCGCGCGCGAGCACGGCGGCGTCGCCCGGTTCGACGTGCTCGGCCGGGACGTCGTGCTGCTCACCGACCCCGAGGTCATCGAGCAGGTGCTGGTCCAGGAGAACCAGCGGTACGTCAAGGGCGACCTGTTCCAACAGCAGCTCCGCCCGGTGCTCGGAAACGGCCTGCTGACTAGCGAAGGGGAGTTCTGGCGGCGGCAGCGCCACCTCATCCAGCCGGCGTTCACCCCGGACCGCATCGCCGACTACGCCGACATGATGCGCCAGCGCACCGACGCCGCGACCGCGCGCTGGCACGACGGCGAAGTCCGAGACGTCCACGGCGACATGATGCGGCTCACGCTCGACATCGTCGCGCGGGCGCTGATGGGCGTCGACATCGCGGCGAAAACCGAGGCGATCGGCGGCGCGCTCGACGACGTCATGGCCGCCGCCGCCGGCTCCGTCTTCGACGCGCTGCCGGAGCGGGTGTGGACGCCGAGGCGGCAGTCGGTCGACGAGGCGGTGGCGACGCTCGACCGCGTCGTCGGCGAAATCGTCGCGGAGAAACGAGACGACCCCGGCGACGACGTCGTGACGGCGCTCCTCGACGCCGAGGACGACGCCGGCGACGGCATGAGCGACGAGCAGGTGCGCGACGAGGTGAAGACGCTGCTGCTCGCGGGCCACGAGACGACGGCGCTGTCGCTCACCTTCACGTTCCACCTGCTTGGCCGCCACCCGCAGGTCGAAGCCTGCATCCGCGAGGAGCTCGACGACGTGCTCGGTGGCGACGCGCCGACGTTCGGCAGCGTCACCGACCTCGACTACCTCGACAAGGTCGTCACCGAGTCGATGCGGATTCTCCCGCCGGTCCACGGCATCCTCCGGGAGCCGACCGAGGACGTCGTTCTCGGCGGCTACCGCGTCCCCGCGGGAACCCCGCTGTCCATCAGCCAGTGGGTCGTCCACCGCGACCCGGACATCTACGACGACCCGCTGGCGTTCCGGCCCGAACGCTGGACCGACGAGTTCGAGGAGTCGCTGCCGCGGCTCGGCTACTTCCCGTTCGCCGCCGGGCCGCGCCGCTGCATCGGCGACCGATTCGCGCTGCTTGAGGCGAAGCTCGTCCTCGCCCGCATCCTGCAGCGCCACCACCTCGAACTGCTGTCGCCGGAGGAACTCGACCTGCAGGCCAGCATCACTTCCCGGCCCTCGTCGCCCGTCCGGATGCGGATTCACGACCGCGCCGACTGAGCCGGCGAGCGGCGACCGGCAAGGCCGCCCGCGTCGGTGGCGCGGTTCCCGCCACCTTCACCGGACTTTATACTCGCCAGCCCGGAGGTGGCCGCATGAACGGAAACGAGTTCGGCCGGCTCTTCCGAGTCACCACCTACGGCGAGAGCCACGGCGACGCGATGGGCTGTACGGTGTCCGGCGTTCCGGCGGGCGTCGAACTGTCCGAGGAACTGATTCAGCGAGAACTCGACCGGCGGAAGCCCGGGCAGTCCATGATCACGACCAGCCGCGGCGAACCGGACGAAGTCGCCATCAACTCCGGCATCCAGGACGGCTACACCACCGGGACGCCGCTCGGCATGGTGATTCAGAACAAAGACGCGCGCTCCGGCAAGTACGAGCCGTTCGTCACGGCCCCGCGGCCGAGCCACGGCGACTTCACCTACTCCGCGAAGTTCGGCACCCGGAACTGGGGCGGCGGCGGCCGGTCGTCCGCCCGCGAAACCGTGAACTGGGTCGCCGCCGGCGCCGTCGCCAAGGCGGTGCTCGATCAGAGCGACCACGACGTCCAGATCAAAGCGCACGTCAACCAGATCGGCGACATCGAGGCGCCGCCCGTCACGTTCGACGACCTGCTCGAACACACCGAGGAGAACGAGGTCCGCTGTGCACACCCGGAGACCGCAGAGCGGATGCGCGACCTGATCGACGAGTACCAGCAGGCCGGCGACTCCATCGGCGGCGCCGTCGAGTTCGAAGCCCGCGGCGTCCCGCGCGGCCTCGGCGCCCCCCGGTTCGACTCGGTGCCCGCGCGGCTCGGCCGCGCACTCATGGCGGTTCCGGCGACCACCGCCTTCGAGTTCGGCCTCGGACGCGACGCCCGCGAAGTCACCGGCCACGACCGAAACGAGAACTGGGAGTTCGACGACGGCGACCACCCCGAAACCGTCAGCGAGGAAGGCGACCCCGTCCCGGTCGGCAACGACCACGGCGGCCTCCAAGGCGGCATCACGACCGGCGAACCAATCTACGGCGAACTCACCTTCCACGCGCCGACGTCGATTCCGAAAGAGCAGACCACCGTCGACTGGGAAACCGGGGAGGAAAAGCAGATTCAGGTCGTCGGCCGCCACGACCCGGTGCTCCCGCCGCGAGCCGTCCCCGTCGTCGAAGCCATGCTGTACTGCACGGTGCTCGACTTCATGCTCCTCGGCGGCCGCATCAACCCCGACCGGCTCGACGACCGCCCCGGCGAATACGACACCGACTACCACCCCAGCAGTCCGGAGAACGAGTAAGCGCCGACCCGGCCGAACAACGACAACGATTACGCCGACCGATTTTCGACGAACGAACGGATGTCCGCAGCCGACGTGCCGTCTATCGGGTCTCGTCCCCACCGAAACGCCGGAAGCGTCTCGACGCCTGTACTCTCCCCGAACTGCTTGTCGGCGAACGCCTGATTCCGGCGGCGCCGCGCTTTCGCGGCCGCAACGACGTCCGCTCCGTCCGCACCCACGTCCGTCGCCAGCTCTGCCACTGCGTCGAGCGAGTAGTCGCCGTCGAGATTCACGAGCGCCTCATGAAATGCCCACGCCGACCGCCGGTCTGTCTGGGCGCGCACCTCGAACAACGCACTCGGGAGCATCACCGACCACCGCGTCACCGGTTTCGGGTACATCAGCAGCGTCAGCCTGAGTTGACCACTCTCGATGAGATCAGTGAGTTTTGGATACTCCTCCCGCCACCAGACGAGCGACGGCTCGTGAGCGTAATCGAAAAACGCGATGACGAGCGTCCCACCACCACGATACGTCTGTTGTACCATGGGATACGGCGTTCGTGTTCCTCGATACCCGAACGTCTCTGTTTTATCGACAGTCGTGTAGGGCTCGGAGCCGCTTGACGACTCTTTGGTGCTGAACAGCCCGAGACAACCAGTAAGACCCGCCGTAGCTCCTGCCCCGCAGACAGCGAGTAGTCGCCGACGAGATGGGGAAGGGTGGTCACCGCTACGATCACTCACGCTAGTCTGTTGCTGTGGTTCCATCATGGTGATTAGAAGCTTCCGCAGAAATCCATCGTGATGTACGTCCGCCGGTCCTCTGTGACGTAGATTCCAATTCCGACCGTCGTGAGATCTGGCTGGAGCATCACCTCGTTGTGCTCCGCTGAACCCATGAACGTGTACAGAATCTCTCTCGCCATGTCCTCTTCCGTCTTCTTCCCCTCCATCTTCCAGAACGTCGCCTGGATGTTTTCCCCGCCGTAGTAACAGTCGTAGTTGTGCTCCTCCAAGCGCGAACGATAATTCTGTCCTTCAGGGTTCGTGTGGTCGAAGTAATCGTTCGTCGCCATGTCGAACGAATGCTGACGTGCGATGCGGGACAACCGGGGATCCACGAGAAGGGTCCCTAAATCATTCAGATTACGGTGTCTGTTTAGTTTTTGTAATAACACATTTTCTATTTCTGTGACGTTTACATCCTCTCTCGTTGTCTTGTTTTTGAGAGCCTCTGGGGTATCCACCGAGGAGGGGGGTTGTCCGTGTGCAAATCTCGCAGAGAGGTTCTCAGGTGTCCCGTCCAGCGGAGTTGCGACTTCACTGTGCATCGCTGGTGTCCTATTTGAAGACTCTATGGCACCCAAACAACCGGAGCTCAGGAGTATGACGGCCAATCCAAATATGGGGAGTAACCGGGTGCCTGAGTTGTCCTGCAGGACGCCTGTTTTGAAGGAAACGTCCTCTACTGTTCGGGGAGACGAATTACTTTTGTCCATGAATCTTGGGGAGGTGCCTGCCGAGCGAAAGACCCGTCAGGGCGTTAGAATCTATTCATACCCCATCTCATATAAGTTTACTTAGATGGACAAAGAAAATCGAATCAGCACTTCACGTGGTCGAAATGGCTCTCATCCGTGCCGCATTTCACTTCGACGATTCTGAGAGACCCCGGGAGGTAGCTACCGTCTGCCGGACGTTTGAGTGAATGTTGTGTCGACGGCCCACCGAACGGCCGCTCCCACAACCAGTAATTCCGACTGGCAGTCTCAGCATACTCGGTAACGAGCACCGTCTGTTTGACGCTCTTCTCGTACCTGTTGAGCCAGACAGTATCAGTGTGTTTGACTTCGCGGTGATATCGATAATCTACGTCATGTTCGGTCCAGCCGTTGTGTTCGTGGCCAGTGTACCAGACCTCTGTATAGTGGTTCCAAGCCGTACAAACCGGCCGGGGTGACCTGAATCGCGAAGCGTCCATCGCCCAACTTCGGCAAGATGTCCGTTTCGTCTCTTCGTGACGCGTCGGCCGGTGGGTATGGCCGTCGCCGTGGACGATTCGTTGGGACCGAGTTTCTCCCGTTGACTCCCATCCAGGTATCCCGAACTGAGCCTCAACCCATTTATACTCATCTTCGTAGGACACGACGGTCTTCTGATCCACACGTGACTCCGAAAGCGTCCAGAGATCACCACTACCGTCCGGATCCATCCGCGCGGTTTCGAATCTTTTCCGTGTCATCTGCTTAGAGTATGTACGATTTTCTACCCAGTCATCGCCGACAAACCGCGGAATACGTCTATGAGTTTGAATAGTGAGGGTTTCTCCGGTGTAATAGCGTTCCGCATGGTGTATCTCAACCTGGGTCCAGCCTTTCCCTGAAGGCTCATCTCTCGAAATCAGTTGTTGACGGCTTTTTGTCGGCTTTTCATACCAATATTCTCGGTAGCTTTGCGGAGTGACGTCCACCAAAATCCGCTGAAACGCGTATCCTGGACCTTCTTGATAGGATGTTAGTAGAACTGTGTACTCGCCGCCCTTTGGGAACTCGTGTTGGAACTCCAGGATATTCGGGCTACCTTGGGATTGGATCATTTCACCATCGCCGAATTCGACGCGGAAGTGCTGGAGTGACCAGACTCGGAAGTCAACCCATCCTGGGTTAACACTAAGTCGATCTCCTCCAGTTGCGGTTTCCCCAGTAGCCGATATTGCGTTAAACGTGACGTTCGTCCCAGATACGACGGAGCGGACGCGGCTCACCCACCGTTCAGTCGTTCGGTTACCGTCTGTGTCTATTGCTGTGACCTCGACGGACCTCGTTATCGGTCCTCCCTCCGCGCCGAGAAAATGGTGCTGAATGGAGGTCGATTTCGTCCCGTTGAATCGACCGAGGTTCTGGGTAATCGTCGTGCTGTCGTTGATTTCCCAGACCGCTCGTACCAGCTTATCTTCTCCGTGTTTAATGTCCGCACTGAAGGAGTATGTGCCCAACTGTATCGTGTCACTTTGACTGTCTTGTTTTGGATCGTCGATGATATAGGCTGCTCTGAAATCGGAGATCACGGGAACAGTGTGCCACCTTTCCGGGTTGTACTGCGTCATAACGCCGGTGCGCTTCAGCACGGTCGTCCGTTCGCCTTCGTCGTCGATGACGGTTGCAGACACCTGGACGGTGCCGCCGAGGCCGCCGTTGATTCTGACGTTGTTGGTGAACGGCGAGTAGTCTCGTTCGAGTTGGGATTGGCTCGGGTTCCAGACGACGGTGAGTTCGCCGCCGTCGGGGTCGTGTGCGGTCAGGCCGTACTGTTGGACGGTTCCGTTCTGTGCGGTGTCGGGGCCGGTGAGCGTCGCGATAGGTGGGCCGTCTTGGTACACTTCGACGGTCGTCGCGGCTTCGGCGGTTGCGCCTTCGTCGTCCGTGACGACGCCGCGAAGCGTTCGGGTGCCGGGTGTGTCGAACGTCCGTTTGAGGACCGCGGTTCCGTGGGTGGGTGCGGTCCATTCTGCGTTTACGATTGTTCCGTCGGTGTCGGCGCCGTGGAGGATGAACGTCGCGGTGTCGCCGGCGGCGACGCGTGCTGGTCCGGTGATCGAGGCGGTCGGCGGGCTGTTCGGCTGGTCGCCGTCGGCGGGGGCGACTTCGGTGCGGACGGAGACCTGTTTCTGTATCGTCGTCGTCGCTCCGTCGTCGTCGGTGACGGTGACCGATATCGTGAGGCTGCTGCCGGCGGGGGCGTCGATGGTTCGGCGGACAGTTCGGCTCTGTGCGCCGTCGGACCAGGCGTAGCTGACGATGGAGCCGTCCGGGTCGTACGCGTCGACGCTGAAGGTGGCTTCTCGGTTCGGCCTGACCGTATTCGGGCCGTCGATGGTTCCGGTCGGGGGCTGGTTTTCCGCGGTGTCGTTCGGTTCTCGTGTGTCTCCGGTGGCTGGTTCGGCGGCGACGTCGACGTAGAGCGTGTCGCGCCGCGTTGCGCCGTGGTCGTCGGTCGCGGTGAGCGTGACTTCGTATCGGCCGACTTGCTGCGGCGTGAAACTGGTCTGTTCGGCGGACGGGTCGGTCGGCGTCGTCGTGGCTCCGGCGGGGGTTTCGATGACCCAGTTGAACGAGGCGAGTTCGCCGTCCGGGTCGATTGAGCCGCCGGCGTCGAGGAGGACTCGTTCGCCGACGGGGACGTCCCGGTCGAGTCCGGCGTCGACGAGCGGTGGTTCGTTGTGACCGTCGTGTGCGGCGGCGACCGCGGTTTGGAGCGGACTGAGGACGACGAGGGCGACGAGTATTATCGGCACGAATCGCATGCTGACACACTCTGTCTCGGGTTCCTATATAAATATTAACTAGTTCGAGATAGGATTATCTCTTGATGGGAGAGAAATCGCCGTTGAAGGCCTCGTGGGTGAGAACCGAAGCAGCACGGAGTTGCCCCGAAACCGACGCGGTTCGAGTCGCGCTGTCGGTGCTTCGAAGTGGGTAGTGACAGCCGCCGAGAACTGGGCCGTGAACCCGGACTGCTCCGCCCCGAACCTTCACGAAAGTTCCGTGAGAACCTATAGCAAGGTCTTTTACCGGGGCAGGACTACCTCCGGACACTAGGCCTTCTGGAGGGGCCAAGACCTACAATGTCAGAAGACGAACTCATCTGGCGAATCGCAGGCGGGTCCGGTGACGGGATCGCCTCGACGAGCCAGAACTTCGCGAAAGCCCTGATGCGTGCGGGGCTTCACGTATTCACGCATCGCCACTACCCGTCGCGCATCCGCGGCGGCCACACCTACGTGGAAGTACGCGCCTCCGCCGACCCCGTCAAGTCACGCGGCGACGGGTACAACTTCCTGCTGGCGCTCGGCGACTCGTTCGCCCGGAACCCGCAGGAGGGCGCCTACTACGGCAACGAGGAGATCAAGCCGCTGTCGGAGAACCTCGACGAACTCCGCGAAGGCGGCGTCATCATCTACGACGAGGGGCTCGTCGACACCGACGACATCCCGAACTTCGAAGAGCGCGTCGAGGAGAACAACTGGCACGTCTACCCGCTCGACCTGCGCACGCTCGCCCGCGAGAAGGGCCGCGAGGTCATGCGGAACACGGCCGGCGTCGGCGCCACCTGCGCCATCACGGGTATCGACCTCGAGTGGATCGAGGAGCTGATGGCCGACGCGATGCCGGAGAAGATTCTGGAGCCGAACGTCGAAATCCTCAACGAGGCGTACGAGCAGGTGTCCGAGGAGTACAACGTGGACGCCCCGGACATCTCCGTGCCGGAGGGCGAACACGACGAAGAGCAGCTGCTCATGTCCGGCTCAGACGCCATCGCCTACGGCGCCATCGACGAGGGCTGCCGGTTCATCGCCGGCTACCCGATGACGCCGTGGACCGAGGTGTTCACCATCATGAGCCAGAACCTCCCCGACCTCGGCGGCATCTCCGAGCAGGTGGAGGACGAAATCGCCGCGGCGGCGCTCGCCATCGGCGCCTCCCACACCGGCGTGAAGGCGATGAGCGGGTCGTCGGGCGGCGGATTCGCGCTGATGGGCGAGCCGCTCGGGCTCGCCGAGATGTCCGAGACGCCGCTCGTCCTCGTCGAAGCGATGCGTGCCGGTCCGTCGACCGGGATGCCGACGAAGCCCGAGCAGGCCGACCTGGAGCACGTCCTGTACAGTTCGCAGGGCGACTCCCACCGCGTCGTCCTCGCACCGGGGACGGTGCAGGAGGCGTACGACCACGCCCGGAAGGCGTTCGAACTCGCCTACAAGTACCAGATTCCGAGCATCGTCCTGTACGACCAGAAGCTCTCCGGCGAACTGACGAACGTGCCGGCGAGCCACTTCGACCGAGAGCCGAACCCGGACATCGGGAAGACGCTCACCGAGGACGAACTGGCGGAGCAGCCGCACACCGAGGACGGCAAGTTCCACCGGTTCCAGCACGACGTCGACGACGGCGTCTCCCCGCGCTCCGTGCCGGGGCAGAAAGGCGGCCGCTTCCTCGTCACCGGGAACGAACACAGCCCGGCCGGCCACATCAGCGAAGACCCCGACAACCGGGTCGCGCAGGTGAACCGCCGGTTCGAGAAGATGGACGCCATCCGCGCGGACCTGGACGGCGACTCGCTGCTGACGCCGCACGGCCCCGACGAGGCGGAGTACGGCATCCTCACCTTCGGCTCCCAGCAGGGGACCGTCGAGGAGGCCGTCGACCGGCTCAACGACCGCGGCCACTCCGTGAAGCAGCTGACCGTCGGCGAACTCGCGCCGTACCCGGTGGACGCCGTCGAGGCGTTCGTCGAGTCCGTCGACGAGGTGCTCGTCGTCGAGATGAACGCCTCCGCGCAGTTCCGCGGGCTGACGCAGAAGGAACTGGGCCGGTACGGCGAGAAGCTCTCCTCGCTGCTGAAGTACAACGGGAATCCGTTCGAACCCGAGGAGGTCATCGAGGGCTTCGTCACGAGCATCGTCGAGGACGGGGAGCTCCCCGGCCACGAAACCAAGTTCGTCCCCGCGGCAGGTGACTAACAATGAGCGCATTCAACGCAATCGGTGAGGAACGTGAAATCGACCGCGACGAGTTCACGCCGAGCGTCGAACCCCAGCCGACGTGGTGTCCGGGGTGCGGCGACTTCGGCGTGCTCAAGGCCCTGAAGGGCGCGATGCCCGAAGCCGGCCGGACGCCCGAGGAGACGCTCCTCGTTACCGGCATCGGCTGTTCGGGCAAACTGAACAGCTACTTCGACAGCTACGGGTTCCACACCATCCACGGCCGGTCGCTTCCCGTGGCCCGTGCGGCGAAGCTGGCGAACCCCGGCCTCGAAGTCGTCGCCGCTGGCGGCGACGGCGACGGCTACGGCATCGGCGGGAACCACTTCATGCACACCGCCCGGGAGAACCACGACATGACCTACATCGTGTTCAACAACGAGATTTTCGGGCTGACGAAGGGGCAGACGTCCCCGACGAGCCCGAAGGGTCACAAGTCGAAGACGCAGCCGCACGGGTCGGCGAAGACGCCGATTCGGCCGCTGTCGCTGTCGCTGACGTCCGGCGCGTCGTTCGTCGCGCGGACCGCCGCGGTGAACCCGAACCAGGCGAAGGACATCATCCGGCAGGCGATGGAGCACGACGGCTTCGCGCACATCGACTTCCTGACGCAGTGTCCGACGTGGAACAAGGACGCGAAGCAGTACGTCCCGTACACGGACATCAACGAGTCCGACGACTACGACTTCGACCCGACGAACCGCGCTGACGCCCAGGAGCTGATGCGCGAGACCGAGGACAAACTGTACGAGGGCGAGGTGCTCACCGGCGTCTACTACAAAGACGAGGACCGGCCGTCCTACCAGGAGGAGAAGCGGAACCTCGGCGAGATGCCGGAGGAGCCGCTCGCGGAGCGCTACTTCGACGACGACTACGAGTGGGAGCGCTCGTACGACCAGTTCATCGACAAGCACAAGTAGCGACGTCGGCCGTCCGGCCGACGGGCGACGATTTTTCGGTGCCGCGGAGACGGACAGCGCTGCCGTCGCCGTGTTTTCCGCGACGGCGACACATCTGGAACAACCGTTTTCGCTTCGCAAGGTATTTTTTCCGGGACGCAAAAGAGTAGTGTACATGAGTGCACCCTCGACGGCCGACCGCATCCTCGAAGCGCTCGAGGAGGATGCGCAGGCCTCCTACGCCGAAATCGCGGACCGCGCCGGCGTCTCGAAGCCGACCGTGCGGAAGTACATCAACCAACTCGAAGACGACGGCGTCATCGTCGGCTACTCCGCCGACGTCGACCCGAAGAAGCTGTCCGGGCGGACCATCGCGCTGGTCGGCATCGACGTCGACAGCGAACGCTACGTCGAGGCGACCCGGGAGCTGAAGGACATCGACGCCGTCGAGGCACTGTTCACCTCGTCGGGCGACCACATGTTCATGGCGGAGGTGTCGGCGGCCGACGGCGACGAACTCGGCCGCATCATCTCGGAGGAGATCGGCGAAATCGACGGCGTGACCGCGGCGCACCCGTCGGTGCTGCAGGAGCGTCTGAAGTAACACCACCTCGGCCGTCGAGCCCGGCGGCGTGCCGCGGCGCCGTCACGTCCGCTGATTTTCGGTTCGCCTGTTCCGTTTCTCTCCGGGCGGCGACGCCGGGAACTGTTCGTGACCGGCGACACCGCCGTTCGCCGCCGGCGACGTCAGACGGCGGGATTCGCCGAATCGGCGTCGGCGTCAGCGTCAGCGCCGTCGGGGCCGCTTCGGTCAGCGTCGTCGCCGCGGATGCTCCGGTAAAACGCCACGGAGAACGTCAGGAACAGCGCGCTGAACAGCGTCGTGAGCACGACGTACGCCGCCGCGCCGACGACCGCGACTGCCGGCGTCGCCTCGGGAAGCGGCAGGCCGGTCGGCGGGTCCGGGGAGACGAGCAGCGACGCGGCGCCGCCGACGACGCCGAACACGCCGCCGAGCACGCCGACGAAGACCGTGTACAGCGCGACCTGCCAGAGGTTCGCGCGGACCGTTGCGACGCTGCGTTTCAGCCCGTCGACGCCGCCGACGTCGTCGACGACGATGGCCTGCCCGTAGAACTGGATGAACGCCAGAACGACGAGGTAGGCGAGTCCGAACACGCCGCCGCCGACCGCGACGACGACCAGCACCGTGGTTCCGGCGCCGCCGCCGAGGCCGGCGAGCAGCGCGACCATCCCGAGCACGAACAGCGCGCCGCCGACCACGAGGTTCCCGGCGAACACGAGCAGATACGCGACGAGGATGTCGACGTAGTGGCTGACGCCGGCGCCGTGGAACGTCGATAGGCTCGTCGGGCCGTCGAGCGCCTCGTCGGCCATCCCGATGAGGCCGCCCTGCACGTACGGCACCGCGACGACGTAGACGACGGTGAACAGAAGCGACACCGCGACGCTGGCGAGCGGTCCCGCCCACTGCGCGAGCAGTTGGGGGAGCTGGACGAGCGCGAGCAGCCCGGTCACGGCGAAGATGACCGGGTTTCGACCGAGTGCACCGACGGCTGCACGGAGGGAGCTTCGGAGGGCCATATCGGCCCATTCCTTTCAGGCGTCCTAACCGTTTCGATGGGCGCGGCGAGCGCGTCCACCGCACGAACCGCGCCGAAGCACGAGTTCCGTCCACTTTCACCGCGGGAGGCGAACCTTAAGCATCGGCGAGCGCCTACGGTCGCGCATGGAGGAGACGCTTCCCGGCGCGCCGACGGCGGAGGACGGGGAGCGCGTGGTGCTGCACGTCGACATGGACTGTTTTTACGCGTCCTGCGAGCGGCTCCGCGACCCGTCGCTGCGCGGCGAACCGGTCGTCGTCGGCATGGGGTACGAGGCGGGCGAGACGGTCGGTGCGGTCGCGACGGCGAGCTACGAGGCGCGCGAGTACGGCGTCGAGTCGGCGCAGGCCATCTCGGCCGCGCTCGACCGGCTGCCGCGGATGGCGGCGGCGGACGCCGACGACCCGGACGCCCCCGACCCGGCGGACGCCGGCTACTACCGCCCGGTCGACATGGAGTTCTACAAGTCGGTCGCCGCCGACGTCAAGGAGATTCTACACGACTGCGCCGACACGGTCCGGGAGGTCAGCGTCGACGAGGCGTACCTCGACGTCACCGACCGGACGTCGTGGGACCGCGCGCCCGACGGCGACCGGACGCTCGCGGAGGGGTTCGCGCGGTACGTCAAACAGCGCATCGGCCGCGAGGTGGGCGCGCCGGCGAGCGTCGGCGTCGCGCCGAACATGGCGACCGCGAAGGTCGCCTCCGACCACGACAAGCCGGACGGCCTCACCGTCGTCGAACCCGGCGACGCCGCCGACTTCCTCGCGCCGCTTCCCGTCGACGACATCCACGGCGTCGGCCCGGTGACGGCGCGCGAACTCGCGTCGATGGGCATCGAAACCGCCGGCGACCTCGCGGACGCCGACACGTCGGCGCTGGTCGACCGGTTCGGCGAGCGGGGCCGCGAGTTCTCCGAGCGCGCCCGCGGCAGCGACGACCGCGAGGTGACGCCGACCGGCCGGCCCAAGTCGCTGTCGCGGGAGTCCGCGTTCGCCGCCGAAACCGAGGACGTCGAGCGGAAACGCGAGGTCGTTCAGGCGCTCGCCGCCGACGTCGCCGAGCGCGCGCGGAGCCGCGACGCCATGTACCGGACCATCGGAATCAAGGCCGTGCTGCCGCCGTTCGACGTGAACACGCGCGCCGAGTCGCTCTCCGGCCCCGTCGACGACCCCGAACTGGTCGAGGAGGTCGCACTCGACCTGCTCGCCGAGTTCCACGACGACCCCGTCAGGAAACTCGGCGTCCGCGTCTCGAACCTCTCGTTCGACGCCGGCGAACAGGCGACGCTCGTCGGCTACGAGGACGCCGCCACGGAACACCCGCGAGACGGCGACGACGGGCCGAGCACCGACCGCGACGGCGACAGCAACGACAACGGCGACGCGGACGACGCCGACGGAGGCGCGGGGCGTCGTCGCCGACGCGGCCAGGTGGACCTCGGCGACTTCGAGTGACTGCGCTCCGGCGGTCGGGGCGAGCGGCGGACGTCCGTCAGACGCCGAGGGTGGGACTTATGCCGGCCGCGGCGCCAGATACGGCTAATGAGCGAGGAGACCATCACGGTCGCGGACGTGAGCGACGGCCCCGGCGGGGAGTCGGACCTCGCAGCCGGGACGCCCATCTCCCTGCCGGTGGTCGAACTCCTCACCGGCCGAGGGTTCATCACGGGCAAGAGCGGCAGCGGGAAGTCGAACACGGCGTCGGTCGTCATCGAGAACCTGCTGTCGAACAACTTCCCGGTGTTCATCGTCGACTCCGACGGCGAGTACTACGGGCTGAAAGAGGAGTTCGAAATCCTGCACGCCGGCGCCGACGAGGAGTGCGACATCCAGGTCTCCGAGGAGCACGCCGGGAAACTGGCGAGTCTCGCGCTCGAACAGAACGTCCCCATCATCCTCGACGTCTCCGGCTACCTCGACGAGGACGAGGCGTCGAACATCATCAAGGAGACCGCGCGGCAGCTGTTCGCGAAGGAGAAGAAGCTGAAGAAGCCGTTCTTGATGCTCATCGAGGAGTGTCACGAGTACATCCCGGAGGGCGCCGGCATGGACCAGACCGGGAAGACGCTCATCAAGATCGGGAAGCGCGGCCGGAAACACGGCCTCGGCATCGTCGGCATCAGCCAGCGCCCCGCCGACGTCAAGAAGGACTTCATCACGCAGTGCGACTGGCTCTGCTGGCACCGGCTCACCTGGGACAACGACACCAAGGTGGTGTCGCGAATCCTCGGGTCGGAGTACGGCGACGCCATCGAGGACATGGGCGACGGCGAGGCGTTCCTCATCACCGACTGGACCGAGTCGATTCGGCGCGTCCAGTTCCACCGCAAACAGACGTTCGACGCCGGCGCGACCCCCGGTCTGGAGGACTTCGAGCGCCCGGACCTGAAGAGCGTCAGCGGCGACCTGGTCTCGGAGCTGCAGAACATCACGGACGAACAGGAGCGCCGCGAGTCCGAGCTCGCCGACCTACGGCAGGAGCTCGACAAGAAACAGCAGCGCATCCAGCAGCTCGAACGCGAACTGGAGGAGGCGAAGGACATGTCGGACATGGCGGACAAGTTCGCGCAGGCGCTGTTGCAGAAGTCGGAGGCGTCCTACCGCGGCGGCAGCGGACGCCACCCGAGCCGTGACGCCGCAGCGGTCGGCGCCGACGCCGACGCCGACGCAGTCGCGAACGGCGCGGCGGGCGGTCCCGGCGCGGCCGGCGCTCCGCGGCAGGTGACGGACGACCAGTCGGAACTCCACGACTACGAGGAGCGGGCCGCCGCGAACGGCGACGCCGCGACGGCCGCATCGGCGGCGACGAACGGCGACGGCAACGCCGCCGGCGGCGAGTCCGCGAGCACGCCCGCCGAGTCGGCCGACGGCCCGGACGACGCCGCCGACGACGCGGTCGCGGTGGCCGCGGCGGCCGCCACCGGCGGCGTCAGCGGGGCAGGCGCGACGGGCGGCGACACGGCCGGACAACGGGGCGACGGCGCCGCCGCGACGGCCGGGTCGAACGCCGGCGGCTCGTCCGCGGTCCCCGAGACGGACGGCGTCGACGTGTCGGGGCCGCGGTCGGACGGCTTCGACCAGGAGTCGGAACTCGCGTCGTTCACCGACGGCGCGGAGCTCCGCCACCGCGACGCCGTCGTCGAAGGGTTCGTCCGCGCCGTCGAGTCGATGGAGGACGTCACGCAGAACATGCTGGCGCACTACCGGCGGGCCGGCCGAGCGACGCCGACGGAGGCGCACCTCGCCGCCGGCGGCTCCGGCGACCGGCGGTACGCGTACAGCCGGAACAAGACGCTGCGGCGCGCCGGCGTCGTCGAACACCGGTCGTGCGGCGAGTACGGCTACGCGCTGCCGTCGCTTGTCAGGCTCGTGTACGGCGACAACGCCGACGAGCAGGAACTGGTCGAAGTCGTCGCGGAAATCGAGGCGCGCGCCGGCCTCGCCGAGCAGTGACCCGGGGCTGAGCCGAGCCGCGGCCACGACACGGATTCCGTCTCCGACGCTTCAGCCGCCGGTTTCGCTCTCGTTTTCGCCGCCGTCGTCGCTTCCCCAGTCGCCGCCGTCTTCGCCTCCCCAGCCGTCGCCGCCTTCGCTTCCCCTGCCGTCCTCGCCGTCGGAGCCGTTTCCGAAGCCGCCGTCGGTGCTGCCGGCCCACGCGGCGAACACGAGCCGCGGGAGGCTGAGGTGGCCGCTGCCGTGGTAGGCCTCGGTGCCGTCGCCGTCGACGGCGGTTTCGCGGACGAGCGACTCCACCTCGTCGACCGACGCGTCGGCCTGGAGCGACCGGACGAGCGCGACGGCGCCGGCGACCTGCGGGGCGGCCATCGACGTTCCGGCTTTCCAGCCGTACGACGGCGTCACGGTCCCGTCGGCGGCGGTTTCGAACACGGTCGAGATGACGAGGTCGTAGTACCACTCCTCGTCGCCGTCGACGGCGGCCGGGTCGTAGTTGCCGCCGGCGGCGCTGACGTCGGTTCCGTGGCCGTAGTTCGTGTACCGGGCCGGCTGGTCGGTCGGCTCCGAGAGCTTCCCCGGGAGGAGCGCGAACTCCTCGTTCGGCGGGTCGTCGTCCCAGAGGAAGCCGACCGGGCCGGTCGCGGAGACGCCGAACACGCCCGGGACCTCCGTCGGGAGGCTCAACACGGACTCCGGCGACATGTCGAGCGACCCGTTCCCGGTCGAGTTCACGACGACGGTGCCGCGGCTCCGTGCGTGCGAGACGGCGCGCTCGTACAGCTCCGCGATCTTCAGCAGCTCCGGGTACTTCTCGGGGTAGACGTACGGCTTCGGGTAGCCGAGACTGAGGTTGGCGGCGTCACAGCCGGCGCCGGCGGCGTACACGAGCGCCGCGAGGACGTCCCCCGACTTGCCCTCGACGCCGGAGAACACGCGGAGCGAGAGGAGTTCGGACGCCGGCGCCGAGCCGAGAATCCCGCCGCGGTCGCCGTCGTTCGAGTCGGTGCCGGCGACGATGCCGGCGACGTGGGTGCCGTGGGTGCCGGCGCCGTTCGGCCGCCAGTCGTACTGGTCGGTCGTGAAGTTCCGCGACAGCGACTCGTTCACGACGCCCCGCAGGTCGGGGTGGTCGGCGTAGATGCCGGAGTCGAGGACGGCGACGCGGGCGCCCTCGCCGCGCGTCACGCTGTGGACCGTCCCGGGCAGCGGCACGTCCGACTGGTCGTCGTCCGGGCCGACGCCTTCGACTTCGGTGAGGTCAGCGAGGTGCTGTGCCCGCTTGTCCCACTGGAGTTCGTTGTACGTCGGCGGGCCGCCGTCCAGTTCGCCGGGCGATTCGGTGGCCGGTCCGTGCTCTTTCGCCGGGCCGCCTCGCTCGTCCTCGTCGTCGCCGTCGTCGGGGCCGGCGCCGTCGTTCGGGTCGCGCAGGGAGTCGGCGTCGACGCCGTGCCGGTACACCGAGACGTCGAGCGCCGTGGACGCCTCGCCCGGAACGGCGTCGGGGTCGCCGCGCGCGGCGAGCACGTCGATTTCGCCGATGTCGTGGACGATTTCGACGTCGGCCGGAACCGCCGACCGGTCGACTTCGCGCAGGTCGATGAGGAACCGCTTCGACTCGCCGGAGGCCGCGGCACCCGGCGCCGACGCGACTGCTGCGCCCGCCAGCGCGGTGCCTGTCGCTTTCAGGAACTGTCGCCTGTTCTGTCTGCTCATCGTACGCTTGTCGAACCGAGGACGCCCACATAAAACTTTTCACGGGGATAGCAGTAAAATGATTCTCTGCACGGCAGATTCTATACTGTGGTGGCCGTTCACACGGCGACCGAACAGTTATCCGGGTTCCGCCGGGACACCGTCGTGATGGAGACCTGTTCTTCGGTTCGCTGACCGGGCGCGTCGACGGGGACGCGGCCGGCAGCACGGCGACGCCGCGCGGACGGTCGCTCCCGACGCGACGGGGGTGCCCGCGTCCGACGCGGCACGGAAGCGCCGACTGACCGGTTCGCCGCCGCCTCCGCCCCGTCGGGCCCCGCACCGCTCGCCGGAGCCGAGCCGGCGGCGCCGACACGAATGCAATCAGGACACAGTTCGACGGGCGGCCGCGCGGTCGTCGCCGCCCGAGACGCAGACGAGGAACCGCAGACCGACGAAATCAGCGCGCTCGCAGCCGCCGCCGGCTACCGCGTCGTCGACGCGGTGACCCAGCGCCGCCGCGAGGACACCACGTACAACCTCGGCCGCGGGAAAGCCGAGGAACTCGGCCGCGCCGTCGCCGATGCGGACGCGGCGGCCGTCGTGTTCGACGGCGAACTCACGCCGGGCCAGTACGCCAATCTCCGCGGGCTGCTCCCGCCTGACACCGCGGTCGTCGACAGGTACCGGCTCGTCCTCGACATCTTCGCGGAGGGCGCCAGTTCGACGGCGGCGCAGGCTCAGGTGGAGTTGGCGACGCTCCGGTACGAACTCCCGCGGCTCAGACAGGTCACCGAGGAGTCGCTGTTGAACGAGGCCACCGAGAAGGGGTCGCCGGTGCTCGACGCGGAGCGGCGGATGGACGCGCTCCGGCGGACGCTCGACGACGTCGCGGACGAGGCGGCGTCGCGGCGCGAACGGCGGCGCGCCGACGGCTTCGACCTCGTCGCGGTCGCGGGCTACACGAACGCCGGGAAGTCGACGCTGCTCCACCGGCTCGCGGACGACCTCGACGCCGACGCGGCGGCAGCGCGGCAGGACGGTTCCGACCCGGGCCGCGAGCCGCCGGCGGACGTGGACCGCGCCGCCGGAATCGCAGACCGGCTGTTCGAGACGCTGGAGACGACGACGCGCCGCGGCACCGTCGACGGACGCCGCGTGCTGTTCACCGACACCGTCGGGCTCGTCGACGACCTCCCGCACGACCTCGTCCGGTCGTTCTCGGCGACCCTCGACGAAATCCGCGGCAGCGACGCCGTCCTCGCGGTCGTCGACGCCGCGGCACCGCCGGAGACGCTCCGGCGGCGCGCGGACGTCACGATGTCCGTTCTCGCCGGGGAGGCGTCCGGCGCGGTGATTCCGGTGTTGAACAAGGTCGACCGCGTCGACGACGCGGCGCTGGCCGAGCGCCGCCGCCTCGTCGCCGACGCCGCCCCCGACTCCGCGGCCGACCCGGTCGCGGTTTCGGCGCTGTCCGGCGACGGCGCCGAGTCGCTGCGGGCGGCGCTGCTGGACGCGCTTCCCACCGACTCCGCGGCGTTCACGCTGCGGAACGACGGCGACGCCCAGCGGCTGCTCGCGTGGCTGTACGACCGCGGCGACACCGGGGCCGCCTACCGGGGCGACACGGTCGACGTGGAGTTCACGGGGAACCCGGCGGTCGTCGCCGAGGCGGAGCGACGGGTCGCTGCGCTCCGCACGGACGACGGGACCGGTGACCGCGGCGACGACCCGTAGCGAGCGAGTCGGCCGCGGGCGAACGACACATCCGTCCGCGGCGGCAACGTGGCGGTATGACGGAGACGCTGACGCTGCCGACCGGGGAGGAGGTCACGCCCGACGACGCCTTCCTGTACGACGACTACCCGTACCGGTTCGCGCCGATGGACGACGACCGGTACGCGTTCGCGCTGTCGCCGCTGTACTGGGGCGACAGCGGCATGGACGTCCCGTTCCGGAGCCGCGAGGCGTTCCTCGACCAGTGGGTCGACGAGCGCTCCGGCACGATGACCGACGACGACTGGCGCGGCTGGCTCCGCGACGCCCGCGGCGACGACCGGTTCGACGACGCCGAACTCGACTCGCTCGCCCGCGAACTCGGCGTCGACGACGAAGCGGCTCGCGGCGACCGCGGCGGCGACGACGACTCGGCGGGGCTCGTCGCTCGGCTCCGCGGACTCCTCGGAACGTGACGGCCCGGGCCCGGCCGCCGCGACACCTGCGGGAACCGGCGGTTCTGTCCGCCGCGTCGCGCTGTGGGCACGCTTAAGCGTCGGCGTCCACTTCGCTGACGCATGGAGCCGCGTGACCTCTCAGCGAACACGCCGTACGTCCCGGGCCGGGGCGTCGAGGAGGTCGCCAGGGACCTCGGGCTGGACCCCGACGAGCTGGTGAAGCTCTCCTCGAACGAGAACCCGCACGGGCCGTCGCCGAAGGCGGCCGAGGCGGTGCGGGACGCCGCCGACTCGGTGAACGTCTACCCGAAGGCGGCGCACACCGACCTGACCGAACAGCTCGCAGAGCGGTGGGACGTCGCCGACGAGCAGGTGTGGGTGACGCCCGGCGCGGACGGCGCGCTCGACTACCTCTCGCGGGCGATGCTGGAGCCGGGCGACCGCGTGCTGGCGCCCGAACCGGGGTTTTCGTACTACTCGATGAGCGCCCGGTACCACCACGGCGAGGCGGCGACGTACGGGCTGCGGAAGGCCGACGGCTTCGCGCAGACCGCAGACCGCGTCCTCGGCGCCTACGACGGCGAACGCATCGTCTACGTGACGACGCCGCACAACCCAACCGGGTCCGAACTGCCGCGCGAGGAACTGGCGGCGCTGCTCGACGCCGTCGCGGACCACACGCTCGTCGTCGTCGACGAGGCGTACGCGGAGTACAGCGACACGCCGACCGCCGTCGAACTGCTCGCCGAACACGACAACCTCGCGGTCACGCGGACGTTCTCGAAGGCGTACGGGCTCGCCGGGCTCCGCATCGGCTACGCGGTCGTGCCGGCGGAGTGGGCCGACGTGTACGCCCGCGTCAACACGCCGTTCGCGGCGAGCGCCGTCGGTCTCGCCGCCGCCTCGGCCGCCCTGGACGACCAGGCGCACGTCGACCGCTCCGTCGAGTCGGCGGAGTGGGCGCGCGAGTACATCGCCGCGGAACTGGACGCGCCGACGTTCGACTCCGCGGGGAACTTCGTGCTCGCCGAGGTCGGCGACGGCACCGCCGTCGCCGAGGCCGCACAGGAACGCGGCGTCATCGTCCGCGACACGTCCTCGTTCGGTCTCCCCGGCTGCGTCAGAATCTCGTGCGGAACCGAGGCGCAGACCCGCACGGCGGTCGAGACGCTGAACGACGTGCTCGCCGAACTCCGGCCCGAGGCGGACGCATGAGAATCGCCGTCACCGGGACGCCCGGAACCGGGAAGTCCACGGCGACCGACCTGCTCGGCGACGACTACGACGTCGTCCACCTCAACGACGTCATCCGCGAGGAGGGCCTCACCGTCGAGCGCGACGAGGAGCGCGACTCGCTGGTCGCCGACCTCGACGCCGTCGCGTCGCGCCTCGACGACTACGACCCGGACCCGGACGCCGAGCACGTCGTCGTCGACTCACACCTCGCTCACCGCTTCGACGCGGACCGCGTCGTGGTGCTGCGGTGCCGCCCGGACGTCCTCGAAGAGCGGCTGCTCGACCGCGGCGAACCGGAGCCGAAGGCCCGCGAGAACCGCGAGTCCGAGGCGCTCGACGTCGTGCTCGCGGAGGCGGTCGACCGTCACGGAACGGAGTCGGTGTACGAAATCGACGCGACCGACGCGTCGCCGTCGGACGTCGCCGCCGCCATCGAGGCGGTGGCGTCAGGGGAGCGTGACCCGTCCGCCGGCGACGTGGACTTCGTGGCGTACCGATGACGCTCGACCAGCTCCGCCCGGTCGCCGAGCGCGGCCTGAAGCCGTTCGTCGGCGTCGCAGACTGGCTCGGGCTGACGCCTGACGGCGTGAGCGTGCTCGCGTTCGCCTGCGCGGTCGCCGCCGGCGTCGCCTTCGGCCTCGACGCCCCGACGGCCGCTCCGGAACTGTACCTCGCCGGGTCGCTGCTGGTGCTCGCGAACGGCTGGCTCGACCTCGTCGACGGCGCGCTCGCACGGGCGCAGGGCGTCTCGTCGTCGGGCGGCGACCTGCTCGACCACGTCCTCGACCGGTACGCCGACATCGCGATGCTCGTCGGCCTCGCGGCCGGCGTCGACCGGTACGCGCTCGGGCTCGCCGCCGTCACCGGCGTCCTGATGACCTCCTACCTCGGGACGCAGATTCAGGCGGTCGGAATCGGCCGCGAGTACGGCGGGCTGCTCGGCCGCGCCGACCGGCTGGCGCTCATCGGCGTCGTCGGCGTCGCCGCCGCGGTGGTTCCGGGGCCGCTGGTCGCGGGCTACGGCGTCGTCGCGGCGCTGCTCGTCGTGTTCGCGCTCGTCGGCCACTTCACCGCAGTGCAGCGGTTCTGGGGCGCCTGGCGCGTCCTCAACGAGTAGCGGTCGACGCCCGATTCGCCCGGGCATCCGCGGGTCGTTGAGCGGGCGAACGTTTTTGATACACGAAACGAATACTGTGAATAATGACGCGGCGGACCGACGGAACGGCCGGAGAGAACCGCGACGAAGGCCCCGGACCCGACGGCGCCGCCAGCAGCAGCCGTGTCCGAGCGGGCCGAGGCGCTGACCCGCCGCACCTGGCGCGCGGCGACGACACGTCACCGCTCGGTTCGGCGCTGGCGGAGCTCGAATCCGGCTGCGGGCTGCTCGTCACCGGAGACGCGCCGACGGCGGCGTTCCGGGTCGCGACGTCGCGCTACTTCGGCGTGCCGTCGCGGCGACGCAGACGGCTGCTCTGCCTGACGAATCCGCCCGCCCGGACCGACGCATGGCTGCCCGGCGCTGTCACCGCGGCCCACGACGACGCCGCGGCCGTCCGGCTCGGCCCCGCTGACCCGCGGTCCGCGTCCGGCGACGTCCGCGGCGACGGCCGCGCTCACGGCCCCGGCGACGACCGCGCCGTCGACCGCCTCCGAACCGACGACGCCGGACCGGTCCGCGAGGCGCTGTTCGGCCGGCTCGACGCGCTCGCCGGCAGCGAGGGGTCGCTGGACCGACTCGAACTCCGCGTCGGGCTGTTCCGCGTCGACCAGCTCCGCCACCGACTCGGCGACGACGCCGCCGACGCGCTCCTCCGCGAACTCGCCGCGGCCACCCGCGACCGCGGCGGCCTGGCGCACTTCCACCTGCCGCGCCCCGTCTCCGACGTCGACGCGCCGCGGGACGACCCGGTCGTCGGCGACGTGACCGACGCGCTCGGCGACGCGGTCGACGCCGTCGTCCAGCTCCGCGGCGGCGCGGACGGCGTCCCGGAGGAGCGCTGGAGCATCGACGGCTGGGGCGTGACGGAGTGGAGCCGGCTCGGCTGACCCGCGCGGGGAGGAGGGTGTCGTCGCCGCAGCGGGGCATCACGTCGCCGTCGGCCGCGCTGCCGCGGCGGAGCGTCACGTCGCCGGGGCACACCATTTATAGCGGGGTACCCGCTAGGTGGAGGTATGCCCCAGTGTGAGATGTGCGGCGCGGAGAAGCCCTCGCTGACCACCACGAAGGTCGAGGGCGCCGAGCTGGAGCTGTGTGACGACTGCAAGGACTTCGGGACGGAGGTCCGGACCGAGTCCACGTCGTCGGCGTCGACGAAGTACTCGACGTCTTCGAGCAGCAGCTCCTCGTCTTCCTCTGCATCTTCGTCTTCCACCTCGTCTTCGTCGTCTCAGCGGCGACGGGACATGTTCGACGACATGGAGACCGTCGCCTCCGACTACGACGACCGCATCAGGAACGCCCGCGAGTCCGCCGGCCTCAGCCAGGAGGAACTCGCGAACCAGCTCAACGAGAAGGCGTCCGTCATCCGGAAACTCGAACGCGGCGACATCCTCCCGAGCGACGACGTCCAGGAGAAACTGGAGAAGGCGCTCGGCATCTCGCTCACCGAAGGCGAGGACGTCGAAGACTCCGAGTGGTCCTCCGACTCCTCGGGGACGATGACGCTCGGCGACGTCGTCAAGCGGAACGACGAGTAACCGCCGACCGCCGACGAGCCGACCGCCGACGCGAACGTCCCTCGGTCTGCGTCCGCGCCGCCTCGTACCGCCCCCGTTGCTTCCTGTTTCCGGCCGTCGCCGCGACTCCGCGGTTCCGCCACCGGTCTTTTCACGGTCGATTCCGTCTCGCCGACAGTCTGACCGATGAGTGAGGATGCAGCTGGTGACGCGGACACGGACGCCCTGCGGTCAGCCGTGCTCGACGACGCCGCGGCGTCGCTGCGGGCGTCGTCGCCGCTCGGCCGGCCCGACGAGTCGTATCTGCGCGAGTCGCTGTTCGAGTTCGCGTGGCCCGAGTCGTTCGACCTCGTCGACGACTACTGGGTGAGAGAGCCGTTTGCGCACGTCGCGCTGTTCGGCGATCCCGAGTCGGGCGAACAGCGGTACGTCGTCACGGAGCCGGCCCTCGACGAGTTCGAGTCGCACGTCAGAAAGGACGTCGCCGACCGCGTCCGGACGCGGCTGCTCGACGACGAGTACGGCTCCGCCGAGCAGG
Organism: Halobaculum sp. P14; assembly: GCF_051195155.1. Classification (NCBI taxonomy): domain Archaea; kingdom Methanobacteriati; phylum Methanobacteriota; class Halobacteria; order Halobacteriales; family Haloferacaceae; genus Halobaculum; species Halobaculum sp. P14. Next base: position 267,744 of record NZ_JBNTKB010000003.1, read on the forward strand.
GCCGCGAGCGGTTCCGCGAGGACTTCGAGTCGCTGCTCGCCGAGGAGGCGCGCCACGTTGACCCGGGCGTCCGTCACGTCGTCGCGTACTACCTCCGACGGGACTTCCTCGGCTACGGCGAAATCGACCCGTTCATGCAGGACCCGCACGTCGAAGACCTCCACGTCGACGGCGCGGACGTCCCGGCGTTCGTCTACCACGACCGCCACGGGAACCTGGAGACGAACCGGTCGTGGGGCGACGACCGGCTCGACGAGATGACGGTTCGGCTCGCTCAGCGGACCGGCCGGCACCTGTCGGCGTCGCGGCCGCTGCTCACGTCGACGCTGCCGGACGGGTCGCGGATTCAGGTGACGCTCGGCACCGACGTGGCGACCCGCGGCTCGAACTTCACGGTCCGGAAGTTCCGCGAGGAGCCGTTCACGCCGCCGGAGCTCGCGCGGCTCGGCACGTACACCGTCGAGGAGCTCGCGTATCTCTGGCTCGCCATCGAACACAACCGCTCGGTGCTGTTCGTCGGGCCGACGGCGTCCGGGAAGACCACGTCAATGAACGCCTGTTCGCTGTTCGTCCCGCCGGACGCGAAGGTGGTGAGCATCGAGGAGACCCGCGAAATCGGGCTGCCGCACGACAACTGGATTTCGAACGTGACCCGCGAGTCCGACGTCGGCGACGGCCGCCCGGAGGTCGGGATGTACGGGCTGCTCTCGGAGGCGCTCCACCAGCGGCCGACCCACATCCTGGTCGGCGAGCTCCGGACGGACCCGGAGGTCGTCTACACGTTCTTCCAGGCGGTCGGCACGGGCCACGCCGGCTTTTCGACGTTCCACGCCGACACCGCCGACGACGCGCTGCGCCGCCTCCGCAACGACCCGCTGTCCATCCCGGACGAACTCGCGGCCGAAATCGACGTCGTCGCCGTCCAGCACCTCATGGAGGTCGACGGCGACCGCGTCCGGAAGAACCGGTCGCTCACCGAGGTCCACCCCGCAGACGACCCGGACGAGAGCCGGCCGGAGCTCCGCTCCGTCTTCGCGTACGACCCGACGGCCGACGAGACCTCCCAGCGGAGCGCGTCGCGGCTGCTCGCCGAAGTCGCCCGCGAGCAGGGCTGGACGGACGCGGAGCTCCGGACGAAACTGGAGCGCCGCCGACGGCTGCTCGGCCACCTCGTCGGCAGCGACACCACCGGATACGAGGCCGTCACGAACCGGCTGTTCCGGTTCGCCCGGCGACCGGACGCGGTGCTGGACGAACTCGACGAGGAACCGATTCCGGAGACGCGGCCGGTTCGGGTCCAGGATGTCTGACCCTGACCGGTCTCGCCGCGACGAAGCAGCCGCCGAAGGCGCTGACAGCCGAACGGGCACCGATGACTCCTCGGCGGCCGGCACGGCGGAGTCGGACGCCGACGAACACGGTCCGGCGACGGCGGAACCGCTGTCGTTCGGCATCCCGGAGCGACACCCGAGCCTCAGCGAGCGGCGGCTCCGCGAGGAGTACGGCCGGCTGCAGGGATACTTCCGGTACCGCGCCGACGACTACCGCGGACTGGCCGCCGCGCTCCGCGCGAACCGGTCGACGAACACGGTCGACGAGTACCTCGCTCGGAGCGTACGGCTCGCCGCCGCTGCGACCGCGGGAGGCGCGCTGGCGGGGGTGCTGTTCGCGGCGCTTCTCGCGGCTTCGATGGCCGGCTCGCTCGGCGGCGCGGCCCTCCTCGCGGTCGGCGTCGCGCTCAGCGTCGGCGGCGCGGTCGTCGCCGGCGCCGGCGTGTGGCTCGGTCGGCGCTGGTACCCGACGGTCCGCGCGCGGCAGCGTGCGCGGCGCGCCGACCTGATGCTGCCGCACGCCGTCATCTTCCTGTACGCGCTGTCACACGGCGGCATGAACCTGCTGTCGGTGTCGTCGCGGCTCGCGGACGCCCGCGACGTCTACCGGGAGCCCGCGGCGGCGTTCGACGACGTCGTCGCCGACGTCACCTGGTTCGACCGGAGCCTGCTCTCGGCGCTCACGGCCGCTCGCGAGCGGACGCCCGGCGACGCCACGTCGTCGTTCTTCGACGAACTGGTCGCGGTCGTCGAGACCGGCGGCGACGTCGACAGCTTCCTCGAAACCGAGGCGGACCGCCACCTCGAACTCGCCGCGCAGAAACAGGAGCAGCTCCTGGACGACCTCGAAACGCTTGCGGAGGTGTACGTGACCGTCGTGTTCGCCGGCCCGATTTTCCTGCTGGTGACGCTGCTGGTCGTCAGTTTCGTGCGCGCCGGGCTGCTGTTGCCGCTGCGGCTGCTGGTGTACGGCGTGATTCCGGCGGCCGTCGTCGCCGTCGGCTTCGGCGTCTCGTACCTGTACGAGCCGTACCGGCAGCAGCTCGGCGAGGCGCGCGACGGCGTCACCGCGGCGGCCTCGCTGTTCGAGTCGTCGACCCACGAGGACGAACGAGTCGCGGCGTACGAGCGGTCGCGGCGCCGCGAGCGGTGGCGACGAATCCTCACGGAGCCGGTCGAACTGATGCGCGAGCGGCCGGCCGCGACGCTGCTCGTCACGGTCCCCGTCGGCGCGGCTGCCGTGGCGGCGCTGCTCGGCGTGGTCGGGTCGTTCACGACGGGGCCGGCGGTCCGGTCCGCCGTGCTGTTCACGGTGCCGTTCCTCGTCGCGGCGGCGCCGTTCTCGTACGCGTACCACCGGAAGCGGTCGTACGAGCGGTCGGTCCGCCGGCGGTTCCCGGACGCGCTCGAAATCCTGGCGGACGCCGACGAGAACGGCGTTCCGCTCGCCGAGTCGTTCGGGCTCGTGGCGGCGCGGACGTCCGGCGACCTCGCGACGGAACTGGAGCGGGTGTCCCGCGACATCGACTGGACCGACGACGTCGGCGGCGCGCTCGACCGGTTCGAGTCGCGGCTCGGCGTCCCGTCGGTCACCCGGGTCGTACGGCTCGTCAGGGAGACGGTGAACGCGACCGACGACCTCGCGCCGGTGTTCTCTATCGTCGCGGAGGACCTGGAGACGCGGAACGACCTCCGGGCGCGGCGTCAGCGGCAGATGCGGCCGTACGCGTTCGTCGCGGTCATCGGCGTCCTCGTCTTCCTCGGCATCGTGCTGTTCTTCGAGTCGCACTTCCTGCCGGCCATCGCGGAGTTCGTCACGTCGTCGGACGCCGGGCTGAGCGGGACGTCGCTGTCGGTCGGCACCGTCGACACGACGACGTACCGCCGGCTGTTCGTCCACGCGACTCTGATTCAGGCGGTCACGAACGGGCTGCTCGTCGGGAAACTCGTGGACGACCGCGTCGCGAGCGGCGTGAAGTACGCCGCCGCGCTCGCCGCGGTGTGCACCGTCGCGCTCGTCGCCGTGATGTAGCCGCGAAGAACCCGGCCGGCCGAGCATCACTTTCGCCGGGACCGCCGGCACTTTTCAGGCGGCGCGCCAACCAGTCGACCATGTCCGACGTGTTCGTTCTCGTCAACCTCAAAGCGTACCCGTGTGACCCGGTCGAAATCGCCGAGGCGGCCCGCGACGTCGCCGAGGAGTCCGGCGCCAGAATCGCCGTGGCGCCGCAGGCGGCGCACCTGTCCGCGGTCGCGGAGACCGGCGTCGAGACGTGGGCGCAGCACGTCTCCCCGAACGGCCACGGCAGCCACACCGGCAGCACGCTCGCGGAGGCCGCCGCGGACGCCGGCGCCGAGGGGACGCTGTTGAACCACTCCGAGCGCCGCGTCACGCTCGCCGCCATCGACGACAGCCTCGCGGCGGCCGACCGCGCCGACCTCGAAACCATCGTCTGCGCGAACAATCCGCCGCAGGCCGGCGCCGCGGCGGCGCTCGGCCCCGACGCGGTCGCCGTCGAACCGCCGGCGCTCATCGGCGGCGACGTCTCCGTCGCGTCCGCCGACCCGGCCGTCGTCGAGGAGTCGGTCGCCGCCGTCACCGCCGTGGACCGCGACGTCGACCTGTTCTGCGGCGCGGGCGTCTCCACCGGCGACGACGTCGCCGCCGCCGCGGACCTCGGCGCCACCGGCGTCCTGCTCGCCTCCGGCGTCGCGAAGGCCGACGACCCGCGGGCGGTGCTCCGCGACCTCGTCTCGCCGCTCTGAGCCGCGGCCGCCCGTCTCGAATCGGCCACCGGTCTCGAATCGGCCGCCCGTCCCGCCTCACAGGACCGCCGCCCGATTTCTGTAGTGCACCGCCGCCGACGCCAGACGTGGCTCGGTGCGGCGTGAACGGTACTCTCGGCGAGCGTTGCGTCGTCCAGAAAAATCGCCGTGGTCCGGCGTCAGGCGGACCGGACGGTGTGTTCGAGGACGCCGACGCCTTCGACCTCGACTTCGACGCGGTCGCCGTCGCTGAGCGGCCCGACGCCGGCCGGCGTCCCGGTGGAGATGACGTCGCCGGGTTCGAGCGTGAGGTACGTCGTGATCTCCTCGACGAGCGTCGGGACGTCGAAGATGAACTGGTCGCGGGTGCCGCGCTGTCTGGTGTCGCCGTTCAGCCGCAGTTCGACGGACGCGTCCGCCGGAACGTCCTCCGGGTCGGCGACGACCGGGCCGATTGGGGCGGCGGCGTCGAACGCCTTGCCGCGCACCCAGTTCTGCTCGCGGCTCTGGTCGTCGCGGTTCGACACGTCGTCGAGGCACGTGAACCCCTCCACGACGTCCCAGGCGTCGTCGGCGTCGACGTTCCGGGCCTGCTCGCCGATGACGACGCCGAGTTCGGCCTCGTGTTCCACCTGCTCTTTGCCGGCGGGCAGCGTCACGGTCGACCCCGGAGCCGCGACGGTGTTCGGCGGCTTCAAGAACAGCATCGGGCGGTCCGGGACGTCCGCGTCGCGCTCCTCGGCGTGGGCGGCGTAGTTCCGGCCGATGCAGACGATTTTGGTGGGTTCACAGGGCGGCAGCAGGTCGACGTCCGGGTCGCTGACGTCGAACGTCTCTCCGGCGGCCTTGACGACGCCTTCGACGTACTCGCCGCGCCGAGTGACGCCGGCGGGGTCGCTGATTCGGGCGTAGCGCATGCGCGAGCCGACGGCGCCGGGCGGCTTAGTCCCAGCGAACCCGGCGAGCAAGCGGCGGGCGGCCGCCGGACGGTTCCGGGCGGCGCCGTTCCGTCGGCGTCCGGCGGACGAATTTATGTGTGATTCGGCCGAACGACCGGACGCGATGACCGCAATGGAACTCACCTGGCACGGCCACTCCACGTGGCACGTCTCGCTCGGCGACACCGACCTGCTCATCGACCCGTTCTTCGACAACCCGTACACGGAGACGGACCCGGAGGAGGTCGACGCCGACCACGTGCTGTTGACGCACGGCCACGCAGATCACATCGCCGACGTGGACCGGTTCCGCGACGCCCACGTCGTCGGGACGCCGGAGCTGACGGGGTATCTCGCCGACGAGTACGGCGTCGAGGACTCCACCGGGATGAACCTCGGCGGCACCGTCGAACTCGGCGACGCGTACGTGACGATGGTGCGCGCCGACCACTCGAACGGCATCGAAACCGGCTACGGCGCGTCCGCCGGAATGCCCGCCGGCTACGTCGTCTCCGACTCGAAGCCGACCCAGGAGAGCGACGAGGAGGCGACGACGTTCTACCACGCCGGCGACACCAGCCTGCACTCGGAGATGCGCGACGTCGTCGGGACGTTCCTCGAACCGGACGCCGCCGCGGTCCCCGTCGGCGACCACTTCACGATGGGGCCGGCGCAGGCCGCCGTCGCCGTCGACTGGCTCGGCGTCGACCACGCCTTCCCGATGCACTACGACACGTTCCCGCCCATCGAAATCGACACCGACGACTTCGTCCGCGAGGTCGCCGCGACCGGAAGCGACGCCGACGTCGCCGTCCTCGGCGGCGACGAGACGTTCACGCTGGAGTAGCCCGACTCCCGCCGGCCCGGACGCCGCGACCCGAGGGCAGATTTTTACGCGGGAGCCGCGAACACCGGACCAGTTGGTTCCACGCCCATGAGCGAGACAGGCGACCGGATACGGGTGCTGCACGTCGACGACGAGCCGACGTTCGCGGAGCTGGTCGCCACCCGACTGGAACGGCAGGACGACCGGTTCGACGTGGTGACGGAGCACGACGCCGGCGACGCGCTCGACAGGCTGTCCGAGGACGTCGACTGCGTCGTCTCCGACTACGACATGCCGGGCCGCAACGGCATCCAGTTTCTCGAAGCGGTCCGCAGCCGTTCGCCGGACCTGCCGTTCATCCTGTTCACCGGGAAGGGCTCGGAGGAGCTGGCGAGTGAAGCAATCTCCGCCGGCGTCACGGACTACCTCCAGAAAGGCGGCGGCAGCGACCAGTACGCGCTGCTCGCGAACCGCGTCCGCAACGCGGTCGACGCCGCGCGGTCGAAACGGGCGCTCGCCGAGCGGAACCGGCGGCTGGAGACGCTCATCGGGAACCTCCCCGGGATGGTGTACCGCTGCCGGAACGAACCCGACTGGCCGATGGAGTTCGTCGAAGGCGAATGCGAGACGCTCACCGGCTACGCCGCCGACGCCATTGAGTCGGGCGACGTCGTCTGGGGCGAAGAGGTGTTGCATCCGGACGACCGCGACCGGATGTGGACCGCGGTGCAGGACGGACTCGCCGAGGACGGCTCGTTCGAGGTGCGGTACCGAATCGTGACGAGCGGCGGCGCGACCAAGTGGATGTGGGAGCGCGGACAGGGCCTCTACGACGACGGCGGCGACCTCGAAGCCATCGAAGGGTTCATCACCGACGTCACGAACCGCCGCGAACACGAGCGCGCGCTCGCGGAGCTGCACACGGTCGCCACCGAAATCTCGGGGGACGAGACGGTCGAGGCGGTGTGTGAACGCACCATCGACGCCGCCGAAACCGTCCTCGACCTCGACCTCTGCGTCATCAACCTCGAATCGGACGGCCGGCTCCCCGTCGTCGCCATCTCGTCGGGCGTCCCGCCGGACGGCGCCACCCCGATGTCCGTCGAGGAGGGGCTCGTCGGGAAGACGTACCGGACCGGCGAGTCGTTCGTCGTCGACGACGCCGCCGACCACCCGGAGGCGAACCCGCAGGGCGACTACCGCGCCGGGCTCAGCATCCCCATCGGCGACCACGGCGTCTTCCAGGCCGTCTCTGACGCTCCCGGCGCGTTCGACGAGAACGACCGGGCGCTCGCCGAACTGCTCGTCTCGCACACCGCGGAGGCGCTCGACAGAATCGAGCGGACCGAAGAACTCCGCAGGCAGAACGAGCGGCTCGAGGAGTTCGCCACCGTCGTCAGTCACGACCTGCGGAACCCGCTCACCGTCGCCGACGGCCACGTCGACCTCGCGTTGGAACGCTGCGACGACCCCGACCTCGAAACCGCGGCTCGGGCGCTCGACCGGGCGTTCGCGCTCATCGAGGGGCTATTGACGCTCGCCCGCGACGGCCCGGAGTCGCTGACGGTCGAACCGGTCGACCTCGAATCGGTCGCCGCGGAGAGCTGGGAGACCGTCCGGACGCCGAACGCCACGCTCGTCGTCGACGGCACCCGGACGGTCCGCGCCGACGAAGCCAGACTCAGGCAGCTGCTGGAGAACCTGTTCCGCAACAGCATCGAGCACAACGCCGCTGGCGTCCCGGCTCCAGGCACCGCTGCGCCCCGCGGCGCAGACGGGGCGGGTGACATCACCGTGACCGTCGAGGCGCTTCCGAACGGCTTCGCCGTCTCGGACGACGGCGTCGGCGCCGCCGGTGACGACGCCGACGAGTTGTTCACGCCGGGCTACTCGACGTCGGCGTCCGGGACCGGGTTCGGGCTCCCCATCGTGAAACGCATCGCCGACGCCCACGGCTGGGACGTCGCCGTCACCGACGCCGACGACGGCGGCTTCCGCGTCGAACTGACCGGCGTCGACGCCGACTGACCGCCGGCAATCGACCACCGGCGGCGACGTTCACCGGCGCGGTCAGCCGCGGAGCCGCCGGTGCTCGACTTTCATGCAGCGGTCCTGCGTCGTCACCACCCCGGCGTCTTCGGCGCGGGCGAGCGCGTCGTCGTCAGTGATGCCGCGCTGCAGCCAGACGCCGCGGACGTCGCCGCGCTCCTCCCGGCGTGCGACGACGTCGTCGACGATGCCGCCCACCTCGTCGCTCGGCCGGAACACGTCCACCAGTTCGACGTCCTCATCCACGTCGGCGAGCGTGTCCGCGGCCGGCCGGCCGAGCACCTCGTCGGCGTACGGATTCACCGGGATGACAGTGTAGCCGTGGTCCTGGAGGTACCGCGGGATGTCGTGAGCCGCCTTCCCGGGCGTCGTCGAGCAGCCGACGACCGCGACCGGGTCCATCGACAGCAGTTCTCGCAGACCGTCGTCGTCCGTGACAGGCATGGCTCCCCCAACGGACGCGGCCCGCAAAAGTGGTTCGCGCTCAGGCCTCGGCGAGCCGAACCGTCGGCTCGCCCTCCTCGTGCGTCTCGATAACGCCGTCGAACAGCTGCTTCAGCGTGTTCAGCGTCTGGTCGTCGTGCGCCGTCGAGTCGATGCAGTACAGCCCCAGGCCGTCGACGCTCTGAATCCGGCCGGTGAACACGTGCAGGAACCGGAACACCGTCTGCAGGTCCGAGTACATCAGCAGCGTCGACAGCGAATGGACCATGACGCGGTTCCGCTCGATGCGGCGGTTCTGATAGAACTCCTCCAGGAACTCGGAGAGCTTGATCCCGATTCCGGTCATGTCGACCGGCGACGACGTGTACTTGATGCGGTCGTCGTCGCGGACGTCCCCGACCCCCTGCTGGCGCGTCACCGTGTCGACGACCGCGACCGGCTTCCCCTCGTAGTCGACGCGGCGCCCGTACCGCTCCAGCAGCCGCTTCGCGCCGTCCTTCGTCGTGACCATGATCGCGCCCTCCCCCCGACGCGTCCCCTCCGCGAGCACGTCCAGCGCGAGTTCGCGCTTCCCGGTCAGCGGCGGCCCGGATACGAGAACGTTCGACCCCGGAGAAATCCGCGTGTCCAGCGCGTCGACCTCATACATGCCTGTTCCCCGTAGACTCGCCGGTCACGGCCGGTCGAAAGTGACTCTGACGCGTCCTCGAGCCGGGAGTCATCAACTATAGGCACCAAACCGTGACCGGGTATTATTCTTTCTGATTGGGGAGTCCCGTCCCGCGCCCTACGCGAGCTGTGCGAGCCGACCGACCACGAACGCGACCGCCGCGAGATACGTCCCCCGCTTCAGCCACTGCTGAGCCGCCCGCGGCTCCCGGAACCCCCACGTAACGGCCCCGAGCATCACCGCGTCAGCCGGCACCACCACCGCCAGATACGCCGCGCCGAACGTCCCCCAGACGTACGGCAAGCCGCTCGCCGCCACCGCCGCCGCCATCACCGCGAACGCCACCCACAGCGCCGCCCGCTCCCCCACCACGATTGGGAGCGTTCGCAGCCCCTCCTCGCGGTCCCCCGCCACGTCCTCCACGTCCTTCACGACCTCCCGCGCGAACGTCGCCGCCGCCGCCAGCCAGAACAGCGTCCACACCTGCGACGCGAGCCCGCCGGCCGCCGCCGCACCGAACAGGAACGTCGACCCGGTGAGGTACGCCACGACGACGTTCCCGACCCCGGGAAGCCCCTTGAACAGCTTCGTGTACGCCACCAGCGCCACCAGATTCACCACCGCAATCGCGACCGCCAACACCGGCAGCGTCACCGCCGCCAGCACCGCCCCGACGAACAGCGTCGCCGCGAACCCCAGCGCCCCGCGCGGCGACACCCGGCCGCTCGGAATCGGCCGCTCCGGCCGATTCACCGCGTCGACGTCGCGGTCGAAGTAGTCGTTCACCGCGTTCCCGGCGGCAGTCGCGAACACCGTCGCCGCAACCGCCAACCCAACCGCTCCCGGACGGTCCAGCCCGCCCGCCACGAACGCCCCGATGAACGGCAACACGCCCGCAGCGACCGCATTCCCCGGACGCGTCAGCTCCAGATACCCGCCGAGCCTCGACATACCGCCGACTCCCGCCGGCGACACAATAAAACGCGCGACCCGCCGCCGCCACGTCCGCAACTCCACGACGAACCGCGGGGCTTAAACGAGAGACGTGTATAGAACGCAGTACGGGCGCTTAGCTCAGCCTGGACAGAGTACTTGGCTTCGGACCAAGCTGCCGCGGGTTCAAATCCTGCAGCGCCCATTCTCTCACGGCGTCATTCGACGCTAACCCTGAGTTCTCGGTAGCGGCCCGCTCGCTGCCGGATTCGGCGCTTCCGGGGAAGACGGTTCCACCACTTTCTGCGGAACTAAACGCGTACCACGTTGCGGCCCCGAGCCGTGGCCTGGTTTTGTTCGCAAATCGGGGGGTGATTCTCCGTGCGTGAAGCTCGGTTTGTTCCTGCGAGCGAACTCTACGACCCGGCTACGGGAGCCCGTTTCCTGCACCCTGCGGTTCAGGCGACCGACTCAGGACTCGGCGGCGGTCGGTTCGGGCTCGTCGGCGTACTTCTCGTTGAACTCCCCGATGAGCTGCCCCATCTGGGCGTACCAGTCGTTGAGGGTGCGCTGCATCTCCTGGGCGATCTCCTCGGCGTCGCGCGGCCGGTAGACGTGGTAGTAGCCGCCCTGCTCGTAGTTCACCTGCTCTTTCTGCAGGAATCCGGCCTGCAGCAGCCGCTGCACCGCCCGGTAGGCGGTCGAGCGTTCGCGGTCTATCTGCTCGGCGATTTCGTCGACCGTGAGCGGCTCGTCGCGGTCGTTCAGCAGCCGGAACACCTCCTTGTCGATCTCCTTCAGGCCGTGGAAACACTCCAGCAGCCCCTCACACTCCATGTCCCGCCGGAGCATCTCGCTCATCGAGTCAGCCATCGTTGCCGAGAGTTAGCCGTACGCCGGCAAAAGTGTTTGCACAGAAACCACAATACTGCGGTGTTGGAGCCGTATCGAGACGCGGCCCGGCTCCGGAGCCGGCTCAGTTCGCGGACGCGTCGCCCGCGGCGTCGCCGCCGAGCGACCGCGCGTACCCGTGGATGTACGCGCCGAGGAACATCCCGGTGATGGCCCACAGGATGGGGAGGTTCCCGATGCCGACGCTGGCGTACGCGGCGCCGGGGCAGATGCCGGAGACGCCCCAGCCGACCCCGAAGACGACGCCGCCGGCGACGACGTTCCGGTCGAACTCCTTGAGCCGCCGCGTGTACGGCCGCCCGGTCAGCGGCGCGCGGTCGAGGTAGCGCGTCCCGACGGCGAACGTGACGCCGGTGACGACGGCCGCGCCGCCCATCACGAACAGGAGGCCGAAGTCATCGAACTGCAGGAAGTCGAGGACGACCTCCGGTCGAGCCATGCCGCTAATCGCGAGCCCGAACCCGAAGACGAGCCCGCCGAGGTAGATGGCGGGCAGCACCAGCGGACTGGACCGGTCGTCGCTCACGGCGCCACCCCGAGCGCGGCGACGAGCTGCGCCGTCCCGATGGCGACCGCGAGGAACGTCGCGACGTTCACCAGCGACGTGTTCGACAGCGACCCGACGCCGCAGACCCCGTGGCCCGACGTACAGCCCTTCCCGAGCCGGGTGCCGATGCCGACGAGGACGCCGCCGCCGAGCAGCCGCCACCACTGGACGTCGGTCGTCCAGACGCCCGGGTCGAGTACGAGCCCGTAGACGGCGGCGCCGCTCACGATGCCGACGGTGAACACGAGCCGCCAGTCGCGCGACCGGACGTACGACGCGCGGTTGAACCGCGGGACGTCCGAGACGTACGACAGCGTCGATTCGAGGAACGTGCTCGCGCCGGCGATGATGCCGGTGGTGAGGTAGATGATGGCCGCGCCCAGCCCCACGAGCAGGCCGCCGAGCAGGTACGGCACGACGCCGCGCGGGAAGTACAATTCGAGCCCGAGCGCCGCGGTAATCGGCTCCATCGTCAGTTCGGCAGCGCCCCGTCGCTGGCGGCGCAGTTGTTCGGGCCAAGTTCCAGTTCGAACGCCTCCTCGTCGTCCGGCGCCCGCCGGCCGAGGTTGGTGGCGATGATCTCCTCGTAGTTCGCTGGACGCGGCGGCATGTCCGAGACGACGTGCTCGACGAACTCCTCTCTTTCCATCGAGAGCGCCGGCAGCGCGTCGGCGAGCGCGCCGAGGTCGGCGGTGTACGACCCGTCGGCGTTCGGCGTCGCGGCGTCGCTGAAGTGCGCCGGCGCGACGACGACGTCGTCGGGGTGCGACAGCACCCGGTCGGTGAGGCTGGCGTGCAGCGTCCGGGCGGCGTCGCGGGCGGCCGCCGGGTCTTCGAGGTCGGGCCGCGCGACGCTCTCCGTGAACAGGCCGTCGCCGGTGAACAGCACGTCGCCGACGCGGTAGGCGGTCATCCCGGAGGTGTGGCCGGGCGCGTGAATCACGTCGACAGCGACGTCGCCGACGGTGATCGTGTCGCCGTCGTCGACGGTGACGTACCCCTCGTCGTCGACGCCGCGGTCGGCGGCCGCCGCCGGCAGCACCGCGGTCGCCCCGGTTTCGGCGGCGAGTTCGCGGACCCCGGAGACGTGGTCCGCGTGGACGTGCGTGTCGACGGCGTACTCGACGTCCGCGCCGAGCGACCGGGCGTCAGCGACGTACTCGTCGGCGAACGCCCGGAGCGGGTCGACGACGGCCGCCTCTCCGCCGGCCGCGACGAGGTAGGCGAGACAGCCGCTCGACGGCCGCCGGTACTGCACGACGGTCGCGTCGCCGCCGGCGTCCAGTTCGGTGCGCTCGTACAGCCGCGCCCAGCCGCGCATCCCGCCTTCGAGGTGCTCCGCGTCGAAGCCAGCGTCGTCGAGCCTGGACGCCACCAGTTCGCTCGCGCCGCCTTTCGCACAGAGGACGGTGATGCGGCGGTCGTCCGGAAGCGACGACCGGACCGACTCGGGGACGCCGTCGAGCAGTTCGAAGTACGGGTGGTTCACGGCGTCGACGTCGTCGCCGCCGAGCCGCCACTCCGCGAACTCGTCAGCGGAGCGGGCGTCGAGCACGAACACGTCCTCGCCGGCTTCGATTCGCTCGCGGAGTTCCGCGGGCGCGACCGTCGTGACCGATTCGTCGGAGTCGGAGGTGTCCTCAGCAGTCATCGTCACCGCAGCCTATCGGCCAGCGAAAAATAAGGCTTTGCATAGAATTGTGCCTCCTACACTATTCTGTTTTCCGTGAAAAGGGTATTGGGGACAGTACGTTGTACCAGGGCGGTATCGACGGAATGGTCTTGTCCATCTGGAGAACGACTACCGACACGCTTTTCAGGCGGTCAGCGATATTGGGCACTGAAGTCAATACCATGACTGACTACGAAGTCACCGAGACGCTGGACGTGAAAGGAGAGAACTGTCCGATGCCGGTCGTCAAGACGAAACAGCGCGTCGACGCGCTCGACGCGGGAGCCGTCCTCGAGGTCGCCGCCACCGACCCGGGAAGCGTGAGCGACCTCAGCGGGTGGGCGGACGCGACTCCCGGCGTCGACCTGGTCGACCAGCGCGAGGACGCGGACGTCTACCGCCACTACGTCCGCAAGACGGAGTGAGCATGAGTACGGACACCTCCCCGGACGCCGCCGGAGACGACGAAAACGCGAGACAAGACGCCCCTTCGCGCGCCGAACTCGCCGCGCGAGTCGACGAACTCGAACGGGAACTCGCGGCCGCGACGGATGACGGCGACGACGGCCCGCCGAAGCTGTCCATCGTCGCGACGAAGGGAACGCTCGACATGGCGTACCCGCCGCTTATCCTCGCGAGCACCGCCGCCGCGTTCGGCTACGACGTCACGGTGTTCCACACCTTCTGGGGGCTCGACGTCCTCCACGAGGAGCGCTCGAAGTCGCTCAGACTCAGCTCGGTCGGCAACCCGAACGTCCCGGTCCCGAACGTCGTCGGTGCGCTCCCCGGCATGGACCGCGTGACGACGGCGATGATGGAGAAACGCATCCGCGACAACGACACCGCGACCGTCGAGGAACTCCTCGAGACGGCCATCGACATGGGCGTCGAGTTCCAGGCGTGCCAGATGACCATCGACCTCCTCGGGTACGACGAAGCGGACTTCTACGACGGCGTCACCACCGGTGTCGGCGCCGCCACTGCCATCCGAGACATGGCCGACGCGGACGTCCAGCTCCTCGTCTGACCCGGGCCGCTCCCGCCCCGATTCGCGGACGCGCTGACTCATCCGCGGGGACCTGCTTCTGCTGTCCGGCCGGCGGTGTTGAACGCTGGAGACGCAACGACTAAGCCACACCAGACAGTATTGTCCAATATGTCCTATACTCTGGACAGGCAAGTTGCGGGCGAGTTCGGCGACGTCGTCGACCGGACCGTCGAGGCGCTCGAATCCGAGGGGTTCGGCGTGCTCTGTGACATCGACGTCCAGGAGACGCTGAAACGGAAACTGGACGAGGAGTTCCGGCGGTACCGAATCCTCGGCGCGTGCAATCCGCCGCTCGCGCACGAGGCGCTCGAAACGGAGCTCGGCCTCGGCGTCCTGCTCCCCTGCAACGTCGTCGTCTACGAGGCCGACGACGGGTCAGTCGCGGTCCGCGCCGTCGACCCGACGGTGATGCTGTCCGTCGTCGACGACCCCGAACTGGACGACGTGGCGAGCGAGGTCCGCGAGCGGTTCGAGCGCGTCCTCGCCGCCATCCCCCACGAATGACCGGCTCTCGGACCGATTCGCGCTCTGACGCCCGCCGATGACTGACGACCCATCGACGCCGGAGGACTCGCCGACGTCGGCTCGCTCGTCGGCTGGCCCGTCGGCTGGCTCGGCTGAATCGACCGACTCGTCGCAATCGGCGGACCCCTCGGCGTCCGCTGACCGGACAGCCCGGGGCGACGACGGACGCGCCGACCCGACGGTCGGCGCCGGCTTACTCGAGGAAGCCATGGGGCCGAGTTCCGCGATGGCGCACCTCTACCGCGGCGAAATCCACCGCATGAAGCTGTGGCGCGAACGGCTCGACCGCACGACCAACTGGGCCGTCGTCGTTATCGCCGCGCTGCTCACCTGGGCGTTCTCCAGCCCCGACAACCCCCACTACATCCTCCTCATCGGAATGGCGACCCTCGGCGTCTTCCTGTTCGTCGAAGCCCGCCGCTACCGCGGCTACGAAATCTGGCGGAGCCGCGTCCGGAAACTGCAGGAGAACGTCTGGGCGTACGGCCTCGACCCGTCGGCCGGCCTCGTCGACGACGACTGGCGCGAACGGCTCAGCGCGGACTACCGGACCCCGACGCTCAAAATCAGCGCCGAAGAGGCGGTCGCCCACCGGCTCCGACGCATCTACCTCCCGCTTTTCACGGTGCTGCTCGCCGCGTGGCTCGTCAGAATCACCGCGTTCTCGGACGCGTCGCTCCCCGCGGCGGCGGCCGTCGGTATGATCCCGGGCGTCGTCGTCGCCGGCGCGGTGACGGCGGTCACGGTCGCCGCCACGGCCGTAGCGGTCAGGCCGCGCACGTGGCACGCGAAAGGCGAGCTCCGGACCGAAGACCTCCGCGACGGCCCGTGAACCGGAGTTCGTCGTATCCGGATCTGTCGGAATCGCTACTTGGTAACAAATTCTGACGCCGTTCGATTTCAACAGCGCCTCGCATCCCCGTGCTGCCGCTACGTGGCTGCGTCGCGACGGGAGTAGGTGAGGTACGCGGCGGCGCCGGCGACGAGTCCGCCGCCGACGGCGACGCCGAGCGAGATGACGACGCCGACGGAAAGCCCGGCGGCTGCGACGACGAGAACGACGAGGAACGCGGTGCTGAACGCGCCGGCTGCGAGCGCCAGCCGCCGCCGGTCGTCGGACGCCTCGTCCCTCAGATTCACGGCGACCGCAGCGGCCAGCAGGACGCCCGCCAGCAGCCCTGCGGGGATGCCGACCAGCAGCGAGAACTCGATCCAGGCCGACGCCACTTCGGTGACGGCGACGCCGACGACGAGCGCCGCGGTGAGGCCGGCTGCAGCGGCGATACTGGCTGATTTCAGGTTCATGGGTGGTGTGAGAACGACTGGCCGACCGCTGGTCTCCGGAGTGTTCGGTGGTCAGCGGTAAAATACCGGTGGCCGGCGAACGCCGGCGGCCGGCGGTAGCACCCCCGGAACGGGTGAACCTGGAGTCACCCGAGGACGTATTCGAGCGCCGGGTACTTCTCGACGAGCCGCTCGCCGCCGACGCGGTAGTTCTCGACGTACTGGTCGAGCCCGAGGATGCGGCCGGCCGCGAACGCCGCGACGGCGAGGAACACGAGCATGTACGCGAAGTCGCCGTTGATGAGGCCGTGCTCGATCTCCCAGTTCCCGAAGTAGAACAGGAGCATCATGAGCGCGCCGAAGAACGCGGCGAGCCGGGTCATGAGTCCGACGAGCAGCCCGAGGCCGATGAGCAGTTCGCCCCACGGGACGGCGACGTTCGCGAACTCGACGAACCACGGCGTCGACCCCATCCACGCGAACAGGTCGGCGAGCGGGTTCCCGTTCGTCGCGGCGACGTTCGCCAGGTAGCCGCCGGCCGAGAACGGCTCGGCCGCCGTCAGCTTCGTGAAGCCCGAGTACGCGAACGCGTAGCCCATCATGAGTCGGAGCGCGAGCACGAACCACGCGCTGAGGCTGTGGACCTTCGCGTGGACCGTGCGGCCGCCGACCTTGCTTTCCAGTTCGTTCACGCCGTTTCCGAGAGTGTTTGCCATGTCTAATACACCTTCAGTTGCACAGACGCGCTATCCTCCCATATAGCGAGCCGCTGATTCTCACCCGGCGGGAAGGAATTGTGCGATAGCGACGCACTGGTTCGCGTTCGACGCCGTCGCTCCCGGGGACGGGAAACTCGACGAAAATTGTGTCAATATCGGCGTGTGGCGGCGTCGAAGCGTGCCAGCGTCGAAGCGCGACAGCATGACGGGGCAGCGCAGGTAACCATGTAGAAAAGAACGATTCTCCGAGGAATCGGGAGTCGCAGCGGTCGCGTGTCCGTCGGCCGTGCGGCCGCGGTCAGTTCCGCGCGTTCGGCGCCGGCGACGCGTACGGGTTCGCGGCGGCGCGCTTCGACACCTGCAGTTCGACCGCGCCGTCGGCGTCCAGCGAGATGACGACGTCTTCGAGCAGCCGGACGTACTCGCTCAGGTGCCGGCCCGACCGGCGGATGCGGACGCGTTCGTCGAGCAGGCCCGCGTCGGTGAGCCGTTCGAGTTTCCGGTACGTCGTCGACAGCGGCAGGTCGCACGCGTCAGACACCTCGTTCGCGGACAGCGGCTCGTCGTCGGTCGCGTCGAGGATGTCGCGGCACGCGTCGTCGTCGAGCACGTCGAGCACCTCCTGGACCTCCTCATCGTCGGTGAGCACCAGTTCGCGGGGCTGCTGTTCGGTGCTGTGCTGGCGCGGCGCGGACGTCGGAACCTGGCTCATACTACAGTGAAGGCGGGGACGGGGGACCAATTGACAGCCCCAGTATCCGGGGTAGTTTATATACCTGGGTTCGGGTCGGCGGTCCGAACCGGTGGGAAAAACCGACACCCTGATAGTCCGACGCGTGGTGGAATTCACAAACGGGTCGGTGCGGGTCGCCGCCCGCCTGAACCGCCGTCGGCGACGGAGCCCCGGCGGTCACTGCAGCGCCGAACCCGCCACGACGCAGCCGACACCCATGGACGAATACGAATTCCGCTGTCCCGAATGCGGCCAGCAGATCAAGATCAACAGCCCCATGCGCGAGGCCATCCTGACGAACGGCTGCCCGATCTGCTCGGCGTCCGTCGCCGCGAAGAACTTCTCTCCCTGTTAGGCCGCGACGGACCCGACGTGGCCTCCGTGGCTCCCGCCGGTCGCGACTCGCACGCCGGAGCCGACTCACTCGGCGGAGTCGGGCGGAACCTCGGTTCGGCGGCCGCTCAGATTCTCCGGGACGAACTCGTACAGCTGGATGTTGAGGTCCTCTTTCGACTTCCCCCAGATTTCGAACAGCGGCCGCTTCGCCGCGCCGTACTGCTCGATTTCGTCGACCGTGAGTTCGTCCGGCGAAATTCGTTCGAGCGACCCGGTCGCGACGACGCTCCGGTACGTCCGCGTCTCGTCGGCCTCCTCTTCGCCCCCTTCGCTCGCCTTCTCGTACACGACGAGCCGGGCGGACGGCGAGGACGCGAGGAACTGCCGCTTTTCGCTCTCCGGCGTCGACACGAGCCGCATGTAAAACGACCGGTTCGCCGAGTCGTAGCCGAACGAAACCGGGATCGCGTACGGGTCGTCCCCGTCGGCGAGGGCGAGAACACCCGTCTCCTTCGCGCCGAGGAACTCGTCGACCTCCGACGCAGTCATCTCGGTCTCCTGGGCGAGTGCCATATCGGTCATCGGACACCCCGGTATGTAAGTGTAAGCAGTTCCGCGCGAGCCTCCCGCGTCAGTCCAGCACGTCCTCGAGGAGCTTCCGCTGTGCGGCCACGAGGTGTTCGGTGAACGTCGACTGCGAGATGCCGAGGTCGGCCGCGATTTCCGTCGCGTTCGCGCCCTTCGGCCGCTCGAAGTACCCCCGCTCGTACGCCGCTTCCAACACCTCCCGCTGCCGGTCGGTGAGCCGGCCGCGGTTCACGAACACGCGCTCCTCCGGGGACCCTTCGAGCGGCGGCTGTAACAGCCGCTGGACGTCAACCGACGGGAACCGGTCGCGGAGTTCGTCCATGACCGCCTGGAGCTGCTGGAAGTCGCTGGCGTGAAAGACGAGCGTCAGGTCGCCGTCCTCGGCGACGTAGCGGTGGACCGGGCAGCCGAACGCCCCGAGACACTCACACGGACACCGGCCGCCGGCGTCGGAGTCGTCACCACCGGCGTCGTCGTAAGCGTCGTCGTCGTAAGCGTCGTCGTCGTAAGCGTCCTCAGCGTCGTCGGCGTCTCCTCCGTCGTGCGTCGTCCGGAACAGGTTCGCGGCGCCGTACGAGAACACCGGTTCGCCGTCGGCGCCGCTGCCATCGACGCTGTCGGTCTCCGCGATGAACTCGGTGACGCTGCACGGCGCGTCCGGGTCCGAGACGCTCGTGGACACCTGCGTAATCGGCGACGCCGTGCGGGTCGAGGCGGCGGCGATGGGGCAGCCGTCCGGGGCAGCGAACGACACCGTCGCGCGGATACCGGACGCCATTCGTACCGGAGTCCAGGCGTCCGGGCGTCTTGAGTCCCGTGGTCTCGACAGAACGGACCATCTCTCGCCGCGCACGCGCGGGTCGCCCGGCGTTCTCACCCCGAGGGAACCTGCGGGACGGCTATATCCGAGAGAGCCGTCCGGTCAACTATCGATGCACCGCCGTGAGCAAACGTTCGTCTGTCCCGACTGCGCGACGTCTATCGCGGTGGACGCCGAAATCCGCGTCGCCCTCGTCAAACACGGCTGCGCCGTCTGCGGCGGCGCCGTCCCGAAAACCGCGTTCACGTCGGCGTGAGTCCGCGGCGCGCTCGGCGGCACGAACTCCGGCGAGGACCCGGACACGGTCGACGGTTCCGTCGGTGTCACTGATAAAGGACCCCTGATATCGGTGGTCAACACTAGTGGGGGTATGGCTCCTCCGTAGGAGTATGAGCCAATCTTCGATGGCGGCGGTCGGTGCGCGCGGCGTGAACGGTGCTGGGACCGGAGCGACGGTCGATTCTGCGGCGGCCGTCCAGGAGTACCTCGACGTGCTCGGCGACCCGGACTGCCGCGCGATTCTCGGCGCGACCGGCGACGAGGCGCTGTCCGCGAGCGAACTCGCCGACGCCTGCGACGTCCCGCTGTCGACGGTGTACCGGAAACTCGACGTGCTCACCGACGCCGACCTGCTCGCCGAGGCGACGCGGCTCCGCCGCTCCGGCAAGCACGTCAGCGAGTACCGCCGCTGCGTCGACGACGTCACGGTGTCCGGCGCCGACGACGGCGGCTTCAAACTCGAACTCGCGTCGAGTCAGCGGACCTCGGGCGGCGCCGCTGCTGCGCTGTCGGGCTGGTGAGCGGACTCCTTTCTGCTCGCACCCCTCGGAACGAATCCGGTATAATTTAGCGATTCGACCCGTAGGGGGGACAATGGTAGATATCTCAGATTCACTTCGACTGCTGTACGAGGCGCCGCTGGAGGCCGACGGCGACCGCTACGTCGTCCCGATTCCGTCCGACCTCGTCGAGAACGGGTCGCTCTCCGACGGGGAGATGTACCGCGTCGCGCTGCTTCCGAGCGCCGCCGAGAAGCCGAACGAGGACGGCGACGCCGACGCCGACGCCGGCGACGCCGAGGCCGAGCCGGAGCAAGACGACTCGGCGGAGCCGCAGCGGTCCGCGCCGCCCCGCCGAACGCAGGACGCGCCGGTGGAGGAGGGCGAGACGCGGTCGGTGACCATCGACACGCTCGGCGACCAGGGCGACGGCATCGCGAAGGTGGAGCGGGGCTTCATCGTCATCGTGCCGGGGACGCAGCCGGGCGACCAGGTCGACGTGGAGATCACGGACGTGAAAGACACCGTCGCGTTCGCCGAACCGGTCAGCGAGCCGACGGTGCGCTGACGACGCGGTGCCGACGCGACGTCGACGCCGCATGTGCGGCCCGACGCGGCGTCGACGCGGTGCCAACCCCGCATGCTGAAGCCCGTAACTGCCGATTTTCCTCAGTCGTCGCTCGGCTCCGCCCCGGAGTCGGACCGGTCGAGAAAGCCGCTGGTCGTCGCTTCGGCGGCGACGTGCGGCTGGAACACCCACCCGGCCAGCGCGACAATCGGTATCATCGACGCGGCGACGACGGCGTAGCCGACGTGGAGGTTCGGGAGGAGCGGCGCGGCGTACACGAGCGGGTAGACGATGCCGCCGACGGTGCCGACGCCGCCGACGACGCCCGCCACGGCGCCGGAGTTGTTCGGGAACATCGCCGGGACCTGCGCGAAGATGGCGCCCTCGGCGAACGCACAGCCCATCCCGACGAGGAAGCCGGCGGCGACGGCAACCAGCACGTCTCCGGAGAGGCCGGCGAGCGTCATCCCGAACATCGCGACGACCACGAACGACAGGGCGACGAACGTCCACTGCTCGCGGTACCGGCCGGTGAACACCGGGAGGATGTCGCGCTCTTCGCGGGCGACCCGGTCGCTGACGTAGCCGCCGACGGGGCGCAGCAGCCCCGCCGCGATGGAGAACGTCCCCGCGAACGTGCTCGCGAGCACGAGGCTGTCGGTGCCGAACCCTTCGCGGTAGTACGTGGCGAGCCAGCCGTTCATCGACAGTTCGAGGCCGAACGTCATGACGTACGCGAACGCCAGGACGACGGTGCCGTACCGCGTCGCGGTGTGGAGCCACTCCGAGAGCGTCGCGCCGTCCTTCGTGGCTTGGCGGGTCTGTTCGTCCTTCGCAGCCTCGCCGAACGCGTAGTAGACGACCGCGAGCCCGACCGCGACGACGCCGGTGTAGAAGAACGCGGCGCGCCAGTTGGTCGCGAACAGCGGCCCGTCCCAGTTCGTTCCGAACACGCGCGGCAGGACGAGCGCCCCGGCCGCGGCGCCGGCGTTGCCGACGCCGGCGTAGATGCCTTCGGCGAGCCCGAGGTTCTCCTCGTCGAACCACTCCGCGACGTGCTGGATGCCGATGACGAACGTGATGCCGGCGGTCGCGACGATGAGCCGCTCGACGAAGAACACGGTGTAGGTCTCGGCGAACGCGCTCGCCATCGAGAACACGCCGACGTACCCCAGGACGATGGCGAACACGGTCGGCGCGCCGAACTTGTCCGACAGCCACCCGGTGAGCATCCGGCCGAACGGCGCCAGCCAGATGGCGGCGCTGGAGAGCACGCCGATTTCGGCGAGCGACAGCCCGAACTCCTCGGCCATCGGCCCCGTGAACGGCGCGAACGAGAACCAGATGAGAAACGAGAAGTTGAATCCGACGGTCGCCAGCAGCAGCGTCCGGTACTTCGTCATCCGAATCAGTCCCACGGCGACTCACTCCTGACGAGCCTCACCTGAGACCGCAAATGCGGTTTCTGATTTTCAACGGTATCCTTCTGTTCCTGGGCGGATGCAGCCATTTCTCTGAATTATCTGTTCAGAATGTCCGTAATAAGGACTCTCCTGGTAGAGATATGGACTCCGGGGTGTCGTTGTGAGAGACCAAGGGTCTCCTGTCGCTCGAAGGTGTACTAGGGCGTTCGTCCGTGGCGCAGCTATTTTGGTGATGGTTCGTGACCGGTGCCGTAGAGCCCTCCACGCGGCTCGTGAACCAACATGGAACTCGAAGACTTCGTTCAGCAGAACGCGCCGACCGAAGGCCGCGAACGGTTCGAACTGGAGAACAGCAAACTGCTCGACGTCGACGTCGACGGAACGGTCGTCGCGAAGGCCGGGTCGATGGTCGCGTTCGACGGCGACCTGTCGTTCACCGGGAAGTCGTCCGCCGAGGGCGGCCTCACCGGCTTCCTGAAGGAGAAGGCGACGAGCGAAGGGACGCCGGTGATGCAGATCGAAGGGCAGGGGTCGGTGTACCTCGCCGACCAGGAGAAGCGCATCCAGTTACTGTCGCTCGACGCCGACGAGGCCATCTCCGTGAACGGGACGGACGTCCTCGCGTTCGAGGACAGCGTCTCGTACGAAATCGGTACCATCGGGAGCCTCGGCGGCGCCTCGGCGGCCGGGCTGACGAACGTGTTCCTCTCCGGCCCCGGAACCGCCGCCATCACCACCCACGGCGACCCGCTCGTGTTGACGCCGCCGGTCAGGACGGACCCGAACGCGACCGTCGCCTGGAGCGAGAACCTCTCGCCGAACATCGAGACGAACAGCAGCCTCAGCGACCTCGTCGGGCAGTCCTCGAACGAGCGCTACCAGTTGACGTTCGACGGCGACGACGGATTCGTCGTGGTGCAGCCGTACGAGGAACTTCCGAACCAGCCCTGACGACGGCGACAACGGCGGCCGCAGACCGATTCACGATTTTCGGATAATCAGTCTCCGCCCCGCCCCGCCCCGCCCCGTCCCGCCCCGCCAGGCGTCCGGGCCGACTGCCGGACGCTGAACGGAACCCGGGGCGGCTAGTCGTCCCGGACCGCGAGTCCGTCGAGCAGGAACTCCGCGCTCGTCCGGGTCGTCGCCATAGGCGTGTCGTGGACGTCGCAGATGCGGAGCAGC
>NZ_JBNTKB010000003.1:290883-344169 GCF_051195155.1 Halobaculum sp. P14
GGAAGACGACGCCGTCCAGCACCCCCTCGGCGACCTCGGCGCCGATCATCAGGTCGCCGCCGAGCGGCCCGGACTGCTTCCGCTCGACGGACAGCGACGTCTCCGCGGCGATGCGCTTTCCGGTCGTCCCCGTCGCGACGAGGTCGAACCCGTCGAGCAGCGCCTCGTGACGCCGCACCAGTTCGACCATCTCCGGCTTCTCGTCGTCGTGTGCGATGAGCGCGAGGCGGGTCATTCGACCACCGCCGTTTCGAGCAGTTCCAGCGGGTGGCGGACCTCGTAGCCGGTGCCGTGCTCCATCTGCATCGCGCAGGTGGGGCACTCCGTCATCCCGGTGTCGCCGTCTGCGGCCTCCATGTGGTCGAACATGTCGGCGCCGATCTTCATCGACGTCTCGTACTTCTCGTCCTTCCAGCCGTACGTCCCGGAGATGCCCGAACAGGAGTCGCCGACGTCCTCGACGCCGACGCCGTCGAGTTCGCCGAACAGTTCGACCGCCTGGCGGTCGAGCCCCTGGTTCCGGGCGTGACACGGCGCGTGGTAGGCGAACTCCGCGGCGAGTTCGTCGTCGACGTCGGCGTCCGCCAGCTCCCCCTTCAGGTCCTCGTGGATGCGGAGGTACTCGACGGACTCGAAGGTGTTCGCGGCGACGTCGTCGATGCCGTCGACGTCGAACAGCTCGGGGTACTCCTGCCGGAGCGCCATCGAACACGAGGTGCACGACGCGATGGCGTCGTACCCCTCCTCGACCAGGTCGGACATCGACGACACGGTGACCTCGGCGTGCCGGCGCGCGTCGTCGAGCATCCCGTTCGCGAACATCGGCGTCCCGGAGCAGCCCTGCTCGGGCACGACGATTTCGTAGCCGAACTCCTCGAACACCCGGACCATCGCCTTCCCGACCTCCGGCGTGTTGTAGTTCGCGTAACAGCCGTGGAAGTACGCGACTTTCCGGTCGGCGTCGCGGGGCAGTCCGCGCCGCGCTCTGTTCTCGCGGGCGCGCTCGCGCGACCCGTCGGCGCCGCCCTTCGACGCCCACCACTCCCGGAAGGTTTCGGTGGCGAACGACGGGAACTCGCGTTCGCTTGTGACGCCCATCGTCTTCTCGAGCAGCCAGCGCGCCGGCCCGAAGTTCGTGACGGCGTTCGCGAGCCGCGGCACCTTGCTGGCGAGCCACGCCGACGACCGGTAGTTCGCCAGGATGCGGTTCCGCCAGTACGTCCGCGAGAGCTTCGACTGCTGTTCGCTGACGTACGAGCCGCGCGCCGTGTTGTGCATCTGCGACAGCGGGACGCCCGACGGGCAGGCGTTGTCACACCGCATGCAGTTCGAGCAGTCCATCACGGAGTCGTCGATTTCGTGGTCGTCGTCGGACTGCTTCAGCCGCCACTGCTCGGGCCCCTGGAACTTCGGGCCGGGGAAGTCGTCGTCGACGGCGGCGACCGGGCAGTTGGTGTCGCAGGTCGAACACTTGTAACAGGAGTCGGCTCCCGGCCGCAGGTCGAACGCGTCGCTGTCGGGGAACACCTCGACCGGCTCGAACTCCTCGGTCGTGGACGATTCGGCTGGCTCGAACTCCGTCGGTGGGGATTCTGTGTCGCTCATCGTGCCTCATGTGCGGCGCCGCGGCCCGCCGCGTAGCCCGTCGCTATCGAGACGCCGCCGCCGGACTTCTCGGCGGCGAAGTCGTAGCCGCCGAGAACCGAGCCGGCCGCCCGGAGATTACCGAACTCGGGGTCGCCGTCCGCCGTGACCGGGCGGAGCGCGTCGTCGGTCGGGACGCCGAACCGTGCGAACCGGTGGTCGCCGAACGCGTCGTCGTCGAACCAGTCGTACCGGTCGTCGCTGTGCGGGACGTGGCAGTCGAAAATCGGCTCCGAGACGCCGACCCGGTTCGACTCGACGCCCTTCCCGACGAGGCCGCCGGTGGCGAGGACGTACTGGTCGGCGGCGTTCGGGATTTTCGCGCCGTTCTTGTCGACGTACACCGTCTCGACGCGGTCGTCGCCGTCGTAGTCCACGACCGGGTTTCCGGTTTCGACGCTGACGCCGGCGTCGTCGAGCGCGTCGAACAGCGCGTCTTCGAGGCGGAGCCCGGGGAGCGACGGCGGCCCCGCCGGCACCTCGAACACGTCCGCGCCGAGCGCGGCCGACAGGTCGTCTCGCACCGCGGCGGCCGCCTGATGGCCGATGACCGCCGGGAAGCCGACGCGGCCCTCGCCGTCGAGGTGCGGTTCGACGCGGGCGGCGAGCGCGGCTCGTGCGCCCTCCATGCCGCGGTCCGTCTCGACCGCGGCGTCCTGGTCGAGCAGCTTCGCGTACCGCGTCACCTTCGCGTCCGCCCGGAGCGACCCGGGGAACGGGACCGTGACGCCGCGGACGCCGAACGGGACGCCGGCGGCTTCGAGGTGCGGCGCGGCGCGCTCGGCGTCGAAGTCGACGAACGTCTCGAAGCCGACGAGCAGCATGTCCTCGGTCGCGCTCGCGACTCCGGCTGCGGCGCCCGCCGGGTACCGCGCCGTCGGCTTCACCGTCCCGCCGTGGGTCGGGACGAGCGCGTTCCGGTCCGTGTGGCCGCCGCGGTAGCCGGTCGCGACGTCGTCGAACAGCGCCATCGCGTCCCGCGTCGTCTCCTCGCCGACGACGCTGTACGGGTGGCTGTCCGGGAGCGCGTCGAACGCGGCGTACGGGTCGGCGAGCGGCCCGTCGCCGTCGGGCGTGTAGCCGAGCACGTCGACGAGCCCCGAGGCGTTCCGGAGCGTGCTCTGCTTGTACGAGAGCAGCCGGACGTCCGCGCCGGCGCGCGCCGCCGCGAGCGCGCTGGTCAGGCCGGCGAGGCCGCCGCCGACGACGAGCACCTCCGACTCAATCGCCACCGCGCGCACCCCCGTCTGCCGCGGCGCCGCGCCGCCCGGCGTCGCCCCCGCCGCTCCCCGCATCGGCGTCGGCGTCCGGCCCGGCGTCGAACGCGTCGAAGTCGACGCCGTCGCCGTCACCCGCCGGGTCGCGGTCGCGGTTCTGCGTCGTGGCGTGCAGCGCGTAGTTCAGCATCGCCTGCGAGAGCTGTTCGCCCCACAGCGCGTGCCGCTGGCCCTTCCAGCGCTCCGCGAGCAGTTCGTTCCACGCCGCGCGCACGGTCGGCTCGTCGTACTCGGCGTGCAGTTCGTTCGCCAGCCGGTGACAGCAGAACCCGCCCTGGCAGTTCCCCATCGACGCACGCGTCCGGATGCGGACGGCGTTGAGGTCCGAGCCGGCGGTCTCGACGGCGTCCCGTATCTCGGCGCGCGTCACGCCTTCGCAGTCGCAGACCGTCGGGTTCGGCGCGTCCGTGTCGAGCACGTCGTCGGCGCGGGAGCCGAGCCGCTCGACGCTCCGCCGGCCGATTGGGGAGCGCAGCCCGAACTCGTCCATGTAGTCGCGGAGCACCGAGAACTCCTCGCTGCCGGGGAGCGGCTCGTCGGCGGTGCGGCAGTCGGCGTCGACGCCGACGACGTCGCAGACGTGGTCGCTGATGGACTCGGCCATCATCCGGTAGGTGGTGAGCTTGCCGCCGACGATGCTGGTCATGCCACCGAGGCCGTCGCGGTCGGCGTGGTCGAGCAAGAAGAAGTCGCGCGTGATGTCGGTCGGGTCGGTGCTGCCGACGTCCGGCGGTTCGTACAGCGGCCGCACCCCCCAGAACGACCGGATTGTTCTGGCCTCCGACAGCATCGGGATGAGCTCCGCGAGCGTGTCTATCATCCGGTCGACCTCCCACTGCTCCTCCGGGTAGTCCTCGGGGTCGTCCACCTCCTCGTCGGTGGTTCCGAGGATGGCGGTGGTCTCGTGGGGAACGACGATGTCCGCGTCGCCCTTCGGGCGGCAGCGGTTGATGGCGGTGTCGACCTGCCGGACGTTCATGATGGTCATGACGCCCTTCGACGGCCGGACTTCGATGTCGACGCCGGCCATGTCGCCGATGCGGCCCGCCCACGCACCGGTGGCGTTGACGACGTGGTCGGCGCGGATCTGCTCGGTGCCGCCGGCGGTGCCGTGGACGCGCTTGCCGGGGCCGGATTCGTGCTCGACTTCGACGCCGACGACGTCGCCGTCCTCGACGACCAGGTCGGTGACGGTGGTGTGCGTCTCGATGCGCGCGCCGTGGTTCTCCGCGCTGGCGGCGTTGGCGGCGACGAGCCGGAACGGGTCGATGGCGCCGTCCGGGACCGTGATGGCCTTGTCGACGTCCGCCGCGAGATGCGGCTCCATCTCGCGCGCCTCCGCGCCGGAGATGACTTCGGCGGGGATGCCGCACTCGCGGCACCCGTCGAGCTTCTTCTGGAAGTACGCCTCGGAGTCCTCGGGGCGTTTCACGAACAGGCCGCCGGTCATCTCGACGCAGTGGCTCGCGATGTCCCGGAGCACCCGGTTCTCCTCGATGCACTCGGCGGCGCTCGCCTGGTCGGAGACCGCGTACCGGCCGCCGCTGTGGAGCAGCCCGTGCATCCGCCCGGTCGTCCCGTGCGTGAGGTTCCCCTGCTCGACGAGGGTGACGTTCAGCCCCCGCATCGCGAGGTCCCGTGCGGTCCCGGCCCCCGTCGACCCCCCGCCGATGACCACGATGTGTGGTGTCGTTCCCATCTCTCTGTCGTCCGTGATTCAGCCGCCACCCACTTCATGTTTACCACCACGTCGAAGTCGTCGATAAACTCTTTACTCGTCCCGGGACGCAGCCCCGACCTGGGCGGCGTGCCGAAATCGAGCCGGCCGCCGGCCTGAAACGTCTCGTGGCAGTCGACGGGCGTTCCAACGGGCGAGCGGATGGCGCAGAGCGCCTGTGGCCCACCAGCAAGATTTATAATGAACTATTCTATTGTATACTCAGGGGCAGGGTGTTTCAGTAAAAATCCTGCCTGGACCACGGAGCACTCAGCACAATGTCAGACACGTACGTCGGCGCAATCGACCAAGGGACGACCGGCACCCGGTTCATGGTCTTCGACCACGCGGGGCAGGCCGTCGCGAACGCCTACGAGAAGCACGAACAGATCTATCCGGAACCAGGCTGGGTCGAACACGACCCCATCGAGGTTCTCGAAAACACCAAAGCCGTCGTCGAGCGCGCGCTCGACGGCGCCGGCATCGACGCCGACCAGCTCGACGCGCTCGGAATCACGAACCAGCGCGAAACCACGGTCGTCTGGGACGCCGAGACCGGAAAGCCCGTCCACAACGCGCTCGTCTGGCAGGACCGCCGGACGACCGACCGCGTCGAGCAGCTGCAGGCCGAAGACAAAGTCGAGTGGATCCGCGAGAAGACCGGCCTCGAAGCCGACGCGTACTTCTCCGCCACGAAAGTCGAGTGGATTCTCGACAACGCCGAGCCGCTGAAACTAAGCAGCTCCCGGACGCAGAACCTCCGCGAGCGCGCCGAAGACGGCGAACTCCGGATGGGGACGATGGACGCCTGGCTCATCGACAACCTCACCGGCAACCACATCACGGACGTCACGAACGCCTCCCGGACAATGCTGTACAACGTCCGCGACCTGGAGTGGGACGACGAACTGCTCGCGGAGTTCGACGTCCCCGAGAGCATGCTCCCGGAGGTCCGGCCGTCCTCGGACGAGGACTACTACGGCACGACCGATCCGGACGGCTTCCTCGGCGCCGAAGTCCCGGTCGCCGGCGCGCTCGGCGACCAGCAGGCCGCGCTGTTCGGACAGACCTGCTTCGACGAGGGCGACGCGAAGAACACCTACGGCACCGGCTCGTTCTACCTGATGAACACCGGCACGAAAGCCGTCTCCTCCGACCACGGCCTCCTCACGACCATCGGCTTCCAGCGGTCCGGCGAACCGGTACAGTACGCCCTCGAAGGCTCCATCTTCATCACCGGCGCCGCCATCGAGTGGCTCGAAGACGTCGACCTCATCAACAACGCCGCTCAGACCGCCGAAATCGCGAAGTCGGTCGACTCCACGGACGGCGTCTACGTCGTCCCGGCGTTCACGGGGCTCGGCGCGCCGCACTGGGACGGCCGCGCCCGCGGCACCATCGTCGGCATGACCCGCGGTACCGGGAAGGGCCACATCGTCCGCGCGACGCTCGAATCCATCGCCTACCAGACCCGCGACGTCGTCGAGGCGATGGAGGCGGACTCCGGCGTCGAAACCACGTCGATTCGCGTGGACGGCGGCGCCGTCAAGAACAACTTCCTCTGTCAGCTGCAAGCGGACATCCTCCAGACCGAAGTGGTTCGCCCCGAGGTCGACGAGACCACTGCGCTCGGCTCCGCGTACGCCGCCGGGCTCGCCACGGGCTACTGGGACTCCATCGACGACCTCCGCGAGAACTGGCAGATCGACCGGGAGTTCGAGCCGAAGGCGGACCCCGAAGACGTCGACGAGCGGTACGACCGCTGGGGCGACGCCGTCGAACGCTCGCTCGACTGGGCGCAGGAGGAGTAATCCATGAACGGACTCCTCGTGCAGGTCCCCGTCATCGGCCTCGGCTGGGAGCAGTTCGCCGTGCTGCTCATCGCGGCGCTCGCCGGCGGCGCGTTCGGCGCCGCCCTCGGCGCGCTCCCGTCGTTCATCTTCACCGGCTTCGTCGTCTTCCTCGGCGAAGGCCTCGGGATTCTGCAGCGCCAACTCGGCGGCCTCGACGCGATTCCGGTCGGCGAAATCGCGACCGGCGTCACCGGAACCATCGGGTTCGGGATGGTGACCGGGCCGCACGTCGCCTTCGCCGGCGGCGTCGCCGCCACCGCCTACGCCGGCAAGCGCTACCCGGAGATGGAGCCCGACGGCTGGGACTTCCACTTCGGGAAGAACATCGGCTACGCCTTCGGGACGAAACCGGACATCCTCGCGGTCGGCGCCGTTTTCGGCGCGCTCGGCATGCTCGTCACCCGGGTCGCCAGCGGCGTCGGCGTGCCGACGGACAACATCGCGCTGTCGGTCGTCGCCACCGCGTTCGTCGCGCGCCTCGCCTTCGGCTACCCGCTCGTCGGGAAGGTCGCCGGGACGAACGTCCTCGACATGACGCCGTTCGAGCGCGACGAGAAACGCCCCCTGCCCGACGGCGGCGCCGAACCGTCGGCGCGGCTCGCCATCGAGCCGTGGCTCCCGCACCAGTACAAGTGGTCGGGGGTCGCGACGGTCGGCGTCGTCGCCGGGATACTCAGCGGCTTCATCTGGCTGAAGACCGGGAGCATCTTCCTCGGCTACGCCATCTCCGCGATGAGCCTGCTGTTCTTGAACCTCGGCGTCGAGAAGATTCCGGTGACACACCACATGACGCTGCTCGGGTCGGTCGGCGCCATCGTCGCGATGCCCGTCGTCGGCAGCGACCCGGTCGTGCTGCTCGTCGCCGGCGCGTTCGGCGGACTCAGCGGGCTGCTCGGCGAACTCACCCAGCGCGTGTTCTACTCGCACTCCGGGACGCACGTCGACCCGCCGGCGATGGCGATCATGCTCATGATGCTGCTGGTCGGCGTCCTCTCGCTGGCCGGGGTCCTCCCGAACGCCGGCTACCTCTCGCTGTAGCCGTGCAGCGCACACGGGGGCCGGGGCGGCTCCGCAGGGGCGCCCGCCGCGGCCGCCCCGCTCTCGGTCGCCGTCGACGCCGCGACGGCGCCCGGCTCGCCGCCGGCGTCTCGCCATCAGTGCCGATAACACGGCCCTTATTGGGTCGGAGTATCGACTCGTCCCCAACAGACGCCTGACTCTCGATGGACATCGACGAACGGATACGGCGGCGACAGCGCTGGACCGGTGAGTCACGGCTCATCCAGGATTACGACGCCCTCTCGCCGGTCGGCCACATCGACGAGCCGTCCGACCGCGGCCCCGTCTTCGAGCAGCTCCTCGACCACCTCGACCCGGTGTTCGACGGCGACCTGCCGGGGAACGCCTACGTCCACGGGCCGTCCGGCGCCGGGAAAACCGCGGTCGTGACGGCATTGTTCGCGCACCTCGAACCGCTCTCCTCCGGAACGCAGTCGGTGATTCACACGAGCACCCGCGCGGCGACCACCGGCGTCCCGGGCGTCGTCTATCTCGACACCCGAACGACCACCAGCACGTTCGCGCTGTACCACGGCGTCCTCGACGGCCTCGTCGAGGAGTCGGTTCCGAAACACGGCATCAGCACCGAAGAGCTCCGCAGCCGGCTCCACGACGCGCTCGACGGGGCCCGCGCCGGCGCGGTCGTCGCCGTCGACCACGTGGGCGAACCCGGCAGCGCCGACACCGACGACCTCGTCGACGTGTTCGCCGGGCTGCCGAGCAACGTCAGCTGGCTCGCCGTCGGCCGCGACCCGCCGGCGCAGACCGAACTCGCCGCCTACACCGCGACGACCGTCGCGGTCCGGCACTACCGCCAGCAGACGCTCACGGATGTCCTGATGACGCGGGCGTCGAGCGGGCTGGCACACCGCGCGCTCGACCACGAGCAGGCGCGGCGAATCGCCGCGTGGGCCGACGGGAACGCCCACGACGCGCTCGCGGCGCTGTTCGTCGCCGCCGTCCGCGCCGACGACCGCGACCGCACCAGAATCGCCGAGACGGACGTCGACGACGCCCTCGCGGAACTCCCGCAGCCGTCGGTGTCGCTCGGCCGCGTGCTCGCGCTCCCGGAGAACCGGCAGGCGGTGCTGCGCGCGCTCGTCGACCTCGACGAGACCGACCGGGCGTCCGTGACCGCGACCACGGAGGCCGTCGCCGCCGCGCCGGGCGTCACGCTCTCGCCCGGAACCATCAAGCGGTACCTGTACGAACTCGCCGAAATCGGCGTTGTCGAACGCGTCCAGTCCGAACTCGACAACGACCAGGGGCGGCCGCCCAGCCGCGTCGAACTCCGGTTCCCGCCGACCGCGTTCCGCCGCCTGTACGACCTCCAGCAGTAGCGGCGACGGGCCGCAGACCGACTCACGCTCACACGACACATGACCGGACACGACCACAGCGCCACGCCATGAGTATCGAACCGGGAGACCACGTCCGACTCGAATACGTCGGCCGATTCGAGGGCGGCGACGTGTTCACGACGTCCGAGCGCTCGGTCGCCGAAGAGCACGGGCTCGTCGCGGCGGACGCCGACGCGTCGTTCGCGCCGATTTCGTTCACTGTCGGCGCCGGCGACGTCATCCGCGGCCTCGACGAGGCAGTCGTCGGGATGACCGAGGGCGAAGAAGCGACCGTGACGGTGCCGCCGGCGGACGCCTACGGCGAGTACGACCCCGAGCGGGTCCGGGAGTACGACCCGGAGACGTTCGAGGGGATGGTCGGCGAGCCGCCGTCGGTCGGCCAGCACGTCGAGGCGCAAAACGGGCTGCACGGCGACGTTACCGCGGTGTCTGCGGACGCCGTCCAGGTGGACTTCAACCACGAACTCGCCGGGCGGACGCTCGTCTTCGACGTCCGGGTCGTCGACGTCGAGTAGCCCGCCGCTGCCGCCGCGGTTCTATGATTGTCGATGTCGGTTCTCGCGATTGTCGAGGGGTTCTGCGGCGATAAAAACAGTGTTAACGGATGAAACGCAGTGGTCGAGACGAGCCTACCACTTCATCACATGTCTGGGAAATACGACCTCGTCATCGTCGGCGGCGGAATCAGCGGCGCGTCGCTGCTGTACACGACCGCGAAGTTCACCGACATCGACTCGATCGCGCTCGTCGAGAAGGAGTCGGAGATCGCGGCGATCAACTCCGATCACACGAACAACTCGCAGACGCTCCACTTCGGGGACATCGAAACGAACTACACGCTCGACAAGGCCGAGAAGGTGAAAGAGGGCGCGGAGATCCTCGCCGGCTACCTCGAGAACCACGACCCCGACCGGGAGATGCACGCGAAACGCAGCAAGATGGTGCTCGCCGTCGGCGACGACGAAGTCGACGCCCTCGAATCCCGCTACCACGACGAAGGGTTCGGCGACCTGTTCCCGAAGCTCCGCGCCATCGGGCGCGACGAAATCGAGGAACTCGAACCGAAGGTCGTCGAGGGCCGCGACCCGTCGCTCGACCTCCTGGCGCTGCAGACGCCGGACGGCTACGTCGTCGACTACGGCGCGACCGCGAAGTCGCTCGTCGACAACGCCACGGAGGAGCCGAACGTCGACGTCTTCACGTCCACCGAAGTGACGGACGTCACGAAGGGGTACGACGGCTACACGCTCACCACGACCGACGGCCAGTTCGACTGCGACGCCACGGTCGTCGCCGCCGGCTCGCACAGCCTCCAGATGGCGAAAGAGCTCGGCTACGGCCAGGACAAGGTGCTGTTGCCCATCGCCGGGAGCTTCTTCCTCGCGGACGACTTCCTGAACGGGAAGGTGTACACGCTGCAGATGAAGAAGCTCCCGTTCGCGGCGGTGCACGGCGACGCCGACGTCCACGACCCGTCCATCACGCGGTTCGGGCCGACCGCGAAACTCGTCCCGACGCTCGAACGCGGCCGGCTCTCGACGGTCGGCGACTTCCTCGACGTGTTCGGGCTGAACGTCGCCGCGTTCCTCAGCTACGCCAACATCCTCGCCGACCGCATCCTGCTGCCGTACGTGCTGCGGAACCTGGTGTACGACCTCCCGGAGGTCGGACGCCGCGCGTTCCTCCCGCACGTCCAGAAGGTCGTGCCGAACGCCGAACTCGACGACATCGAACGAGCGACCGGCTACGGCGGCGTCCGGCCGCAGATCGTCGACACGAAGAAGAAGTCGCTCGACATGGGCGAAGCCAAGATCGTCGGCGACGACGTCATCTTCAACATCACGCCGTCGCCCGGCGCCTCCACCAGCCTGAAGAACGCGATGCGGGACACCCGGACGCTGATGGACTTCTTCGACGGCGAGTACGAGTTCGACGAGGACGCGTTCCGCGCCGACACCATCGACAACTTCCCGCGCGCCGACGAATAGCCGCGACGCGGTCGCGGTGCGGCCGGGTCGCCGCCGCACCGCACGCACAACGGTTTCGGTGCTCCGCGGCGACGACGCGGTATGGGTCACCACACGTTCGACGCAGCGCGCGCCGACAGGCTCGAAAACGCCGCCCGGCGCTACCGGTTCGTCTCCCGGGAGGAGCTCTGCTGGGCGGTCGACGCCGACGGCGACGAGACCGTCGCCGACCTCGGCAGCGGCACCGGCTTTTACACCGACGACCTCGCGCCGCTCGCCGAGACGGTGTACGCCGTCGACGTGCAGGCGGCGATGCACGACTACTACCGCGAGAAGGGGCTCCCGGAGAACGTCGAAGCGGTGACGGCCGACGTCGCCGACCTCCCGTTCCCGGCCGACCACCTCGACGTCGCGGTGTCGACGATGACGTACCACGAGTTCGCCGGTGACGACGCCCGCGCGGAACTCGCGCGGGTCGTGAAGCCCGGCGGCCGCCTCGTCGTCGCCGACTGGGCGGCCAGCGGCACCGGCGCCGACGGTCCGCCGGTCGACGAACGCTACGCGCTCGGAGACGCCGCTGCCGCGGTCGAGTCGGCCGGGTTCACCGTCGAGTTCGCCGCCGACCGACCCGAGACGTTCCTGTTCGTCGCCGAGCGCGACTGACCCGGCCGCGGAGCCGCCAACGGCCTGCCGACGTCGTTACCGCTGACTCCGTCACGGTGTCTCGGCGCGCTGGGACGCCGTGAACGCCGCGTCGGTGACGGCGGTGCCGCAGAGGACGCAGCCCTCCCGGAGCAGCGCCGCCCGCATCGCGTCGGTCACCGCGAGCGACTCCCCGCACGCCGGGCAGACGAAGGTGTACGCCGCGGTATCGTCACTGTTCATCGTACCCGGTGGTTCGGCGTCCCGGGATAAACCACGGCCGCTCGTTCCAACCGAGTGGGAACCGCGGCCGCGCCGCCGCAGCATTTTACGGCCGGCCGCCGCCACGTCACACCCTGTTCAGGGTCGGCGCGCACGTCTCGATGTCCGACGGCTTCGCCGCCGCCGCCGAACGCGAAGCGGAACTCGGCGGGAACTGCGGCCAGCTGTTCGTCGGGTCGCCGCGCGGCTGGGCGGTCAGCGACGTCGACGACGCCGACGCGGAGGCGTTCCGTGACGCCGCGGACGAACGCGACGTCGGCCCGTGGGCCGTCCACGGCACCTACCTCGTCAACCTCGCGACGCCGGACGACGACCTCGCCGCGAAGTCGCTCGACTGCCTCCAGTCGGAACTCGACGCGGCGGCGACGCTCGGCGTCCCGTACTACGTGTTCCACCCCGGCGCCCACACCGGCGCCGGCGAGGCCGCCGGCGTCGAGAACGTCGGCGACCGGCTCTCCGAACTCGACGTCCCGGACGGCGTGACGGTGCTCCTCGAAAACACGGCCGGGAAGGGGACGACCGTCGGCAAGCGCCTCGGCGCGCTCGACGACGTGGTCGACGCCGCCGAATTCGGCTACGGCGACCTCGGCGTCTGTCTCGACACCTGCCACCTGTACGCCGCCGGCTACGACTTCACCGACGCGGCGTCGATGGCGGACCTGGTCGACGAAATCGACGCGACCGTCGGCCGGGACAACGTCGAGTTCCTCCACCTCAACGACTCGAAACACCCGCTCGGCTCCGAGAAGGACGAACACGAACACGTCGGCGACGGCGAAATCGGCGCCGAGGGCTTCCGCCGGTTCATCAACCACGACGCGCTCCGCGACAAACCGATGGTGGTCGAGACGCCCGCGAACGACAAGGGCGACGCCTGGAACGTCGACCGGGTCAGAGCGCTACGAACCGAAGACTGAGTCGCCGCCCGCGGCCGCCGCAGTCGGGGAGCGGCGGCCTCGGGAGACGGCCGGGACTCGTTCTCACGGCTGAGCGGTCGGGGAACTGTTAAGCCCGTCGGAGGGCTTGCAGGCTGTATGTCCCCGGACGTCTCCGCTGTCCGCGACGATTTCCCGATTCTCGACCAGGACGTCAACGGGCATCCGCTGACGTACCTCGACAACGCCGCGACGACCCAGACGCCGCGGCAGGTGTACGACGTCTTCGAGGAGTACTACGCCGGCTACAACGCCAACGTCCACCGCGGCATCCACGAGCTGAGCCACCGGGCGTCCGTCGCGTACGAGGCCGCCCACGACCGGCTCGCCGCGTTCGTCGGCGCCTCCGGCGGCCGCGAGGAGATGGTGTTCACGCGGAACACCACCGAGAGCATCAACCTCGTCGCACACGGCCTCGCGCTCCCGGAGTTCGGCCCCGACGACGTCATCGTCACGACGGAGATGGAGCACCACGCGTCGCTCGTCACGTGGCAGCAGGTCGCCGAGCGGACCGGCGCGGAACTCCGGTTCGTCCGCGTCACCGACACCGGCCACCTCGACGTCGAGCACGCGAAGTCGCTCGTCGACGGCGACACAGAACTGGTGGCGGTGCCGCACGTCTCGAACGTCCTCGGCACCGTCAACCCCGTCGAGACGTTCGCGGAGCTCGCCCACGACGCCGGCGCCGTGCTGCTGGTCGACGGCGCGCAGTCGGCGCCGACGCGGCCGGTCGACGTCGAAGCGATGGGCGCCGACTTCTTCACGTTCTCCGGCCACAAGATGGCGGGGCCGACCGGCATCGGCGGGCTGTACGGCCGCCGCGACCTGCTGGCCGAGATGGAACCGTTCCTGTACGGCGGCGAGATGATTCAGCACGTCACGTTCGACCGGTCGACGTGGAACGGGCTGCCGTGGAAGTTCGAGGCCGGGACGCCGCCGATTGCGGAGGCCATCGCGCTCGCCGCCGCCGTCGACTACCTCGACGACCTCGGCATGGACTGGGTCCGCGAACACGAAGACCGGCTCGCGCAGTACGCGCTCGACCGGCTCTCCGAGCGCGACGACGTCGTGACCTACGGTCCGCCGGCGGGCGAGGAACGCACCGGGCTGGTGTCGTTTAACGTCGACGGCGTCCACGGCCACGACGTCTCGTCGCTGCTCGACGACCGCGGCATCGCCGTCCGCGCCGGCGACCACTGCACCCAGCCGCTGCACGACCGGCTCGACATCCCCGGCTCCGTCCGGGCGTCGTTTTACGTCTACAACACGACGGACGAGATCGACCGGCTGCTCGACGCGCTCGTCGACGCACCGGCGAAAGTCGACGACGCGCTCGCCTCGGACCGGTACCACGACCTGGTCGACGAACACCACCACGAGCCGCGGAACAGCGGCGGGCTCGCCGAGCCGACGCTCGTGAAGTCATCCGAGGAGACGTCCTGCGGCGACGAAGGCGAGTTCCACGTCGAAATCGGCGACGACGGCACCATCGAGGCGCTCGCCTTCGAGAGCCAGAGCTGCGCGGTGAGCCGCGCGGTCGCGAGCCTCATCACGGAGTACCTGGAGGGCAGAACCGTCGCCGACGCCGCCGACATGGAGGGCGAAGTCGTCCGGATGCTGGAAGGCCAGTTCCCGGACCTCCGGCGCGAGTGCGTCGTCGGCCCCGAGGACGTCATCCGGGAGGCGGCCCGCGAGTACCTCGACGCCGACGCCGACGGCGCCACTCCGACCCGGTCGGCGTAGCCGCCGTAGACCGAACCCGCGTCCCGGCGTCCCCCGGTTTTCGGACGACGTTCAGCGTTCCCCGTCGTCGTCGCTGTCGTCGTCGCTGTCGTCGCCGCCGCTGTGCTGGCAGCCGCTGCTGTCGAGGCCGTCGAGGTCTGCGGCCGTGTTGACGTTCGCGAGCGCGGCGTCGAGCGAGACGCCGTCGGGGGCGTCCGCGGGCGTCACGACCGCGGCGGCGAGCGAGTCGAGGAGGGCGCGCGGCCCGGCAGTCCGCGGGACTCCTTCGAGCGCCCGAACCAGGCTGTCTCGCCGGTAGCAGGCGAACAGCGGCTGCGCCACGCCGTCGGCGTCGACCGGAACGACGGCGTCCGCGTCGTCGTTCGCGGCCGCGTGTGTGTCTGCGGCTGCGTCCGCGTCTGCGCCCGGCTCTCCGCCTTCGCACCGGTCGACGAGCCACCGAACTGTTCGGGCGTCGACCCGCGGCATGTCGCAGGCGGCGACGACGAGCCACGTCGCGTCGGCCTCGCGGGCCGCCCCCGCGACGCCGGCGAGCGGCCCGACGAACGCGGCGTGGTCGGAGACGAAACCGGCGTCCGGGAGCGCGGCCCGGTACGCCGGCCCGGGGTCGTCGCCGGCGGAGACGAGCGGCGTGCTGCCGGTGGCGTCACCGACCGCGTCGGCGACGCGCCGAATCATCGCCGCCCCGTCGACCTCGGCGAGCGCCTTGTCCGCCGCTCCGAACCTGGTGCTGTCCCCGCCGGCGAGCACGACGCCGCGGACGGCCGGTCCACGCATCGAATCGGGGTAGTCCGCGCCGGTGGATAAGTCCTCGCCGCGGACGAGCCGGGTGCTCGCGCACCAGTCGGGACCTGGACCGACCGGTCGCGGCGTCGACCGAGCGGTCGGAGCGTCGTGCTCGTCGTCCAGAGAGAAAGCGGCGGGGTGGCCGCGTCAGAACAGCCGGTCGCTGGCGAGTTCGGCGCCGTCGACGAGCGATTCCAGTTTCGCCCACGCGATTTCGGGGTCGACCATCGCCAGCCCGGCCTGCGTGTCGAAGCCGCAGTCCGGGGCGGCGACGACGCGGGTCGGGTCGCCGACGGCGTCGGCGACGCGCTCCAGTCTGTCCGCGACCGTCTCCGGGTGCTCGATGACGTTCGTCTTCACGTCGACGACGCCGGGCAGTAGGTCCCAGCCGTCCGGCAGCGGGTGTTCGGCGAACGCCCGGTACTCGTGTTGGTGGCGCGGGTTCGCCTGCTCGATGCTGATGCCGCCGACGTCGAGGTCGTACAGCTCCGGGAGCACGTCGACCAGTTCGACGTCGCGGTGGTGGGGCCCCTCGTAGCTCCCCCAGCAGGTGTGCAGCCGGAGCTGGTCGGCCGGGATGTCGCTGACGGCCTCGTTCAGGGCGTCGACGTGGAGCCGAATGATGCCCTTCAGGGTGTCGAGCGACTTGTCCTGCGGGCCGCGGTGGCCGGACGCGAGTAGCTCCGGCGCGTCGAGTTGGAGCGTCGCCCCGGTGTCGGCGACGAGTTCGTACTCCTCGCGGAGCGCGTCGGCGAGGGCGAACACGAACTCGCGGTGAGAGTCGTAGTGCTCGTTCGTCAGCGACGTCGCCGCGATGCCGGGGGAGGCGGCCGTGATGAACGTGTCCTCGTAGTCGACGCCGGTCTCGTCGAGCAGGTCGAAGAACGTCTCCACCTCCTGTTCGGCGTCATCGCGGCCGACGTACTCCACCTGGTCGACGACGGCGGGCTGGCTCCGCAGGTCGATGGCGTCGGTCTTGAACTCGGTTTCGGCGTACTCCGGGTAGTCCTGCAGGTCGTCCCACAGCGGCGCCTCGCGGCTGCCGCCGATGCCCGACAGCCGGTTCGCGACGTACCAGTTGAACGAGACCCGCGGCTGCTCCCCGTTGTTGATGACGTCGAGGCCGACGTCCGCCTGCCGTTCGATGACGGCCTCGGTGGCGTCGACGACCGCCCGCTCCCACTCGTCCGGGTCGACGTCCTCGCCGGCGTCCCGCTGTTTCAGGAGTTCGCGAAGCTCGGGGGGTCGCGGCAGACTTCCGATGTGCGTCGTCAGTAATCCGTCGGTGTCGTGTGCCATGTGTCGCTCGTACCTGAATCGACCCCGGCGCCGCTAATATGACTTTTGGTTGTATATCCTCGATATTCTATGCCCGTTAGTAATTGTGCGCCGGTTCGAGCGAACACTGCTCTCGGCCGGCGTTCCGACCGAACTTCAACCGGACGTGTTCGCCCTCGGGCGGTGCTCCGTGACGACTCCACGATTTCGGCGAACCTAAAAACCGAAACGGCTTTGTGTGTTTAGGCAAGCCTAATCCGCATGGCACGAGACGACGCACGACACGACTCGCCGACGCGCCGCGAGTACGTCAAGTACGGCGGCGCCGTCGTCGCCGGCGGCCTCCTCGCCGGCTGTACGGACAGCGCCGACGCCGGTTCGTCGCCGACGGAATCCGCGACGGCGACGAACGCCGATACCGCGACCGACTCGCCGACGCCGCAGTCCGACTCCGACGGCTCTTACACCGTCTCGATGGCGCCGATGGGCGAGGTGGAGTTCGAATCCGTCCCGAAGACCGTGTTCACGCGACTGACGCATCTCGCCGGGATGGCGTTCGCGCTCGGCCGCGGCAACGACGTGAACGCGATGCACGCCCCCGACTACTACGACGCGCTGTGGAACCAGTTCACGCCGCGGCTCGACGGCGTCACGCTCGACTGGTCCGGGCTGTACTCGTCGTGGCGGCCGAGCAAGGAGAAGCTGTACGAGCTCGACAGCGACGTCCACCTCGCGGACCCGGCGAGCGTGTTCGCGCTCGACGGCTGGAGTCAGGCCGACATCGCGGAGATACGCGAGAACGTCTCGCCGTGGTTCGGCAACCACTTCAGCCACCGGCACACCGCGCCGCCCGACGAGTACGCCGACCGGTACGAGTACTACACGCTCTGGGAGCAGTTCGAGAAGGTCGCGCAGGTGTTCCGCGAGCGGGACCGGTACGACGCGCTCGCCGCGATTCACGACGACCTGCTCGCCACCATCGAGGCGGAGCTGCCGGCCGAAGCGGACCGGCCGACCGTCGTCATGGGCGGATTCAGCACGCCGACGGAGCCGTACGTCTACAACGTCGACGCGCCCGGCTTCCTCACCGCGCACGTCCGGCCGTTCGGGCTCCGGGACGCCTTCGGCGACGACGTCTCCTCCGGCGACCAGGTCGACATGGAGGCGCTGCTCGAAGCCGACCCCGACGTCATCCTCTCGCTCGGCGGCATGCACCCCGGAACCGACATGGCAGCCATCAGAGAGGCGCTCGAAGACGACCCGGTCGGCCAGCAGCTCTCGGCCGTCCAGAACGACCGCGTGTACGCCCAGGGCGCCCGCTACCAGGGGCCGATTCTGAACCTGTTCCAACTGGAGATGACCGCGAAACAGGTGTTCCCGTCCCAGTTCGGCGAGTGGCCGACCTACGAGTCCGGCCCGTACCCGGAAATCCCGGCGGAGGAGCAGT
The DNA here is from genome assembly GCF_051195155.1 of Halobaculum sp. P14. Taxonomy (NCBI): domain Archaea; kingdom Methanobacteriati; phylum Methanobacteriota; class Halobacteria; order Halobacteriales; family Haloferacaceae; genus Halobaculum; species Halobaculum sp. P14. The sequence continues at coordinate 308,875 of NZ_JBNTKB010000003.1, forward strand.
TGTTCGACCGACAGCGGGTCGCCGACGTCATCACCGGCGACTGGTAGCGCACCGATACACGAGCCGAAGCAACGACACATCCATGATCGGAACGACGCTCGGGGACATCCGCGCGCACATCGAGATGCTGGCGACGCCGTCTGGCGAGTACTACCTGGTCTGCGGCCGGTTCGGCGACCGGCCCGTCCCGGCCGACGGCCTCCGGTTCGACAGCCGCGGAACGGCGCGGGCGGCCGCGCAGGCGACCGAGCAGTACCGCGCGACGCTCCGCCGCTACGACCCGCACCTGCCGTACTACGACGTCATCGTCTGTCAGGACCCCGACGACGAGTCCGTCGTGCAGTCCGCGACGAACGCCGCTCGGGACTCGGCGTGGCGCGACCGCTACCGGACCGATTCAGCCCGGGGCGCCGAGTCGACGCGGGTCGGCGGGACCCGCTCGGGCGACCCGGACGCGAATCTGTACCCGAACGCTGCCCGGGAGTCGGGCGCCGACCGGTCGTCGTTCGTCGACTTCTGTCACACCATCGCGGCCGCCGTGTTCGAGACGGTCGCCGAGTCGGACCACGACGGCGTCGAGGACGCGGTGATGGACGCGTACCTCGACCGCGCCGAGTCGGCCGAGAACCCCGACGAACTCTGCCTCGAACTGCTGGACAGCCTGACCGGCGAACTCGCCGGCCGGCTGGACGCGGCGGCGCAGGCGGCGGTGCTCCGGGACGCCGCCGCGCGCCTCCCGCCGCCGACCGAGACCGACAGCCCGCTCGGGGACGCGCTCGAACGGCTCTGCGGCGTCGCGCTCGCAGCCGAATACACCGTCGACCCGTCGGGGACCGAGGGGCAGGACGCCGACTCGTGGACCGTGACGCTGTCGGGGTACGAACTCGGCCGGTCGACCCGCAGGCTCGCGACGCTGCCGCTCGCGGTCGAACTGCTCCGCCGACGGCCGGAGGCGACGCCGTCGATTTCGGACGCCCGGTGTCTCGACCCCGGCGCCGCCGCGCCGACGTGGAATTTCAGGCTCGCGCTCGGCGACGACGACGCGCCGGCGGGGCTGGTCAGCGCGCCGGAGGTGTCCGCGGAGTGAGCGTCGAGACGCACGTCCAGCAGGCGCTCGACCGCGTTCGGCGCGAACAGGACCACGTCGCCGACAAGACCGAGGCGTACGAGTCGTTCGAGCGCACGGTCCGCGAGACGCCGTGCCGCTCGCCGACCGGCGGCCCCCGGCCGGGCAACGCTTCGGCCACCGACGGATTCACCGCGGCGACGGCGACGGCTGCAGGCGGACCGGGCCGAGCCGAGGACCGGTGCGAGGCGGTGCGCGAGGCGTTCGCCGAAACCGTCCGTCCGTGCAGCACCGCCGACGTCGACGACCCGGAGCCGCTGGTGGAGACGATGCGGTCCGAACTCGGCGCGGAGCTCGCGGCGACGCTCGCGCCGCACACCGCCGGCCAGTTCACCGCGGAAACGAAGCGGGCGGTTCGGGCGGCGAGCGCCGACCGGCGAGCCGAACTCTCGGTGATGGACGCGGCGCTGGCGGCGGAAACCGACGCGCTCCGCGACGCCGAAACCGTCGTCGCCGACGTCGCGGACTGGCTCGTCGACGCCGAGGAGACGCCGCTGTCTGCGCTCGGATTCGACGCGCTCCGCGACCGCCACGAGCGGCTCGCGGCACACCGGAATCGGTGTGAGGGGGCGCTCTGCGACCGCCAGTCGTTCCTCGCCGCGGCGACGAACCGCGGCGCCGGCACCGGCATCAGCCACCGGGCGCTCGCGTCGTACCTCTACGCCGACCTCCCCGTGGAGTTCCCGGTTCTGGCGACGTGCACGCGGCTGCTCGACGTCTGTCTGGACGCACAGCGTGCCGTCCGTGCGCACCTCGTCCGCCGCGTATGAACCCGGACGGACGCCGCAGCCGGCGCGGCCGGCTCTGGGCAGCCGTGTACGCGGCGCTCGTCGGCACGGCGGACGACGCGGCGCCGCACGGAGACGGCGACGATACGAGCCTCGACAGCGACGACGCGAGCCCCGACAGCAACGATGCCGGGCCGGACTCGTCGTCGCACCGATGAGCGGCGTCGCGCACTGCGGTGGCTCAGCGGCGGCCGTCGAGCGTGAACTCGACGGTCGCGCCGTCGGGCGTCTCCGGGAGTCGGAGCGTGCCGCCGTACGACTCGGTAATCCAGCGCGCGAGCCACAGCCCCAGCCCGTTTCCGTGCTCCAGGGGGCTCTCGGCTCGGTTCTCGTGGACGAGTTCGCGCTGAAGCTCCGGGAACCCGGGGCCTCGGTCGGTGACCGTGACCGTCACCTCGTCCGTCGACGCCGCGGTCTCGATTTCGACGGTCACGTCGCCGCCGCCGTGTTCGACGCCGTTTTTCGAGCACCTCCTGGAACGCCGTCTCCAGGCGGTCGCCGCCGAGAAAAATGCGGGTCGGTGCGGTTCGGTTTAGCCGTCGCCGTACAGCGGGCCTTCGTCGGCGCCGTCGACTTCGGGGTCGAAGACGTCGGTGTTCTTCTCGCCGGTGACGTCGATTTCGGCGAGCATCCCCTTCCGGGCGACCCGCGAGAGCGCGTGGTCGACGAGTTTGATGCGTTCCGGCACCGGGAACTCCATGGTGCCGACCATGGCGCTGCCCGGCGGCACCACCTGCGTCTGGACGTTACCGTGCGGCTCCATGCTCAGCGACCCGTTCGGGTAGCACTCCGACCAGACGTTGCCGATGGGGTGGAAGTTCGACTGGAGGTTCGGGCCGCCGGTCACCATGAACACCCGCGCGGTCTCACCGACGCTGGCTTCGAGCGGCCCGCGGTTCGCCGCCGCCCACGCGTACTTCTCGCCGTTGAGCAGGACGTACGTCGGGTCTTCGCGCTTCATCGCCGCGAAGTCGAAGCCGTGGTGGCCCTTCTTCCCGGTGGGCTTGTCGGTGTACAGTTCGTGCTGGCCGACGTAGAACTCCCGGTCGACGGACGGGAGCCCCTCCTTCGGCTCGACCAGAATCATCCCGAACATGCCGGCGGACACGTGGTAGTCCAGGTTCGGGACGGCGCAGTGGTAGATGTACGCGCCGGGGTACGTCGCCGTGAACCGCTCGGCGTTCTCCTCGCCGGGCGCCGCGGTGGTCGCGACGCTGCCGCCGCCGGTGCCGTAGACGGCGTGCATGTCGACGTTGTGCGGCATGTCGTTCTCCGGCGGGTTCTCCAGGGTGAACGACACGGTGTCGCCCTCCCGGACCCGAATCATCGGCCCCGGAATCTGCCCGTCGAAGGTCATGTAGTCGAAGGTCACGCCGGGTTCGACCTCCGCGGTGACCTCTTTCACTTCGAGCGTGACGTCGTGGTGTTTCGGCTCGGTCCAGTCGACCGGGTCGGGGACGTCGGTCGGGTCGGCGGCGACCTGGTCGGTCGTCGCCGCCGTCGTCGTGGTCGTCGCGGCCTGGTCCGTCGTCGACTCCGTCGCGGGGGATGCTGCGGTGTTACAGCCGGCCAGTGACGCTGCACCACCGAGTCCGAGCCACTGCAGGACGCGTCGCCGCGAGTTCGTTAACATTGGCGGTCACCTCACAGGCGGACGTTGCGGGGACTCCACCTTCAACCGGGGAGCGGATTCTCACCGGCTCGCGACGCCGCCGAAGATATTCCGCCCCGGGTTTAAGTAGGGGGTTCGAGGGGTTCGCAGCGTCGCCGTCGGCCGTCAGTCGACGTACAGCGAGTAGAGGATGATGCCGAAGCCGACGGTGGTGAACAGGCTCTCGACGACGAGCGCGAGCTGCGGGTCGAGCGGGAGGAGCTGGTCGACGACGCCGGCGAGCAGCGCGCCGAGCGTGACGGCGCCGAAGCCGAACGCCAGCGCGCGGAGCGCGGACGACCCGGTCCGCCGAGATGCCTTGAACGCGTAGAACGTGATGGAGCCGCCGAGTATCAGCGTCAGCGTCTTCAGGACGGCGACCATGGAGGTGAGCTCGGGCGTCATGTCTCCTTCCGCACCTCCGACCAGAGCTCCGACAGCCGCTCTTCGGGGGTCCTGTCCCGGCGTTCGACGCCGAGTTCGATGGCGTTGTCCTCGCCGAGCGACACCCGTACCTCCTCGAAGTCGACGACGAACCGCTTGGTGTGCCGGCCGTCGGCGCGGACGTCCAGCTGCTCTTCGACCAGCCCGGCCTCAGACAGCAGGTCGAGTTTCCGGTACAGCGTCGACTTCGGGATGCCCGACGCCTCGGCGAGCTCCGCGACCGTCATCGGCTCGTCGAGCCGCTCGATGACGGCGCGGCAGTCCGGGTCGTCGAGCGCGTCGAGGACGTCCTGCAGCGACGGCTCCTCGGGCGCGAACGGGTCACGCCCCATCGGTGCTGAGTACGCAGCGGCGTGGTTCGGCGGTTCGAGGCGTGCTGACGGCGGGTCGGTCGTCGTGGGCGGGTAGGTCCATGGTCTGCGTGTACGGGCGGTCATCTGCCGCCGCCGCTCGCCGCGGCCGGCGGCGGTGGACAGCGCGGTCATGCGGGCTGCGTCTCGACCGAGGTCTCGTCAAGGTCCTCGATGAACTGCTTGACGACGCGCTCCTCGGCGCGGTGCAGCGTCTCGCTGCACGTCGACTTCGCGAGGTCGAGCGTCTCCGCGAGCTCCGTCAGCGAGCAGCCGCGCGGCGTGTCGTAGTAGCCGTTCTCGACGGCGGAGGTGAGCAGCCGGAGCTGCCGGTCGGTGAGCAGCTGTTCCGGCTCAATGTGCTGGTGGACCTCGTTGACGGTGAACGGGATGCCGAACTGGTCCAGCTGCGTGGCGAGTTCGGAGAGCCGGTGTTGGGGCGCCGTGATCTCCCACTCGGCCTGCCCGTCACGGATCGTGAACGGCATCGACAGCGGCACCCCGGAGTCTTGCACCGGGAGCAGCAGCAGCGGCATCGTCGTCTCGAACTGCAGCAGCACCGTGTCCTCGTACTGCTGGAGGATTTCGAGTTCGGTCACCGTCTCGTCCGACTGGATGTCGGCGACGATGTCGCGGAGGTCGGCGGCCGTAATCTCCGCCAGCCCGACGCCGGCGTCGTCGCCGGTCAGCGCGGCCAGGATGCGGATGGCCGCGTCGGGGTACGACCGCGACACGTCGCCGACCCAGACGCCCTCCGGAATCGTGATGGTCAGATTGGCCTGTGGCATCGGTGTTCGTGCGAACGTATTCGGCCCACACACCAATCAATGTTCCCGAACATGTTCGGACAGCGCCGCCGCTTACCGGACGGACGGGCGAACACCATCGGCACAACGAGTATGGCCGCTTCCCCCGAGCGTACGGATATGCACGGCGACAGCGCCGAACCCGGACGACAGGCCGAATCGGAGCAGCACACCGGTGAGGGAGCGACCACGCCGCCGGAGACGGAGCCGGCGAGCGACTCGAAGCGACGGGAACTCGACGCGCGGGAGATAGACGGCGAGCCGTTCGGTCCGATTATGGCCGCGCTCGACGACCTCCCGGCCGACGGGACGCTCGTGCTGTACAACAGTTTCGAGCCCGAGCCGCTGTACGGCGTCGTCGAGCGCCGCGGCTTCACCTACGAGACGACCCAGTGCGGCCCCGAGGAGTGGAAAGTCACGATTACGCACGCGTGAGCGAACATGTTCGGAGCAACGTACTGGGACGGGTAGGCGCTACGTGACAGTGCATGCCGGAAACGACACTCGACGTCCGCGAGATTCCGCCGTCCGACCGTCACCCGAAAATCCACGACGCGTTCGCCGACCTCGAAAGCGGTGAGTCGCTGGTGCTCATCAACGACCACGAGCCGAAGCCGCTGTTCTACGAGATGCAGGCCGAAGTTGAATCGTTCGACGCCGAGGGCTACACGGTCGAGCAGCGAAGTCCGAACGAGTTCGTCGCGACGTTCCCGAAACAGTAGTTCGTCGCGGCGCTCCGAATCAGTCGCCCGTCCCGGCGCCCAAAAACACTTCGTCGGACTGTTCTGCGGCGGTCGTCCGGCGCTATCCGCGCCAGATAACCGTCACCACGGCGTCGGCCGCTTCGACGGTGTCGTACTCGAAGCCGCGGTCGGAGAGCCGCGGGTACAGGTGCTGGGGCGCCCGGTCGTTCAGCTGGACGAGCGCCGCGTCTTCGTCCAGTTCGGCGCACCGTTCGAGCGTCCGCTGCAGCGGCTGCGGCGGCGGTAGCTCCCGGACGTCCAGCGTCTCCCGGGTCTGACCCGGCGGTGCGTCGCTCGCGTCGACCGCTTCCGAGACGTCGACCATACCGAGGCGTCGGTGGCCGCCGACCCAGACGGTTCCGCCGAAGATGTTCGCCCGCCCGGGTTGTTCGCGCCGCGCTCGTCGCCGAGCGCGACTCGCCCTCGGCCGGCGACGCACGCCGCGAACACGTTCGGCAGGCGGCTTTCCGTGCCACCGACCGAATTCCACGCCGATGACAACCACCGCTGCCCACCACTCGGTCCGTGAAGCCGCCGGCCAGAACGGCGAGAACGACGCGCGGTCCGACCGGGACCGATGAAGCCCGGAGCGATAGACGCCGACCGGCGGCCGTTCGTCCTCATCTGGGAGGTCACGCAGGCCTGCGGGCTCGCCTGCAAGCACTGCCGGGCGGACGCGCAGCCGCGCCGACACCCCGACGAACTGACCACCGCCGAGGGGAAACGGCTGCTCGACGACGCGTCCGAGTTCGGCGACGGCCAGCTCGTCGTCCTGTCGGGCGGCGACCCGCTCGCCCGCGACGACACCGCCGACCTGGTCGAGTACGGCACCGACGCCGGCCTCCGGATGACGCTGACGCCGAGCGGCACCGCGTCGCTGACCCCGGACCGGATCCGGGCGCTCGCCGACGCCGGGCTCCGGCGGATGGCGCTCAGCATCGACGGCGGCTCCGCAGCCGCACACGACGAGTTCCGGCAGGAACGCGGGAGCTTCGAACAGACGATGCGGGCCGCGCGCGCGACGCGGGACGCCGGCCTGCCGCTCCAGGTCAACACGACGGTGTGCGCCGAGACGGTCGACGAACTGCCGGCGATACGGGACCTGGTCGCCGACCTCGGCGCAGTCCTGTGGTCCGTCTTCTTCCTCGTCCCGGTCGGCCGCGGCCGGGTCCTCGACCCGGTGTCCCCCGAGCGCGCCGAGCGCGTCATGGAGTGGCTGTGCGACGTCGCCGACGACGCCCCGTTCGGCGTCAAGACGACGGAGGCACCGCACTACCGACGCGTCGCGCTCTCCGGCGGCGCCCACGCAGACGGCGACGACCGCGCCGCCGGCACCGCAGACGACGCGGACGGCGACGCCGGGCCGAGCGGGGGGCCGTCGCCGGACGGAATCGGTCGCAGACTCGGAATCACCGCCGGCAACGGCTTCGCGTTCGTGAGCCACGTCGGCGACGTCTACCCGTCCGGGTTCCTCCCGGAGGCCGCCGGAAACGTCCGCGACGACGGCGTCGTCGACGTCTACCGGGACGCAGCCCTGTTCGAATCGCTGCGCGACCCCGACGCGCTCGGCGGGAAGTGCGGCGCCTGCGAGTACCGCCACGTCTGCGGCGGCAGCCGGTCCCGGGCGTACGCGTACACGGGCGACCCGCTCGCGGCCGACCCGCTCTGTGCGTACGTCCCGGACGGCTACGCCGGCCCGCTCCCCGACCAGTCGTTCGGCGCCGACGCGCCCTCCGCGGACTGACCGACACCACTACCGGCCGCTCCCGTCGTGCGACGTCGCCGACGCGGTCACGGTGGGTCCGCTCCGGGGCGTTCGCGGTCGTTCTCAGTTTCCGAATCAGTCCCCGAACACCTTCGGGGGAACCGCCGTGGCGTTCGGCTGGCTACGTCCGACTGAGATGGCACCAGACGAGCAGGCAGTCGGTCGCCGTACCGTGCTGAAAGCCACCGGGGCGTCTCTGCTGGGCGCGGCGCTCGCCGGCTGCACCAGCGGCGGCAGCGCCGGGTCGTCCGCCGCCGGGCAGTCCGGCGGGTCGTCCACGTCGACTCCGACGCAGTCCCCCGAACCGACCGATTCGTCGAGCGGCGGCGGAACGAAGGGGTTCGGCGGGTGGTTCGACAACGTCGGGAACTACGACGGCGTCGTCGACGAGACCGGCTCGGACTCCGTGACCGTGACGGTCGGCGCGGAGGGGAACGGCGGCGCGTACGCGTTCGCGCCGGCCGCGGTCGCGGTCTCGCCGGGCACCACCGTCGTCTGGAAGTGGACCGGGAAGGGGAGCATGCACAACGTCGTCGACGTCGACGGCGGATTCGAGAGCGACCTGCTGAACGAGCAGGGCGCGACGTTCGAACACACCTTCGACGCGACGGGGACGTACAAGTACTACTGCGAGCCGCACAAGGCGATGGGGATGAAAGGCGCCGTCGTCGTGAAGTAGCCGTCCCGGAATCGGGGTCTTTTTTTTTTCAGGTCGGGCGTCGCGCGTCGACGAGTCCGCGGTCAGTCTGCGTTCGGTCCGCGGTCAGTCTGCGTTCGGTCCGCGGTCAGTCCGCGTTCGGCGTCGACGCCGCGGGGCCGCTGATTTCGTCCTCGGTGAGGTAGCACTGCGGGTCGGGCGCGAACAGGTCGTCGTGCGTGGCGAGCGCGCGGAGCCGGGAGGCGCCGCGGCAGATGGACTGGTACTGACAGCGGCCGCAGCGACCGGTCAGGTGGTCGGTGCGCTCGCGCAGCCGCGCCAGCAGCGGGTTCGACTCGTCCTCCCAGATGGCGCCGAACGGCCGGTCGCGGACGTTGCCGAGGCTGTACCCCTGCCAGAACTGGGTGAGGTGGACGTTCCCCTGGTAGTCCACGTCGGCGACGCGCTCGCCGGTCGGGTCGCCGCCGTTCCGGCGGAGGTAGTCGGCGACGCGCTCGGCGGCGTCCGCGCCCATGTTGCGGCGGGCGTACTCGACGAGGTACGCCGCGTCCGCGTAGTTGCCGACGAGCAGCGTCTCGATCTCCTCGCCGTCGTCGTGGTACGCCCGGGTCAGGTCGCAGAGCCGCTTCACGGCGTCGCGCTTCGCCGCGGGCGACAGGTCGGCGTCGGCGATGTCGGCGCCGCGGCCGCCGTAGTCGAGGTGGTAAAAGCAGAACCGGTTGACGCCCTCCTCGGCGAGCAGGTCGACGACGCCGCGGAGGTCCGCCGCGTTCCGCTCCGTGATGGTGTACCGCAGCCCCGTCTTGAGGCCGACGTCGAGGCAGGCGCGGATGCCGCGGACGGCGGCGTCGAACGCGCCGTCCTGCCCGCGGAACTCGTCGTTTCGCTCCGGCAGGCCGTCGACGGAGACGCCGGCGTACTTGAGGCCGGCGTCACGGAGTTCCCGCGCCTTTTCGCGGGTGATGAGCGTCCCGTTCGTCGACAGCACCGGCCGGATGCCGCTGTCGGCGGCGTACCGCACCAGTTCGGTGAGGTCGTCGCGGACCAGCGGTTCGCCGCCGGAGAACAGCACCACCGGGACGCCGTACGCCGCGAGGTCGTCGAGCAGCCGTTTGCCTTCGGCGGTGCTGAGTTCGCCCGGCGCGGTGCCGGTGTCGGCGGCCGCGTAGCAGTGCGAACAGTAGAGGTTGCACTGCTTCGTGAGGTTCCAGACCACGACCGGGCGGCGCTGCTTCCGCTCCGCTATCTGCGGCTTCGACGACTCGTCGGCGGCGTCGTACCGCAGGCCGTCCCCCTCGGCGCCGACGCCGCAGAGCAGTTTACTGACCGAAATCATGCGTCGTAGCTGCGGTCTTCCTCGCCGGTCGCGACGGTCGCCGGTTCGGCGTCGTCGTCGAGCGCGTGCGTCGAGTACCGCGAGACGGCGTCGGCGGGACACAGCCAGACGTCGGCCGCGTACCACGCGAACAGCTTCGTCGCCCGCTCGTAGGCGACGTCGTCGGACGGCGCGGAGATGCTGCCGACGTGGCGGACCGGCTCCGACTCTTCGTCCCGGACGAACACTTCCCACTCCCGTTCGACGGCGTCGCGCGGCTGGTCGCCGACGCGGAACCGCTCCGGTTTCTCGACCATACCGGAACTGCGGCGCCCGAGCGAAACACGGTTTCCCCGATGATGTTCGGCGCCGCGTTGGTGCCGGTCGCGCCGCGACGACGAACGGATGCCGACCCGAGAAACCGAACTCCGACGCCTGACCGAGACGGTGTGTGAACACCCAGCGGTCGCGGACGCGTGGCTCGCCAAGAGCTTCACCGACCGGCTGTTCGTCGTCGACCTCGCGGACGGGGAGCGGCTTCCCGACGACGTCCGGGAGACGCTCGCCGCAAACGGCCTCCGCGGCTGCAACGAGGTGTACGGAACCGCCTCGTCGGACCCGTCCAGCGTTGGCGCTGTCGGCGGCGGTACCCGGCACCGATTCGTCGACGTCCGGAGCCGCGACGAACACGGAACCGTCGGCGCGGAGTGACCGCTCCGCGCGCCGCGGCCGGCCGGCCCCCGGCCGCCCGAACGTGTTCGGGAGTACCGGCAGGTCGCTGGCCGCCGTCGGTCCCGGTATGAGCGTCGTTCCGGGAGAGGTCGACACGGCTCGACAGCCGCCGATGACGGTACCGCTCCGGCACTTCGTCGTCGGAACAGGGTTCCTGCTCGCGGGCGTCGTCGCCGGTGCGGTGGCGGCCGTCGGCGGAACATCCGGGCTGGGGACGCTCGCGCACGTCCACCTCCTGCTCGCCGGCTGGGTCTGTCTCACGATCATGGGCGCGATGACGCAGTTCGTCCCCGTCTGGTCCGGGGCCGCGCTCCACTCCGAGCGCCTCGCGACAGCCCAGCTCTGGCTCGTCTCCGGCGGCCTGGCCGGGTTCGCGACCAACCTGTTCACGGCGACCCTGGCGTCGGCGCCCGTGTTCGCCGCCGCCATGCTGGTCGGCTTCTGGACGTTCGTCTACAACGTCGGGCGCACGCTCCTCCCGCAGGCCCCCTACGACGTCACCGAGCGACACTTCGGCGTCGCGCTCGGGTTCTTCCTCCTCGTCACGCTCCTCGGGTTCCTGCTCGCCGTCGACTTCGTCCGCCCGGCGTTCGCGGGCCTCCCGGTCACCCGCGCCGACGTCGTCTCCGCGCACGTCACCCTCGCCGTGTTCGGCGCCGTCACGACGACGGTTCTCGGCGCGCTCTACCAGCTCGCGACGATGTTCACGCAGACCTCGCTCCACGGCGTCGACGTCCCGCTCCGCCGCGTCGAGGAGGCCGGCTACCCCGCCGGCGTCGCACTCCTCGCAGTCGGGCGGCTGGTCGACTCGGTGCTGCTCGCACGGGTCGGCGCGGTGCTGCTCGTCGCCGCCCTCGCGGCGTTCACCGTGATTCTCGGCCGGCGCCTGCTTGAAACGCAGGTCGACTGGACGCCGATGCTCTCGCGGTACGCCGTCGCGACCGCCGGGTTCGCCGCCTGGGCCGCGCTCGCGCTCCCGGCCTGGGTCGCCGACCCGCTCGCCCCGGCGGCGCTGTTCGGCGCGCCCGGAACCGTCCACCTGTTCGTCGTCGGCGCCGTCGGCTTCGTCGTCCTCGGGACGCTCTACCACGTCGTCCCGTTCATCGTCTGGGTGCACCGGTACAGCGACCTGCTCGGCTACGAGGCCGTCCCGATGATCGACGACCTCTACAGCGGCTGGGTCGCCGCCGCGGACCTCGGCTGTTTCGTCGCCGGAACCGCGCTGCTCGTCGCGGCCGACCTGCTCGGCCTCCCGGCGGCCGTCGCGGCTGCCGGCGGCGTCCTCGTCCTGGCCGGGTCGGCGCTGTTCGTCGCAAACCTCCTCTCGGTCATCCGGACGCACAGCCCCGCTTCGGTTGCCGGCATCCTGCTCGGCAGGTCGGTCGACTCGTCCGAGACGCGGCCGGACGAGTCCGCGGAGCCGTCGGACTGAGTTCGGCGCGTCGACGCCGAACGCGACCCGAACCAGTTCGGCCGAACGCTCACGTCCGCGCCGACGAATCCTGAAACCGGAATCGCGCGCCAACCGAAGACGAGCCGTTTCCAACAGCCCGTCCAACTCCCGATAGCCCGTCCGACTCCCGATAGCCCGTCCGACTACGGATACACTCGTTTCCACAGACGAAGCTCAACGACACCGATGCCTGAATTCACGACGCTCGACGACCTGGAGAAGACGCCCCACGCCGAGGTGTTCGACGACCGACGGCCCCGAACCGTCCGGCTGGCGCTCGACGCGGGCGACCGCGTCCCGCCGCACACCCACCCGGGGACCGACATCGTCCTGCACCTCCTCTCGGGCCGCCTCGAACTGACGCTCGACGACGAGACGCATCACGTCGAGCCGGGAGCGCTCGCCCGATTCAGCGGCGACCGAGAGATTTCGCCGCACGCGCTCGAACCGAGCACCGCGGTCATCGTGTTCGCACCGGCGGAGTCCGGCGACGAGTAACCGCGCCGGGCGCTCCGGCCGCGGCGCGCCGCCGACCCGAAGCGGTTCGGGACGAACTACTCCCGGCTGGCGCACCGAGACGTGGACGACCGATGGCAGCAGCTCAATCACCGTTCGAGGGGTTCTGCGCGGCCACCCACCCGGACCACTGCGTCGACCGGCACCCTGGTCGGTACCTCGTCGCCGTCTACCGGCTCGGCGTCGGCGCCGACCACAGCGTCACGACCGGCGACGTCAGCGACGCGCTCGGCGTCCAGCCCGCCAGCGTCACCGAGATGCTGAACCGGCTCGACTCCGAAGGGCTCGTCGCCTACGAGAAGTACCGCGGCGCCAGGCTCACGGGCCGCGGCGAGACCGTGGCCCGCGAACTCGCCTGGCGGCAGTGGTCCGTCCGCGTCTTCTTCGCCGAACGACTCGACCTCACGCTCGACGACCGCACCGCCTACCGCATCGGCTACACGCTCCCGAAACAGGGCCTCGACCGCCTCACCGACCTCGCGGGAGCGGACGGCGACTGAGGCGGGCTGACCGGCGAGTGACTCGGGCTAAGCCGCGACTGGCGCGGAACGGCCGCCCGACCCGTCCCGTTGTCACAGTTCTCGCTGGCTTCGCGCGTGGCCGAAATTCAACGCACCGGCAGTCGGCAGTTCGTCGGCGGTTCGTCTAGAACGGCGCGTCCGAGGTTCTGCCGGCCGCTCCGTAGCCCTGTCCGGTCCCGAGCGGTCCGGCGGCGTCGTCGTCCCCGTCGGTTTCGAGCGTCCCGGTTTCGAGGTACTGCGACTCCAGCTCCTCCAGCCGGTCGTTGATGGCGTCGCTCCGGTGGTGCATGGCGTCGGCGCGGACGCGGACGAGGTCGTAGTCGTGGCGGTCGGACAGCCCGTTCCACGCCCGGAACGAGCCGATGGTGAGCGTGTGCGTCTGCGGGCAGAACGGCGTCGTCGGCGTGAACTCGGCGCGGAGCACCGAGTCGTCGTCGGCCGATTCGGCGTACCGGTAGCCGGCGCTGCGGTGGCGAGTGTCGAGGTTCAGGCGCGCGAGGTTGTAGTTGAACGTCATGTCGTAGACGGTCCGCGCTTCGAACACCTCGCGGGTCAGTTCGTGAAACCGGACGTGGTCGTCGCCGGTGAGGACGTCGTGGCCGTCGAGGAACTCGCCGGGCGCCGGGATGTGTTCCGGGACGAACTCGTCGGCGTCGTCGAACAGCGCCTCGTCGTCGGAGCCGCCGAAGGGTGACGGGAATCCTGCCATACCGCGTCGTACGGCCGAATCCTCCCTCCGTCTGTCCCCGGACATGTTCGGTGGCTCGCCGACGCACCGCTCGCCGGTGCGTTCGAAACGGAGAACCGCGCCGTCTGCGTCGGGAACCGCCCGCTCTGAATCAGGGGACCGGGACGTCAGAATCGAGGGGAGGCGCGCTACTCGACGGACACCCGCGTCACGTGGCCGCCGCAGCCGCACTGCTGGACGTACTCCCACTCCAGGTCGGCGTCGACGTCGGCGTCTGCGAGCGCCTCGAAGAGGTACTCCGACGGGTGGCCGTGCGCTCCGTGGGTCACGAGGTTGACGTGGTTTCCGGGCTCGGTGTGCTCGACCGCGTCGATGGCCTGTTCGACCAGCAGGTCCGCGTCCGCCTCGTGCCACGGCTGTTCGAGGTTCGCCGACCAGGACGTCTCGTGGACGTGGTCGGTGACCGGTTCGACGTCGCCGTGTCCGTGCTCGTGTGCGCTGCTCATCTTCGTCTGAAGGGAAGGTCCACACGGAGATAGCCGCACGGCCGAACATATTCGGGCGTCGTGGGCCGGAGCCGACACGAGTCGTCGCGGCGGCGACGTCGCTGAACGACGGTTTACTCGTCGTGTCCAAGTCGGCGTCGCCGAAGATGTTCGCCGGGGTTCCTGCGTGCCGGGAACGGCCGGGGGTACTCTTTTTCCTCCGGAGAGAGGTGCGCAGATATGCGAGTCACGAGACGGACGCTCGCGAAGGCGCTCGCCGTCGTCTTCGTGTTCAACCTCGTCGCGATGGGTGCTGGCGCCTACTTCGCCTACCAGCAGTCCCCCGAGCGACCCGACCAGTTCGTCGGGCCGAACGGCGACGTCGTCCTGACGGACGACCGGATTCAGCAGGGGAAGGTCGTGTTCCAGCAGAACAGCATGATGAACCACGGGACCATCCTCGGGAACGGCGCGTACTTCGGCGCGGACTACACCGCCGACGCGCTCGAACGAGTGAAGACGAACATGCGAACGTACGTCGCCCGCGAGCGGTACGGCGCGTCGTACTCGTCGCTCGACGAACCCGAGCAGGCCGCCGTCGACTCCATCGTCCGCCGCCAGCTCTCCGAGAGCGACTACGGCGACCGGATCACGCTGACGGCGGCGGAGGCGTACGCCTTCGAGCAGGTCCGAGAGTCGTACGTCGAGCGGTACTACGAGGGGTCGCGGGCGCACGGCGTGCCGGCGAAGTTCATCGAGTCGCCCGAAGACGCTCGGCGGTTCGCCGACTTCGCGCTGTGGACCGCGTGGTTCTCCGCGACCGACCGACCGAACGCCGAACACTCGTACACCAACGAGTGGCCGTACAACCCCGGCGCCGGTAACACGCCGCCGACCAGCGCGATGACGTGGAGCGTCGTCGCCATGATCATCCTCGTCGCCGGCGGCGGCATCGGCATCTGGCTGTACCAGTCCATCGAACTCCCCGAACCGGAGTCCGAAGGCGTCGACGTCCCGGCGCCCGAGGACATCGACCTGTTCCCGAGCCAGTTCGCCGCCGCCCGGTTCGTCCCGGTCGCAGCGGCGCTGTTCGTGGTGCAGGTGCTGCTCGGCGGGCTGATGGCGCACTACTACATCGAACGCGGCGGCTTCTACGGCCTCGCCGAGGCGCTCGGCGTCGAGGCGCTGCAGGCCATGCCGTTCGCCATCACGAAAGCGTGGCACATCGACCTCGCGATCCTGTGGATCGCGACGCTGTGGCTCGGCGTCGGCCTGTTCTTGCCGCCGCTTCTCACCGGCACCGAACCGGACAACCAGAAGCGGTACGTGAACGTGCTGCTCGGCGCGCTATTCGTCGTCGTGGTCGGCGGACTCGGCGGCATCTGGCTCGGCACGCAGGGGTACTTCGACGGCGGCCTCTGGTGGTTCCTCGGCAGCGAGGGGCTGGAGTACCTGGAGGTCGGCCGCGTCTGGCAGGTCGGCCTGCTCGTCGGGTTCGTCCTCTGGACCGCGCTCGTCGCCCGCGGCTTCAAGCCGATGCTCGACCGGGAGGAGCCGTACGGCCTCGCGCACATGATCATCTACGCCGGCGGCTCCATCGGCCTGCTGTTCACCGCGAGCATGCTGTACACGCCGAAGACGACCATCGCCGTCACGGAGTTCTGGCGCTGGTGGGTCGTCCACATGTGGGTCGAAGGCGCCTTCGAGTTCTTCATCGTCGCCGTCATCGGCCTGACGCTCGTCTCGATGAACCTGCTGTCGCGGCGCAGCGCCGAGAAAGCCGTGATACTGGAGGCGCTGCTCGTCATGGGCTCCGGCGTCATCGGCGTCAGCCACCACTACTGGTGGGTCGGCCTCCCGGACTACTGGGTGCCCATCGGCAGCGTCTTCTCGACGCTCGAGTTCATCCCGCTCGTCTTCATCCTCTTCGAGGCGGTCAACGAGTACCGCGCGTACGCCACCGCCGACGAGGACTTCGCGTACTCGCTGCCGTTCATGTTCATCATCGCCTCCGGCGTCTGGAACTTCGTCGGCGCCGGCGTCCTCGGCTTCTTCATCAACCTCCCGCTCGTCAACTACTACGAACACGGCACGTTCCTGACGGTCGCGCACGCCCACGCCGCGATGTTCGGTGCGTTCGGCTTCCTCGCGCTCGGCATGGCCGTCTACGTCCTCCGGTTCACGACGAAGCCCGGGAAGTGGGACCCGACGAACCTGAAGCGGGCGTTCTGGCTGTTCAACGTCGGCCTCGCGTGGATGGTGCTCGTCGGCGACATCCCGGTCGGCTTCCTCCAGCTCGAAGCCGCGTTCACGCAGGGGTACGACTTCGCCCGGTCGCTCGGCTTCTACAGCCAGCCGCTCGTCCAGACGCTGTTCTGGGCGCGGCTCCCCGGCGACGTCCTGCTCATCCTCGGCGCCGTCGTGTTCTGCTACGACGTCGTGAAAAAGCGGTTCGTGCGCCGGGAAGCCGCCACCGACGTCGCCGACGGCACCATCATCTCCCGCCGCATCTTCGGCGCCGACGAGGACGCCGGCGTCGACATCGGCGACGACTGACCCAGTCGCGCCAGCTTCGATTCTCGCGGCCCGCTCATTCCCTGTTTCTTCCCGTCCGAGGGCTTGCAGAGTGATGTCGAGTGTCCGAGTCGAGCTATGGTCACCGGAATCGTGACGAAGCTCGACCGACTTCCTGCGTCGGTCAGAGGTCCGTCAGCACCTTTCGGACGCCGATGAGCCCGAGTGCGACGGTGGCGAGGACAATCGCCGCCACCGGGATACCGACGGCAAGCGTGAATCCTGTGTACTCAAGTAGTGAGACGCCAAGGAGACTACCGGAGACCAGTACGCCAAGCAGGTAGACGCTGACCCCCCAACAGAGTACGTACACTGCCCGTCCGACGCGGCGAAGCTCGTCGCCGTTGGGCGCAGGTGAGCTGTCGGGGAGGAGTTCGGAGAGTCCGAGTTCGGCGAGCTCTCCGCGGTCGCCGCTCAGATCCTGGAGGAACGCCTCGCGCTTTCTGAGGGCGTAGTCGACTCGCTCTCCCTCTACCGTGACCCGTAATCCGACGCGGCCGCCCCAGAACGCTGACGCCGCAGCGAGCACCATCACTTGCGTCTGCTCATTCAAGCCGCTAGCGACGACTGCCCCCACGGCTGCAACGAGGGCAATGCCCGGCAGTAGCAGCCGGTGACCGCGAAACGTCTCTGGGTAGAACGCGTCCGAGTCGGGGCTATCGTATCGGTCGATGGCGAGCGCGACGAACAGGAGAAGTACGGCACCCCCGCCGAGTCCGAGGATGTCTTCGGTAGCCGACCCGAGCGGCAGCAGAGCTGACAGTATCAGGACCACGATTGCCGCGACGAACGTCGCCACGATGCCGGCAACGACGCCGCCAGCTAGAACACTCGCGTCTTTCAGCAAGTCTCCGACGGTCACGGTGACGGACCGCGGTCTCCCGTAGTCGAATTTCCCGTTGTTCCGAGCTTTTTTGATCTGGTCCCGATAGTGGTCCTCCGACCGCGGGTAGTCGTCGAACCGGACCTCGTCGTCGATGTTCGTAACGACAAACCGTTTCCCACGGAACCGATACAGTACCGACTTCGCCGGAACGTCCCGCTTCTCCACTCGTTTCCGGTACGTGGAGGGACTGTCACTTGCCTCAGTCTCCGAGTCTGTCCGGGTCTCGTCGACGAGCGTGCCGTCTGACCCTCGGAACATCCCCGTCGGTACGTCCGGATTGTCGGTGGACAGCGACTGCTGACGCTCGAACGTTACGGAGCCGTACCTGGCTTTCGCAGTCTCCCCGTCACCGCCGCATCGGCGGCACGTGACCTGCTTGTTGCCGTTACAGTTCGAACAGGTCTGGGTCCCGGTGCCGCCGCAGTCGCTGCAGGATTCTTCACCGGTACCGCCACAGGCCGAACAGTCCTCGGTCCCGTCGACGCAGTCAGGGCACGGCTCCTTGTGGGTCGTCGTCTCGATACCGTCACCGTCACAGCGTGGACAGCTAACCCGGCCGTCCCCATCACACGTCGGACAGTCGTCGTCGGCCCCGCCGCAGTCCGGACAGTCGATTTTCATCGACCCCTCACACTGGGTGCATTGGCTCTCCTCGCCGACCGTAACGGTGGCCGAGCCGCCGCAGGTACTACACGACTCGTTCCCCTCACCTCCACAGGCGCTGCAGTCGACGGTTTTCGAGCCGTTACAGGTCTCACACCGTTCCGTGCCGGTACCGTTACAGGTGGGGCAGTCGTGCTTCTTCTTCCCGTCGCATTTCGTGCATGTCGAGACGGGGACTGACTCGACAAAGCTGACAGTTTTGTCGTCAAAATCCGACGGCGCGTGTGCGTACCTGCTCTCGTACGGTACACTTGACTGACGCTTCGATCGGTACTCGCTTCCCGAAAACGTCTTCGTCGAGATGCTTTCCGAGGCGGTTAATTGAGTTGTGACCGTCAATCGGACGGTGCCTTCGAACTCTTTCTTGATTTCAGCGCCCTCGACCAGATCCGCCGCCGCATCCGACTCTTCGGCGACGCGTTCGAGGAGTTCCTTCGTGGAGGGAAATCCGCCCGTGGTCATACGCACCCCAATCCGTCAGTCGCAGGCTGGCTTTCGCCCTGGTTACTCGCTAGTCCCCCGCCTGGTCGCTGAAGGCCGGCTCCGGGAAAATCCTGGTTCGGCATACGGTCATACCCCAGAGAGCAGAGACATTAATCTTGATAATGATTGGTTATTGACCGATAAACGTTCGCGCCACGAAAACAGAACCCACTGTCCGGCAATAATCCGGGTGACCGTACTGTGCCAGCGGGCTCCGGATCTCAGGATGCCGTGCCTCGAACGCTCTCAGAAGTGTTCGTCGACGAGCCGTTCGGCGTGCGCCTCCGATTCGGCGGCGACCCAGCGCACCTTCGCGGCGTCGCCGTACGCCAGTTCCTCTTTCAGTTCGTCGCGGAGGACGCCGACGCCGTAGCCGAGCGAGTCGCCGTCGGCGTCGCCGAGTTCGTAGACGCCGTACCGCTCCGGGGCGGCGCCGACCGCGGCCCGGTCGAACGCCCGCCACTGTTTCCTGAGGCTCATTCGTCGCCGTCGGCGTCGCTGTCGCGGTCACCGCTGCTGTCGCCGCCCTCCGCGTCGTCATCGGCGGATTCGCCGTCCGCCGCGACGAACTCGTAGCTGGCTTCCGACCAGTCGTCCTCGGCGAAGACGAACACGCGGCCGCCGGCGACCGCCGGGTCGGCCTCGATTTCGGTGCGCTGGCCGCCCGGGCGGCGCGCGGTGACGCCGGGGAACAGCTCCTCCTCGTCGCCCTCGTCGAGGACGACGCGGCCGACCCCGGTGTCTTCGAGGATTTCGTCGTGCGTCTTCAGGTCGTTCACGTACAGCAGCACCCCCTCCGTCTCCGTCGGGTCCGTGACGAGCACGTGGACCTCCTTGCCCGGCGGCGTGGTCAGCGTCCCCTCGACGCGCTGGGGGACGCCGTGGTAGAACGTCACTCGGCCGTCGAGATACTCGACTTCGACGCCCTCCTCGCGGAGCGCGACCGAGACGGTCGCGGGCGCCACGTCGTTCCGGTTCCCTGCGCTCATACCGACCGGTTCGGGCGGCGCACGCAAAAGCGAGACGCTTCGGTCGGCGGCTGCCCCCGAGATTTATCCGTGATGCCGGCCGACTACCGGGTATGACACGCGGACGGCGGTCGGTGCTGCGCGGCGTCGCCGTCGGCGCAGGCACGCTCCTCGGCGGCTGTGTCGCGTCCGGGTCGAACGTCCGGTACCCGGACAGCGCCGCCGGCGCGACCGACGGCGACGCGCGGACCGGCGCGGGGGACTCGACCGCCGGCGCCGACGGCGCGGAGGCGGACCGGAAGCAGCCGCCGGCCGAGGCGAACCCGGCGCTCGGAGCGCGGACGCGGCTCGTCGTCGACGAACTGGCGTGGTTCGCCACGCAGTACCCCGCCGCCGTCGAGACGTACATGGCGGCGCTGAACCGCGCCGTCGAGGCGACCCGGACGCTCGCTGACGCCGGGAACGTCACGGTCGCCGACGTCGACCGCCTCGCCGCGGACTGGTCGAACGCCGTCGAAGTGACCCGCGGCGCCTTCGGCAACCACTACCCGATAGCCGGCTTCCTGCGCGACCGGTCGACGTACCACCTCGACGTCATCCGGAAGTTCGCCAGGCGCGACGACCGCGACCGGGTCCGCGAGGAACTCCGGCGGCTCGCGTCGTTCGGCGCCGGCGCCGCCTCCGAACCGTTCATCGAGGGGAAGTTCCCGCGGAACCCGATTCAGAACCGGCTGGTCGAACGGCTCCGAAACGACCCGCGCGACGTGGACGGCGACGGCACCATAGACTGGCGGCTCGTCACGCAACTGCTGTACGAACCGGCGGAGGGCTCGCCGTTCCAAGCGTACGCGTACGACGACACGCGGCGGTCGCTGTTTCAGCCGCCGCTACCCGCCGACTCCCGCGCCGAAATCCGAGACAGCTACGCTCCGCTGTACGTCGGCGAGAACCGGGTGTCCGTCGTCACCGCGGCGTTCCACGAAGTCGGGCCGTCGCTCACGACGCCGCAGTTCCCGCGGAACCGTCCGACCGCGTCCGTGCCTCGCACCGTCGTCGCGCAGCGGTACACGGACGAGCGCGCCGCCGCCGACGCGCTCTCGCTGGCGCTCGGCGACGTCACACAGGAGGGGACGTACCGCTTTCCGGATTCGACGTGGCGCCGCGTCTACTACCGGCGCGGCGGCGACGTCGTCTACGCGTTCTGCTGCCGCGCCGGCGAGTTCGTGCTGGCGACGGGCGCCGAGCGGACCGCGTGGGAGGAGCGCGTGGACTGGAACCGGAAACACCGGCGGACGTGGCTCGCCGGCGAATGATGGACGCCGCGGACCGCCGGGCGGCCGCCGTGCTCGTGGGCTGCCACGCCGCGGTGGGTGTCGGCCTCGCTGTCGCCGGATTCGCCGCGGCGGACTGGGCCCGCGCGCAGTTCGTCGCTGACGCCGCTGGCTCCGCCGTGGGCGCGCTCGGCCCGACGTTCCTCGCCGCGGCGGCGCTGTCGGCGGCGGCGACCGCGCTGGTCGCGGGCGTCGTCACGGCCGGCGTCACCGGCGCGCTCGTCGGCGCCCAGTACGTCAGGCCGACGCGCGCCGCCGCCGTCGCCGGCGCCGGCGGCATCGTCGGCGCCCCGCTTTTGGCCGCGCTCGCCGTCGCCGGAATCCAGTTCGGGGTCGCCGGCGCGGGAGCGGCACAGGTGTTCTCGGCGGCGCAGGCCGCCGTTCCCGTCGCGGTGGCGGCCGTCGGCGCCGGCGTCGCCGGCGCGGGCTGCGGCGCCGTCGCGGCGGCCGCGGTTCAGTGACCGACGGAGCGGCCACCTTTATACTCGGCGAGGGCGAGCGACGTGACGTGACGCGGAGCCGCCGCCGATTCCTGACCGGCGTCGCCGGGGTCGCAGCCGCGGCCGTCAGCGCCGGCTGCGGCGGCGGACAGCGAGTGACGCCGGCGCCGGTCCAGGAGACGCCGACGGACGCCGACGGCGAAACGGACTCCCCGACCGCGTCCGCGACGCCGACGGACACGGCGACGCCGACCGACGCGCCCACCGAAACGGCGGCGACGCCGACGCGGACCCCGATGCCGGCGCCGGTCCCGCCGAACGGGTCGCTGTCGCTCGTCTCCGAGGGCGTCCAGTCGGTCAGCCGCGGCAACGACTACACCTACGTCGACTGCTACGTCGCCCTGGAGAACACCGGCGTCGCCGACGTGACGTTCGTCACGATAGAACTGCGGTTCGACGTCTACTTCACCACCATCGGCGGCGAGCGCCGGCATGTCGGCGCCGGCTACGCGACGGAGTCGTTCGACGAGGAGGACGGATTCACGCCCGGCGAGACCCGGACCATCACCTGCCGCGTCTCGTTCCCGCCCGACGGCCGCGCCAACAACTCCTACGACCGGTCGCAGTACTCGACCGAGTTCGCCTACCGCCGCGTCATCTACCGCTGACTGACGCGCCCCGACGACGACCCGATTCGCGTGCGTCCTGAGCGCCCGGACGGCGCCGCGGGTCCGGCGAAAGTCGGTCGGACCGCCACCTTGAAACCCGCGCCGCGCCCCCCTCAGTCCATGCAGGGTCGCGCCGCCGCACCCGGAGCCGGCACCGTCGTCAACGCGCTCGCCACCGGCGTCGGCGCCGCGTTCGCGCTCGACGTGGAGACGACCGCCGAGGTGCGCCTCGACCCCGACGCGGACGGCGTCGCCGGCGACATCGCCGAGGCGAGGGACGGCGACACGCGGCTCATCGAGCGCTGCGTCGAACGCGTCGTCGACCGGTTCGGCGACGGGGAGGGCGGCACCGTCCGCACCGAGAGCGACGTTCCGACCGCCGCCGGCCTCAAGTCGTCGAGCGCCGCCGCGAACGCCACCGTCCTCGCTGCCCTCGACGCGCTCGGCGTCGACGTCGCCGACGACTCGGACGCCGTTCCTGACGCCGACGACCGCGACGCCGACGTCACCTTCACGGAGGCGTGCCGAATCGGCGTCGACGCCGCCCGCGACGTGGGCGTCACCGTCACCGGCGCGTTCGACGACGCGGCGGCGTCGATGCTCGGCGGCGTCGTCGTCACCGACAACACGTCGGACTCGCTCCGCAGCCGCGAGCGGTTCGGCTACGACGCGCTCGTCTGGACGCCGCCCGAGCGCGCCTACAGCGCCGACGCCGACGTCGACCGCTGCCGCCAGGTCGCGCCGATGGCGGACCTCGCCGTCGACCTCGCGCTCGACGGCGACTACGGCGACGCCATGACCGTCAACGGCCTGGCGTTCTCCGCGGCGCTCGGCTTCCCGACCGACCCGGCCGTCGAGGCGATGCCGGACTGCCTCGGCGTCTCGCTGTCCGGCACCGGCCCGAGCGTCGTCGCCGTCGGCGACGCCGCCGACCTGCGTCGCGTCCGCGACCGCTGGGCGCGCCGCGACGGCGACACCGTGCTCACCCGGACCCGCAACGCCGGCGCCCGAATCGACTGACGCACTCCACCTGACTCACTCCCACCATGACAGACGACTCCCCCGACATCGACGACGTCCCGAACCCCGAGGAAATGTCGCTCGACGAACTCCGCGACGAAATCGCGTCCATCGACAAGGAGCTCGTCGAACTCATCGCGCGCCGCACCTACGTCGCCGACACCATCGCGTCGGTGAAAGCCCAGCGCGACCTCCCGACGACCGACGAGGCACAGGAGCAGGCCGTGATGGACCGCGCCGGCGCGAACGCCGAGCGGTTCGACGTCGACGCGAACCTCGTCAAGGCCATCTTCCGGCTGCTCATCGAACTGAACAAGGTCGAACAGCGGGAGAGCCGCTGACGCCGAGTCACGCCGTCTCGGCTTTCCGGTTCCGCCGCAGGAACCACCAGACCACCGAGAACGCGACGCCGCCGACGGCGCCCGAAACCGCGGCGACCACGAGGTCCCCGTCGAACAGGACGGCCTCGGCGCCGGTCCAGAGGCCTGTCCACAGCACTGTCACGACCGCCCCGAACACGACGGGGTTCTCGAGAGTGACGCTCGACATACCCGGTTCTGGGGCCTGCGCCGCTAATCAGTACCGGCCGTCGCCGGCCGGACCTCGCTGATTGACCCTCGCCGATTGAGCTCGCGCGGCGGTGGTCAGTTCTCCTGGAGACGCCGGATGCGTGCGCCGATTTCGGGGTGGGCGTCCCGGAGCGACTCCACGGACGTGTCGCCGTCGACGTTGACGACGTGGACCTCACCGCGCTCGCCGCCGTAGACGTCCTGGAAGTCGTAGACGACGCCGACCGCCGTGACCGCCGCCGGGACGTCGTCGCTGGCGCGTAGCAGCGACACCTGCCGGTCGACGTTGTACTCGACGAGCCGGTTCACCGCGGCCGCGCCGTCGACGCCGTCGGGGAGCGCCTCGACGCCCGGTTCGAGGTGCGGCGCCAGCAGGTCGATGCAGTGTTCGATGCCCGGCGGCTCCGACGCTCCGTCGGCCAGCGGCCCGTCGGTCAGCGCCTCGTAGGCGGCGGTGACGGCGCCGCAGCCGGTGTGGCCGACGACCACGGCCGTGTCGGTGCCGGTGTGTGCGATCGGGTACAGCACGTCTCCGGAGACCGCCTCCCCGGATTCGGTGCGCTGGACGACCCGGTTCCCGATGTTGCTGCACGTGAATATCCGGCCCGGCTCGTCGTTCCCCCAGATGTGGTCCTGTAACACCCGCGAGTCCGAACAGCACACCGTCACGACGTCGGGCCGCTGGAACTCCTGGACGTCGTCGAACCGGGAGCGGAACGCCTCGGCGTGGGACGCGTTCGCCGCGAGCAGTTCGACCAGCGTCTCGTCCATACGTCCGGGAGCAGTCGGTCGGTGCATAACTGTTGGTACTCGGGGTTGCCGCGTCCGCTGAGCGGCCGGCACGGGGCGGCGTGCACGGCGGCCGGCCGGGCCGTCACCACGGCAGGATATTTGGCGTCGCTGTGTCTGGTCTGCCCCATGTACGACGCGATTCTGGTGCCGACCGACGGCAGCGAGGCGGCGATGGACGCGGCGGAACACGCCTTCAGCCACGGCGAACGGTACGACGCGACCGTCCACGTGCTCGCCGTCGTCGACCAGGCCGAAAGCGCGTCCATCGTCGGCCGCGGCGACGAGAAACTGGAGTCGCTCCGCGAGGCCGGCGACGAGTCCACGCGCCGCATCGTCGACGAGGCGCTCGCCCGCGACGTCGACGCCGTCGGCGCCGTCGAAGTCGGCGAGCCCGACCGGACGATACTGCGGTACGCGGACGACCACGACGTCGACCTCGTCGTGATGAGCACGCACGGCCGCTCCGGCGTCGGCCGGTTCCTGATGGGGAGCACGACCGAGCAGGTCATCCGCGACGGCGACGTCCCGGTGCTCGCCGTCCAGCGCTGACCGGCCGCCGGCGTCGCTGCCGTCACCGACGCCGTCGTCGGAGAACGCAAATCAAGCCGTGCGTCCGGCTGAACTACCGTCCCCATGGAGCGCGTCCCGATTCCGCTTCGCGAACGCGAGTTCCACCACCTGCTCGTCGTCGCCGCCGTGCTCGGCGTCGGCGTCGGCGTGGTCGCGACGGCGTTCCGCGTCGTCTGGCTCGCGCTCAAACACCTGCTCTGGTCGACGCTGACCGCGACGTACTGGCGCGTCCCGGTGAGCATCGCCGCGGGCGTGCTCATCGGCGCCGTCCTCTACTCGACGTTCTACCCCGGCGCGCTCTCCGCGCTCGTCCAGCAGTTCCACGGCGAGGGCCGCGTCGAACTCGCCGACAACGTCCCCATCATCCCGGTCGGCCTCGTCGGGCTGGTCGCCGGGCAGAACGCCGGCCCGGAGGGCGTCATGTCGGTGGTCGGCGGTTCGTTCGGGACGTACGTCTCGGAGCTGTTCGGCTTCGACAACTCCACGAAGCTGCTGACGCTCGCCGGGATGGGCGCCGGCTTCGGCGCGATTCTCGGCGCCCCCATCGGCGGCGCGCTGCTGTGGCTCGAACTCCCGCACGAGCGCGGCCTCGAGTACTACGAGGCCATCATCCCGACGTTCGTCGCGTCGTTCGCCGGCTACCTCACCGAGGTCGCCCTCGGCGGTATGCGGCTGTTCCCGGTGTGGCAGACGGCGTCCATCGTGCCGCCGACGCTCCCGAAACTCGGGTGGGCGGCCGCGGTCGGCGTCCTCTGTATCCCGTTCGGGCTCGTTTACTCGGAGGCGTTCAGCCTGGTCGGCCGCGCGTTCCGCCGGCTCTCCGTGGCGGTGTACGTCAGGACGACGCTGGCCGGCGCCGTCATCGGCGTCCTCGGGTGGCTCGTCCCGCTGTCGTACTTCTACGGCGGCGCGAAGATGAACGCGCTGCTCGGCGGCGGATTCACGCTCCAGACGCTTCTGGTGACGCTCGCCGCCGTCATGGTCGCGGCCGGCGTCACGATTCACGGGAACTGGATCGGCGGCCTCATCGTCCCGCACATGTTCATGGGCGCGCTCGTCGGGCAGGCGGCCGCGCTCGTCGTCCCCGGGCTCCCGCCGGTGCTCGCCTCGCTCGCCGGGATGGCGGCGTTCAACTCCGTCGTCACCGGAACGCCGCTGTCGTCGGCGCTCATCGCCATCGCGCTCACTGACGGCGCGAGCATCACGCCGGTGTTCCTGGCGTCGCTGGTGGCGTTCACCGCGAGCCCGTCGGTTCGGTTCCTCGAAGCGGTCGGGCCTCGCTCCGAGTCGCCCGGTTTCCACGTCTCCGACGAGTGACCGGACGGCGCGGTGCCGCCGCCCCGACTCGGACCTAGTATTTCCTTATATGCTATAGTGTGTCTTATGAGGTTTGGGGGAACGCTGATATACCGCGCCGAGGTAGACCGTGCCACGATGACAGAGCAGACCATGGAGGACGTCGACCACACGCCGCCGAACCGAACGTCTGCGGCGGCAGTCTGGGAACGAGGCGGCGAAGTGACCGCGGACGTCGACGTCGACGCCGACGCGGACTCCGCGGCGCCGGCCGACGACTGACGCCGTTCACCGACCAGCGCTTTCGACTGCGAGCACCGCTCGACTGACCACGCCCTGTACTCCGTCGCGACCACTGCTTTCTGTGTTTCGTCCCGTCCAGGCCCGCCGAGCCGCGTTCTGACCCGCGTCGGAGCCGACACCGCGTCCGCCGGCCGGGCGACGCCGTCCGTGGTTTTCAGCGCCGATAGCCTCGGCGACGGGCTTTACCCCGCTCGGACGGACGGACCAGTCATGATTCGTGCCGACGGGCTACGGAAGGTGTACGGCGACTTCGTCGCCGTACAGGGGAGCACCTTCGCGGTCGACGCGGGCGAGATTTTCGGCGTCGTCGGGCCGAACGGCGCCGGGAAGACGACGACGCTCAAGACGCTCGCCGGCCTCGTCGAACCGACGGCCGGCGTCGCCGAAATCGCCGGGAAGCCCGCCGGCGACCCGGCCACCAGGACCGACCTCGGCTTCCTCCCGGAGGAGTCGCCGCTGTACGAGGACATGACCGCGCGGAGCTACCTCCGCTTTTTCGCGGACCTCTACGACGTCCCGCGGCCCACCGCGACCCAGCGCATCGAGGGCGCGCTCGACGACCTCGAACTCGACCACCGCGACCGACGCCTCGGCGACATGTCAAAGGGGATGAAACGGAAGGTCGCCATCGCGCGGTCGCTCGTCAACGACCCGGACGTCCTCATCTACGACGAACCGGCGTCGGGGCTCGACCCGCTCACGACGAACTACGTCCTCGAGTACGTCCGCGACCTCGCCGACGCCGGAAAGACCGTGCTGTTCTCCGCGCACAACCTCTATCACGTCGAGTCGGTCTGCGACCGCGTCGTCATCATGAACGAGGGCGAAATCGTCGCGCGCGGCACCGTCGAGGAGATTCGCGACGAACACGGCGACACCGCCTACCGCGTGTTCACGACGGTCCAGGTCGCCGGCGCGGAGCCGGACGGCGACCGCTTCGTCACCGAAGTCGACTCCATGGACGCCGTCGAGGAGGTCCGCGACGCCGCGGCCGCCGCCGGCGGCGACGTCGACGACATCCGGACCCGCGAGTCGACGCTCGAAGAGATATTCCTCGACGTCGTCGGCCAGCCGATGCCGGGGAGTCGCCGCGTCACCGCCGGCGACGACGCGGGGACGGACGGAGAAACCGACGACGGCGCTGACCGAGCAGCGGACGACGGGGCCGCTGCGTCGGGCGAGCCGGCGGCGTCCGCCGCGGAGGACGACGAGTGACGCCGCGGAAGCTCCTCCGCATCGCGCGGTGGGAGGTCAGCCGGACCGCCGGCGTCCTCGACCGGCGGACCGCGGTGCTCGGCGCGCTCGCGCTGCTGTTGACCGTCGGCGTCGCCGTCGCGGGCGCCGCGGCGGGCGGCGTCGCGTTCGACCGCGACATCTACGAGGTCGCCGTCTCGGAGGACAGCCCGTACCACGAACCGGTGGCGTCGTCGACGCCGCTCGAAGCCGTGCCGGCCGACGCGGCCGACGCCGACCTCTACGTCGCCGACGCGAACGTCAGCGACCGGCAGGCGACCGTGACGCACCTGCAGACGGCGAAGGGCGAGGCGGCGCTGGCGGCGTTCCGGAGCGCCGTCGCCGCGCACAACGACCGGCTGATGCGCCAACAGGACAACCAGAGCGCAGCGTTCCCTGTGTCCGTGACGCTCAGCTACGTCACCCGCGGCTCCGACCAGATCGGCGCGAGCGACGGCGGAAGCGGCACCGACGGCGGCGACGGTTCCAGCGGGGACGGAGCCGGCGACGGAAGCGGTGGAGACGCCGGCGCCGACGGCTCGGGCGGCGGCGACGCCGGCGGGCCGATGCAGGTCCCGGACTTCGGCGGCGGCCCGCTGTTCGGCGGGCAGTCGACCGGGTCGCCCGCCGAGATTTCGCCGCCGTTCCCGTTCGCGTCGCTGGTGCTCGCGTTCGCGTTCCTCGTCCCGATGAACTTCGTGATTCAGGCGTACGGCTCCACGATTCTGAACGAGCGCGTGAACCGACGCGGCGAACTGCTGTTGGTCGCGCCGGTGTCGAAACTCGACATCGTCGCCGGGAAGACGCTGCCGTACGTCGCCGTCTCGCTCGTCGCGACGGCGGTCATCGCGGCCGCGGTCGGCGGCGGCGTCCTGTCGGTCGCCGCCGTCTTCCCGGTCGCGCTCGCGTTCCTCGCGGCGACGTTCGTCGGCGCGATGTTCGCGCGGAGCTTCAAGGAGCTCACGTTCGTCACCGTCACGGTGTCCGTCTTCCTGACGACGTACGCGTTCGTCCCCGCCATCTTCACGAACGTCACGCCGGTCGCGCTCATCTCGCCGCTCACGCTCGTCGTCCGGGACCTCCAGGCCGGCGGCGCCGCGACCTCCGTCGGCGACTACCTGTTCTCGACCGGGCCGTTCTACCTCACGTCGGCGACGCTGTTCCTGCTCGGCACCGGCGTCTACCGCGAAGAGGACATGTTCACCCAGCGCGCCGTCCCGCTGAAGTTCCTCGACGCGCTCGCCGTCCGGCTGTCGCGGCCCCGCGACGTCGCGGTGCTCGCCGCGCTGTCGATTCCGTTCGTGTTCGTCGCGGAGCTGCTCGCCGTCGCCGTGCTGTTCGCGTTGCCGCAGGCCGCCGCGACCGTCGCGCTGCTCGTCGTCGTCGCCGTCGTCGAGGAGGCCGCGAAGGGCGTCGGCGTCTACGCCGGCTTCCACCAGTCACGGTTCGAACGCGACCTCCCGACGGCGCTGAAACTCGGCGCGCTCGCCGGAGTCGGCTTCTTCGTCGCCGAGAAGGCGACCGCGGTCGTCCAGCTCGTCGGGCTCGGCTCGCTGCCTCTCGGGCAGGCCGCGTTCGCGCCGTCCGGGGTGAGCCCGGCCGTCGGCGTCGCGCTGCTCGCCGCGCCGCTCCTGTTGCACGTCGTCACCGCGGCCGTCTCGGCGGTCGGCGCGACCCGCGACCGGGCGTCGTGGGCCGTGACTCTCGCCGTCGCGGCCGCGATTCACTTCGCGTACGACTTCGCGGTGGTGATGACCCTTGGGTGACTCGCCCGCGCCGAAGCCGGGGACTGCCGCCGCAGAGCGAGCCGACCGGGACCGGGACCCGCGGGTCGTCATCGCGAAGCGCGAACTCGCGTCGCTGCGCTCGGAGAAGACCATCGTGCTCGCGCTGCTCATCCAGCTGTTCGTCGCGGCGTTCTCGTCGTTCCTCGTCGTCGGGCTCGTCTCGCTGTACGACCCCGGGAACGCCGCCGGCATCACCGTCGAAACCGCGGTCGCCGGCGACGCCGCGGACGAACTCGCGGCGGCGGCCGAGTCCACCGACAGCATGGAGCCGCGGCTGTACGAGACCAAGCAGGCAGCCGTCGACGCGTTCACCGCCCGCGAAGTCGACGCCGCGCTGCTCGTCACGGAGACGCCGCGGCACGTCCTCGAAGTCAGGGTGCTCGTCCCCGACCAGGGGGTCGCCTCGACGCTCGTCGTCGTGCAGGCGCGGGAGGCGCTGCGGGCGTTGGAGCGCGCCGAGCGCGCCGACCGCGCCGCGCACCTGACGTCGACGCCGCTGGAACTGCCGCCGCGCGCCGGCGCGTCGCCGTACTTCGGGTTCACCTACACCGTGCTGGTGCCGCTGCTGCTGTTCCTCCCGGTGTTCATCACCGGGTCGGTGACGGTGGACTCGCTCACCGAGGAGGTGGAGCGCGGCACGCTCGAACTGCTCCGGGTCGCCCCGGTGACGCTCACCGACATCGTGGAGGGGAAACTGCTCGCCGCCGCCGGCCTCGCGCCGGTGCAGGCGGCGCTGTGGCTCGCGCTGCTGTCGCTGAACGGCACAGCCATCGCCCCCGCGTCGAGCGCCGTCGGCACCGCCGCCGGCGTCGTGTCGCTGCTCGGCCTGACCGCCGGGCTGGCCGCGCTCGTCACGGCGCTCGGCGCCGCCGTCGCGCTGGTGTCGCCTGACCGCCGCGCCGCACAGACCGTCTACTCGCTCGGCGTGCTCGGCCTGTTCGGCGCCGCCGCGCTCTCCCCCGTGAACCCCGCGAACGTCGCCGCGAAACTCGCGGTCGGCTCCGCCGACACGTCGACGTACCTCGCCGTCGCCGCCGTCGTCGCGCTCGGCGTCGCCGGCGTCGCGGGCGCCCGCACCGCCGTCCGCCGCTACGGGCTGGACTGACGGGCGCCGCGCGAGGCCGCTTCGACCCCGGTTCGGGCCGATTCTGGTTCGCGCCGACTCAGGGCACGAGCGCGTCGACGACGGTCTCCTTCTCGCAGACCAGGTTGTACGCGCCCTCGTCGTCGTTCCACAGGACCAGGACGTTCTCGAACTGTAACACGGCGCCGTACGGGGCCTCGCTGAGGTCGCGGTTCAGCGACGACTCGCCGGTGAGCACCGCGTAGTGTTCGAGGCGTTCGGAGCCGTCACCGACCTTGAACAGCGGGTTCGCATCGCCCGACGCGAGGTTCTGCGAGAGCTTCACGGCGAGGAGGTTCACGCGGTCGGTGACGTGCGCTTCCGAGTTCGCGAGCTTCGCGTGCCGCTCGCCGCTGGCGACGATGGGGACGCGGCGCTCGCCGTCGGTCCGGAGCACGGCGTACGAGAACTTCACGTCCGTGTTGCAGAAGGCGCCGGGCTCCTCGTCGTGTCTCCGGTCGGCGGCGTCGTCGAGGCGGCGCTGGAACCCCGGCGTCTCCAGGGCGGGCCGGTCGTCGAACGACCAGCCGCGGTCCGACGGCTCCTCGCCGGGCCACAGCCGCAGGTCCGGCGCGTACACCGTCACGTCGCCGTCGGGCGGGGCGACGCTGCGTTCGACCGACCGGAGCTGCGTCGACGTGTTCAGGTCCGCCGGCGCGAGCAGGACGCAGGCGCCGTCGTCCGCCATCGCGTCCAGGTACGTCTCGACGACCGCCTCCGGGTCGTCGAGCTCCGAGAGCACGTTCCCGAACAGCACGAGGTCGACGGCGCCGACCGACTCCGGGTCGAACGCCTCGGCGGTCGTCCGGTGAGTCGTCGTCCTGACGTTCCGGCGCGTCTCGTCGGCGAGCCGGTCGAACACGTCGGCGTTCGCGCTCGGCTCGACGGCGTGGTAGTCGACGAGCGCGTCGTCGGGCAGATAGTCGTGGACGCCGAGCATCGGGCCGCCGACGCCGGCGCCGACGTCGAGGACGCGGAGCTGCCGCGGGAGCAGCCCCCGCTCGGCGAGCGTGTCGAGGACGTAGCCGACCGCGGCGTAGAAATCCGGGAGGTGATACACGCCGTAGCCGAGCGCCGCGTCCGCGTCGTACTCCACGTCGCGGCCGCGGTAGTAGTCCTCTTTCATCCGCCGGATGACGTCGCGCAGTTCGTCGCCGGAGTCGCCGGTCGCCCACTCGCGGCCGAACCGCTCGACGAGCAGGTCCTCGAACGCGTGCGCGTACCGCTCCGGGAACGCCGACGGCTGCCAGCCCGGCGGGTCGACCGGGTCGTCGTTCGCCGGGACGAACGTCCCGTCGTCGCGTTCGAACAGCCCGAGGTCGTACGCCTCCTCGCGCAGCGCCCGCCGGACGACCGCCGGATGCGGCTGGTCGGGGAGGTACTCGAATATCTCGTCGGGGTCGACGGGCCGGGCGCGCCGCAGGTACTTCGCGGTGTCCCGGAGTGCCTCGCGGTCGACGGCGCTCATCGGCCGGCTCCGGCGTCGCCGCCGCCGTCCGTTCCCGTTCCGCCTGCCGAACCGGACTCGCCGTCGTCGGCGTCGCGGTCGCCGTCACCGCCACCGTCGCCGTCGAACCGGGACGCCGCGTCGACGCGGTCGCGGACCTCCGCGAACAGTTCCTCGAAGGTGTCGCGGTCGGCGTCGGCGAGCACCTGTGCCGCGTCGGCGACGTCGTCGGCGCCGCCGAACGCCTCGCGGATGTCGGCGTACGTCGCCGGGTGCCCCTCCGCCATCGTCGCGGCGAGGTCGGTGAGCCCCGAAGAAACCGGGGTCTGGAACCGGTCGTCGACGTCGTCGGCAGCGAGCGCGTACGACAGCACCGCGGTGTGCGCCGCGGTCTGAACCGTCTCCATCGCCTCGTCGTGCTCGGCGGCCGTCGTCTCGAAGACGTCGTTGCCGGCGGCCGTCAGTCCGTCGCGGACGCCGTCGACGAACGAGCCCGCGACGCCCGGGACGTAGGCGACCCGGCCCGGCGCGCGCGGCGGCGCGAACAGCGGGTGGAAACTGGCGTACTCGCCGTCCACGTGCTCCTCCATCGCGGCGAGCGGCTCCGCCATCACCCCGGAGACGTCGACCATCGCGCCGTCGGCGGCGTTCGGCGCGTACCGCTCGACCGCGTCCGCGACGGCCGGCATCGGCACCGCGAGCGCGACGCAGTCGAACGACTCGTCGGTGTCCGCCGGGACGACACGGCCGTCGACGACGGCCTCGGCGGCGTCCATCGCTGTCTGTGGGTTCGTGTCGGCGAAGGCGACGCGGTCGACCGCGGGACGCAGCGTCCGCGCGAGCCACCGGCCCATCTCACCGGCGCCGACGACGAGCAGCTTCATGGACGTATGCAGCCCGACCGGCCGTGAAAGCGTATCGGTTAGGTGAGTCGCGTCGACGCCGGCGACCGTCCGCCGCCGCCGTCCGTTCGCCGGTCAGTGCCGGACGAGGTGGTACGTCGTCCCCCACAGGAACGCCAGCGCCGAGGCGAGAACGAGCGCCCCGGCGAGTTCGCCGTCCAGCGACCCGCCGAGCGCCGCGGCGAGCGGCGCCCCGACGGCCCTGAACACGGCGGCGACGGACGCGTAGTTGTTCGCCAGGTAGGTGTCGACGACGGCGGCGAAGCCGACGCTCGCGAGCGCGCCGAACGCGTGCGAGACGCCACTTTTCAGCGGCATGGTCGGTGCGGTTCGAGGGTGCTTCGGCTGTGTCCGGGAGTCACGGTCGTCCACAGCGGTGGCGTGCGGGGACGAAAAGGTTTCGACGCGCTGTCAGGCTGGCCGGCTCCGTCGACAGCGGCGTCGCGGTCGCGGTCGCGGTCAGTCGACGACCAGTTCGACGGGGTAGTCCGTGAGGTTCTCGTGGCCGTCCTCGGTGACGACGACGATGTCCTCGATGCGGATACCGCCCACCGCGGGGTCGTACAGGCCGGGTTCGATGGTGACGACGTGCCCCGGCTTCAGCTCCTCGCCGCGGGGATTGACGCCCGGCTGTTCGTGGACGTCGAGGCCGACGCCGTGGCCCGTGGAGTGGATGAACCCGGTTTCGGTCGTCGGGTCCGACCGCAGCGTCTCGTAGCCCGCCTCCTCGTAGGTGTCACAGACGACGTCGTGTACCTCCGCGCCGGTGACGCCCGGTTCGACGGCGTCGAGCGCGCGCCGGAGCGCGTCGTGGGTGACGTCGTACCGCGTCCGAACCTCGTCGTCGGGGTCGCCGCGGAGGAACGTCCGCGTCATGTCGGCGTGGTACTTCGACGCCTTGTCGCGCGGGAAGATGTCGACGACGACGGGCTCGCCGGGTTCGAGCGGGCCGCTCCCGCGGTTGTGCGGGTCCGCGGCGTCCGCGCCGCAGGCCACGATGGTTTCGTCGAGCGCGCAGCCGTGTCGGAGCAGCGTCACCTCGATCTCCTCTCGGACCCGCTCGCTGGTCAGCGGCTCGCCGTCGTGGACCAGAACGTCGCCGTCGACGGCCGCGTCGGCGATGAGCGTCTCCGCCGCGCGCATCGCCGCCTCGTTGGCCTTCTGGGCGGTGCGGACGTGCTCGACCTCCTCGTCGGTCTTCGTCGCGCGGATGTCCTCGACGACGTCGTCGGTGTCGACCGCGACGTCGACGCCGCGGTCCCGGAGGCCGTCCGCGACACCCACTGGGAACCGCTCCGGGACGACGGCCGCGTCGACTCCGAGGTCGTCCAGGAAGGCGGCGTAGGTCCGAACGGTCCCCTCGGCCTCGCCGTGCTCCTCGACGCGGTCGACGTGGTCGTACTCCGCGAGGCGCGCGACCGTGTCCGCGCGCGACTCCTTTTTCGCGCGGCCGTACTCCAGTCCCGACACCAGCACCGCTGTCTCCGCGTGCGTGTACGCGGTGAAGAACGTGTCGGGGGCGTCGAACCCGGAGAGGTACAGCTGGTTCGAGTCGGAACTGTCCGAGTCCAGACAGTACGCGTCCGCGTCCGCCTCAGCCAGCAGCGCGTCGAGCCGCGAGAAGTCGGGCGTCATCTGTCTCGGTCTCGGCCGCGCGGCCGCAAAGTCGTTACTCATCCGGCCGGTTCGGCGGGGAGTTGCTGCTCGCAAGGCCCTGTCTGCCGTCTGACGCTGGAATCCGTCTGGGATGTCGGGGACGGCACGGCTCAGTGTGTGAACGTTTGTCCCATGAGTCGTCGGCACGAGGCGGCCGCGAGACGACGGCCTTTTGTATGAACCTGCATTTGGTAGTGATGTGAACGACACGCCGCCCACCCGGGCGGCAGGATGAGGATTCCGCCCCTGCGGTCCGCCGCAAGACGGTATCTGATGTTAGCCCCGATAGCTTGGTGACATCTGGCTGATACAACGGTGTCACCAATCGACCCGCCACCCCCTGTCCGTCAGGACAGGAACATTCCGGTTGATCCTGCCGGAGGTCATTGCTATCGGAGTCCGATTTAGCCATGCTAGTCGTACGAGTTCATACTCGTGGCAGATAGCTCAGTAACACGTGGCCAATCTACCCTACGGATCGAGATAACCTCGGGAAACTGAGGCTAATCTCGAATACCGCTCCCACGCTGGAACGCCGGGAGC